>JBGTES010000033.1:0-48925 GCA_041747675.1 Flavobacteriales bacterium
GGATCACCATTACAATCGTTCGCGCATGGGGTCTGACCGGTATTACCACCCACGCAGTCGCCGCAGTTGTCTATGAAGGCCGTGCCGTTGATGTCGCCATTGCAGTCCAGGCACGTGCTGTTGGGCGGGATGCCCGTATTGCCGCCGGAGCACTCACCGCACTGATCCACGCTGGCCGTGCCATTGATGTCGCCGTTGCAATCCAGGCAGGTGCTGTTGGGTGGAATGCCTGTGTTACCGCCAGAGCACTCACCACACAGGTCCACTGTAGCTGTGCCATTGATGTCGCCGTTGCAATCCAGACAAGTACTGTTGGGCGGTATGCCCGTGTTACCGCCGGAGCACTCTCCACACAGGTCGATCGTGGCGCTGCCGCCCGGATCACCATTACAATCGTTCGCGCATGGGGTCTGACCGGTATTACCACCCACGCAGTCGCCGCAGTTGTCTATGAAGGCCGTGCCGTTGATGTCGCCATTGCAGTCCAGGCACGTGCTGTTGGGCGGAATGCCCGTATTGCCGCCGGAGCACTCACCGCACTGATCCACGCTGGCCGTGCCATTGATGTCGCCGTTGCAATCCAGGCAGGTGCTGTTGGGAGGAATGCCAGTGTTACCGCCAGAGCACTCACCACACAGGTCCACTGTAGCAGTGCCATTGATGTCGCCGTTGCAATCCAGACACGTGCTGTTGGGCGGTATGCCCGTGTTACCGCCGGAGCACTCACCACACAGGTCCACTGTAGCCGTGCCATTGATGTCGCCGTTGCAATCCAGACACGTGCTGTTGGGCGGTATGCCAGTATTGCCCCCGGAGCATTCACCGCACTGATCCACACTGGCCGTGCCATTGATGTCGCCGTTGCAATCCAGGCACGTGCTATTGGGCGGAATGCCCGTATTGCCGCCGGAGCACTCACCGCACTGATCCACACTGGCCGTGCCATTGACGTCGCCGTTGCAGTCCAGGCACGTGCTATTGGGCGGGATGCCCGTGGTGCCACCGCTGCACACGTCACAGTCATCGATGCTCGCACTGCCACCCGGTACGCCGGCGCAATCCGTGTTGCAAGCGCCTCCAGCTTCCACCGGTGTGGGTTCGATCACACCCGTGTAAGGCTGGCCGCCCCCATTGTTGGCGCTACCATTGAGCGAAACGAAATAGTTCCGGTTGTTCGCACCAGTAAAGGCATCATTCACGATCTGGAATTCGGTGCATGATGCTGCGTTGTTGTTCGGGTTGATCGTGAGGACCGTCACCCACTCATTGGCTGGGAAAACGAATCCGCAGCCACCGTCCTCATCAGGATCCCATTGAAGCTGGGCCGTCGCTACGGCATTCCAGGTCCTGTACTTGAACCCGCCGTCGATCACTGTCGCCGAGGGCCCGATGGGGAATGCCGGACCAGAGCAAAAAGCCGTGCCGAGTGGCAAAGTGGCGGGTGAAGCTTCCGGCCATCGGATCGTGAACTGAAGATTGCTCAAGACCTCGCCAAAAGAACCGCCATTGAAACGCAACCGCACCAACAATTGGTTGCCCCCAGCACCCTCAGCCAGATCAATGTCAACATTGGTCGGTCCTTGTGCGTGGACATTACCCAACAAGGTGATGGGGAACAGGAGCAGGAGTAGGAGGCGGCGGAGCAATGGGTAGGAGTAGCAATGCATGGAACTGGGGTTTGTGATGTTGGTAAAGGCCGAAAGGTCACTAACCTTGGCATCAAGGTGAAGGTAGTTGTTCAAGACGCGTATTGGTGGGGACGCTCCCCCCTATGTTCGTAAGTATCACGTCCCTATCATTATCGGAACCGGTGTATTTCACCATGCCATCCAGGTTGGTATCGGACGCAAGGTAACCGTTCGCTATGTTGGTTGGGACCGTGCCACCCACTGCGGCCAGGATCGGGTCCCGGTCATTTTCGGCGCCGGTGTACTTCAAACGCTCATCAGTCACAACATTCCCGCTCCATAAGGTCCGAAACACACCCACTGACTTTCGTGGTTCCTGCCCCCATATGGCGGTGGCAGAGGCGGACATGTCCACGAATATCGGTGCCGCACCCAATGCCAAAGGCAGTTCCGTCATACACCCCAGATGGTTCCGATGCCGCACCGCCACATGATAGCTGCCTGCCTGTGTGGCCAGTCTCATGGGTCCACCATCCGAAGCGGTCACCTGTCCATTCCTGCGTACCAAGGCACTACGGGTGGCTACCACTGTGGCAGGGGATTGCGCATCGCGCAGTTCCACCATCACCCAGTCCACCACCGCTTCAGGGCCTGTGATCGCAAGCAGGGCGGGGTCGATCGTCTCGCCTCCGCCGTCGCTGGCATGCTGGAAACCCAGTGATGTATAAGGTTCCACAGCGGGGATCAGGCCTGCGATGCGCAACTGATCGCCCATCAGCCCGGCTCCCACATCAAATGGACCATCGAGCAGCACACGCATGTCCAGCACCACGCCATCGGTCACCGTGGCTACGACTTCCGTGCGGGCGCTTTCCACGGTAATGGTAGGAGTGCGCACCTCCCAATCATACAGGTAGTAATAGTATCCGGGCCCGGCAGTGCTGCCCGTGATGCTGCCGACCGTTCCGATGGCATAAGGGTAGCTCACTCCTTCGTTGTCGCGATGCAGAGCCAGGGTGATCTCGGTGTTGTCATCGAATGCGGTGATCCGAAGACCCGTACCAGACGGGACCTGAAAATTCAAGTCCACCCGTTGTGTTCCACTTTGGACATACACATAGCGCTCGTCGATCAGGTTGCCCACGTTATCCACCAACACGAAATGCCGATCGCCATTGCCGGTCGCGTACACCTTCACGGATACGAGTTCAAAGGGCTCAAAGGCGTCGAAGATCAATAGCTGCCTAGCGGTCGAACTACTCTGAGACCCACTCAGGTTGGTCTTCGCACCCATCATTTCCTGGCCACCGTGCACAGTGCGTGTGGACGCATAATAGGAGGTGGTCTCTTCCAGCACCGGTGTGTCATACATACCTCCCATGGCGATGGGTGAACCACCATCCGGGGTGTTGTACCAGAGTATGTCCGTGCCCTGGCCCGTGGCACTGAGTTGTACCGATGCCGGACCGACCGCTTCGGCACCCTGCCCCACCGGTGGTGGCAAAGCTGGCAAGGAAGTGACTTGCACTGGTGGAGAGACCAAGGACCCGCAGGGAGCGGTCACCGTCACGGAATAGCTGCCTGGTTGATCCACCTCGATCGTGCGCGTGGTGGCACCGTTGCTCCACAAGTAGGAATAGCCGGGAGTAGCCGTCAAGCTTATCGTTGAACCAGGGGCCACCCGCAGACCATCGGGGGCCAGGATCGAGGCTGCGCCGCCACTGCCGACAGGCCTTTGTTGTGTAAGGGTAAAGGGGATCGCGGTCCAGTTGTTCTCATCGTTCTCCTCCACGAATGAATTGTTGGGGTCCACCTCGGCCACGATCCAATAGTCACCGTTGCACAGACCGTCCATCATGTTGATCCACATCATGTCCAGACTCTCACTGTACACATCGGTCCGGCCCACAGAGATGCCCTGCTCATTGGTACCACAGCCATACCCTCCATTCATCCCGATATTCGGGAAATTCGAGTTGCTGTTCAGTGCTATTCCTCCCCCGTACTCCTGACTGGTACGGCAATGACCATGATAGGTCGATGTGCTGCACCAGCCATAATCCATCAGGCAGAATCCCACTTTGGCACCCGTCGCCAATACCGGCCATTCCCTTGGATCACTGATCCCAGGTTGCGCCAGACGCAGGGTCATGGTGGTCCAATCATCCACATGGTAATGGTTGTGCCCGGCCCCAGAGTGGTAGGTCATGCTCCCCGCCGTGCGCTCATTGCGCAACATCTGGTTGCCCTGCTTGCGGTAGATCTGTTGGAAGATGATCTGCTTGGGCTGTTGCCCATTAGGACAGGTGAATCCGGTCTGGCCACCACTCACGGCAAAGGTGTCCGGTCCACATATGAAGTATCTGTTGCCAAATTCATCCGCTGTCCGCACCTCCATGTTGCCATACCCGATATTGGGAGTGGAGCCGGTGACCCGGAGGCGCCCGGCGTTGCTGCCGGATTGTGGATATTCGCTGGGACCGCTGGCATAATTCTCCAGCGCGACCCAGGAGATGGTCAGGTCGGGCAATAGGTCGCAGGTGGTCAGGCCGGGTGTACGGCACACACAGGTGGTGGCATTGGTCTGACTACACTGGGCGATCACACCAGTGGTCGGAATAAAGCCCATGACAAGGACCGACAGGATCCTGTTTCGCAGTTCCATTGAGCAGGAATTAATTCGTTAGGACGACCGGAGCAGAAGGTGCAAATTACGGGTTGACCGGCACATGGTCAATTCTGTCATGGAGCGGAGCGGATCACACGACTGGCTCCCTTGGAAACCCGATCGTTCACGACGAACAGATACAGGCCCGGACCAAGGTCCGGCCAAAGGAATTCCTGGATCACACCACCGGTGGATCTTCCTTTACGCAACACCCTTCCAGCGGCATCCATCAGTTGCCAGGTGACCGGTCCATGGAGGGCCCGCAGATCTGCCATGAAGCGATCACTGAATGGCATGGGATGTACTGAAATGATGCCAGCCCGGGCCGCATCTCCGTCATTGACCCCGGTGAATGGCCGGTAACGGGCCAGCCCACCGAATTTGGTCCCCACCCACAGGTCGCCATCCTGGTCCAGGTGCAGGCAGAGCACGTGGTCGTCGGGCAGGCCGGAATTCGTGGTATTGAGCGTGCTCCATGACCCGGGACCCTCAAAGCGGATGATCCCGGCGATCTCGGTACCCACCCATTTTCGGTCCTCCCCGTCGATGACAATGCTGGTGTGGGTGTCATCCGGCAGACCCGCTGTAAAGCCATTGTACTGGAACCATGGACCGCCGATATGTGGCCCGGCATGCCGGACCAGCCCTCCAGCCGGGCAGGCCAGCCAGCGGTCGCCAGTACTGTCGAATGCCGCGGCGTTCTGTGAATTGTCCGGGAAGCCATCCTGGGCCGAGGTGTAGTAAATGAAGTCATCGTCGCTGATGTACGTCATGCCACCATTCTTCATGGCAAGCGCCACCAGGCCATCCTCTCGCACCGCAGTGGCCAATACGTTCGCCCCCCAGAACTGATAACCCAGATGGCTTTCCGGTGTGTTGTCGTAGAGGAACCAATCCTCCCCGGTAAAGCACTGTAGTCCGGCTTCCGTGGCGATCCAAACCCATCCACGATGATCGACGGTGATGCCCTGGATCGCGTCGATCACCAAGGGGCTGTTGTCGGTGCGTAAATACGTCCAATCCCCGCTTTCCGTCCGTATGGCTATGCCGGAATTGGTGGTACCGATCCATAGGTGACCTTCATGGTCCACCGCCAGTGCACGCAGGTAGTTGTCAGGCAATCCGGAATTGGCCTCTTGTAGAATGGTCCATTGCTGGCCATCGTATCCGCAAAGCCCCCAATCGGTGGCCGCCCAGATGGTACCGGCGCTGTCCTGTGTGACATCCAGGACCGTCACACTGGGGAAGCCCGCTGTGACCATGTCGAATACCTCCCATTGCTGACCATTCACCCATATTGAAGTGCAGGTCACCGTGGTCAGGAGTCCCACCCAGCGCAGGGATGGCCTCCATGCGGTCATGGGATCTGTTGGAAGCGCTGGTTGGTGGGTACCGTACCTCCGATATTCACCAGGATGGGGTCACGATCGTTGCCTGCACCGGTGTACTTGGCCGCACCATCCATGTTCACATCCGATTGGAGGTAGCCCGAAACAGTGTTCGTGGGTACTGTGCCGCCGATGGCTGTAAGGATGGGATCGCGGTCATTGCCAGCCCCGGTGTAACGTATCACGCCGTCCCCATTCACATCACCAGCCCACAGCGCGCGTATGCTAGCAATTGTCTTTCGGGCATCGGTCCCCCAGGTGGAAGTACCTCCGAGGCTCAGGTCCACGACCACCGGTGTGGCGCCCAAGGCCACGGCCGAGGCGGTCATGCAGCCCAAATGATTCCGGTGCTGAACGACGATGTGGTAGTTGCCTGGAGCCGCCACGAATCCCACGGGCGAGACCCCATCAGTGGCGTCCACGACATCTCCATCGCGTTGCAAGAGCGCTTGTCTTGTGGCCACCACAGCGCCGGGATTGCCGGACTGCCGCAACTCCAGGCGCACCCAATCGACGATGGCATTGTTGCCCGTCACATTCAGCACGCTGGGGACCGTGGTCTCCGCTCCGCCCCCGATCTGCGGCCAACCCAAAGCCGAATACGGCTCCTGCAAGGGAAAGGATGGAAGACTCCGCAGAGCATCGTTCATGAGTGGCCCCACGTAAGGCCCTTCAAGGAAAAGCTTCACGCTGGCCTTCACCTGGGTGCTGACACAGAAGTTGATGATCTGCTGTGACCAGTTGCCGCCGGGTGTAATGCCCAGTGACTGGCCACCACCGCCAAGGACCTGCATGTATCCGTTCCCCCAACTGCAACACAGACCGTCGCCAAAGCTGTCGTTGATCGTCAGTGCGTAGCAGCCGTCAGGAAGGCAAAGGTCCACTGAGGGCTGGGGATAGGCCCCGTTGGAGGCTTGGTCCGGATAAGGGCCGCCCGTGGCATATGTGGTGCCCCCACCAGTAAGCGCCCAAGTGATGTCCCCTCCATATCGGTCGGTCACAATCACGATGGTCACCGGGTTGCAACATGCGGAATACTGCCATGTGACCGAGGCTGAGTAAGGGCTACTGCTGCCCGCGCAATCGCGGCGCACCTGAAATTCATAGTTGGCGCAATTGGCCAAACCACCAACGGATTGGCTGGTGTTGCTGATGCCCGTGATGTTGGTCCAGCTGGGAGAGCCCACGACGCGATAGCGCAATGTGAAGGTGTTGCCCGCTGAAGCACTCCAGGACACGTTCACCGCAGTGGGCCCTGTCTCGTTCACCGTCACTGCCGTAGGGATCGGACAGGTGGACCCCGCAGTGATGGTGAAGTTGACGTTGGAGATGTCGTAGAACACATTCCCATTGCCGCGCACCATGATCCGCGCCGTGGTAGTGGCTGGGATGGAGGGGATGGTGACGGCCTGGGATCCATCATTGGGTGTCGCGGTAAGCAATGTGTGGGGGTACGTGAGGCCCCCATCCACGGAGAGTAAAATGTCCACGTTGGCACAACTTACCGGAGATGCGGTCGTGCCAGCCACATTCCATGTGACGGTCTGTGAAGATCCCGCCGCCCAACTCACATTGGTGTTGGGCTGGGTCACCACGAAAGGACCAGAACCACTCGCGACCGTGATGGTGCGGTTACTCTCGGCGGTGCAGCCCGAGCCAGGTTTATTATCGCGTACAGTGACCCGGAAATTGAAGGTGCGTCCCACGCTGGAGAGCACCTCCCAGGTAGGATTCTGGTTAGCCACCACCGCATTCAGGTTGGGGAAGTATCGCGAAGGGCTCCCCACGGGCAGCAACGCACGGAAATTGGGGCCGCCGGTATTGGTGGATTGCGGAGGCTGGGTGGATACCTGGTTGTTCATCTGCTCCCATGCGTAGGAGAGCACGTCCGCGCCATTCGGGTCCGATGCGGTGGCGGTGAGCAGGAAGGGCGTGGAATACGGGATGGTACGGTTCGGTCCAGCGCTTACCGTGGGTGGCTGGTTGTTGGAGGAAGTGACCTGTGGACATTGGCCAGCGTTGCCGCTGGCCAGGCGGCTGGCGATCTCCGCCAAGCTGTGGGCATGGAATAGCGCATCACTATTGTTCTGCACATTAGGCGAGCAGATCCCCGCATAACCCATGATGGTGGAAGCGCTGCCCGGTTCGAAGGCCGCCGGGCCGTGTCGATTGCAGTTGTTGTTCTGTGTGTGGTTCGCACCATACTGGTGTCCCATCTCGTGCGCCACATAGTCTACATCGAAGGGATCACCAACGGGTTGTGCCAGGCCGGTGACCCCCCCCGCCTTGTAGCTGCTACAGGGCGCGTCCAGATAGGCCACTCCACCCCCACCGGTGCTGAATACATGCCCGATGTCGTAATTGTTGAAGCCGATGATGTTATTACAGGTCGTCTGGTTCTGGCCCAGCATGGTCCCCCCGTTGTTGTTCGTGTACGGATCGGTGTTCGGGTTAAGGAAGACCACCAAGTGGTTATTGGGAACCATTTGCATGGTGAGGGTGGCATCCCGTTCATAGATGCCGTTCACCCGGTTCATGGTAGTGGCCATTGCGGCAAGCGCGGGCCCCTTGTTATTGTTCTGTGGATTGCTGCCGTGGTAGTTCGCATACTCACCGGTGCAGGCCAGGGCCAAACGGTAGGTGCGCTTCTGGCAATCGCCAGCACGGGGTGCACCTTCGGCCAGCACCTGGTCGTTGGTCCATTGCGCAGCGGCTTCCATGTCGTTCACCAGGTCGTAGTCGCAGCTCAAGGCAGCTTGTGAAGGTTTGACCAGATCACGTTTGCGGTAGACGAGGCAGGCATCGGCGACCCCGAAGGCATATGGGTCGATGAACCAGTCCCCGCGTTCAGGGTCCATCACCATTGCGTGGAAGCCGTGCATGGTCAGATCGAACTGGATCAACACGCCGGGGTGATCCATGCTTTCGCCGCTGCAAGTGGTGATCGAAGGAAAGTGCGCCGCGAGTTCCGGATGCAATAGCGTATTGCGAACGAATCGGAAACGCTCGGTGCCATTTCGGTCCGGGGTGGGAAGTTCAATGACCGCGGGAGAGGAACGCACATCACCAACAGGCGCCTGCAGCAGAAGGGTACGCATGGCGGTGGTATCCACGGCCACGGTCCGATATGCCATTGGTACGATCCGGCGCTCTCCCCGTCCAGCGAGAAGGGCCTCATGCAGGGTTCCCCATGGCCCACCCGATTGTGCTGAGGCGACGAGGGCAGTGTGAAGAAGCAGGGTGGTGAAAAGGAAGCGGCTTGTACTGTGGAACGCGCGAGTAGCCATGTTGGAATGATCGGTTCTTGCCTGGCACCAATACGGATCAATCCCGGTTGAGTATGATGCGGTGGGTGCTTGTTCCTGACATTGAGCGCAGGGTGAGCAGATACACCCCATCGGCCCGGCCACTGAGGTCGATCTCCTCGCGTACCGTGCCCTTGCCAAGGCCGGTCGTGTGCGACCAGATATTACGCCCCATGCCATCTGTGATGTACATCTCCAAACGACCCTCACCCATGCCATCCATCCATACTTGGAAAGGACCGGTGCCAGGATTGGGCATGATACGCACATCGCGCCCATCTGTTTCGATCCCCTCCTCCGCCACGGTGGTGAAGCTGTAGATCTGCCCCGTGCGGTCCTCGCCATTGAGAGATATGTAGTAGGAGGCGTTGTTCGACTGGGTCCAATCATCATTCACCAATTCGAACCAACTAGATCCATTGATGACATTGACCCTGCATAGCAATACTTCCTCATTGGCCGCCCATGAAGTTTCAAGATCCATGAGGGTGATAAGGCCAAATCCAGTGAAGATCTGGTAGCGGAAAGCGCCATCGACCTGTTCGGGTCCTGATTTGGTAACGGATTGATATTGCACTTCCGGGACCACCTGCTGCACCGAACCCAAGTTGGCGCCGTCGGCGTTGAGCCATCTCAACGTGAAGACCGACGAGGAGAACACTTCATCGAAAGGACCATCGGGGCGGATGTAGATCTCCACCTGGTCGTTCACCGTGGTATGGCTGGTGATGTCCACAGTAGGCAATTGAGCCAGGGTTATCGCTGCCATACAAGCGACGGACAGGAATGCAGAGGTGCGAAGAATGAATGTCATGGGATATCCGCGATCGAATGGAGTCGCTTGCGGTATCCAAAGCTACATGATCGATGGATCTGGGAACCGGGGCTAACGCCTCTTATTCCATACTCATATTGCGATCATCTGTGTGAGTCCGCATGGGGGGCACCAGGGGCATAGGGCTATGCACGTAGGGGCGGCCATTCCTTGCTTTGTTGCGGAAGCAAGGGGTTCAACACTAAGCGATGGCCCTGATCGGGGACAGTGCCCAACGATGCTGCATCGATATGGCGGGATCGCCGCTCAGAGGATGGCTGCGACGATGCGGTCCACCGTCATCCCTTCAGCCTCCGCCTTGTAGTTCCGGACCAGACGGTGGCGCAGGATGGGCATGGCCACTGCCTGCACATCGGCGATGTCGGGTGAGAACCGGCCGTTCGCCAGTGCATGGGCCTTGGCTCCGATCACCAGGAACTGCGAGGCACGCGGTCCGGCACCCCAGCTCACATGATCGTTCACAATGGCGGGTGCCCCATTAAGACCCGGGCGGGTGCGCACAGCCAGGCGCACCGCATATTCCAGCACGTTGTCCGGTACGGGGATCCGGCGCACGAGACCCTGGTAGGTCAGGATCTCCTCGGCGGTAAGCACCGGTTCCACCTCGGCCTGCACTTCCCCTGTAGTGGCGCGCACCACGGCCAATTCCTCCTCGAAACCGGGATAATCCACCCAGATATTGTACATGAAGCGATCCAGCTGTGCCTCTGGCAAGGGATAGGTGCCTTCCTGCTCGATCGGATTCTGTGTGGCAAGTACAAAGAAGGGATCGGGCAGGCGGTGGGTCTGGCCAGCCGCGGTGACGGCCTTTTCCTGCATGGCCTCCAACAGGGCCGCCTGGGTCTTGGGGGGGGTCCGGTTGATCTCGTCGGCCAGAATGATGTTGGCGAATATGGGCCCGCGGAGGAAGCGGAACCGGCGGTCCTCATCGAGGATCTCCGATCCAATGATATCGCTGGGCATCAGATCCGGGGTGAACTGGATCCGGTTGAAGCTGAGGCCAAGGGACCGGGCCACGGTATTTACCAGAAGGGTCTTTGCCAGGCCAGGCACCCCCACAAGCAGGCAGTGCCCGCGGCTGAAGATCCCCTGCAATACATGGTCCACCACCTGGTCCTGGCCGATGATCACCTTGCCTACCTCGCGCTTCAGCTTGCGGTAATGCTCGCCGAATCGTTCCACGGCCTGTACGTCGTTCTGCGGTATGTTCATTGCCATATCGGGGATCGTTCTTGTCAGGTTCTATTCGCTGGCCACATTGCGGCCCCATGCGTGAAGGAATGGGCAATCCACATAGTCGGGTGCCAGGCGCACATAGGTGGACCCCAGTCTTTCCTTCACCCAGTTGTCCACCGCGGCCGCACGCAGTTTACCCTCCGCTGCTTGTTGTATCAAATGGTAATCGTCTTTCAGATTGGCCGCGTGGGGTTCGGTACGCTTGAGCAGTTTCACCAGGCGATATGCTTTTGAACCGTTCGGTGATACCACCAGTTGCGGTTCACTCACCTCGTCGGCTTTGAGCTTGTCCAACACGAAGAAAGTCTGTTGGTCAAGTGTGCTCATGTCCCAGCGTGTGGTGTTGCTCATGGGGTCGATCATCAAGCCATTGTTGCCCTTGCTTTCCTCGTCATCGCTGTGTTTCGCCGCAAGCGCTTCGAATTCGAACTCGCCTCTGCGCAACCCACGCACAAGGCTGTCGAGGAAGTTCCGCTGTATGTTAAGATCATCATTGGTCACCTGTGGGCGCAGCAGCACATGCCGTGCGCTGTATTGCTCCCCACGCCGCTCGATCAACTGCATGAAATGATAGCCGAACTCGGTCTTGAATACCTGGGAGATCTCGCCATCCTTCAGGCTGAGGGCGACCGCATCGAATTCGGGCACCATCACGCCGGTGGGCACCATTCCCAGTTCACCGCATTCCTTGGCTGAGCCTGGGTCTTCCGAATACAGGATGGCCACTGTGCAGAAATCGCGCTCGTTATTGGAGATCGAATTGCGATACTCCTCGGCCTTTCGCCGCACGCGGCGTTCCTCCTCTTCGCTGGGCTGCGGGATGCGCAACAACTGCGCATACTCCACCTCGGCGTTGATGTATGGGATGCTGTCCTTGGGTATGTCATTGAAGAAGCGTTGCACATCGCGCGGTGTCACGCGGATGTCCGTTGTGACGCGTTGTTGCATTTGCTGCACCATGAGTTGGTCATGCACCTGCTCCCGGAATTCGGCACGGATCTCCGCCACATTCTTGCCGTAGAACTCTTCAAGTTTCTTTTCCCCCCCCAGTTGGGAAGCGAAATACCGGATGCGCCTGTCCAATTCAGCGCTCACCTGACCTTCTTCGATCACCACACTATCCAGT
Source organism: Flavobacteriales bacterium (assembly GCA_041747675.1). Taxonomy (GTDB): domain Bacteria; phylum Bacteroidota; class Bacteroidia; order Flavobacteriales_F; family PHOS-HE28; genus PHOS-HE28. Next base: position 12,187 of record JBGTES010000033.1, read on the forward strand.
TTGCCCTGCTCCACCAATAGTTTCTCGTAGAGCAGGTCCTCCAGTTCGCCACATTCCAACTCGGTGGCGAGGGTGGTCCCTCCGCCCTGCTGCCGTGCCTGCTCGGTGCGGGCGATCAGGTCGCTCTGCAGGATGGCCTGCCCACCCACCACGGCGAGCACACGATCAATGAGCACACCTTGTGGCTGCGCCGCCATACCGATGGGCAGCCAGCAGGCCAGCACCAGGAGTGCCTCAGTAAACCTGGATGTCCTTGTTCTCGACGGCTTCACGGTGGATGTCTTGGCGCATGCGGTCGACGAGCTGCAGCTTGCGTTGATTGATGATGATGGCACGAATGTCCTTGCGCACAAGCTCCAATGGCGTGGCGCTGCCCATGGAACGGTACTCCAGCACTTCAACGAACCAGGTGGCCCCGTTCTGTTTCAATACCCTGCGGCCAGGTCCATCAAGGGGGTGTTCTGCAAGAGGCGGCACCTCCACTGCGAGTGCCCCGGCGGTTTTCCAGCTATCTCCGTGGTCGGGGATCGAAATACCACGCTCGGCCAGCCACATCTCCAACTGGCTCATGCGTTCCGGGTCGCCGCTACTAAAATGGTCTTCAAGTCGTTTCATGGTCCTTCTGTCATCATCCCTCACCTTGAACCACCGAACGCGCATGATGTTGTCCCGCAACTCGAACGCGGCTTCATTCCCGGCATGGTAGCGCTCGATCTCGGACATGGGTACCAAGGTATCCAGCTTCTGCTCCACAAGGGCCTGCTCGTAGGCATAGATCACCAGGGAATTGCGGTAGTCGCGCAGTTGGGCCTCAAGATCCCCGTTGGCCCCATTAAGATTCTGTTCGGCCTTGTGAAGCACCACCTGTTTGATCAGCCAATTATTGATGTAACGCTGTGCCAGCGCCGAACTGTCTTCCGGGCGTAGATCAATGGGCACCACACTGCGCAGATCGCTCCACCGGAGGACCTGTTCGTACGCCCTGGCCACTGGCGGGTCTTCCTGATCCTCAGGGCTGGCGCAAGCGGCCAATACCAGCATGACCATTCCGGCCCAGGCCGCTGCATGGTGGCGCCCGTTCGTACGAATGGGCTGGTTCACTGGATGGAATAGAGCACGTCTCGGCTGACCTCCACACTGTACTTGCCACGCAGCTCAGCGATCCACTCCTTCTCCAGCTGATCCTGGTATGCTGCGGTGATGGCACCACGTGCTTCATCGAGTTCCTTGGGAGCCGGGGGGATGATCCGCTTCGTGTCAATGATCACCACCCGACCGTCGTGTGGGATATCCGCACTAAGCCCCGCTGTTGTGATCCCCTTCAGCACCGGCCGCTGATCGGTGGTGAAAATGCCAGGTTCAATGTCCAGTGCGAGTGCGCTGTTCTTGTTGACCACGCCCATCAGTTCCGCACCGCGTGTACCCTTGCGGAGCAGGCCGCGCACCTGCCTGGCCACCTTGTCATCAGCGCAGGCGTAAATGTCCACATCGTAGCGCGTATCCCACATGAACCGGTCGCGGTTGGCGCTGTGGAACGTCTCCAGGCCCGTGGTGTCACGCACAGCCCGTCCCCATACCTTCTGATCGGTGAGTTCGAAGAGCAGGATCCCATCGCGGTATTCCTTCATCAACAGGCGGAAGTCCATGTACTTCTCCTCCAGGTGATCATCCTCGTACGCCAGTAGTTGCTCATCCACGAATTCGCTGAAACGGGCCTCCACGTAATCCGGAGGGGTGCTGACGCGCTCGCGGCGCTGGCGTGCTTCTAAATGGTCCAGGAAGTCACGCTGGGTGAAGGTGCGATCCTTGATGATGAGCAGGGGTTTTTTCAGTTTGGCGGCTTTGCGGCGGTCGTAGCTCCACCCCCTGGCCACATCGCGCACCACCACGGTATCATCCATGGTATGGGTCAGTTCCTCATACTGGCGCGTGCGTCCTCCCACCATCTTGCCTTCGTGCATCATTCCCACCAATTCACGGTCATAGCGCAGGCCGCCCCTGGTCCATTCACCCATCCGTAGGTCACGTCGCGCAATGGTGTCGTGCAGGGTGGTGCCCTTGGTGAAGATCGTGGTGTCCACCAGCGCCGTCACCTTCTTGAGGTTCTTGCGCTGCTCCTGCACGTTGTAGTTCTGGCGTAGCTGGTCCAGAAAGGCCTTCCGGGTGATCTCCGCGCGGCTGTCCCGCGCGATCTTCGCTTTCAATTCCCCCTTGGCGGCTTCGAATGTTGGCGTGGGCTGGAACTCGATGCGCTTTATGATGTGCCACCCGAATCGGGAAAGGATCGGTTCGGAGATGGCACCGTCGGCCTCCAGGGCGAAGGCTGCGTCCTCGAACTCATCGATCATCTTGCCGGTGCCGAACTCGGGCAGTTCACCGCCCTTGGTGCTCGAGCTTTCGTCCTCGCTGTAACGGAGGGCCGCATCCGCGAATGGGACCGCCCCTGAAACGATCTGTTGGTATATCTCGCGGATACGTTTTTCAACGGCGTTGCGCTGTTCCTCGGGATCCTGTGGGGTGCTGCGCAGCATCACATGCGCCACTTTGATCTTGCCGCGTGCAGGACGACGGCCTTCCACCTTGATGATGTGATAGCCAAAGCGGGTCCGGACCGGTGTACTAAGCCCCCCCACCGGTGTGAGGTACGCCGCGCTCTCGAACGGATAGACCATCTGCAGGCCACTGAACCAACCGAGGTCCCCACCGTTGGTCGCTGCACTGGGGTCGTCACTGCCACCCGGTCCCTTGGCCACGCTTGCGAAGTCCTCCCCTTTGGTCAAGCGGTCCCGTAAGGCATTGATGCGCTTCCACGCCGCCAGGGTATCCTCGGGTACCGCATCGGTGCCCACCTGGACAAGGATATGGCTGGCCCGAACCTCCTCACTCATACGGTCATGGGCCTCGCGCATCAAAACATCGTTCAGTTCACGATCGATCAGGTAAGGCCGTGCCAGTTGCTTGCGGTAACCATCCAGTTCGCTGCGGAAGCGCGCAACGGTGTCCATGCCCAAAGCCTCTGCCTCACGTACCTTCAGTTTGTAATTGATGAACAACTCCAGGTATTCGTCCAACGCTTCACGCGTCACACTCGCTTCCTTGTTGTTCTTCTTGTAAATGGCCTCGAACTCCGCCTTGGTCACCGGATCGCCATCCACGGTCAGCAATACGGGGTCGCCCTGGCCTGTTTGGGCAGCCACCTGAAAGGTCGTACAGAGCAGGACAAAGGCGCATAGTGGGGAACGTATGTTCATCATATGGATCATTCGTTGTTGGACCGGCGCTACAGGCCGGGCCCAGCGTGCAAGGGTGGCAAATGTAACCGATCGGCGAAGTGGCGGTCCGCGCCCTTCCCCGTTAAAAAGATCCAAGACTCTCCGCTCTTGGCGCCCTTGTGCGGGGGATACTTTTGGCACCTGCCCCTGCCATGCGCCACGCGATCCTGATCACTGCATACAAGGGTCTTCCCAACCTTGCCCGCATGGTGCGATGCCTGGGCCCGAAGGCGGAGGTTTTCATCCATCTGGACCATAAGGTCCGCGTGGTCCAGGCGGATATGGATGCGCTGCGGGCGATCCCCACCGTGAAACTCCTATCCCGGAAATTTCGTGTGAACTGGGGGAGTTCCGCCCACATCAAGGCCATCCTGCACCTGGCGGAACAAGCCCTGCGAGACCCCGATGTGGGGTACCTGCACCTGATCAGCGGCAGCGACCACCCCTTACTTCCTTGGGAACGCTTCGAAGCATTCATGGAAGAACGGTGCGGCCAGGAATTCCTGGAGCACTTTCCCCTGCCCACCAGGTTCTGGCGCAACGGGGGGCTGGACCGAATCACCCATTGGCATCCACTGGACACCATCGACATCCGCGAACCACATCGCAGCGCCTGGATGGATGTACTGCTGCGCTGGCAGGTCCGCCTGGGTGTACAGCGGTCTCTGCGCGGGCTGCCACCGCTGTACGGAGGTTCCACTTGGTGGAGCCTCAGCCGGGGGTGCGTGGCCCATGTTCTCGATCGGCTCGAACGTGAACCGAGGTTGCTGCGCCGGTTCCGGCACACCCGCTGTGGTGAGGAGATCCTGATGCAGACGCTGGTGATGGACTCGCCTTATGCCGCCAATGTGGTGAACGACAATCTCCGCCACATCGACTGGCACGCACGCAACGGCAGTGCACCCGCCGTGCTGGACCTGAGCGATCTGCCAGCCCTGTCCGTATCGGGAAAGCTCTTCGCACGAAAGCTGGAAAGCCCGGTATCCGAAGGACTTATCGCCGCATTGGAGACCCGCGTATGCAGCGGGTGACCCCTCACAAATGGCTGTAATTGGGTGCCTCCCGCGTGATGTACACATCATGCGGATGGCTCTCTTTCACACCTGCACTGGTGATGCGGATGAAACGCGCGTGGGCCAGATCGGCGATGGTGGCCGCACCACAGTAGCCCATGCCCGCCCTGAGTCCGCCTTCCAGTTGATGGACCACCTCGGCCAGCTTTCCCTTGTAAGGGACCCGGCCACTGATCCCTTCGGGCACGAGTTTCTGGATGTCGTCCTCCATGTCCTGGAAGTAACGGTCCTTGCTACCCTGCTGCATGGCCTCAATGGAGCCCATGCCCCGGTATGTCTTGAAACGACGCCCTTCGAAGATGATCGTCTCGCCTGGGCTTTCCTCCACCCCTGCGAACATGCTGCCCACCATCACGGTACCTGCACCGCAGGCCAGGGCCTTCACGATGTCACCAGTGTAACGGATCCCTCCGTCCGCGATCACCGGCACACCGGTGCCTTCCACCGCCCGGGCACATTCGAGCACAGCGGTGAGTTGGGGCACACCCACACCGGCGATCACCCGGGTGGTACAGATACTTCCAGGCCCGATGCCCACTTTTACCGCATCCGCCCCTGCCTCGGCCAGTGCGCGCGCGGCTTCGGCTGTGGCCACGTTGCCCACCACCACATCCACGCCCTTCACTTCGGCTTTCACGCGGCGCAACATCTCCAACACCCCCCGGCTATGGCCATGTGCGGTGTCGATCACCAGCGCATCCACACCGGCAGCGCGCAACGCCTGGGCACGTACAACGGAATCTGCTGCGATGCCGATGGCGGCAGCCACGCGCAGGCGGCCCAGGGAATCCTTGCAGGCATTGGGGCGCTGCTTCAGTTTGATGATGTCCTTGTACGTGATGAGCCCCACAAGCCGGCCCTCGGCGTTCACCACGGGCAGTTTCTCGATCTTATGCTCCTGGAGGATGTCCTCGGCCTGCGCCATGGTGGTGTCCGGTTTCGCGGTGATGATGCGCTGGCTGGTCATCACTTCGGCCACTGGGCGGTCGCTCTTCTTCTCAAAGCGGAGGTCGCGGTTGGTGATGATGCCCACCAGGCGCTCATCCTTGTCGACCACTGGAATACCTCCTATCCGGTGCTCGGCCATGAGTTTGAGGGCATCGCCCACCACGGCATGTTCCTCCAGTTTCACCGGGTCGAGGATCATGCCGCTCTCGGAACGCTTCACGCGGCGCACCTCGGCGGCCTGCGCGGCGATCGACTGGTTCTTATGCACCACACCGATCCCACCACACTGTGCGATGGCGATGGCCAGCTCCGCGCCGGTGACCGTATCCATGGCCGCGGAGATGATGGGCAGGTTGATCTCGATGTTGCGCGAGAAACGCGAGCGAACGTCCACTTCACGGGGCAGCACCTCGCTGTAGGCGGGTATCAGCAGCACATCATCGTACGTGAGCCCCTCTCCGGTGATCTTCTCGGTGGGAGCGGCGCCGTTCGCGGGGGCCGTTTCGGCCGCCTTGCGAGGCTTGGCGGTGGCGGGTCGATCCATGCACAAAAGTAGGCATCGGCCCGTTCGCCCGATCACTCCAGGGCGGTGAGCATGGTCACTGTGCCACGTTTCTCGAAGCGGCGCCCGGCCCCATTGCTGAATCCACAGAAATACCCATACACCCCAATGGGCACCAGACGGCCATCCACCTGGCCATCCCATCCTTCCAACGGATCATTGGTGGTCCAGACCACCTGACCCCAGCGGTTGATGATGTTCAGGGTGTAATCGCTCACATCGACGAAACCCAACACGGGCTGGAAGATGGTGTTCACTCCCCCCACCACGAAGGCATTGGGGATGAACACGAGGTCCTCCTGCACGGCACAGACGATATTGCTCACTGAAGTGGCGTTGATGCCCGATGGGTTGCCCGCCTCCAAGGCTTCCACATAATAGCAGGCGCGGCCATCACCGGCGATCAGGTTCGCTACATTATCCGTCCATGTCCAGGGTTGGGGGGGCAGGGTGGCCAGCTGGGTGAAGGCCAGGTCCTCGATGCTCCGGTGAATGCGGTAAGCCGCCGGGAAACCGGCCCAGTTCGCATATCCGTTCCAGTCCAGCACATTCTCTGCGCTCAACAGGGCCTCGGCGCGCAGCAGGATATTACCACCGATATTGCTCACGATGGCGTCGTGCCCGCAACTATCCAGCACCACCACCCGGTACCGGTAGCCCACCTTGTCCGGCTCTACTTCCTCATCGATGAAGTTGATCAGCGGGCCGGCCGCCGTTGGATAGAACACCACTTCCTCATAAGGGCCGCCATTATCCGAACGTTCAAATCGGTAGCCGCTCACCGAGGCACCTGCATCGATGCTGTCCACCACCAGGATCCGATCCGCATCAATGACCGTGACCGTGCGCAGGTAATTGAAGGCCGGAAGACCCGGATAAAAGGTGGTCCGGCATGTTCTGTTGCTCAGCGAGGATGCGCCACCAGCGGTCTGAACGGCCTTCACCACATAACAGTATTGCCTGTCTGGGTCCACATTGTGCTGGAAGGTGCTTACATCGCCAGGCAGGTTCGTCAAAAGCGACCATGCACCGCCATCCACTTGATGATGGACCTCCTGTGACTGGGGGGGCCAACCGCCGTATGGGGTCCAGTTCAAGCGCATGGTACCCGCGCATTGATCGTACACGGTGACCGCATGCATGGTGGTGTGCGGGGGGCCGGTGGCACTGGTGTTGGGGCTGGGCGGCATGCCCACCTGGCAACTATCAAAAGCGGCCAATGTGAAGGATTCCGGGGCCAGCCCGGCCGTGCTGAAGGCCCAGGTATAGGTATTACTCGGCTGGCCATAGACCGTGTCGATGATGATGCCACCACCGGGCGTGGAGAGTACGATGATGTATCCCTGAGTGTCCGGCTGTGGACTTGGGACCCATTCCAACGTGGCCAGACCGGAGATGGAATCCACGCTCACGGCCACCATCTGCGGAACATCGGGAGGTGTCACATCCTCAAAGTGATCGCCCGCGCGGTTGCTGAAGGAAACACAGCCCGACCCATCCGCCAACCCCACCCGGAAGGTGAGTGAATCCGCACAGATATCGATCACGTGCTGGTAGGCATATACCGAGGTATCCACCGTGGCGAGCAGGTTCCACTGGCCAATGGGATATTCCATCCATACGGTGTACCAGGGGGTCGCGGTGGAAGCCACCTGCGGCGCGTTCCAAGCCAGGTTGGCACTGCCCGGTGGTACGCTCTGGAAGACTTGCAGGAACAATGTGGCCACCGTGTCACTGGGAGTAGAGAAATTCGGTGGTGGAAGTGAGGTGACAGTAGTAACATAGTAGAACCGGGGTCCGGCGTTGGCACCCGCGCCGGCATGGAAAAAATTGGTCTGGCCCAGCACGGGCACATTGCCCACCACCACATAAGGGCCATTGATGTCGTTGGAAGCATGGATATCATAGCGCTGGAATACCCCGCCCGGGTCCGTGGTGGGTGTCCAGGTCACGATCACATCGCCCGTGACATCCACGGTGGCACAGCGCAGGAGGGGTGGATCGGGCAACTGCGCCGCAGCGGATGCGGCGATGACCAATGCGGGGATCAACGCAAGGGCCCGTGGGATCGTGATACCAGACACGATGGAATGACGCACGTAACGGGGTGAATGTTGCCGAACGTGCATGCTCATCCCTCGAATTTCGGCATGTTGGAAAGCGCCACCAGCCCATCCCGGTATCCCTCCATGATCTCCTCCACGATGATGGCGGCCGGTGCTATCGCATCGATCCTGCCACTCACCTGGCCGATCTCCAATTCGCCTTCTTCGAGGTCTCCCTCGAACATACCCCGCTTGGCGCGGGCGCGTCCCAATACCTCCCGGAGCCTTTCCACTGAGGCACCCTCGGCATATGCCTGCTGCAGATCCTGGAAGAATTTGTTGCGCAACAGCCGTACAGGTGCCAGCTCCTTCAGCGTGAGTACGGTCTCACCTTCCCCTGCTTGAGCGACACGTTCCTTAAAGGCCGGATGCGCTGATGATTCCTCGCTGCACACGAATCGGCTGCCCACCTGCACGCCATCAGCCCCCAGGGTCATGGCGGCGAGCATGGCACGGCCATCGGAGATGCCTCCTGCGGCGATCAAGGGGATACGGACCGCATCGCGCACCATGGGGATCAGCACCATTGTGGTGGTCTCCTCACGCCCGTTGTGCCCGCCGGCCTCGAAACCCTCTGCCACTACCGCATCCACGCCGGCGGCCTCAGCCTTCAATGCGAACTTCACACTGCTGACCACATGCACTACTGTGATCCCATGCCCCTTCAGGTATCCGGTCCATGTGGAAGGGTTGCCCGCAGAAGTGAACACGATCGGGACGCGCTCCTCCACGATGGCTTCCATATGTTGGTCGATATCCGGGTAGAGCATCGGCACATTCACGGCGAAGGGCCTGCTGGTGGCCGCCCGGCACTTGCGGATATGTTCCCGGAGCACCACGGGATACATGGATCCCGAGCCAATGATCCCCAAACCGCCCGCATTGCTCACGGCAGATGCCAGTTCCCAACCCGAACACCAGATCATCCCTGCCTGTATCAGGGGGTACCGGATGCCAAATAGTCGCGTGATACGCTCGGGCGTTCCCATTGGGGGGCAAAAGTACCGGGTAACCCGCGGACGGGGCAGGCACCTTGGTGCCGGGGATCGGCCATGCACCCTTGGATCGGCACGGCCACCGATCTTTAGTTAAGTTTGTCATCTGGAACACCTTTATACACGACCTGATCGATCATGAATTTGCGCATCCTACGCCCAGCACTCGCAGCGACCGTACTGCTCTTCTGCGTTTCCCCGGCTGAAGCCCAGTACGCCTGGGATGTGGGGGTGCATCTGGGTGGATCCAATTATCTGGGTGAGATGGGTGGCAAGGAACAGACCCGTCGCGATTTCGTCTGGGACATGAAGCTTGGCCAGACCCGCTGGGCCGTAGGTGGTTTCGCACGCCGCCGCATCAACCGGCTGATATCCGTGAACACCGGCCTGCTTTACTTGAGGATCCAGGGTGCGGACAACCTGAGCACCAACCCTCCGCGGGTGGGCCGCAATCTCAACTTCCGCAACGACATGTTCGAGTGGTACCTCCGTCCGGAGTTCACCATCTATCAGGACAACGACCTGGGTGGTCGCGGCCGCTACCGTTCGGATTTCCGCCTGTTCGCATATGCAGGGGTGGCTCTCTTCTATCACAACCCCAAGGGACAGCTCAACGGTGAAGGCGATTTTCATAGCCTGCGCCCGCTGAACACCGAACTGGTGGATTATTCGAACCTGGGTTTCGCGATCCCCGCCGGTATCGGTTTCCACTTCACCAAGAAGCGGCGCCACCGCTTCGGCTGGGATTTTGGCTGGCGTACCACCTTCACCGACTATCTGGACGATGCCAGCACCGTTTACGCAGACCCCGCCGATCTGCCAAGTGACCTCGCCGTGGACATGGCCAACCAGACGGCCTATGCCGTGGCGCTTGACCCCAGCCTCCCGCACCCCAATAATTACGGCCCGGGCAATAAGCGGGGCGACCCCACCCACAACGACAGCTACCTGACGATGACCTTCACGTACAGCTATGTGCTGCGTGGCCAGTCCAATTTCTATCGCCAGCGCTACAATTGGATCCGCGGCTCAAAGAAAGTTGGTCGCAAGTCCCGCGCGAAGTTCTGACCCCTACCTCGGGGGTCCCAACGGACCCTACAGAGACCCCGGGCAGGGCCGCCAACATGGCGGCCCTGCCTGCTTTCGACCTCATTCCTCCATGCCCTGGCGCTCCATCCAATCGGCAAGGACCACCAGGGACCAAAGGCGCGACCAGTTCACACGCGGGTCGCGGCGTAGAAATCGTTGCCACAAAGCATCTACGCTTCCCGGTCTGAAAAGCGGGCTATTCGCGAGGCGTGCCAGGCGCTGCTCACACATCCCTCGCAATTCGACACGCATCCACGTCTCCCAGGGCAGGGTGAATCCCATCTTCGGCCTGTGGGTCACCTCGCGCGGCAGCAGGTCACCAAGCGCATCGGTGAGCAGGGCCTTGGGGGTATGCGGGTACTTGTGCACATCCTCCACACCAAGGACGAACTCCACCAGATGATGGTCCAGGAATGGAACACGCACCTCCAGCGCATGGGCCATGCTCATCTGGTCCGTATCGCGAAGCAGCACATTCTGGAGGTAGGTCGCCAATTCTCCCAGGGACACCTGTGAGAGCATAGGCAGCTCATATGCCCGGTCCTCGCGGATGATCCCCTTCATGATCCTCCGCACACTATCCCGAGGCAAGGTGTCGCGTGCGAGAAGGGCCACCAGGTCCTGATCGCTGAAGGTGCGGCGCGCGACTGGATAGGTCTCATCCACCGTGAAGGCGTCCAGGCGTAGCATCTCGGCCATCTTGCTACTGGTGATGGAAGGGCGCGCAGCACGGGCCATGGCGCCACCCCACCGGCGCAGGGTGGATGGGAACTGGGTGACCCACCGGCGGCGCCATAATTCCAGGGTGCGTGTAAAGACCGGATAACCCGCGAAGACCTCATCCCCACCGAGGCCGCTCAGGGCCATCTTGATCCCCGCTTCGCGTGTGACCTTCGACACGACCCACGTATTGGCCCCATCGGCGCTGGGATGGTCCATGTCGGCGAGCGCTTCGGGCAGCATCCGCAGCATGTCCGCAGGTGAAAGACGGATGGGTGTATGCTCCGTGCGGAAGCGATCGGCCACGATGCGTGCGTAGCGCTCCTCGCTGTACTCCGCCTCATCGAATACCACGGAGAAGGTCTGAACAGGTGCCGTACTGGCCTGGGCCATAAGCCCCACCACGGCGCTCGAGTCGATGCCCCCGGAGAGGAACGCGCCGAAGGGCACATCCGCCACGAGTCGTTTTTCCACCGCCGTGGACAAGCGATCCCGCACCTCACGCAGCACCTCAGTACGTGCCATGGCACCGGCACTTCGATAGGAAGCGGCAACCGGATCGTACCAGCGCCAGGAGCGCACTTCCTGGTCGGATACCAGCATGGCATGGCCGGCCTCCAGCATCTTCACGCCGCGCACGATGGTGTCGGGGGCATGCACGGTCTGGTAGCGCAGATGGTCCACGAAAGCATCGGTGTCGATGCGGCGCGGCACGAGGCCGGATGCAAGCAGGGCGCGGACCTCCGAAGCGAAGAGCAAATGGCGGTCGTCGTGGTACAGATACAGGGGCTTGATCCCCATGCGGTCGCGGGCAAGGAAGAGGTCCTGGGTCACCTCATCCGTAATGGCGAACGCGAACATGCCCTCGAGCTCATTTAGGCAGACAGGCCCCCATTCGCGATAGGCGGCCAGCAACACCTCGGTATCCGAAGCTGTGCGGAAGGTGTGGCCAAGTGCCCCAAGCCGTTCACGGAGCGCGCGATAGTTGTAGATCTCACCATTGAAGACGATCGCATGCCGCCCGTCAGCGCTGCGGAATGGCTGATCTGGACCATGCGAAAGGTCGATGATACTCAGGCGCCGGTGGCCAAGGATGCAGTTCCCAGCGAGGTGGATGCCCGAAGCATCCGGACCGCGATGCGCGATGGCGTCGGTCATACGTGCCACGGTGGCCCGCGCATCATCCAATGCCTCCAGTCCGAATATGCCGGCTATCCCGCACATGGGTCGTCGGCCGTCACGGCCAGAACGCGCTCCAGGCCTTTACGCAGAGGCAGCAACTCACGGCCCAGGAGTTTGCGCATCCGCGTGATGTCCGGCATGCGACGCGTCATGTCACCTTCTTCCAGCGGTGGGAGGTACACGATGTTCGAACTGCTGCCGGTCAGTTCGATGATCAGCTCTGCCAGTTCCTTGATGGTGATCTCATCATCGGATCCGATGTTCACCACATCGTTGATCACCTCGCCGCGATGGTAGGCGTTCAGGCAGGCGTCGATGTTGTCATCGATGTAGCAGAATGTTCGTGTCTGCAACCCATCACCATAGAGCGTGATGTCGTCACCTTGAAGTGCGGCACGGATGAACTTCGACACCACGAAATCGCGACTCTGTTTAGGGCCGTATGTGTTGAAGAAGCGGAAGATCGTGTAATCCAGTCCGAACTCCTTTTGGTAAGACCGCAGGAAGGCTTCGCCAATGTTCTTCACGATGGCGTATGGCAGCTTGGAATTGAGCGGCGTGGTGCGCTCGTTCTGTGGGATCTCCACCGGCTCGCCATACACTTCGCTGGAGGAGGAAAAAAGCACACGTTGCACACCCGTGTTCTTCGACAGGTCCAGCACGTTCCGGATGCCATCGATATCGCGCAGCACCATCACGGGGTTGTCGATCGTGCGCCGCACCCCCACCACGGCAGCGTAATGGAACACATGATCGAAGCGGTAGGCATAGAACACGCCGCTGATGTCCTCGAATCGGTTGACGTCGCACTTGATGAAGTGCAGGTTCGGGATCGGACCGGCAGGCAGCTTGGCCAGCTCCCCGGTGAGCAGGTTGTCCACCAGCACCACCTCGTTCCCTGGTTCCGCAGCAAGCTTGATCGCCAGGTCACTGGCGATGAAACCGGCGCCTCCGGTGACAAGGATGCGTGCCATGTGAGTGGAAAGAGAGGTCTATTGGAAGGCGGCCAAAGCTAACAAAGGCTCAAAGGCCCCGGTGCAACAACATGCGCAACAACCACAAGAGCAGTGCTCCCGCCACGATCCCCCAAATGAACGCGTGTTGTTTGACCGTGTTCTTCACGTGAAGCGGTAACAATCGCCAGTTGAAGGGTTTTCTCCTGGCAACGTTCGCGCTCCACCATTCGGCATCATATGTCTCCACAGCGTTCAGTGCGGCTCCGGTAAGCGATATGGCGGACCACGCGACCCCCTCGGCGGAGATGTCGGCGACCAACACGGCATCACGGGGTTCGTCGCGGATGGCACATTGCATGAAGGTGATGTTGTGCGCGTGTGGTTGATGGAAGATGCTTGCCGGGGAGCTGGCCATGCTGCCGGATACCCAATGCACTGGGACGCGTTCAGCGATCCGCCCCAACAGCGGCGCCACATCGCTACGGAAATTCGTGGGCCATGCGGACCGCGTGTTGCCCTTGAATAGCTCACTGTACACTGGATCATCCTCAGCCCAAATGGGGCGGTGCGTGATGATGAACAACCGCTTCACGCTTCGATCCTCAGCAGCGGATCGCAACAACTCCAACTGCTCTCCCCGCAGGTCCCCATTATCGCGCTCCGTGTCCAGAAGCAGGATCCGCGTGCCATCCAGATCAATGGTGCCATGTGTCGGCCCATAGCGCTCCACATAGGATCGCATGCCCGTGTCGTGGTTACCCGGTGCATTGTACAAGGGCATGGACAGGCGATCGAAGAATGCGTACTGGTAGCGTGGGATGTCGTCCTCCTTGTCGAGGAAGAGATCGCCGGTGGAGAGGAAAAGATGGGCCCCCAGCGCATTGAGCGTGTCCAGCGAGGCCAGTAAGGTGGCGGCAGGATATCCACTCCGGATGGTACTCGAACCGTGGAAGTGCCCCCCGATCAATACACGCCATCTGCCAGTGCTGTCCGGGCCCTGGGGCTCCAGTCCGTTGAAGGGCGAGCGCTGTGCCGTGGCCAGACACGCGAACACAGCGAAAAGAAATGCCCAGAAGATCCTCATCACTTCCCTTATTGGCCCACGGCATCAAGCGGTACTGACCGCACCTGGTTCCCTCCCGCGTCCGCCACCTCTCCTTCGCCGCCCCGTAGGTCCGCGCCACGCAGGTTAACGCGTGACGGGCCATAACGCCCATGCATCTTTTCCAGTGATATGGCTACCGCAGGGGTCTCCACGCGCAGGCCTTCCAGATCGACCAGGGCGCCCTTCGCCAGGCGCATGCCCGGCCCATCGGATAAAATGGTGAGGTCCATGCCCCGCAATTCGCCATGGGTGTCCACCTTCACGCCATCGCCGGCACTGCCTTCCACATGCGATCGCGTCACCTGCACATGTCCTCCTCGGACCACCATGGCGTCGTCCCCTGCACCCAGGGCCTCCACACCATCCATGCGTACGTTGGCATAGGCGATGGAGATCTGATCGCGGCCGCCCACCAGCAAAACATCCTTTAGTTCAGCGCTGCCCCGCACCAGGGCGAGGAGGTCACGCTCCGGTACTTCCTGGAGGGTACACTCCGTGAATAGCACACGGCTGTTCTGGAAGAGCAGACCTGCTTCACCCTTGCGCAGGGTGGAGCCAAAACCAGTGGTGACCACATGCCGCCATTGGCTCGTACCCTCGGCATCCATCACGATCAGCCCGCCCCCACTCTTGTCCGAGGAGCCTATTGTTACAGGAAGTTCGGGCAGGCCGGTAAGTGCGATGGGCGAACGGCTGATGATGCGTGCACCTGCCACAAGGTCGATGACCATGGGCGCGGTACCATGCACCGTGAAGCCTGCCGGGATCACCAGGTCGCGATCCAGGCGCCAGCTGCCGGATCGCAGATGGATGGTGCCAGCCTTCTCGTCCACGGATACGAATGGATGCGTACGCATGTCCGGCGCATCAATGAGGTGTGCTGAACGCATCGGAAGATCTTCCAGGAGCGCATGGGCGAAGATCTCCAACTCCCTGCGCACCGAGGCGCCTAAAACGCTGTACTCCAATCGCAGGGAAAGGTCCTTCGAAAGGCCGGACCCTTCGGGGATGGGGAAACGCATCGCCCGGGGCTGCCCCGTACGGCCCGGGTTACGGCAGGGCACCACCGCGTGTCCCACAGGAGGCATCAGGGTACCATCCGGAAGGCGCAGACCATGTACTTCGATAGGCAGGGCCTCCACGGGCACCACCATCACCTCCATGGTATCATCGGCGATGACTTGCAGGTGGGCATGGAATCCCTTGGGCACATCCAGCAGCCGGCGAATGATGCGCTGATTATGACGCAACACCGAGACATCCAGTTCCTTCCATGGGAACTCGCGATACACCGTGGCCGCAGCGGTATCCAAGGCTGGCTTCAGGACGGCCAGGGCACTGTCCAGATAGGTCGGGCGCGAAACGCGCTCCAGATGTGCGACATAGGCACGGAACAGGTCATCGTCATTGAAGTAGGCATCATGGAGGTCGAAGGATGCCCGGAACCGACCCTCGTAGCGGCCGCTACCTGCCAGCGTGTGGATGCGCTCTCCTCCGAAGATCTCGTAGGCCACCGGCTCTATGCGCTGTGCCACGGGGTCGTAATAGAACTTCACATCGCTCCAATCCATGCTGCGGTGGCCTCCCATCAGGTCGATCAGGGCGTGCCGTCGCGCCAGTAGATCGATCTCGAAGACCTGCGACGCTTTCAGGCCCCCCCGGCGGAATGCTTCCATCAGGGACACGGCCTCCTCGAAGTACGCACGTGCGGTGGCGTCCTTCGCCAGATCGTTGGTCCCGAAGGCATCGATCGAAGCGGCCTGGTACGCGGCGTAGGGCTCGTCGAATCGCAGGCCCTGCATTTCGTTCAGGCGGTGCTCCCAGAACAGCCCGGGGTCGAAGCGGAAAAGCGGACCCACCACGCGGCCGTTATTCTCCAGAAGCTCCGGACCAAAGTGCTCTTCGTAGGCATAGATCCCCAGGTCTTCCTCATTGAGCTTCAGTCGTATGAATCCGTAGCGCAGAGCGACGATGCCTTCGCCGGCCATCAAGCGGTGGTGCAACCATTCCACCAGGTAATTGCGCGTGCCGGGGTGTTGCAGGGAAAAACGCCGCATTCCAAGGAAGCCACCATCCTTGCGGGCGACCACGCGGAACGACCACTTCCGGCCCTTCACGTGGTCTGTCATCTTCCCCTTGATGCGCAATCTCACCTTGGAGCGCTGACCCGCGTGCTCCATCTCCCCATTGACATATGGTCTACCATCAGGCAGGATCACCCCCCGTTCGCGCGCTGCTTCCACGGTTTCGCGCAGGGTCTCCATCTCCTGTTCCCCCAAGGTGATGGACAATAACGGGGGTTCCACGGCGAAACTCCCAGGATAGTTGGTGACCAATTGCCTGGTGAAGCGTGCCAGACCGGGGTGGTGCCTCTGTTTCAGAAAATGATCGGCCAGGAAGGCGCCACACACGAGGAGCACCAGCGCCATCGCCACGATGATCCAACGTTTTCTCGCTCGCATGCCGTTCCGGAAAAAGCGGGCGCAAGGTAACCCGGCTATGCATGCAAGCCTCCGGGGGGATGATCGGGTAATGCCACTTCCCCGCCCGCGGCCGCTGTGTCTTCCTCGTCCGGCACCTCAAGTGGGTCCGCCCCCATGGCGATCTCTTCTTCGGAGATCACCGTCATGATGATCAGCAGCATGATGGTGTATGGGTTGAGCGAGCCCACCAACCATGATTCGTAGTTGATCGAAAAGAGCGTGGCGAAGAGCACCGCGATGGCCACGCTGGTGGTTTTGCTGGCCTTGATGAAGATGAGGATGAAGCTTCGGAAATAGACCATAAGACCGACGATGCCCACATTGAACCAGAGGCTGAGGTAGGAGTTGTGCACGCCCCCCTGGTGCCCCATGCGCTCCAGAAAACGATAGTGGCTGCGCATCACGGTCTCGTCATTCGCGAAGCCACCGCCGAAGACCAGATAGTCCTGGATCTTCTCCCAGGCGAACTGCCAGGCGAAGTATCGGCCACTGCCCTGTTCCAGTGTGTGCAGTCGGAAGTACTCCTCCTGTCCCAGCGCGGTGATGATCGTGGCGAGGTTGGTGGTGACCACCTCGATCACCCCGATGGAGGCCACCATCACCACGAAACCCAGGAAGGGCGAATAGGCGAAGAAGCGCGCGATCATCAGGTAGATCAACACCGCGGCCAGGCTTGCACGCGAACCGGAGATCACGATGCAGTAGATCAGCACCGCATGGATGAGCAGACTTTCCGAAGGTTTGAACAGGCCTTGCCGGATACTACCGAGTGCCCCCATGAGCATGAAGGACAGGAAGCAAAAGATCGCCAGACCGTTGGGATTCCCGAACAGGCCATGGAAGCGGCCACCAACATAAGCGGAGTTCGGGTCGAAGAAACGCAATGCGATCCCTGCGATCAACAGGGATGTGATCAGGAACATCAGGTTGCGGAAAAAGTCCCAGCCCAACGTGCGGAAGCTGTACAGTACATAGTTCGGCACGATCAGGAACATCAGGGCATACGAAAGGGTCTTCTGGGTCGCGGTGGCCAGGTCCTCGGAAAAGACCAGCGGAAAAACACTGTAAATGAAGAAAGGAAGGAAGATGCTGAAGATCGCGGCGGTGGGTTGGAATCGCTCCCGCTGCAGGAAGAAGAACCCGGCCAGCAATACCACCAACAGGTTCTTCACGCTCTTGAACACCAGCATGCTCGGGATATCCTTGCGGATATCCGAGAACATCAGGATGATCAACATGCCCAGGAGCAGACCGGACCAATCCTCGTTCCTGCGCAGAAGGATGAAGGTGATGGGAATGATCGCCATGGCAAGGGGTCCGAGGTACCACGCCGATAGGATCCAGATCACCACCAGGGCGACCAGCTGTCTTTCATCCAGAAGGAACTGACGCATGGCGGGTCACAGGGTGGGCAAGCTGTTCCGGGCAAGATCCCGGCGCAGTGCAGGGCCACGTTCACGAACATACCGCCGAAGGTCCTCCACATGCCTTTCCCATGCAGGCTTGTCCGCAGGCTTGCGCCAGCGTGCGGTGTGGCGGCCCATCTCCGGTGCCATGTGTGCTGCCATTTCTTCGATCAAGGCCAGCAGCCGGCCATTCTCAAGATCCTCGCGCAATCGTTCATCCACATGCTCCATGAAGCGTGCCTGCAATTGCGGCGACCGCATCATGGCGAGGAAGATAGCGGACAGATAATGCCTGCTGGTGCGGTCCACGCGTTGGAACAGACCCTCGCTTGCGGGCATGAAGGAACCCAAGGCGAGATCGGAGTCGCTGAGAATGAAGTACCAGCGCCCATCCAAGGGCTTGCCCACCCCCCGGGGTCCGGTATAGCGCCAGATCTTCACGTTGCGCTCGGGCCAATCCTGGTTGCCATGCACCATCAACGCGGCCATGTACGCGAGGAGTCCGTCGACATCAAGTATCGCTGACAAAGAATCAAGGAATGCCGTCCCACTCCCGTTCCATGCCACGATCCGCCTATGGTGCTCGCGGAACAGCGCGGCCTGCCCCTCCTCACCATGGATCGTTGCCAGCTCCAACTCGATCACGGCGATGCGATCCGCCGGAAGCCCATGTCGCCGCCCTAGTTCCTTCTCATCGATCCGCTGGCGCAGATGGTGCAGGCCCCAATAGGCACCATTGACATAGACCACACAGGTCCTCGCACGGGACACTTCAAATGCCGCATCCACGAATGCTTCATTCAGGAGCGCATCGCGCATCAAAGCCTTGGGTTGGTCATTGCCACCAGCCCGTAGCACCAGCGCATGACTCCCAACTCCTACTCCACCATTGAACAGGGGTACGGCAAGGGGCTTACGGAACAACAGCCGCAGTGACTTTTGTGGGAAGCCTCGTGTCATGTTGCCATGGATCCGCAGACCCACCGGTGTTTGGACCATCTCCTGGCCATCGGAAGTTATGACCTGTAGGTGGGCCTTCCGCTCCCAGGTCCTGCCACGGAAGTGGAAGTTGCCGGGATACTTCCACCAGCGCCCATCCTCCTTGTATAGGTCGCGCATCAGTGGGGTGGCCCTCAACATGGCATTGCCCACCACGTAGATGCCTGTGTCGGGGTCGAAGAGAGCGCCCTCCGGCAACCAGAGGGAGAACACCGGCAGGACGCCATGGTCCACCTGTAACCGCGTGTGGATGCGAGCTGGTCCCATCCTGCCCACCTCATCGGACTCCATGGTCCGCAGAAGCGCTGCGGAGGGTTGCATGGGAAGCGGCGGGCGCCATTGCACAGCGGTGGGCATCGATACAAGGCCGGCGGTGAGCGCCTGATACGGGCCGGGCCGGACCAACACCTCGGCATCATCATGACATTCGAAAGGCCTGTGCGGACCTGCGGAGACCCAGAGTGGGCCACCCCGCGCACTTCTTATGCGCAACATATCGCCATTGCCATCGGCACCGCTGGGTCCCATGTGGGGCGTGGGTCCGGACACGTCTGCCTGCCACGCGACGCTGGTCTCAGGCATGGACATCGCCCACAGTGCGCACAGCATCACCGCGAGAAAGAGCACTACTTCACCATGTCCCTGTGCGGCGGGCTTCATGTGCTCAAGGCCTTTCTGTGGCATGGGCCCAGCGCACCACCATGATGAATGGTATGGATAACAGCAGGGTGGCCAGTGCCGCGCCGCCGCCACAACCCATGCCGAGCACCGCGGCGCCAAGCACAAGTGACCGTGTGGGGGCATCCTCGCGCTCCGGGCCACCACGCGCCACAAGCATCAGGGCAAGCAGGGCGACCGCCAAAGGCAGCTGCGTACGTACGAAGGAGATCGCCAAGGCGGCCAGTGCGGCCCACACGGCCAGCTCGCGGGACGTGCGGAGCGCCAGACGTGCGCCCCAACGCCCCAGGGCATGCCCCAGAAAAGCCGCCACCAGCACCGCGAAGAGCTTGTTGGGCAGATCATTCATGGAGAAGTGCCCCATGTGGTCCATCACGAATCCCTTGAAGTCCATTTGCCTTGCGTTTGGGTCCGAAAGTATGGATCGCTGATGGGCCGGGCCTTTGGTCCATGGTCCTTTAGTTTTGTACCCCCATGGCGAGACATGACTTCCTGCTCCCCACGATCCTCCTGTTCATGCCTGGCACCCTCCCGGCGCAACTCATGCAGTTGGGGCCAGGTGCGATGGTGGTTGCGGAAGGCACCCGGATCGCATTGGACGGGCCCCTCACCTGGCATATCAGTGAGGTGGGGACCCTGGTGAACCATGGCCTGATCGACCTGGGTAACGAAGCCACGTTAGTGGAAGAGACCGGCAACCCTGTGACCGGGACCGGTGAGGAACGGGCCCATCGCACTTTCAACACAGCTTTCAGCCTCACAGAACCCGGTGGCCTCGGCCTGGAGATGGCCTGCCTCGCGCCCATCGGTGACCTCACCATCACACGTGGCCACCAGCCCTTGGTGGTCGAACCGGACGAAGGGGTGGAGAGCGTGGCGCGCTGGTTCCGCATCGATGCCGCACCATGGGAAGGGGTCTACCTTGACCTATACTTCCACTACGATCCAAGCGAACTCAACGGGCTCACGCACGATATGCTCATGCTTCACAAGACCATCGGCGAGACCAACCCCTGGATCCCGCTGGGTGGCACCCCCTTAACAGGTCAGCCCACCGTGGCCGCCTGGGACTACTCGCCTTGGGATCTGGTCACGGCCTTCCACTTCGATGTGGTGACCGGGGTCCAGGATGAAGCCCTCGCACCCGGCTTTCACCTGTGGCCCACGCTGGCCTCGGAACAGATCCACCTTCGAGCGGTGGACGGGGAACAAATGCATCGGTTGGAACTTTTCGATGCCACAGGCCGGAACTGGCCAGTGCCACCCATGCATGTCGGGGGCATGATCGAATGGACCATGTCCATACAACACCTTCCGGCAGGCATGTTCCTCCTGCGCATCAACGGAGTGCAGGTGAAGCGTTTCATCAAGACATGAGGGCCATTCTGTGCATAGCCATGTGGTCCGCACTCACCACCACAATGGCACAATGGGATGTACCGGTGCGCATCGTACTCGATGGCGAGGGACCGGCAGACCGCCAGGTGACCGGACTGGC
The DNA here is from genome assembly GCA_041747675.1 of Flavobacteriales bacterium. Lineage (GTDB taxonomy): Bacteria > Bacteroidota > Bacteroidia > Flavobacteriales_F > PHOS-HE28 > PHOS-HE28. Next base: position 33,258 of record JBGTES010000033.1, read on the forward strand.
CGACCCGATCCAACGAGATGCGGCGGTAAGTCTGGACGCCGCACGGCACAACGTATTGAACCATGCCCTGGCCTCCGGGAGCGATGTGCTTACCGCCACCTTGCTTCTGGCACCCGAAGCCTACACCGCAGGCATGTCGCTGATCCTGGAATGTGAGACCGCCAATGCCGACAGTGCTGTATTGGACCTCAATGGAACGGGACCAGTGCCTTTGCTACGCCCGGACGGCCATCCTGTGCGCGCCGGCGACCTGCGGCCGGGAGAGCCCATTCGGCTGGTTTACCTCGGCGGCAATTTTCATGTACTCAGCACCATCACACGGCCCTGCCCACCCGCCTTCACCGCGATCGGCCGGGACTATTGCATCGCCGACACCGCGCAGGCCGCGTCGCCCTTTTATCAGGCCAATCTTGCCTGCCATGACCAGGGAGCCAGGCTCTGCACCTTCGCCGAGTGGATAAATGCCTGCCAGCGGATCCCGGGCTTTTTTGATACGGTGCTTGAATTCGAGTGGGTCGACCATGCGGCCAATAGCTCCAATCACGCCAAGCGTGTGGGTTATGGCAGCAATGGCCAGGGCATCCCGGATGGCGCCGGGTGCAACTTTGGCGGAAGCATCGGCCACACCAATCCGACTCGTTTCAGATGCTGCACCAACCGATGAGAAGGACGGCACAGATCACATGCATGCTGCTACACCTCCCCGTGTTGGCGCAGGTGGGGCTCGATGTACCGGTCCGATTGGTGGGTGGTGCCGGGGAAAGGCGCGTGGACAGCATTTCCCCTCCAGTGTTGCCTTCTTCAGCCATCACCCTTATGGAAGCCACGCAGGGCGCCACCCACTGGGCACCAGCGAGTATGGAGGGCGACACCGTGTTTCTGGAGCCCCAAGTACCTGTGGAGCAGGCGCGCGACGGCCTGATGCTCCGCTTCAGTGCGCCCCAGGCCTTAAGCGGTGATGTCTTCATAAGGACCGGAGATGGCGCGGCGGTCCCACTGCTGCGTCCTGATGGTATCGGTATCATGCTGGGGCAGGTACTGGAGAACACGATCTGCGAAGTGGTGCTCCATGGTGAACGCTTCATTCTCCTGGCCCCCGAGCCGCGTGGATGCCCCACCGGATCCCTGCAGGTCAATGATCGTTTCTGCTTCGCTCAGGACGAGATCTTGAACGTGGATTATTACCAGGCCGTGGATGCCTGTGCCAAGAAGGGCGGGCGGTTGTGCAAAAGGGATGAATACCTCACGGCCTGCCTGCTTCTCGAAGACCAGCTTATTGGTCTCTTCAATGGCTGGGAATGGATCGACGAAACCTCCGACCACACGCACACCGCGGACCAGGCTGGCAACGCGACATGCTTAAGCCACCGTGATTCTGGTCCACCCCTTATCCACCAGACACGTTGTTGTTTCTACCTCCGCTGAGATGATGGGACGAGCACTGCTCACAACGGTATTCACGCTTGCATTTGCCACCGGCATGGCACAAGTGCGCGTGGACCGGCCCATCGTGCTCACCGGCACGGATGATGGGGCAAGACAGGTATTGGGGCTTCCTTCCGCCTCCTCTCCCTGGCATCTGCTGGATGCCGCCACGGAGCAGGATGGCACGCACCGTTTCGTGGCCATGGACGAAGGTCCATCATGGTCCGTGGAAGTAGCAGGCCTGGCGGGCCCTCCTGTGGCAGGTACCGCTCTGATGCTTGCCCCAGGATCCCTTCCCAAAGGCCCGCTATTCCTCACGGTCAATGGTGCCGGGCCTTTCGCCCTTACCTGGGGAGGGCATACACCTTTCCATGGGGCGGACGCCAATGGTGCTGCCATACTGTCCTTGGTTTTCGATGGGGAGGGCTTTCAAGTGCTCAATGGGCAGCTGCATCAGCGGCGTGAATGCCCGGACGACATGGTGGCTGTGAACGATCACTACTGCATCGACCTGCTTGAGCATGACTTGACCGATTGGTATACCGCAGCGATGACCTGTGCACAGGAAAACAAGCGCCTATGCTCCTGGGGGGAGTTCTATGTGGCCTGCGTGAATAGTGCGGAACTGGGAGTACCCGATCTGTCGGGGAACGGCGAATGGACCAACAGCTCGGCGAATTTCACGCCAGCGTTCCGCATCGTTGGCCCCGCATGTGGCACGGTCGGGGTCGGCCTGCCGGACGGCCCACCCAGGGCTTATCACTGCTGTCTCGATCGCTGAAGATCCTGTAACCCGGGCCTGGTAAGTGGCTCCCGCAGGGCCGCAAGTGTGGCAAGCGCCACCGCAGGCCATGTGAAGCGCTCCCGGACACGCTCCCAGGAAGCCCGGCCCATGGCCCGCCGGCTCTCCACGGGCAGTTCGATGAACCAGCGTATGGCCTGGTACAAGGCATCCGCATCACCTTTTGGCAGCAAACGCCCGTTGCTGTCATCCACCAGTTCCGCAGTGGCGCCCACATCGCTTACCATGACCGGCCGTGCACGTGCCATGGCTTCGAGCACCACGGTGGGCATGCCTTCGAAGCGGGTGGGGAGTAAGAGCGCGTGGCACTGCGCGTAAAGGCGGAAAAGCTCGGCATCGTCCACCCGGCCAAGCAGATGAACGTTCTCCGGCAGGCCCTGCGCCATGTACTTCGCCAGCAGCGGACCATCACCAGCCAATTCGAAACGCACCGCTCCCGAAAGTCCATCGGCACACGAACGCCCGGCCACCTCCATCAGCAGGTCGATCCCCTTGTTGAAGGCGAAACGGCCCACGAACAGCAGGCGCAACGGCCCATCACCATGCGGATACGGCATTGGCTCCGAAGGCACATCCACTGCATTGGGCAATACCACTACCCGGGCATTCGATCCACGGACCAGGCCGGTCAGAATGGTGGTGAGCCCACCCCCCAGGGAGATCACACCCGCACTGCGCCGCGCGATGTGCCGCAATGCCATGCGGAAGGGTAGACCCAATATCCTTTCACGCGCCGTGATACCCTGGAACATCTCAAGTCCATGGGGATGGACCACCAGTCGTGGGGTGAAACGATCCATGCCCTTCCACACACTGAAGCCCTGGGAGAGGATGACATCTGGCGATATCCGGTCCAACACCTCGGCGACGCGCCCGCTGTATCGCCAGAGTTCGCGCAGGTAGATCGCCGTTGTATCGATCCCGGGTATGACTTCCTCCGCGATGCCCAGTGCGGGATCGAAGACGGAGGGCTTGTGCGGATGGACCACCGTGAGCCGCACGTCATCCAATTGTGCGAGATGCTCAGCCAATAGGCGGGAATGGCGCTGCATGCCGCCCATGGCCTGAGGGAAGATCCCGTCGGTACACAGGGCGATGTGGATCGGCCGGGACATGTGCCGATCACGACATGGGGGCCAGATCCTCTTTCAGCAGGGTTGCCACACCCTTATCGATGTCCCAGACCGGTTCCCACCCGGTGGCGCGCTTCAATTTGCTCACATCTGCAAGCAGGTGCATGCGTTCCACGGCCCTCACGCGTAAAGGGTCCAACTCGATATGGAGAGGTTCGCCCAACTGCCGTGCGAAGGCTTCAACGATCTCACGCACGCTGTACTCGATGCCACGGCCAATGTTGAAGATCTCGCATCCTTTCGTTCCAGCCTCCAGCAAGGCGGTCATCGCGCGGCTCATGTCCTCGGTGTGGATGAAATCGCGCCGGGGTTCTACATTGCCAAGTTTGAGCGTACGCGTACCCGATAGCACCTGCCGCTGGATCTCCGGGATCAGATGCGGGTTGGTCTCATTGGGACCGAACGCGTTGAAGAAACGTCCAATGATGGCCGGGATCCCTGTACGCATATGGAACTCATTGGCGATCCTCTCTGTGGCCAGCTTGGTGATGCCATAGATATCCAGGGGGCCGATCACATGCTCCTCTGTGAGGGCCACATCAGCGATGGGATAGACCGCGGCGGTGCTGGCCAGAAAGACCTGTTCCACACCAGGTGTCGCGGCGCAGGCATCGAGCACGTTGATGGTGCCACAGATGTTGATATCCGCCGCCTCCACGGGATGCGCGTTACAATAGGGGATGAAGTGTACCGCTGCAAGGTGCAGGGTCCATTGTGGCCGGATGCGCTCCACCGTCCGAAGCACGGTCTGCCGATCGCGAATGTCCACCCGATGAAAACGAGCATCGGGTACCGGAGCGAGATGGCGCCTTCCAAAGGAGAGATCGTCCAGCACATGCACCTCGTGCCCTTGTGACAGGAGTTGCGCCCCGAGCGCCGACCCGATGAAGCCGGCGCCGCCGGAGATAAGCACACGCTTTCCCATGCCGCGAAAGTAGGTCCCACACCGTTGGTAGGGGCGGATCAAGGGTCATCTGGCCGGATGCTCCATCACCTGCGCCCGGCTCCGCGCCTACCTTAGCCAGCCCTCCTCAGTGCCACGCGCCATGCGCATTTCGGTGATCATCCCCTGTTACAATGTCGCCCCTTACGTGAAGCGGTCGGTCGCCAGTGTGTTCGCTCAGGATCATCAAGACCTGCAAGTGATCGCAGTTGATGACGGGAGCAGCGATGACACGCTCAAAGTGTTGCGGACCTTGCAGGACCGTTTCGGTGGACGCATGACCATTCTTGAGCGCTCCAACCAGGGTGCCTGTGCGGCCAGGAACGCAGGCCTTGCGCTTGCGGATGGCACCTACGTGCAGTTCCTGGATGCGGATGATGTGCTGCTACCGGGCAAGATCGGTCATCAGGCCGCGATCGCGGAAAGGGAAGGCCTTGCGGAACTGGTGATCGGCAGTTGCCGGATCCTAGACCCCGAAGGCCGCACTGTGCGGACGGACATCCAGCAACCCGGCGACCGCGATCCGTGGATGGATCTGATGGCCCACAGGCTGAACATCACTTCCAGCATTCTGTGGGAACGCAACGCTGTGTTGAAGGCAGGAGCATGGTCCGAAGGGCTTGGCAGCAGCCAGGAGTATGATCTAATGTTCAGAATGCTTCAACGGGGCGCACGCGTGGTGCATGATCCCGAGGTACAGACCGAGATCCTGCAGCGGGCGGGTGGCTCCATCTCACAGACCACCCTGGACCGCAACTGGATCCGCTTCGTGGAATTGCGTGCACGCATTGTGGACCATCTGCGGACCATGCATCCGGAACTCGATCTGCGACCTTACCTACAGGTGCTGTTCGACAGCATCCGGACACTTTACCTGCATGCACCGGACCAGGCGATAGCACTTTACCGGAGCCATATTCCCAAAGACTTCGTGCCGCGGCGATCGCCAGCCACTGGGGGTCCCTACCTCCTTCTTCACCGCCTTTTCGGCTTCGCCCTGGCCAACCGCATCCGGTCGGTCCTTCGCTGACGGAGCTTCCCGGCCGATCACAAGGTCATCAATCTGTACAGTACCAGGTTGACCCCTGCGATACGCACAGGCAGCGCATTGTATGCGGCCGACAGGATCAGCACCATCCGTTTCAGGTTGCCCATGTCCGCCACCACCCGTTGGTCAAGAAGCTTATCCCTCAATTCCGCGTACTCCTGATCGGTGATGAGTCCGAGCTTGCGGTTGTGGAGCAACTGGACATGGGTCTGGTAGATGATCCCCAATAAGAGCCGGTGCCTGCCGGTGGTACGCGCACGCTCCTTGAACTTGAAATAGTACTGCAACGCCGATGTCGTGAATCCATCGAGCAGGGCGAACGGCCGCATCACCTTGCGCTCCTCGGCGATCCGATAGAAGCAGTCTGGATCGCCTATGATGGTGAGGTATCGGACACAAGGATGGAACAGGGCGCGTGTGTGGAATTCGACATCCTGGTGCCGGGCGAACGACTCATCGAAGCCGCCCAGCGAACGCAGGAATCCGGTGCGCCACAGTGGCTGCATCACGGACCAGGGCAAACGGTGACGCAGAAATTCCGCCAGGGGATCGGCCGCTGATGGGAGCCAGCGATTGCCCCCTTCGCCGGGCGTTTGGCGGAACACTTCCATGGTCGAGACCACCAGATCATACACCCCGGAGGGATCGGCCTCCAGGCGGCTTCGCAGACAATGGGGGGCCAGCACATCGTCGGCATCCAGGAACATGATATGGTCCCCTGTGGCCAGTGTCACACCAAGGTTGCGACAGTGGTTCGCGCCCTTGTTGACGTTCTGGAAATGCAGTTTGATACGGGCATCGGCCGAAGCAAGCTCCGCGATCACGGAACGCGTGTCGTCGGTACTTGCATCATCAATGAACAGGATCTCCCAATGCGCATGGGTCTGTGCCTTTACGGATGAGACCATATCGCGGATATAACGGCCCTTGTTATAGCTGGGCACAACGATGGACACAAGTTCGTTCCCACCTTCACGCTTGGGAATGGCACCAAGGGATCGACGCCTGACATCGGCCCGTGTCCTTGCTGGCCCCAGGCATCGGAGCACCTGCTTGTAGGAAAGCTCATAAGCCGACTTCGAGAACCGCTCGCGCACCAGTTCCTGAACACGCCTGCGATCGGGCTCCGAGGGCTTGACCAGGCCAGGTAAGGCACCATCGGCATACACCCAGCCCAATCGTTCCTCCCGCACCAATGGGCCCACATCGCCCAAACCCTCGGATACCAACACCTGCAGGCCCGCGCTGAGGTACTCGGCGAACTTGGTGGGTGATGCCACGCGGTTCGTCACCGAGGACTCCCTGACCAGCAGGCCTATGTCACAGGCGGACAGTACTTCGTGCACACGAAAATGCGGGATCCAGCGCCTTGCCACGCGATCCGGGAACAGCTGTATGAGAGAGTTGATATTTGGATCGTCATTGCAGAGGAACAAGGCTTTGGCATTGGGGTGAAGTGTCAGCAGCTCGGCGAGCATCCGTGTCTGTAGATCCAGGGATTGCCAGCCCACCGTACTGCCGGAGTAAACCATGACAAGGTCTTCGGCGGACCAACCGAGTTCGGCCCGGATGTTTCCCCTGGCAGGCATTGGTCTTTCAAACTCCCGACCCAGGGTGCAGGGGATCACCACATGACCATTGCTGTGATAGCCGTAACGATCGCGCCAGTGTCGCACCAGCGCGTTACTGACCGCGATCCGATGATCGCTCTCGTTGACCGCCTCCCGCTCTACCCGCGCACACTCCTCGATGAGGGCATTGTTGTCCACGATCCGATATTCCTCCCATTCCGCACCATAAGCACCCCTGCCGTCCAGGCATACACGATCCACCGATCGTCGGGCACGCATGCGCAACGCCAGTGCTGTTGCGAACACACCACGCCCGATGATGCCCGATGGACGGTACCACAAGCACACCAGCCACACCCACCACCAGTTGATGCGCCAGTTGTGCGCGCGTGGCACCATGGGAAGTACCAGTGCATCCGGCATGCGCTCCTTGATCGCCCGCGCCGACCGGCCGTAGCCGCGCATGGAGATCAGGGCCACGAGCTTCACCTTTTCATCTCCCAGGGTGTTCAGGTTCTCCACCACGTCGGTGACCTGACTCCAATACACCCCGGAAGGCTGGTCGTTGTAGGTGAGGTAGATGATCACAACACTGGCATCAGGGTGTCCAAAATGCGCTCCGTGGCGTGGCCATCCCATAGGTCGGGGATGCGGCCCTTCTTGTAGGTGCCATTGTCAATGCGGTCCAGTGCATCGCCGAGCCGTTCCAGATCGAATGGCATAAGTTCATTGGTGCCCTCGGCGACTGTGATCGGGCGCTCGGTAGAGGGACGCAAAGTGAGGCACGGGATCCTCCGATAAGTGGTTTCCTCCTGGATCCCTCCGCTGTCGGTGATCACCATGCTGCTTGTGGCCACCAGACGCTGGAATGCGAAATATGCCATCGGTGGGCACAGCCGCAGCCCGGCGATCTCGCGTAGCCGCCCCATCAAACCCGCACGCTCCAGATTATTGGAGGTACGCGGATGGATGGGAAATACCACCCGATGCCGTTCCGCAACGAAGGCCAACAGCTCCACAAGACGTTCCAACCCATGTGTATGGTCCACGGTGGCGGGGCGGTGTATGGTCATCAACACATGGCCACCCGCACCCAGATCCATCTCCTCCAATACGGGGTCGGCCTGGATACGGTCTTCGAAAGCCACAATCGTATCGATCATCGTGTTCCCCACCATATGTATCGCCCGTGGATCGACGCCTTCGCGAAGCAGGTTCTCCCGGCCGCTGGGTTCGGTCACCATGAAGTGCTGCGTGATGCGGTCGGTGAGGATGCGGTTCACCTCTTCGGGCATGTCCATGTCGCCACTGCGCAGACCGCTTTCCAGATGCACCAGCGGAAGTCCCATCTTGTTGGCAGTGATCGCTGCGGCCAGCGTGCTGTTCACATCACCCACCACCATCATCACGTCCGGCGCAAGTTGTTGGGCAACGGGTTCGAGGGCCAGCATGATATGGGCCATCTGCGCGGCCGGGCTTCCGGATGGAATACCCAGCCAGTGATCGGGCCGCAGCCCGAACTGCTCGAAGAACACGGCGCTCATCCGATCGTCCGTGTGCTGGCCGGTGTGCACCAATTCCACCTGCACATCGCCGCGTGCAGCAGCCACTTCCTTGAAGCGTGTGACCTTCACGAAATTGGGGCGGGTGCCCACCACTATGAGCAGTTTCTTCATGGCTTTGACATTGCCATACCGCGATCATCAACCCCGGGCCCGCCCGCTCGTACTGTACGGCCCTGGATCCCTCCCAAGTCGGCGATCCGTGCACTGTCTGGCGAATGCCCCAGCGGGACGATGGTAGGATGAACACCGGCGTACCTCATCGCTTGCGTGTGGCGATGATGAACTCGTCGCTGGGCGTATCACTCACCTTCTGGGCCGGTATGCCAGCGATGGTCATATGACCCTCCGGGAAGGAACGATTCACCACAGCGTTCGCACCGATCACCAGGTTGTCGCCCAGACGGATGTCGCCGAAGATCCGTGCGCCCGCAGCGATGTAAACATTGTCGCCCAGCATGGGCACCAGATCGGGCGGCGGGCCGGGTTTGCCACCGATGGTGACGCTCACGCCCAGCCTGCAGTTCTTTCCCACACGCACATCCGCATGGATGATGATCGTGCCCCGGTGAGCGATGGACAGCCCCGGTCCGAATACGTTCAACGGGATCTCAAAACCGCACAACACGCTTTGCCGGTGCAGGCGCCAGGACCAGTACTTCCACATCAGCCAACCGAAAGGACCCTGGTGTCGAACCGTATTGAAGTGGTACTCCGTACGTCGATACAGGCGCTGGAAGATCCATACCTCATCATAGGGATGTGGTCGTTGCCGGCCGCGCCGCAGGTTGATGCGGTCCGCCTCCAGATAGGCGTGCAGGTCTGCGCGAGTGAGGATCATGGAAGCTGCGAAGCGTGGCAGGAGGCCCGGTCCGGCACAAAATAAGGCCCCCTGTGCCGTTCAAGGGCGATGGCTGGTGCGCTGCATCAACAGGCCACGGGCCTCCAGGCTGTCCAGCAAGCGAGGATTGTAGCGCTCCACCCCGGCCTGGTTCAGGTGATTGTGGTCGTAGAAATGGTGCATGTCGTGCAGATCATGGCCCTGGGCGAAATTGAGGAAAGGCGGTCCGTCCGGTCCGGTCCATTCCATCATCAGGGTCTTGAACCGCTCGTGTGCCACATGGTCGGCCTGATGTGGCATGGGATGGTTGGTGAGTACCAGAGGGATGCCACGCTCCTGGCAGAGTTCGATGATACTGCACAGCGCCTTTACCTGTACGGGATCTGGATCGAAGGTGCCGGGGTTGATGTAGTTGATGGGTGCGGGGACCGAATCCGTGCGGCGCGAATATCCACTGCCCTCATAGGCTGGATCCAGGTACAAGGGCTCTTCCTGGCGCATCAGCCAGCGCAACACCAGCATGTTCATCCCCCGCGGATCACGAAGGGTCAGGGCCTGCCGCAGGGCCACACCGTGACTGGATACGTTCTGCGTAAGATCGGCGACACCCTCCAACCCATCGTTGCGCATGGGTGTTTCGAACACATCCAAGATGAGCAGCCCGGTATTCTCCTCGTGCACGTATTCGCGGATGATGTCAAGACTGTTGCTGGGTGCCTGCGCGCTGGTGCCCAGGTTGAACATGCGGTATCCCCGCTGGGCGAAGAGCGCCGGATCATAGCCACGGTAGGCATGCGACGAACCTACCACCACCACATCGCAACGCTCAGCAGTGTCGAACTCCTGGAATTTCTGCCAGGTGGCACCACCCTTCCATTGCAGCGTCTCGCTCACATGGTAGATCAGCGGTATCCCATTGTGCCGCACTTTCACCAGCACGGTGAACACCAGCAAGTAGATCACTACGAATGCCCCGAGGAGCAGGACCGCTTTGATGGCCAGTGTGCGCATGGTTCAGAACTGGAAGTACATGAATGCCACTTCGCCGTAGTTGCCGAAAAGTACGAGCAGCATAAGGAGTGCCGCGTGGAAGGCCAGGTCCAGCGCGGGAGGTAGTGGGCGGCGGCCATGCACCACATCCTCCAGGCGGTGATCGAAGAGCAGGAAGCCGATGCCTAACGTTAGTGTGATCGCGAGGATGCCCGGACGGAAGACCTCGAAGAGCGCGGCGATCGTCCCGGGCCCGTCGGCAAGCTGGAACACACGCTCCACGATGGTGATGGTGTCGCCGATGTCGTAGGCACGGAAGAAGAACCATGAGAAGGTGACCAGCGCGAAAGTGCCGGTCACGCGCAGGGCATGGTGCAGCCGCGGCACACGCTCCAGACCGCTTACCTCATTGAATCGCTGCCACAATGGCTGTGTGGCGATGGCCATCACCAGGTACACACCGTGCAGCACACCGAAGAGGACGTACGTCCAACCTGCTCCGTGCCAAAGACCACTGATGAAGAACACCACCAGCAGGTTGAAATACCAGCGCTGCGTGGTGACCCGGTTCCCGCCCAAAGGGATGTATACATAATCGCGGAACCAGGCGTTGAGGCTGATATGCCAGCGTGTCCAGAATTCGGCGATGGAGGCCGATAGGTAGGGCGTGCGGAAATTGAGCATGAGCCGGATGCCGAGCACACGCGCCGCACCGATGGCGATGTCGCTGTAACCACTGAAATCACAGTAGGCCTGCACACCGAAAAGAAGTCCGCCCAGGATCAGCGTGGCAGCGTCCATCGTGTCCGGCGTCGCGTAGATATGGTCCACTACAAGCGATACGCGGTCTGCCACGACCACCTTCTTCACGAAACCCCAGAGCATGAGTTTCAGACCGCTGACGACGAGCGCCGGATCGAGCTTCGCCTTCTTCAGGAACTGCGGGAGCAGGCTGGGTGCACGCTCGATGGGGCCTGCCACCAACTGCGGAAAGAAGGTGACGAAGAGCGCGAAGTGGCCCAGGCGGCGTGTGGGCGCGAGATGACCGCGGTACACATCGATCGTGTAGCTCATGGTCTGGAAGGTGTAAAAGCTGATGCCCATGGGCAGCACCATCCCCAGGTCCGGCACCGGCCAGTCCATGCCCGTCATGCCAAGTAACGCGCGCAGGTTGCCGTTGATGAAATCGAAGTACTTGAAGGTGCCCAGCAGCCCGAGGTTCACGCCGATGCTGAGCCAGAGCCAGCGGCGTTTTCCGCGCTGGTCCGTGGCGCGTCCGATCCCGCGCGCAGCGATGAAGTCCACCACCGTGGAGATGAGCAGCAGTAGGGCATATTCCACCCGCCAGGCCATGTAGAAGCCATAGCTGGCGATCAACAACAGCACCCAGCGATACCGATGCGGGAGCAGAAAGTAGACTGCCGCCACCAGCGGGAAGAAGACCGTGAACTCGAAGGAGTTGAAGAGCATGGTGGCGGAAAAGGCGACCCAAAGAAAGCAGGACGCGGCGGTGCGTGGTCCCTACGGCAGCGCTTCGACCATGCGCTGGAAGTTCCGTTGCGCAGCGAAATGCTCCTGCCAATGGGCGCGCACACCCGCCCGCACATCGGGGTCCAGCCAGCGATCCAGGGTACCACCATCCAGCCGGGATGCGAGCCCCGTCGCTGTGATATCCGCAGGGAGCAACACGCCGGCCGCGGGCCGGAGCACCTCCCCCACGCCGCCCACATCATTGGCCAGCAGTGGTATGCCGAAGCTCGCGGCCTCCATCAATGCCAGGGGCACACCCTCATGCCCGCTCAGGTGGACGAACAGGTCCACGGGTGTCTGGCGATACCATTCCATCAACGCGGACTGATCCACACCGCCTTTCAATTCCACCGACACATGGGAGGGCAGATCGCGGAGCAGCGACTCAATCGCTCCACGTCCCGGCCCATCGCCGAAGTGCGTCCAGTGCACCGGTCGCACCACCTGCCTCAGGGCCTCGGCGATGAGGTGTACGCGCTTGGGTGGGCGCAGGTAGGCACAACTCACCAGGCGCAACACATCCCCGGGGGACCACACCGCCACACCCCGGTCCAGGGTGCCCAGGTGTGTCAACATCACCTTGCCTTCATGCTCCGGATAGTGTTCACCGAGATAGCGGGCGCCATGCGCGGAGATGCATAACACGCGGTCCACCTGCTGCATCTGTTGCGCGCGGTATGGGATGATGCCCCCGGTACGCCGCTCCGCATAGAGGTCCGAACCATGGGCCAGTGTGGCGAAGCGCACCCGAGTGTCGCGCCGCTTCACGATCCCCAGAACGTTCACCCAGTCCTCCATCCACGCACAAAGCATGGTCACCCGTGCGGGGTCGTAGCGGGGCATGAGAATCCTCTGCAACATATCAGCCTTGTGCAGGAGTTGACGCGCATGGCTGAAGCGTTCCGGCATGGGGCTTTGTCCTCCATGCGCACGCATCAGCCGGGCCACCTCGGCCCCCTGGCGCAGTGTGCGGCGCTTGGACAGCGGCTTGAAGGCATTCTCCCACGGTCGTTCCACCACCACGCCCGGAGGCAGTGCTGCTTCCCCCACCCCTCGGAACATGGGCACCACCACCACCCGGTCGAAATGCTCCGCCCAAACGGGCATGGCATTCTCGAGGAAAGTCTCGCCCGGGCCTTCCGGGAACTTGCGGGTGAACAGCCAGAGTTCCTTCATGAGGCATCCCGCACATGTGGCGCGGCCCAGGTCCGTAACAGGTAATAGAGGCGCCGTACATCCATGCGGCCGCCTCCGGCCTGATAGGCCTTCAGCACCTTGCGACCATGCGGCACCAGGGCATGGAAAAGCTCGTCCCACACACGGACCACGCGCCGGTGCATGGCCGCGCCATCCGTCCAACCCGACCCCGCGTTCCATTCCACCAAGGCATCGAGCCAACGGCGCAGGTCCCGCACCGTCGCAGCATCCACAGCGGCGGGCATCACTTTCATGGCCATGGCATGCAGCGCCACCTGTGCATCGGTCGGTGGGCCATGGCCGATCTCCTGGAACACATCGCCGATCAAGTCGCCGATCTCGGCACCTTTGTCGCGGCCGAAGGAAACCCCTTGCGGCCCATGGCGGTAGCGGACCAATGGTTCTGTGAGGTTGGCCATTGCGGTATGCTTTGCGATGCGCGCCTGCAGCATCCAGTCCTCACCATAGCGCGGCCAATGGGCGCCATAACGGATGTCATGGTCGATCAATACACTGCGGCGGAATGCGCTGGTGGGCTGGAACACGGCCACGCCGAACAGGAGTTGTGCACGCAGATCGACATCCGTTGCGGGCCGGTCGCGCCGGGTCACACTGTCGCCCATCACCTCCACCGCACCGCCCAGCAGACCCACGCCACGGTGTTCATCGAGGTAGGCCACCTGTCGCCCGAAACGATCGGGAAGCTGGATGTCATCGGCATCCACACGTAGGATGTACTCGCCCTGCGCACGGTCCATGGCTTCCTGCGCTGCAGCACCCGGGCCCACGTTGTGTTCGAGCACCACCACGCGCAGGCGCGGGTCATCGAAGGACCGCAGTACCTCCAGGCTTTCATCGGTGCTCGCATCGTCCACGGCGATCACCTCGAAGGCGGTGAAGCGCTGGGCGAAGACACTCTCGAGGCACTCCTGCAGGTAGGGCGCCTTGTTGTACACCGGTATCACCACGCTGGCCTTCATCGGGTGAGGTGCATCCATTTGCGGCGCAGGCGGAAGGCCCACCACCCCGGCACGCGCAGCTGGGCCTTCAGCGTGGTGAGCCAGGCACGTTGTTGATCGTCGGTGATCGCGTCATCGATCGCACCAGATGAAAGCAGGGTGCGCATCATGCGGAACCCTGTCTCAGTATGTACCACATGGTGCCACTTCAGCAGAAAGTACAGCACCATGCGACGCACCAGGTCCGCATGATCGGGGCCGACGGGGATGCGGCGCATATGTTCGGGCCAGCGGTGACCGATGCGCAACACCTCTGCCAGCTCCGGGAGTCCAGCGCCAATGCACAGGCCATGCAGTACACCGGCGACCTCGCCCGTGAAGGCGCGGTCCGTGGCGCGGCTCTTCATGGCATCATGCACACGGAACACTGCTAATGGCACCGGCTCGAAGCGCAGGTGGTCCGCGCCGGAATGGAACAACAGCCGCAGCCACAGCTCGTGGTCCATGGCATAGTGCATCGCGGGATCCACACCGCCCACAGCACGCACGGCATCCAACCGATAAAAGGTGGACTGCTGGTTGATCTTGGGGGCGATGAAGAGGCGGTCCGGGTGGTGGTGATCGTCGAGCGGCGCGACACGCTCGCTGCCATCCGCGAAGCGCAGCACGCGCTGCCCACCGAAGACAAGCAAGGTGGGGTCCGCCGCGAACGCTTGACTCACCCGATGCAGGGCGCCCGGCAGCAGGGCATCATCGCTGTTGATCCATCCGAAGACAGCACCGGTGGCATGCGCCAGGCCCTTGTTGATCGCGTGGCTCTGGCCATCGTCCTTCTCACTGCACCACCACGCGAGTCGACCAGCATGGCGCGCGATGATGTCGGCGCTGCCATCAGTGCTCCCGCCATCCACCACGATGTGCTCCACCTCCACCCCATCCTGCACCTGCACCGAGGCAAGGCATTCCTCCAGGAAGGGCGCCTGCTGGAAACTTGGTGTGATCAGACTGATGCGTGGTAGCATAGGCATGGCTCATTGAAGCAGCGAGCAATATAGCCGGGCCACCCGCGCGGCATGGTCCTCCACGGTGCCCATCGCGGTCACACGGCGCATGGCGGATCGGCCCATCCCGGCGGTGCCCACAGGGTCGCGCATCCGTTCCAACATGCGCATGGCAAGTTCCTCGGGCGTGGTGTACAAGTGGCCGGTGATCCCCTCCTGCACCAGCTCAGGAGTGCCGCCCGAGGCATGGCCGATGACGGGGATGCCGGAGACCATTGCCTCCGCAGTTGCCCGACCAAAGGCTTCGTGGCGCGAGGTCATCAGGGCGCAATGTGCGCGTGCGAACACTGCGAAAGGATCGTCCACCTGGCCCGGCAGCGACACATGGTCGGCGATCCCCAACTCAGCGATGCGCCTGCGTACCGGATCCACATCACCACCGCCGGCCAGCTCCAGGTGCGCATCAGGGATTTCGCACAACACACGTGCGAAGGCTTCCACCGCTTCCAACTGTCCCTTTGCGGTATGGAACAGCCCCACCATCGCGAATCGGAAAGGGTGCGTGTCGGTCCACCGGCGATCGGCCTCTGCGGCCAACCCGGCGAGCCGGGCTGCGCTGGCCACCGCATTGGGCATCACCACGGGGTGCACGCCCCCTCCGGCGAT
>JBGTES010000034.1:0-36517 GCA_041747675.1 Flavobacteriales bacterium
GTTCGCCGATTAAAATGGCACGTGAACTGGGTTCAGAACGTCGTGAGACAGTTCGGTCTCTATCTGTTGCGGGCGTTAGAAGTTTGAGGGGAGCTACCATTAGTACGAGAGGACCGTGGTGGACGAACCGCTAGTGTACCAGTTGTCCCGCCAGGGGCACCGCTGGGTAGCTATGTTCGGACGGGATAAGCGCTGAAAGCATCTAAGCACGAAGCCCACCCCAAGATGAGACTTCTTTTAAGGGTCGTGGAAGATCACCACGTTGATAGGCCACAGGTGTAAAGTCAGCAATGGCAAAGCCGAGTGGTACTAATTACCCGTAAGCTTCCGATCCATCAGATCCCTCGGGGAACGATCCTCGGCTGTTTTGGTCCTGTCCAACGTCATGTCAATTCTTATTGACCGCTTCAGGTGACTATAGCGGTGAGGTCCACCTCTTCCCATTCCGAACAGAGAAGTTAAGCTCACCAGCGCAGATGGTACTGGGCCACAAGCCTGGGAGAGTATGTCGTCGCCGATCTAGAGCCCCGTCCAGCAATGGCGGGGCTCTTTTTTTGTACCCCACCCCAGCTTCGCATCTTTGTCGGCCAATGTCATTCAGTATTCACAGATCGCATCTTGGCCCCTTGTGGGGCTGGGGAACAATTATCCTGTTGTGGCTGGCATTCATGCCTGATTCCAATAGCCAATCGCTCTCAGGAACCATATCCGGGTTTGAACCCAGGCCCCAATGGATGATCTTGTATGACACCAAAGGAATGGACCATTCAGCCATCGATTCGGCGGCGGTGGATCCCCAAGGCCGATTCTCCTTTAAGCCAAACACCTTCCCCATTGGATTCTACCAACTGGCAACGGGGGATGATGATCGGGCCGACATCATCCTGGACCCTGGGGAAAAGGCTGTCAACGTCCGGATCGCTGGCTCCCCAATTCAGGAACACCTGACCGTGGTAGCATCACGGGAGAATCAGGCAATGTGGGCCTACAAGCGGGTCAGCAGGCAAGTGCAATCGGAATTGACCGGTCTGCGCAGCATGCGTGAAGGTGCCAACCCACAGGACCGTATGGCCTTGCTACGATTGGACAGCATGGAGGCGTCCGTGGAGGCCCGGAGGAAGGAATTGCTCGATGAGATCCTGAAGGATATCCCAGACAGCTACTTTGCTTACGTGGTGAATGCGGACCGCCGCCTGATGGCCGCCATCCCGGCAGGATCATCGGCCATAAGCGAAGCCTTCGGTTGGGCCGATGGCCGGCTCCTGCGCAGTTCCATATACCCCAAGGCGTTGATGGCCTACCTGCAAAGTATCCCGTTCGATGCGGAAGGAGGGCTGCATGGTGGTGTTGATTCGTTGATGTACTGGGCCAGGCCCGATACGGCGTGCTGGCGCTATACCAGGCTTCTGCTGCTGCGTGCATTCGATCAATTCGGTGCCGAGGACCTCGCCCAATTCCTGGTGGATGAATACGTGATGGGACCTAACGCCATGCTACCACCTGATACCGAATTACTTACAATGGTCGTTGAGCGGATGCGTGTGGCCGTGGGCGCGCAAGCGCCCGAGATCTTGCTGCCGGATCCAAGGTCAGGTGATACCACGGCGCTCTCGACCATTTATTCCGTACACCGCTTCACCGTGCTTTTATTCTACTCCAGCAATTGTGACCACTGTCATGCGCAGATGCCGGGGCTGAGAACGATCCGGTCAGATCTGGGTGAGCGCGGTGTGGCGGTCGTGGGCGTCGCCCTGGACGCTGACCTGCAGGAATTCGTGGATGGCCTGGAGCAGCATAACATTGATTGGCCGTCCTATTCCGAGTTGATCGGTTGGGGTTCGCCGGCAGCCAAGGTCTTCGGTGTAAAGGCCACACCTGCATTCATTGTGCTTGATGCAACGGGCACTATTGTGGCCAGGCCCATTGATCTGGGGTCACTTCGTGCCGTGCTCCTGCGCGTACTCCCCTGAATCACTTCATA
Source organism: Flavobacteriales bacterium (assembly GCA_041747675.1). Taxonomy (GTDB): domain Bacteria; phylum Bacteroidota; class Bacteroidia; order Flavobacteriales_F; family PHOS-HE28; genus PHOS-HE28. The sequence goes on from JBGTES010000034.1 coordinate 1,982, forward strand.
GCCGAATCACCCGTACCGTGTGGTCCGTCGGCCATTCCAGTTCAGGAGGGCGCCTGCGGAACAAGCCGTACACGGTCGATCCGGATCCGCTCATGGCATAATAGACCGCACCGGCATCCCGGATCTTCTCCCAAGCACGTTCAACAGCCGGATACTTCCTGAACACGTATGTTTCCAAACTATTTACCACTTGGCCCTGCCATGCTTCCAGCGCATGCGAAATGAGTATCGCTGCGATATCCGTCGCACTTCCGGTCGGTTCGCAGTTGCGGTAGACTTCCGCGGTACCCACTGCGACACCCGGGTTGACCAGCAGCAGCCAGGTGCCGCTCAGTGGGACTTCCAACGGTGACAGCACTTCGCCACGCCCCTGGGCCAGTTGTGCCTGGCGGTTTAGGAAGAAGGGTACATCACTACCCAGTGCTGCGGCACGTTCGTGCAGCGCGTGTTCGGTGAGCCGCAGGTCCAGCAGTTCACCCAGCATCAACAGCACATGCGCCGCATCGCTGGAGCCTCCCCCGAGACCACCTCCTACGGGAATGATCTTATGCAAATGAAGGCGAATTCCAGGTACATCCCGGCCTTCCATCACGGCCATGGCCGCTCTCCAACAGAGGTCATCTTCCGGCTTCCCGGGCAACACCGTTCCCGATCTTGTAAAGACCACTTCCCCCCTCGGCACCTCATGGTCCACTACAGCCTCCAGCATATCATGCAGTGGAATAGGGAGCATGACGCTTTCGATCTCATGGAATCCGTCTGTTCGACGGCGTACCACGTTGAGCCCCAGGTTGATCTTGGCGTGAGGGAAGACGATCATGCGCGCTGGCGAAAGTACCGTGTCCCGGGAACCCGATCAACGGTCCGGTCATCCTTCTAACTTCGCTGTCCCAACGACGGAACATGCAGACATTCCTGGAGTTCGAGAAGCCCATCCAGCATCTCATGGATCAGATCGAGAAGCTCAAGGAAGTGGCCGCACAGGGTGAAGTGGATGTCGCCACGAGCCTCAAGGATCTCGAGGACAAATTGCACCGTACTCGCGAGGAGATCTACAGTGGACTTACCCCATGGGAGCGTGTACAGGTAAGCCGGCATCCCGACCGGCCATACACACTGAAGTATATCGAGGTGCTTACTGGCGGAAGTTTCATCGAACTCCATGGTGACCGTACCGTGAAGGACGACAAGGCCATGGTGGGGGGCTTCGGCTCCCTTGAGGGCCGCACGGTGATGTTCATCGGCCAGCAAAAAGGCATCAACACCAAGATGCGGCAGTATCGCAACTTCGGCATGGCCAACCCCGAAGGTTATCGTAAGGCACTCCGGCTGATGAAGCTGGCCGAGAAATTCGGCAAGCCGGTGGTGACACTGATCGATACCCCGGGGGCCTACCCCGGATTGGAAGCCGAGGAACGCGGGCAGGGTGAGGCCATCGCGCGCAACATCCTTGAAATGATGCAACTCAGGGTGCCCGTGATCTGTGTGATCATTGGTGAAGGTGCCTCGGGAGGTGCGTTGGGGATCGGAGTGGGCGACAAGGTGTTGATGCAGGAGAATACCTGGTACAGCGTGATCTCACCGGAATCGTGTTCCTCCATCCTTTGGCGCAGTTGGGATTTCAAGGAGCAGGCGGCCAAGGCGCTGAAGCTTACGGCAATTGATATGCTGGCCAACAAGCTGATCGACGGCATCATTCCTGAACCTCCCGGCGGTGCACATGCGGACCCCGTGAAGGCATGCGAGATGGTGAAGACCGAATTGGTCAAACACCTCAACAAGTTGGTGAAGACCGATGCGGATAAGTTGGTGGAAAGACGCATGCGCAAGTTCTGCGACATGGGCGTGGTGACCAAGGATACGCCCAAGGCGCCTGCCAAGGCGCGCAAGTCATGATCATCACCGATTGAGCAGGGGCAGGATTCGTCCCACGACCTGCGGTAGGGGTAAGGTACCGAGCGTGTTGCCAGAGACCGGATCAAGTAGGAGCACCTGGTCACCCACCGCTGCGTACAATCTGCCTGTGGCCATTTCGAACGCGAGGTCAGTGGCATCGAAGCCTTGTGCCAGCGTGATCACCGAATTGTTCATATAGTTGAATCGCACGATCTTGCCTGGCAGGGCGATGGCCCAGGTGCCGTTGTCCAGCCGCTGAACCGCCCTGATGGGGCCCTCGGGGAATACCCGCATCTCGAAGACACCGCCCTGGGTCACGTTCCTTTCCTGCACTACCCCCTCACCTTCGCGATCGCCGAACACCAGCACGGAAGAGGCTGTACGCTGGTCCATGTGCACTACATCAAGGTCCAGGGAGTACCACACCAATTCCATCCCTGATGTATAGGCGAAACTCACCAGACGGCGATCGGGCAGGCTGATGGCCTTCTGAGCGCATACGAGTCGGTCACCCACCACCGCGGTGGAAACGCTCAGATATCCCACCTGGGTCAGTGCGGTGAAGGTCTGGGCTCCATTTCCAGTAAAACCCCTGACGAAGCCCTCATTTGTTCCGAAGTAAACGCGACCATCCTCCGCGTCGAGCCGAAGGTGCCGGAAGTAGGGCTGATCCAAGCCGTTCTGGTTGGCCACCTGCCAGTTGCCGGCACCTTGAAGCGTTGCCAGGCTCAGCAATGGTGCGTAGTGGCCACCTGCCAGCACAAGGTGTTGTGTGGCGCCGTCCACCGCTGCACCGTTCAAGTCGGCCATGCTGGTGAACTCGGTCAAGACCCCCACACTATCGATCCGGAAGATCGGTGCTGGAGCGGTACCGAAGGGTGGTGTGATGAAGAGCGATCGCAGGCGCAATGGTGCGGCCAGTACATTCACCTGTCTGAAGGCGCTGCCGGTGTTCACTCCATCATCAGCCCTGACGGTCACAGTGTAGTTCCCTGTCGTCAAGCCCTCATCGGTCACGGCGATCCCCTTCTCATATGTGCCGGAAGAGGCATTCACCTGCACCAGTGCCGCTGGTGCCACTGGTACACCGTCCATATCGGTCAAGGCGATCCAGATCGTCTGCACCAGGCGGTCGTCCTTCACCTCGACCCGTACCAACAATGTGTCGGGAATGGCGAGTGTATGTCCGGCGGTCGGTAACAGTATGCTCACCGCGGGCGCGGTGTCGTCGCGGTCTTTCCGGCAACCGGATCCCAGCAGAAGCAACAGCACCGCGCATATCATTATCGGCAGTGATGTGTGACGCTCGGTCATGGGGTGGGGTATGTGAAAGATCTCCACGATCGGATCGTTGATGCGATGCGCATCACTTATCCACAAGGTATGGGTCAAAGGTCGTAGGTAGACCTAATTTCGCCATCTCCGATCGGGCACAAGGGTACTTCGCGATCACCGGCAATTCGTCGGCAACCCTTACCGGCCGGTCCTTCAGCATCATGCCCGACCGTCCAATGACAATTGCCGACCGCACTCGCGGCGCTGCTCGTCGCCCTGTGGCTTCCCTGCTAGATACGGCCCTTGAGGCCGGCCGATTGCCGCCCCAGGCTCCGGAGTTGGAGAAAGCCGTGCTCGGTGCCATGATGCTGGAGCGCAACGCGGTGAACCAGGCGATCGACATCCTGCAGCCCGAGAGTTTCTACGTGGATGCGCACCAGCGCATCTTCACCTGCATCCAGGATCTATTCTCCAAGGGGCAGCCGGTGGATATCCTTACCGTGACCGAAGCCCTCAAGGTGCGGCATGAGCTTGATCTGGTGGGTGGTCCGTTCTACATCAGCCAGCTCACCAATCTGGTGGCCAGCAGCGCGAACGTGGAGTATCACGCGCGGATCATCAACCAGAAGCACATCATGCGGGAGTTGATCCGGATCAGCTCCGAGACCATGCGTGATGCCTACGACGACGGCACCGATGTGTTCGAGTTGATGGACAAGACGGAGAATGGATTGTACAAGGTCACCAGCGGGAATCTGAAGCGGAACTACGAGTCGATGGACAAGCTCATCGGCCGGTCCATTGAGCAGATCGAGAATGCAAAGAATAAGACCGGCGGGATCAGCGGGGTGCCTACCGGATTCGTGGGCCTGGACAAACTCACAGCGGGTTGGCAACCCAGCGATATGGTCATCGTGGCCGCCAGACCCGCCATGGGGAAGACCGCCTTCGTGCTCAGCATGGCGCGCAACATCGCTGTGGAACATGACCGTGGTGTGGGGATCTTCAGTCTGGAGATGAGCAGCACCCAGCTTGTCACACGCCTCATCGCCAGTGAGTCGGGCATCAGCTCGGAAAAATTGCGCAAGGGCGACCTCAACGACCAGGAGTTCGAGGTGCTGCACAAGCATATCTCCAGGCTGGACAAGGCCAAGATCTTCATCGATGACACGGCCGCCCTCAACATCTATGAGTTCCGCGCCAAGGCCCGACGCCTGAAGAGCGAACATGGCGTGGACCTGATCATCATCGACTATCTACAGTTGATGACATCCGGCACCGAGAGCCGCAATGGCAATCGTGAACAGGAGATCAGCTCCATTTCGCGTTCCATCAAGAGTATCGCCAAGGAACTGGAGGTGCCCATCATAGCGCTGAGCCAGTTGAGCCGGGCGGTGGAAACGCGGGGGGGCGATAAGCGACCCATGCTTAGCGACCTGCGTGAGTCGGGCGCCATTGAACAGGACGCCGACCTGGTGTGCTTTTTATACCGTCCGGAATACTACAAGATCTATGAGGACGAACGGGGCAGCACCCTGGGCATAGGTGAGGTCATCGTGGCCAAACACCGCAACGGCCCCGTGGACACTGTGCGCTTGCGATTCATCGCCGATCTTGCCAAATTCACGGATCTGGAGACCATTGGTGCCGATATGGGCGTTGGTGGCATGGGATCGGATGGACCCGGAGGCGGGCCTTTCCGAACGATCACCAGGCCCAGCCGAATGAACGATGACTTCGACACGGACGACCAAAGTGCTCCTTTCTGACCTGCGCCGCACTGCCTTCGTTATCCTGCTGGCATTCGCTGCCGCGCAGGGGCATGCCACCAAGTTGCTCATCCCCATGGATGGTAGCCAACGCGACCACCTAAAGGCTTATGGCATCGCCTATTGGACGATCGAGCGCGATGTTCCCATAGAATGGCTCCTGAACTACCGTGGCGGAAGTTTCCTGATCGACCATATACGTGACGTGGAGCAGGAGTGCACCATTCGTGGGGTAAGCTTCCAAGTGATCGCCGATGGTCAGGCCGCCGCCATTCTTGCGGAGATCGGAGATCCGGAGGTGAACATGGAAGTGGTGAAGCTCGAAAAGGCGCCACGCATCGCCGTGTATGCACCGGAGTCATTTCAACCATGGGATGATGCCGTGGCATTGGTGATGGAATATGCCGAGATCCCCTACGACCGCATTTATGATCCACAGATCATCGCCGGGTCACTACCACAGTATGATTGGTTGCACTTGCACCATGAGGATTTCACAGGTCAGTACGGGAAATTCTATCGCGCCTATCGCAATGCCCCATGGTATCAGGCCATGGTGCGTGAGGCTGAGGAGATGGCCGCAGGTATGGGCTACGCGAAGGTGAGCCAGATGAAGCTGGCCGTTGCACTGCGCATCCGCGACTACGTGGCTGGGGGCGGCTACCTGTTCACCATGTGCTCGGGCACCGATTCTTACGATATCGCCCTTGCCGCGGAAGGCGTTGATATCTGCACGGCGGAATTCGATGGTGATCCCATGGATCCACAGGCCCAGCAGAAGATCGACTTTTCCAAGACCTTCGCCTTCAAGGATTTCAAGCTCGTGACCGATCCGATGGTGTACGAATTCTCCGACATTGATGCCACGGACATCCACCAGCGCATCGGTCAGACCCGCGACTTCTTCACCCTGTTCGATTTCAGTGCCAAATGGGACATCGTGCCCACCATGCTTTGCCAGAGCCATGAGCAGGTGATCCGTGGCTTCATGGGCCAGACCACAGCCTTCCGGAAGAGTCTTGCCAAACCTGGTGTGACCATCATGGGCGAGAACAAGGCCCATGGAACGGTGAAATACATCCATGGCGAGTACGGGCTGGGGCAATGGACCTTCTATGGCGGACACGACCCGGAGGACTACCAGCACATGGTGGGTGACCCACCTACCGACCTCAGCCTGCACCCCAACTCGGCAGGATACCGCCTTATCCTCAACAACATCCTCTTCCCGGCCGCACGCAAGAAGAAGCAGAAGACCTGACCACGGCTCGCTTGGTTAGCTTTGCCACCATACGCGATACTGCATGGACCTGAGCAAGATCATTACCGTCACCGGAAAACCGGGTCTCTTTCGCATCGTAGCACAAGGGCGTCAGGCGCTCATTGTGGAATCCCTGGCCGACGGCAAGCGCATGCCCGTGCCACTGAGCGTGCGGGTGAGCACATTAGAGGAGATCAGTATGTTCACTACGGGTGATGACGTGCCCCTTGGTGATGTGCTGAAGAAACTCCACGCTTTGGAGAAGGGTGGACCTTCGGTGGATCCCAAAGCCGATGATGAAGCACTCTTCGCGAAGCTGGGCGAAGTGCTACCCGACCATGACAGGGAGCGGATCTACGCAAGCGACGTGCGTAAACTTTTCTTGTGGTACGGACTTCTGCTGGCTGCTGGCGACTTCGAGGTGAAAGAGGAGAAGGCCAAGGATGTCGCCCCGGAAGAGAAGTCCACCAAGGCCACGGTCAAGGAAAAAGCACCCAAGAAGAAGGCTCCCGCGAAAGCGGCCGCATCCCGCACTTCCACGCCCAAACCTGCCGGGGGCGGGAAACCCAAGGCCACCACAATGCGTAAGTCGGCCCAGCGCGGCAGTTGACCAATTACGGCGTAGGGTTCCACGTATCTGCCTGAACTATCGCATGACGGCGGTCGCCAGGGGCCGTGTGTGGTAGACGTAACTTGCCGGACCTGCGATCGGAACCATGTACCTGAAACACATCCTGCGTCCTCGTACCCTCGTCCTGGCCACTGTGCTTGGCGGTATCCTGCTGTTGGCCGCCTGGACGGATGGACGCCTCCCGAAGGCACGCGCTTACCATAGCGAACGCGAATTGGCCGTGTTCAAGGGTGGCATCAGCCTGCCTGGTGGATCGAATAATTTCTTCATGGCCAGTGGCGATTGCTACGGCTGCCACGGACCGGATGTGATGAACAACTACGCCAGTGTGGATGCCGATGGTAATGACGTGAATGTGATGGATGACTGGCGCAGTACCATGATGGCGAACAGTGCTCGTGATCCTTTCTGGCGTGCCAAGGTCAGTCATGAAGTCGCCGTGAATCCAGCACACCAGGTGGAGTTGGAGGACAAATGCACCTCCTGCCATGCGCCCATGGGCCGCTTCGATCATTTCTACACCGGGGCCGGACCCTACGGCATCGACAACCTTGTCATGGATCCCATCGCGCTGGACGGCGTTTCCTGCCTGGCCTGTCACATGCTCTCCCCAGACAGCTTGGGCAAGCTCTTTTCGGGCGATCTCATTTTCGACACCACGTTCGTGGCCTATGGACCATACGACAATGTGTTCGCGTCGCCCATGACCTCCTTTGTTGGCTACACACCCTTGTATGGAGCGCATATCAACGATGCTGGACTCTGCGCGGGTTGCCACACGCTTATCACAGCAACGGCCGATCTGGAGGGCGACCTCACCGGGGACCACTTCGTGGAGCAAGCCACCTACCATGAGTGGGTCAATTCGGCATATGATACCAATGCCGATCCTGTGAACGGGGTCAGCTGCCAGGGATGCCATGTGCCACGCATCGATGATGCGGTGGTGATCTCCGCGAATTATCTATTCCTACAGGGCCAGAGCCCTTATGGACTGCACCATTTCGCCGGTGCGAACACTTTCATGCTGGAACTGCTCAAGAACAACATCGACGCGTTGGGCCTTACCGCTTCGGCCGTCCAGTTCGACAGCACCATCGCCCGCACCAACCGCTTGCTGAAGCAGAATACCCTGCTCATCGATCTCTCGGTCCTGGAGCGCGATCTGGACACCGCTTTCATCGCGGTGAAACTTACCAACCTCGCCGGACACAAGTTCCCCAGTGGCTACCCCGCTCGGAGGGCATTCATCGAACTCACCGTGCGCGATGCGAATGATGATACGCTATTCAGCAGTGGTGGCTGGGACCCCACGTATGAGGTGATCGGCCATGATGAGGATTGGGAGCCGCACCACGATGTGATCCGCACGCCGGGGCAGGCGCAGATCTATGAAATGGTAATGGGCGACGTGAACGGGAACAAGACCACCGTGCTCGAGCGGGCCAAATCCCCCCTGAAGGACAATCGCCTGCCGCCTCTGGGCTTCAGCACCACACATCCCAGCTATGACACCACGCTGATCGCGGGTGTGCCGGCCACCGATGCCGACTTCAACCGGTTTCCCGGGGGCGAAGAGGGCAGTGGCACGGATATCACGCGCTACCATGTGCCCATGAACGGGCATGGCGGACTCATCCATGTGCAGGCCCGCGTCTGGTACCAGGCCGCGCCGCCGCGCTGGATGGAGGAGATGTTCGAATACAGCACGCCGGAGATCGACAGCTTTCGCACGATGTATGAGGACGCGGATGGCAGCCCGGTATTGATCCAGGAGGCCGCCATCACCGATCTGAGCGTTGAGGTCGATGACCTGCAGGAGTTGGGAGTGCGGATCTTCCCCAACCCGGTGCGGGATGGTCTCCTGCGCATCGAGGGCATCAATACCCGTGTGGAAGCAATTGAGGTGTATGACCTGCGCGGCGCGGCCGTGGCCCGCTGGGTGCCTGCGGGAGGTCATCAATGGCTGGTGCGTCTGCCACGCACCGCAGCCACCTACGTGGTGGTGGTCCGCACCGCGTCGCGCACATTCGTGGAGCGCGTAGTGGCCTTCTGATCGGGTTACGCCGTGGACAAGGGCTAACTTTGATCCATGCGCCTGGTCATCGTCCTTCTCCTCAGCGCCCATGTACTTGTCCTGCGTGCGCAAGATCCCGTGGTGCAGGGCATACTGGATGCGCTCCAGATCGATTCGATGATGCTGTATGTGGAGCAGCTCTCAGGCGAGGTGCCAGTGGATGTGGGCAACGGCCCGGAACTGATCGTGAGCCGCCACAAATTCAACCCAGGCAACGATGTAGCACAGGCCTGGCTGGAGATCAAATTGGCAGAGTTCGGATACGAGCCGCAGGTTCAGACCTTCAGCGCCACTGGAAATAATGTGTGGGCATGGAAGGAAGGGGCCCTTTACCCGGATGAGTTCTACATCCTCTGCGCACATTTCGACGCGATGCCAGCAGGGATCCTCGCAGCACCCGCCGCGGACGATGATGGCAGTGGTTGCGGTGCCGTGCTGGAGGCTGCCCGTATCCTAAAGGACATCGACTTCGAGTACAGCATCATCTTCGCCTTTTGGGACGAAGAGGAGCAGGGCCTGGTCGGTAGTGCGTTCTATGCCGGTGCCATGGCGGCCAACGATGCACCCCTGCGTGGGGTCGTCAACATGGACGCCATCGCCTATGATGGGAACGGCGACACGAAGGCACGCATCCACACACGGCCCATCGCCAACTCATTTCAACTCTCCGATTCGGTGTTCTCCATACGCGACCAGTATGGGATAGACCTGGATCTTATCCTCACAAACCCGGGAGCCACATACAGTGACCACGCCTCCTTTTGGAACGAGGGCTATGGTGCGATCCTGGTGATCGAAGAGTTCGGTGCGGATGGCAATCCTTACTATCATACTCCGAACGACAAGGTAGAGCACTTCGATGTGCCCTACTATGAGAAACTCGCCAAGCTATCCATCGCCACATTGGCCACACTTGCAGTGCCGCTGGGTTCCGGACAAGGCCTTCCGGAGACTGGGAATGCATCCACCTCGCTGTATGCCTTCCCCAATCCTACCGAAGCGGATGCCCAACTATGGCTGGAAATGTCCGGGCAGGCCCGGGTAACTGTGCGCCTTATGGACGCGCTGGGACGTGAAATGGCCTTGCTACATGATGGTGCCCTTCCATCCGGAAAGCACAACTGGCGTTTACCTCTGGAACGCATGGCGCCCGGAGCGTATCTGGCCATGGCACAGGTGGCTGGGCAGGTACCTGCATCTCTGCGGGTGCTCCGCATTCCGTGAATTCACGCTTTGCGGAAAGGGCGCACGATCACCCGGCCTTCGTCATCGATCAGACGCAGGAAATAAGCTCCAGCGGCAAGCCCCTGCAGGCCCACCTCCACCCGTGAGGCACCGGCCACCGCACGCATCACCACGCGCTGGCCATCCAGACTGATGACCTCCACTGCGCGGATCACCAGGGCACCCAGCTCCACCACAAGCACATCATTGGCAGGCACCGGGTAGATCAGCACACCTTCATTACTTCCGACCTCTTCCACGGAAGTGGGGTCGCCCTGGACCACGATCTGCCCGAACTGGGTGGACGAATGGCCCTGTTGTGTGCAGTGGTAGTTGTAGGTCCCCGTGATCGTGAAAATGTGGCTGTGGGTCCAACCGCCGAATTGTGCTTCACCGGAGCTGAAGCTCTCCGGATTGCCAGGGAACAGGGCTGTGGTACCGTTGACATTGTGTGTCCCGCTGGTGTTGGTCCATGTTACCTGGTCGCCCACTGCGATGGTGAGGTTTTGGGGGGCATAGAAGGGTGGTGGCCCGCCCGAGGTGCTGCCTCCGACCTGCACATTCCAGGTGGTCTGGGCCAGGGAGGCGAACGGGAGCATAAGTAAGCAAGCAATGGTGTGCCGCATGATGATCCAAGGTGTTTCCTGTTAAAGGGGCAAAAATGCTCCGGCCCCATGAACCGGTGAGACCAGATAGGCCACCACCATGGGCATCCCTCCACGCATATGGCTCCTGCCAAGATCAGCTGTGGTCGCGGCGGGTGCAATGGCCCCAAAAAGCAGTAGGATACAGGCAGGCAGTGATGACCAGGGCAATGGTCTTTGTAACGAAGTTGGGCGATGCTCAGTGCGGGTCGCTGTGCTCGGGATCAAGCAGGAAGGGCATATCCGTAAGGGCGTTCATAAAGGCCACCAGGTCTTCACGGTCCTGAAGGCTCAGGTTCACCAGTCCTTCCACCCAGGGGAACATGTGATTGTCCAGATAAGGAGTGTTCACCTCCACATCCTCGGCGTAGAAGTGGACCACTTCTTCCAGTGTGTTGAAACGGCCATCATGCATATAAGGGGCACTCTGCGCGATATTGCGCAGGGTGGGCACCTTGAAAGCACCTACATCCCATGCCTGCCCGGTGATGCCTCCGAGACCGGGATCGGTGGGTACCAGGTCGAGCCCATTGTTGCGCAGGCCGTGATCGGCAAAGAGTGGCGGTCTGTGGCAATCAATGCAATGCCCGCTCCGGAAGAACACCTCCATACCGCGCTGCTCCGGCTCGGTCATCGCCAGGCTGTCTCCGCCGTAGTAGAATTGATCGAAGCGGCTGTTGAAACTAAGCAACGTGCGCTCGAATTGTGCGATGGCCTGTACGATCCTCAGGCTGTCAATGTCCGGGCTGCCGAAAGCCTTGCTGAAAAGCTCCGGATAGGTGGGATGTTCGCGCAAACGCTGTTCCACCACGGGCCAGGAATTGCGCATCTCGGCCGGGTCGGTCACCGGCAGGAAAGCCTGCTGCTCCAGACTGTGCGAACGGCCATCCCAAAAGAAATGCTCGTCCCAGGCCAGGTTCACGATAGCCATGGCGTTGCGCGTACCCAGGCTGCCATCCGTGCCGATGGAGAAGGTAAGTGGGTCACTGAAAGCATGTTGTTGCAGGTGGCAACTGGCGCAGCTCATTGAGAGGTCATCCGAGAGGGCTTTCTCATGGAAGAGCAGCCGGCCCAGCGCCACACCTTCCACGGTCATCGGGTTATTCCCCGGCAGGAAGGGAGGGAAGAGGCTGTCATACACCCAGGCAGGTAATTGTAGGAGGTAAGGGGTAGGAGCACCGGAGGCCACATCCGGTGGCCAGACGGGATCGCGGCGGCAACCGGATATCACCGTCGTGGTGAACATCAGGCCGATCAAAGCGGACTTCCAATGTCGGGCACCATTTGCCATATGCAACGAATTTCGGGGATAAGGCTGGAACAGGTCCGCCTCAAAGAACCTCATTCTTGGGGACCGAAACGTGGATCGGCAAGGAATTCCGTGTCGGTAAGGGTGTGGAGGAAGGCCACCAGAGCCTCGTGGTCCTGACGGGTGAGGTGTACCTGCTCCTTCACCCAGGGCTCCATATGGGCATCCAGTGTGGGGGATCGGGTGCGTACCCCGGTGGTGTAAAAACCCAGTACCTCATCGAGCGTGGCGAAACGGCCGTCGTGCATGTAGGGCGCTGTCACCGCTATGTTGCGCAGGCTGGGGGTCTTGAATCGGCCCATGTGCCATGGGATGCCCGTGCGTGCGCCCAAGCCCTGGTCGGCAGGCTCGTCGTCCAGGCCGATGTTCACCACACGGCCGTCCGTGAAGCGCGGTGGCATGTGGCAATCGATGCAATGTCCCTTGCCACTGAACACCGTCCAGCCGCGTTGTTCCTGTGCTGTGAGTATCTGGTCATCACCGCCATAGCGCCAGCGGTCGAATCGCGAGCCCAGACTGAGGAGCGTGCGTTCGAACTGCGCCAGGGCATAGGCTACGTGCAGGCTGTCCACGATTGGACTACCGAACGCTTGTTGAAAAAGTGCAGGATATGTTGGGTGTTCCTGCAACCGGTTGGTCACGGCGGTCCAATCGCTGTTCATCTCGTGGTGTGCTCTCACCGGTTCGAAGGCCTGCAACTCCAGACTTAAGGCGCGGGCATCCCAGAAGAAGTAGTGGTCCCAGGCCAGATTGAAAAGCGGCATGCTATTGCGCTCGGTGCCGAAAGCCGTGTCGAAGTTGCGTGGATCACTGAAGGCCGAGCTTTGTTGGTGGCAACTGGCGCAGGCGAGCGTACCATCGCCGCTCAGCAGCGGTTCGTGGAACAAACGGCGCCCCAGTTCCACACCCTCTACTGTCAGCGGGTTGTCGTAGGGCAGGTTCAGCGGATGCGCCGTGTCCAGGGCCCAGAAAGGGATCTCCAACTCCAGCGCGGAGGGGCCAACGGGCTCGAGCTTGTAGGCAACTGTCCCCGTTCTCCCGCAGCAGGCCATGGCGAGCAAAAAGCCGACAGGCATCAGCAGGGTGAAGTGTCGACGCGACATGGGTCAAAGGTCGTGGGGGCCATCCACGTTGTGTGCTCCGGACCGTGGCGACCACGGGTCAGCATGTGTCTCACACCACATTCACCTCCCGCTCCAGTGTCACGCCGAAATGCTCATGCACGCTGCGTAGGACTTGTTCGCTCAAGTCGTAGATATCGGCACCCTTGGCCCCACCATGATTCACGAGCACCAAGGCCTGTCGGTCGTGTATGCCGTGGCCACCGGTGTTCCCGCCAGGCGGATCGACGCGGTAGCCTTTCCAACCGGCCTTTTCGATCAGCCAGCCTGCAGCGAGTTTCACGAGGCCTTCGCCAGCTGGGTAAGCAGGCATGTCAGGATGCGTTCGGCGGATGGCATCGGCCATGTCCAATGGGATCACGGGGTTCTTGAAGAAGCTGCCTGCGTTACCGACCACCGCCGGGTCGGGCAGTTTGCTGCGTCGGATGGCGATCACGGCATCGCTCACATCCTTGATGGTGGGGGCGGAAATGCCCATGTGTGCAAGTTCCTCTTGTATGTTGCCGTAGCTGGTGTTCAGCACATGGGGGGCTTTTTGCAGGCGGAAGGTGACACGAAGGATCACATACTGGTCCCTACCTTCACGCTTGAAGTAGCTTTCGCGATAGCCGAATTGGCATTGGTCCTTGCTGAAGGTCACCATTGTATTGTCACTGAGGCGCAGGGCCTCCAACTCCACGAAGTGGTCCTTGATCTCCACGCCATATGCTCCAATGTTCTGCATGGGGGCTGCACCCACCTTGCCGGGGATCAAGCTCAGATTCTCCAGGCCTCCCCACCCCTTGTCAACGGCATGTAGCACCAAGTGGTGCCAGTCCACACCGGCACCAGCCCGGACCCACACATGCCTGTCGTCCTCACGCGACACATCGATCCCGGGCACTTCATTCAAGAGGATGACACCAGGGAAGTCTTGCGTGAAGAGCACATTGCTACCACCGCCAAGGATCATGCGGGGAAGACCTTGCAACTCAGGCATCGCCAGCAGGGCACGTAATTGATCCGCATCGCTGAAACGACCCAGATGGTCCGCGAACGCTGGTACCTGGAATGTGTTCAGGGAAGTGAGATCGGCATGTCGCTGCAACTGCATGGGTGTGCAAGTTTAGCGGGTGTGGTCTTCCCTGGGTCCATCACCGCATCAATGTAGGTGACTGACGCCGACCTTCGGTCCACCTCAGGAGGACAGGCATATGGCGAACCCAGGCGCAATGGGCGTTCTCACATGGGCTCTCGACTTGTTCAAGCCGTCGGATGGGATCGAGCTTACGTGGGCAATGTGGCGGAACTCACATGCTCGGTTCCAGGCCATCCGGTCTGCCTGGAAGGACGGTCGAACCGCGTGTGTCCGGGGAGGTCTGGCGATCATCGTCCCAACGCATGCGCGCGCGACGACTAAGGTTCTCGGTGCCATATACCAGGATCAGGACCACCGCGACGAAGACGAAGAGCCATGCATACATGATGATACGGCCCATGGGCACCACATCATCCGGGAGCACAGGGATGAGGAAGAATACCGTGTTGCTCATGATCTGCATGAGTAAAAGTACCGTGCCACTGCGGGTGGAATTGTACACCCAGATGAGCAACACCATCAGCGAGACCACTCCGGAATGGAACACGATGTCGGGTACGCCTTGCGGGGTCCCGATATCGATCAGGTTCATGGGCAGGTACCACAAGGCCCAACAGTTGCCCACGATCATCGCGGACCAGAATGCATTATAGCGCATTTGCATGCGTGTCATTGAAAAACGGACCCATGAGGTCTCTTCCACCAATGCGATCCCGAAGATGAATGGAAGATGGGCGATCAGCGTGTGCAGTGTGTTCTCGTTCCACCAATCCAACGGGGCATCGTAGAACAAGTAAGCCAGGATGATGGCAGCATACCCCATGATGAATTTCCAGCTGAACGCGAAGACATACCACCGCCTGGGTACCCGCCAGTGGAAGAAGGATCCATAGAGCCTTTTGAGGCCTTGGATGCCTTCGAGGTAATAGGTGATCAACGTGACGAGAAAGATCGGGACGAAGACGCGCACCCTGAAGACCGCATGGGCAAGTGGTACGGAACGCACTTCGTCACCATCTGGGACCAGGGCATGCACGAAGCCGACAATGAAGAACTGCACCAGCAGGGCCGTTAGGACGAATACCAGTACAGGGTATCGTGAAATGAAAGCCCGCATGCGATCTTTTTCGGCCGCAAAAGTAGATGGGCTGAAATTTCCTGTCAATGGGGTTCAGGTCAAGTTCATCGGAATTGGTGCCGTGATCGGCATTGCCAGGAGGATTGATGATCACCCTATATTGGGCCACTTGCTGCGGTATGGCATCCATCATTCATGATCGCTCCTACCTGCGCCTTGCCTTGGGGGCTTCCCTGGTCCTGGGGGTACTGGCGTTCGTCAGCTATCGCTTGGTCCGTTTCGAAGTGCCAGAGTCGGAGCTGATCGGCACCTACGAACGCAGCAGGGTCCCTTTTCTGAAGGTATCCCACCTACCCAGGATACTGGTGTTGCGACCGGATGGTTCCATGCAGCTGTATGGCCCAGAGGGTGAACAGGTCTTCAGTGGAGCCTGGCGATGGGATGACCGGGAGCGCGTGATCCGTGTGGATGACCGGCGTTGGGATCGGCAGATCCGTTTACGCAGCACTTTGATGGGTCCGAGATTGTCGATGCGCATAAGTACCATCGCGTTGGAGGAAGATCATCCTGAACACGACGAAGAGGTCGACCTGGTGAAAGTGGGTGCCGATATTCCAGGGTCGGTGACCAACTGATCGACAACCCATGAAACAACTTCGGTGGACTTGAGGAACACGTAGCGAACTCTGATCCCATGAACTTGGACCGGTCATCGTTGGATATCAAAAGGGAGCAGCACGGTGTCGCACTGCTTTCAGTGCTCATGTTCCTGTTCATGTTCGTCCTGGCCCTGATCCCCGGGGTGAAAGCCGTGGAAGGCCTGACCTGGGGCGCTTCGGTGGATTTTCACAGGGACGCTGCATTCGTGCGCGCAGTGGTGGAGGGCCATTACGGTGAGGACCCCATCTATCTGGGAGGCTCCCTTTGGTTCACCCCAATGGTTGGCTGGATCGAGGCTTGTGCCGTATGGATCACGGGCCTTCCTGTTGACCAGGTCATCATCCAGATCGGGGCGTACTCGAATCTGTTGGCACCCATCGCCTTCTTTATCATGATGTGGTATTTCTTCGGACCCGTGCGTGCCGTGGTGACCGTGGCCGTTTTCCTGTTCTTCATCATCGGGCGAGAACCTGGCTGGGCGGTCCCGACCTATTCGCCGCGCCTGATCCCGGTATCGTTCTGCCAATGGTTCTTCTATATCGAGGTGATCCTCATCCATCGGGCCTTTATGACCACACGGATCGGACCTTCGATATGGGCGGGGGCCGGTGCAGGCGTCACCTTCCTGGCGCATGCCGCTCCAGCGCTCATTGCGGTGCTCCTCATCTTCACTTACACTGTGCGAAGTATCGTGAAGGCCATCAGGTCAAAGGATGGCACATATGGCTGGCCCAGGCTCAGGGCATCATTGGCCGCAGGTGCCGCGTTCATCCTCTTCAGTCTTCCACTTACCATGATCGTGGTGGGCGAATACGGCATGCAGGTGGTGAACCGTGCCTATTTCCTATACAACTACTACGGGCTCACCCTTCGCAATAGTGACATTTTCCTCTACCACAACGTGGCACTGATCAACGTGGTGGCCGCTGCGGGACTCTACCTCTTGGTGCGCCGCAGGATCGCGGATACAACGGAGCGGTTCGAGCTGGCGCGTTGGATCCTGCTGGCATGGTTCGCACTGGCTTTTGTGTTGATGGTCTATAGCTGGGTCGTCACGGTGCTGGATGGCACCTATGGCATACAACTGCCCGGCATCCTGCCTGCCTTCCACTTCTATTTCTACCTAAAGGCCGCATGGGTCGTCTTTGCCGGCCTGGCCATTTGGGAAGCCTATGCCTGGGTCATGGCACGGATCGCCAAACGCGGTACGGCAGCCCGGCTTTCACTGCATCTGAAACCAGTGGTGGGCTTCTTCGCACTGTTGGCCATCGCCTGTACACTGCACTACCCCGCTTATGCCACGCGCCGCGATGTATTCGCGGTACGGAACCGAAACCTGGAGTTCATGGAACGCACCAATAATGGTGAGGCCTGTGTCCTCTTCAATAAAATGTTGCCATGGGACGCGGTGATCCTCTGTGAAGTGGATCTCAGCGTCTGGCCCCTGCTTCCTTCGGCGCGCAAGGTGGTGGCCACGGTGCCCAACATGGGCAATCCCTATCTGGATCAGTCGCAAAGGACCAAGGACAACGATCGACTGATGCAGGGGATGCACCAGCCCGGGGACGATACGCGGAAGTTGCTGGACGCGTATCACGTCACACACTTGCTTGTACGCCCAGGAGATCTACCCGCCATGCAAGAGGCTGGGCGCTGGTTCCCGGTGGAGGTATTCCGGAACGAGGAGTACGTACTTCTGGCCCGTTGATCCCATTGCACGTGCGGTCAGGCGTTGCGACCGGTGCCGAAGGTCATGACCGATGACAGGCCTCGCGTCAGGCCTTTCTGAAATACCCGTTGGAGTACTCGTTAGCGTAGAGAACGCTCACCTTCTCGGGCTTATCCGAGAAGAACTCATCGGTGGCGCGCTTCACCCCGGGGGATCGATAACCACCTGAAATGCCCTTCCGTGCAAGGATCGATTCGTCGTAGTAGACCGCGATCATGCCAATGGCCCCGGGCGACATGCGCTCATATACATGTGGAAGCAGGTGGCGGGTGGATTCGTAAAGATCACCATCGAACAGGGCGAAACTGATCTTCTCCGGCAGGGATTTTGGCACAGTCTCCTCGAACCATCCCTTGTGCGTGTGCGGTAGTTTGAGGTCCAGCGCCTGGAATTTTGTTGTGAACAGGTCGAGACCAGCGGCCATGTAGCCCTTGTCATATACACCATCCCGGCGATCATTCTCCGTGAGTTCGGGAAGCCCCTCGAAACTATCAAAGGCATGCACCTCCTTGGAGGGGTCCAATTCCGTGATGACGCGCTGCATCACGATCGTGCTGTCCCCCGCATTGCATCCCAGGTCGACCACATCGCCTGGCACCTTGTTCACCACGGTGTGCATCAGCAGGTGGAATAGGTTCATCCGGGCCTCGATATTGGCCATGTCCGAAGGAGGCGGGGTAAGGCGCACTGGCACCCGGAATTTGCGCAGGACCTTGTTCACGAACAATTGCCAGGATCTCGGGGTGCGATGATCCCAATCGAACGTGGTCGCTATGAATGCATTGTCCATAGTTGAGGTCGTAAAGGATGGAAGAGTGCTGGGGTCCATTCGTTCGATCGAGGAACGATCGGGCTCACCGGAAAACTTCCACAGCACTCATGGCACCACCGACCGCTTTCCCTATGGCATAAGCGGCATTGGCCTTTACGACACCGCGCTTGCGCCATCGCTTGTATTTGTCCTCCAGGTAGCGGTCATAGTTCAGAGAATTCAAAACGATGCGGCCATAGGTGATGCTGGGACCATGTGTCACTGTGGTATGCCACCAGCCACATGGGAAATAAATGGTCTCCCCGGCACGCAGGGTCTCCCGGTATGGAGTGGCTTTCGCGAACAGGGGGAACTTCTTCAGGTCAGGGTCGAACACATTGGTCACCTGAGAGAATTTTTCATTGATCTCGCTCGGGTACAGGTAGGGTGAATCATCCGGGTGGTAAAGCACGAATTCCTTGTCCCCATAGATCTGTGTGATCTGCGTATGGAGGAACAGTGCATCGTAGTGTACGAAGGGGAACGAAGAACCATTGCCGCCAAAGAACACTTCATGGATGGGTGTGCCATGCATCAATACCCTTGGCATTAACGGTGAAAGGCCCCTGTCCATTTTTCCAAAGACCAGCTGGGGCTGCATATCATGCATCAACTCCGGGAAATGATCCTCCACTTCCAGATTGTATGGGTATGGCGCCGGTGCCTCGGGTGTTGATCGTAAGATCAGGTCGATCTGTTCAGACAGGGAGATCACCCGTCCGTTCACTTCCTTGCTAATATGCCCATAATGCGTTTTGAAGAAATCGGGGGTCCATTTACCCACAGCCGGCCACTTCTTGGCCGCATCCGTTAGGATCACCGGCTTGTTCTTGTTCACGTACTCGGTCAGAAGCTCCTGTCGGCTGATGTCCGAGTGCCTGTCCACGTGAAGCACCTTGGTCGTATTCATGGCTGAAAGTTAAGGGGGGGCGATGTTCGGTCGCAAATACAGGACAGGGATGGCCATATGCATGACATATGGGAAGGCAAGCGACGGACCCGACCGAGGCGATCCGGATCCCAAGGGGTGCATGCAATGTTGGCAGCGTGATCCATCGTGACCTGTTACCTTTCGGACGACCCCAAGGAACCATGGAACTGAAACATACCCTGTTGCCACTGCTGATGGGCCTCTTCATCGCGCCGCTGTACGCGCAGGACGAGGAGATCGACCTACCGCGTCACATGGCGCCACATGAATATGAATTGATCCCCGGTTATCAGGCCAGCCGAAGTGGTGCGGCCAAGGGGATCACCACGCCCCCGGGCCAGCCTGTGCGTACCGCAGGCGAATGGGAGGAAGTGCAGAGCCTGGTGGTCACCTGGCGCAGTTATCCGATCATCCTCAAACAGATCGTGAGGCACGCCAAGGAGGAGTGTGAGGTGATCGTGGTTTGTTCCAGCAGCGGAAGCAACTCGGTGGCGAACGTGACCAACTACCTGATGGCCAACAATGCCGGAGGCCCGCCCCTGCCGAACCTGAACAACGTGACGCTGCATGTGGCGCCAACGAATAGCGTGTGGGTCCGCGACTACGGCCCGGAGACCATGTACTTCAACGAGGTGGATTCCCTAGTGTTGATGGATTGGATCTACAACCGCCCCCGCCCGCAGGACGATGTATTGAGTGACAACATCGGCGCTTTGAAGAACATCGCGGTATTCAGCTCCACCCAGGCACCCAACGACCTGGTGCATACCGGAGGCAATTTCATGGCGGATGGCTTCGGCCATGGGTTCTCCAGCAAGCTGGTGGATATCGAGAACGGGCCACAGGGTAATTTCAACCAGACCAACAAGACGCCCGCCCAGGTGGACGGCATGATGAACTCCTGGATGGGGATCAGCCCATACGTGAAGATGATCGAGCTGCCTTATGACAACATCAGCCACATCGACATGCACATGAAATTGCTCGATGAGGAGACCCTGCTGATCGGGGAGTTCCCCACTGGTGTGAGCGACGGACCGCAACTCGAAGAGAACATCGAATACATCCAGAACAACTTCACCTCGGTCTTTGGAACACCGTATGAGATCCTGCGCATCCCCATGGTGCCCAGCACCGGTGGGTTCTATCCCCCACAGTCCTACTACCGCACCTTCGCCAACGCCATCTTCATCAATAAGTTGATCCTTGTGCCCACCTACCGCGAGGAAGTGGACACCACGGGTCTGCGGCTTTGGGGCGAGTATATGCCCGGCTACAAGGTGGTGGGGATCGACTGCGACAACAGCGATGCGAACATCATCAGCGCCAGCGGGGCCATCCACTGCATCACCAAGGCCATTGGTGTTTCGGACCCCTTGCTGATCCGGCACCAGCGCCTGCGGGATACCTACGAAACGGTGATACCTTACGATGTTACCGCCTACATCCGACACAAGACGGGCATCGCCTCGGCCACATTGTTCTGGAGCACGGACACCGTGCAGGGATACGATCCTGTTCCCATGGTCTCGGTGGGCAACAACAACTGGACTGGCGCCATCCCTGCGCAGGCTGCCGGGACCGAGGTGTTCTACTATGTGCAGGCCACAGCGAACAGTGGCAAGACCCAGGTGCGTCCGATCACCGCCCCCGATGGCTGGTGGCGTTTCGACGTGCTTGGCATCAACACCGGCCTGCCGGGTGCCCATGCACCTCGGATCGTTTCAGTTTTCCCCAACCCCACCACATCCCTGTTGGTGGTGGAACTGAAGGGTACCGGTGAGCAACGTGCCGTAGTGCGTATGACCGATGCCTTGGGTCGCGAGGTGATGCGCTTGCATGAGGGGGTGATCCCATCCGATGGCCGTCTCTTTGCCGATCTGGGCGCGCTGGCCCAAGGAGCCTACCTACTGGTCGTAGAGACCGGCGGTGCCCGCAGCACGCACCCGGTGGTGAAACAGTGATGTGACCTGTTCACAGTATTTGGAGCCCCCGGCCGGTCCGGGGGCTTTCATTTCGCGAACGATACACCGGTACGCTGGTGCCATGGCCTCCGCTCAACGAAGGCGCGGGATGCTATTACGGTCAGGGTCCTCGTGGAAATAATAGCGCAGATCCACGGTGAGGTAGCTGCCGTCAAGCATCGTACTCAAACTGTACGGGAAGAAGTTGGGCCCGTAATAGGTGAACTCGGCCAGGGCCATATCGTTGAACGGCCGGTGGAAGGTGGCGCCGAGGTAGAAGGTACCGCTCTTTTCCGTGCGGTATTCCACTCCCAGGTTACCCACCACCCCGGCCTGGATCCAGTTGCGGTAGTACAGATAGATGCGTCCCTCTTCAAGATCGCGTTGTACATCGCTTGGGTACATGTCCAGCGAGAATCCCAAAGCGGTGTTCATCCATGTCCGCTCGCCCAGGCGGATGTACACAAGGCCCATCACGGGAAGTTCATAACCCACATACCGCACCCGGTCACTTCCGAAATACCCTGCGGTATCGTTGCTCACACTGAAGCGGTACCGACGGTTGATCTGTCCAAGTCCGGTCTCCAGCGAAACGCTTTTTGTGATGCCCACGCGGATGCTCATCCCATAGGCGAAACCACCAGTAAGCTCGATCTCACCACGTAAAGGGGTCTGCCCCACCGTGGTCAGCGGATCGAAAAAGCTGAAGGGGACCACGGGTTTGATCTGAATGCCTACCGTGGTGACGCCCAACTGGGCTTGAACGGCCACGGCCAGGAACAGGATGGGTAGGAGGCTCAGAACCCGCTGTCCGCAGAGGAGACGAGCAACTGTTGTCCCACGCGTAGGACCGAGCGCCTGGATATGCCGTTGAGCTCGCACAGGGCGTTGATACTGGTGCCGTAACGCTCGGCGATGCCGTAAAGATGGTCACCTTTCCCAACGGTGTGGAAATGGGTGCCAAGCGGGTAGGCGGCATAGCTCCAACGTGTCTTGCGAAGTACCAGTGTGTGGCAGGTGAGTTCGCCCGAGGAAAGGTCGATGAAACGCGAGGGATCGATGGGAATGCCCTTGAAACGGACCTCCAGGTGCAGGTGCGGGCCGGTGCTGCGGCCGGTACTACCGCCCAGCCCGATCACAGTGCCTGCATCAACCTCCTCGCCAACGGTCACTTTCGTCCGGTGCAGGTGTGCGTAATAGGTCTCAAGTCCATTCCAATGGCGCACCACCACGATGCGGCCGTAACTGCCGTAGTGCCCTGCGAAGCGCACCTGACCCGGGAACAGGCTGCGGACCGGTTCGCCTGTGCGCAGGTCAAGGTCGATCCCGTTATGTGCACGGCCCTCGCGCCATCCGAAGCGTGAGGTGAGGACCCCGGGCACAGGCAGGTGGAAGCCACAGTTAATGCCCTCGTCCACCAACCGCAGCAGCAGGGTACTGTCAGCAGCGGAGAGGTCCGGGCCATATGCGTTGGGTGTGCTGGTGATCCAATCCGGATAGAGATGCCCGGCGGGGGTACCGCAGGGAGCGTACCAGTCCACATATAGCGCAGCATCCACCGCGCTTTGGGAGGGCATCTCACTGGCGTATAGGTTGATCTCGTTGATCAGGGCGTAAGGCACGACATCAAGTTCGAAGAGGGAATCGACCAACACCAACATGTCGTGCTCGTCCATGGTACGGATGCGCTGGAAGAGACGCAGGTCGGCGATCAGGTCCAGGGGCGCGGGGTCCAGGGTGCAAAGGGAATCCAGCAACAGGCCCAGCCGTTCGTCCGTGAGGGGCTCGTCCAGGTCCAGCAGGGTTTCCTCCCCATAGACCACCATGGCAGGCACCGTGTCCGGGTCGGCCTTCATCCGGGGTGGATCGTGCGCATGCAGTGGTGCGGCGTACCATGCCCAGCCAAGGCTGAACAGCAGGGTCAATAGCGCCGGGTTCATGTGCATGCGTGTGGGGCCATAGATCCGGTCTCGTGCCGGTTCTACGGAATTCCCGGTGCCGAAGATATCCGCCACCGGCACTTCTGCCCGGTAGCCAGGCGGCTGCCCTGTAGATCAGCTTCGTAGCGCCCCAACGATGGCCAGCAGCACCAGCAGCAGTGTGAAGGCAAGCAATCCCCAGCGCAGCATGCCGTCGCCGATGAAGGGCTCACGGTGCCGCCCGAGCACGGCGTAGTCGATCCGGATGGCCGCCTCACGGTGGCGTTGTTTCACCGCGATCAGGTTCATCGTTCCATCCAGGTCGGCTTCATAATGGATCCCCGCCGCATCCAGTCCGGCCATGAATTCATCGGCCATCTCCCTGTCGCCGAAGCGGAACACCATCCAGATCGGGTCCGTTGGGTGGTCGTCGTAGTTGGTGAGGTTCAACAGGGACATGTGCGGTGCAAAGGTGCGGCGGGTGGTGCTGGGTTCTAAGACTCCAGCCACGTCATCACCTGGTCAAGCGGCTTGCGGTAGCCCTTGGGCCATTCCACGGCCGGGTATCCGATGAAGAACAGCCCCATGGCGCGGTCCTGAGCGCCCAGGCCGAGGAGGTCGCGCATGGCCGTGCCGGTGGCGGCTCCGGCCGTGCTCCAGAAGGCACCCAACCCGTATGCGGCGCAGGTGAGGTGCATGTTCTGAACAGCACAGCCCACGGCGAGTAGTTCGTCGAGTTCGGAGATCTTGCCACGCGGGTCGCGCTCCATGCCGATGGCGATCACCACCGAACTCTGTAGCGGTCGCTGGGTAAGGTCGTCGAATTTGCGCTGGAGGAATTTGTCTTCCGCTGTGTGGCGCCGGTACTCCGTGCCAAGAAGATCGGACAAACGCTGACGCGCGGCCCCGGCGAACACGGTGAAGCGCCAGGGCTGGGTCATGCCATGGGTGGGCGCCCAGGTGCCGTTGGTGATCACACGCTCCACGATCTCGCGGTGAACGATGCGGTCCGTATAGTCCTTGGGGTAGATGGTGCGGCGGTGCCGCACCAATCCTTCGATCTCACTCACGCTGAATCTCATGGGATGGGCCCTGGCCTGTAGGATCCGGGGCCCTGCAAAGAGAAGCGATCGGGGCATTCACCAGCCTGGCAGGCAGCGTTCTCCCGATCGCAGGTGTCTTAACTTCCGCCACCCAAAACCAAACCTGCATCATGCACATTCGATACACTGCTCTTTTCGCCTCCCTGCTGCCCATCGGTCTGTTGATGGCCCAACCCACCATCGACCAGTCCAACAACACCCCCCTGCTGAACGAAGACTACGCTGTGAGCCTGGGCCTGTACATGTTGCCTGGCAGCGCTGGGGCCGATCAGGAGTACGGTTTCTGGTCCCTTCAGGCCACCGGGACCCGCAACTACCGTTACCTGGATCCTTCGGTCACACCCACCACATCCCAGTTCCCTGGCACCACGCGACTAAGCACGGACAGTGGTTCGGATACGCTGTTTTGGAAGGTGGACGCCAATGGTATCGAACTGGTGGGCGAGCGTACCAACCTGGCGAACATCCCATATACCAACGGGGTTCTGGAGTTGAAGTACCCATGCTCTTTCGGCACCACGTGGAGCGACATCTTTTCGGCCAGCTACACCGTGAGCGGATTCCCCGTGACACGCGTGGGCACCCTGACCGGCAATGCGGATGGCTGGGGAACCCTTGCACTTCCTGAGGTAGAGCTTGAGAATGTGCTTCGCGTACATGTGCGCAAGACCATCCAGGACCAATCCGCCATCCTCAATGTGGACCGCACGGTGGATACCCACTACTTCTTCTCTGAACTGGTACCGCATCCCGTGCTGAAGCTTCAGGTGGACACCTCGATCATTTCCGGAGGCAACCCGGCCGTGACCTCCAGCGCTGAATGGATGTTCGGGAATGGCGAGGTTGGTATGATGGAACTCGATCCCGCCGATGTAGTTTTCACCCCATACCCCAACCCCGCCGATGGAGCGGTGAACATGGTGTTCGGTGCCGGGCATGACCTGGTGCGTTTTGTGGAAGTGTTGGATGCCACGGGTCGGACGGTCTTGCAGCGTGACCTGGGCCAGGCCCCGGCCGGGGATCTCATGAGCGTCTTCCATGTGGATGGTCTCGCCCCTGGCGTGTATCACATCCAACTTAGTGGCGCGCAAGGCCGCCTTGGCACGCGCCGGTTGGTGGTACGCTGAGCGCAACCTTTTACCAACCAGCTTCGCAAGCCCCGGCCATTGCTGGCTGGGGCTTGTGTTTGAAGCAACGAACCATCGCCTCGCGGAGCCGTTACCTTCACCACGCCTACGCCGGGTTTCGGCGCGCAGCATGCACGGCCACCGATTCTCCAAGTTTGTCGCACCCAGGGATGATCGTACGCCCTTCGAGAAACTGCTGCCGCTTTTCCTGGAACTGCTCACCCACACCAGCGGAGATGTGGAGGAGGCGCTGGATTGGATGAAGGAGCTCGATACGGAGCAGGGCCTGTTCAGCGATGCTTATTCCCTGGAGGACTTCAAGGCGGACCTGAGGAAGCACGGCATCATCGGCGATCGGCCCACCAAGGGCAAGGGCATGGCGATGACCTCGAAGGCAGAGAAGCTCATCCGGGAACGGGCCCTGGAGCAGGTATTCGGAAGGCTGAAAAAAGGCGATGCCGGGCAGCATGGCCTGCGGCGTGCCGGGCAGGGCGATGAGCAGACAAGTGAGCGGCGATCCTACCGCTTCGGCGATCGCTTCGAGCAGGTGGCCATGAGCGACAGCATCCGCAACGCGCAGCATCGGGGTATCGATGAGTTGCGCATGACGGAGGATGACCTGGAAGTGATCGAGACCGAGCGGCAGAGTGCCTGCGCCACCGTGCTGATGATCGACATCAGCCACAGCATGATCCTCTATGGCGAGGACCGCATCACACCGGCGAAGAAAGTGGCGATGGCCCTGGCCGAACTCATCCGCCGCCGTTATCCGAAGGACACGCTGGACATTGTGGTCTTCGGCAACGATGCCTGGCAGGTGCGTCTGAAGGATCTGCCCTACCTGCAGGTGGGCCCGTACCACACCAACACGGTGGCGGGGCTGGAACTGGCCATGGACATCCTGCGGAGGCGCAAGCTTCCAGAGCGGCGCATCGTGATGATCACCGATGGCAAGCCCAGCTGCATCAAGCGTGACGGAGAGTACTACATGAACAGCGTTGGCCTGGACGACGTGATCGTGGCGCGCACCCTTGATGCCGCCGCCCGTGCACGCAAGGCGGGGATCCCCATCACCACCTTCATGATCGCGCGCGACCCCTGGCTGCAACGTTTCATCGAACGCTTCACCGAGGTCAATCAGGGCCGAGCGTTCTACACCGGCTTGCAAGGGCTTGCGGACATGGTGTTCCGCGATCATGCAGGACGCGGGCGGCGCTGAGGCTTACCTTTCGTGGAACCTTTTTCAGCCATGCGACACATCGCGACCATCACCTGCTGTGACTTGATGCAAGTCCCGGTGGTGCGTTAGCCTCCGCCGCGCAATTCCGTCCCGGCGTGCTGAACTTCGTACACGGCGAAGGCGTTCGCCTTTGGTCATCAAAGCCCATGAGCAACCGTCCCACCACCCTTGGCGAACTGAAGCGCAGCGGATACACCCCGCGCAGCGTGAAGGAAGAGTTGCGCTCCAACCTCATCGTCCGCATCCGTTCCGGCCAGCCACTTTTTGAAGGCATCCACGGCTACGACGATACGGTGCTGCCCGCCATGGAGCGCGCCATCCTCGCCGGGCACAGCATCAACCTGCTTGGTCTGCGCGGCCAGGCCAAGACCCGCATGGCGCGTTCGCTGGTGCGTTTGCTTGATGAATGGATCCCCGTGGTGCAAGGCAGTGAGTTGAACGATGATCCGCTGGCGCCGATCTCGCGCTACGCGAAGGACCTGCTCGCCGCCCATGGCGAAGACACGCCCATCAGCTGGCTGCACCGCGACCAGCGCTATACCGAGAAGCTGGCCACGCCGGACGTGACCGTGGCCGATCTGATCGGGGACAGCGACCCCATCAAGGCCGCCAATCTGAAACTGGATTACAGCGATGAACGTGTGATCCATTTCGGCCTGGTGCCCCGCAGCCATCGCGGCATCTTCGTCATCAACGAGCTGCCCGACCTGCAACCACGGATCCAGGTGGCGCTGTTCAATATCCTGCAGGAGGGTGATGTGCAGATCCGGGGATTCCAGTTGCGGTTGCCGCTGGATATCCAGTTCGTGTTCACCGCCAATCCGGAGGACTACACCAACCGAGGGGCGATCATCACCCCCCTGAAGGACCGCATCCAAAGTCAGATCCTCACGCACTACCCGCCCACCATCGAACTGGGCATGCGCATCACGGAGCAGGAGCTGCGATCACCCCCCGGGCAGCGGGCCAGGGTGCGCGTGCCGGACCTCCCACGTGTGCTGGTGGAACGGATCGCCATGGAGGCCCGCGACAGCGACCTGGTGGACCGTCGCAGTGGCGTGAGTGCGCGGCTCACCATCAGCGCGCTGGAGAATGTGATCAGCGCTGCCGAACGACGCTTGTTGCGCAGCGGCGGTGAAAGGACCGTGGTCCGCATGGGCGACCTGCAAGCCGTGGTGCCCGCCATCACGGGGAAGGTGGAACTGGTGTACGAAGGTGAGCAGGAGGGACCCGAACGCGTGGCGCACCACCTGCTGGGTCTTGCCATCCGCAATGTTTTCTCCGAACTCTTCCCGGATCCCGGGAAGGGTGGGAAGCGCGGCAAACAGCCACCTAAGGTGGATCCCTATATGGCGATCGTGGCCCATTTTGAGACGCAGGACCTCGATCTGTTGGAAAGCATGGATGACAAGGCCCATGCGCAGGCCTTGCGGGTGTTGCCTGGGTTGGAAGATCTCGTCACCTCCCGACACCCCTACCTCGATGCTGCGGAGCGTGTGCTGTGGATGGAGTTCGTGCTGCATGGCCTGGCCGAACACAGCCGCCTGGATCGCTCGTTGCTGGCCGGTGGCACGCACTTCGGTGATCTTTTTAATGCATTGCTCTCCAGCGGGGGCGATGCGGAAGATGACGATGGAGGAGACCGCGATGGATAAGGCGTTCTTCAAGCTTAGGCCCCGGCTGCTGGTGATCTTGTTGGGTTTGTCCACCCTGGTATTCTTCGGTGGGGGAGGGATCCTGCTGATGGAATGGACCCAGGGGCGCGACGCGTGGGCGGGCGTTGTGGGCTCCTCCCCCTGGGGGGCCTGGCTATTGGGTGGCCTGCTGCTCGGCTGGCTGCTGGGCCTGCTTGCCTGGGCCGTCGCGGACAGCACATTGCTCAGCTCCAGCATGGACCGTTACGTGCAGCGTATCGGGCCCCTGATGAGCCATCGCACGGACCGCCTGTTCGTGTCGCTCTGTGCCGGGGTGGGCGAAGAGATCTTCTTCCGCGGGGCGCTGCAGTTCTGGCTCGGCATCCCCCTCACCGCCGTGCTGTTCGTGGCGATCCATGGTTACCTCGATCCGCGGAACTGGCGCATCAGCGTCTATGGTGCCTTCATGACCCTGGCCATGATCGGGCTTGGCCTGCTGGCCGACCGTTACGGGCTGATGGCACCCATGGCCGCCCATGCCATGATCGATGTGGTGCTGCTGGAACGCCTGCATGCCCGCTGGACGGTGCGCAACAGGAGAGGCGTGGATCAGGCCTGAGGGAAGTGGTGAACGTCGCCGTAGCGCTCGTCCAGGTCGCGCTTCACCTTGTGCATGCGCAAGCCGATCATCGCCAGCTCGCGGTGGCCGTGCGCGGCCAGCCATTTGAAAGAATCATGATCGCCATCGCCAGCAAGGGCAAGGTGGCGCAGCACGTTCATTCCGCCGCGCTTCAACCACTCCAATGCCTTCTGGTCGCCTTCGATCCCGGTGATCACCGCCATCAGGTGCGGGTGGCCATTCTTCATCAGCCATTCCCGTGCATCGGGTTTGTTCCGCAGCGCAAAGGTGAACACGCCCAACTCGGGGTAGCCGTTCTTGATCAGCCAATCGCGCAGACCCGCGTGGCCGCTGATGGCCTCGCCCCAGGCCAGAAGCACTTTGGCGGGATACTCGGTGCGCATGGGTGGATGCTTGTTTGGATGAGAATGGACGCTTACCCGATAATGGCAGGTGGAACGTAGGCTGGATCTTTCCAGAAGATGCTCATGGTCAATACTTTACCCCCCCCCCCCCCCCGCGCTTTCCTGCGCAACTGTTCCAACGAGGTCTTGACCACCTCGATCATCGAGCGCAACAAGTTGTGCGATTCTTCGATCTGCCGATCCTTCCGTTCCAACATGTCGCGATAGAAGTGCTCATCGATCGGTGGTGTGTGTTTTTGAACGCCGTTGGTAGCTGCGCCATTGCCCGTTCCTTCGGCCGGGACTTCAGCATCACCCATGAAGACAGCTATCGTGGTTTCCATGATGGAGCAGAACAGCTCCAGTTCCTCAGCGGTGGCCTTGCGGTATCCGCGTTCCATCCGGCTGTAGGTGGGCTGTTCCATATGCATGAGTTCTGCCACCTGTTCCTGGGTAAGGCCACGGGCGAGGCGCAGCCGCTTCATTCTGTTGTTGAGCATGGTACATGGTGTGGGTGTCTTTGGTGTGATGTACCGGAGGATGACCAATATAGATCCTGCCCACATATCCTATGCGGATATGACATGATCGATCATGCTGGATCCGCATACGGTTATGCTGGATCCGCATAAGGTTATGCGATCATGCAGTGGAAGATTGTGGCCCGGTGATGATGCCGAAGCCCAATTCAACCAAATACCATGAAAATAGCCAAATCCTCTCGAAGACGAACACTGCTGCTCGCCATAGCTATGGCAATGTTGAGTCCCGATATGACGGGTCAAGATCCTATTTGGTCGGTCGGGTCCACGGTGGTCAAGTTCCCGGGTGCCCCGGGTGCGTCCATTGAAACCTATGAACTACCGACACCGGATCACCCCAACCTCCCTGCGGCGTATCGCTATCAGGGTGCGATGGCCCAGCGGACCCAGAACATCCAGGCGGATGATGAAGGGAAAGTGATTTTCTTCATCGTGGATGGCAACATCTACAATGGGGACGGATTGTTAATAGCAGATGCCGCTTTGGACATTGATGACCGGAACTGTGAGACTTGTTTCTTGGGAGGAGAGGAGGTCCATATAATCCCGGTACCAGGCAGTTGTACACGTTACTACGTCATCAGCCTGTTCTTCGACAGCTTCGAAGGCGCGCAGGGGGGAGGTGGACAAGGCGGCCCTAACGCATTGACTTCAAGCCTGCTTCGGTGGGGTGTCCTCGACATGTCGCTCAAAAACGAGATGTCTGTGTATGGCGATCTCTGCGTACCTGTGAATGGCAGGTTCTTACGGCGCTATGATGAGCTTGACTTCATGAACATTGGACTCCTGCCATTGGCACAATGGGATGAGGTCAATGTGGAGCCGATAAATGATCCGAGTCCTGGGAACGGCGGGTACTTCCAGGATGGCATTATCTACGTCAGTGTTGTGGAAGGGCCAGAGGCCCTCTATGCCTCTTCGATACAAGTCGACGCAGCGGGCCGGCATCTCATGGTCGTTCGCTGCAATCAGGGTTTGGTCATGTTGCAGGTCGACGAGAACGGGGTCCGCAAATTGTCTGCGGCCACCAGCAATGACAACCGTTGGCACTACAACCAGGACCCGATCACGACCATCAATGACTTCGACATCTCCCAGCGTGGCGAGGTCGCCCTGCACTTGCAAGGGAGCACCTTGAAAGTGGCGGTGACCAGCTATGATCTACAGAATTTTGCCGAACTACAGGGCCAACCCGGCAGACAGACCCGGGTGAACTACTGGGCGTTCCAACTCACTGCCGGGTCCATCTTCAGCGTTAGTTCGACCATTGTTGCCGCCGGGCTGCCGGGTGCCAACCCACGGACCTATTCGCTGGACCTATACCCCGTGGCCGATCCACCGCCAATAGACCACGCTGGGAACCCGATCACCCGGCCGGCGGTCTGCGGCTTGGAGTTCTCTCCCAACGGTCGGTACATCTACTTTGTCAAATCACCCGACTTCGCCTATCCCAATTCCGGTGGTCCAGAGACCAACTTCGGATTCATCGATGCCGATTGGGTATTGGGATCACCAGGTACTTACCATGGCTATCTCCCGATCGCTCCACCAGGTGAAACGCGAAAATTGGCTGATACCCAGATAGGGATCAATATCGGACCAGACGGTACAGGAACCGCACTCTACGTATTAGGCGCCGAGGTTGACGGATATTGGCTTGGTGCGTTCACGGATCCGGATGCACCCGACGCCTCCAACTGGCAGCCTATGGTCATTGAGTTCGATGAAGTCTCCTATCGGGTTGAGCCAGCTTCCCCGCTTACCCGGTTCAAGCATGTGAACCGGAGGCCATTGGGAAGTACCCATACAGGCTATCTTGCACAAGAGGCGTGCTGCGAGGACCTGGTCCTGGCAAGCGACCGCAGCACCACCATCACCGCCGAGCATTGCGACCTCTTCTGGGAACCTGGTGACAACGATTTTTGGGATACGGAAGGCCCCGTTTACATCGCCACCGAGCTCCGCATCGCCCAAGGCGCCCATGTCACCGCACAGAACATGGAGTTCCGCTTCGGGGAAAATGCCATTCTGATCATCGAGGCCGGGGCATCGCTCACCTGCACGAACTGCCTCTTCACCAACGCTTGTGAGGACACCCGCTGGAAGGGTATCGAGGTGCGCGGCAATCTGTTGGGGAACCAGTTCGGCAACCCGCCCACCAACCAAGGCAAAGTGGTCTTGCGCGCCAGTACCGTGCAGAACGCTGCCACCGGCGTGCTCCTCGGCATGTCCGCGCCCCCTTGGGGCTTTGGCGCCGGGGGCATCGTGCAGGCCAGCCGATCTTGGGTGACCGAGGAGGATGAGGAAGGCAATCCGGTCTCGTTCTGGAAACCCACCACCTTCCGCAACTGCCGCCAGGGCGTGCGCTTCATGCCCTACCAGAACCACCTGCCCAATGGAACCGCTTTCCGCAACCTCAGCTCCTTCAGTGACTGCATCTTCACTGTGGACGAGGACTACCCCGTGGCATACGACTTCCAGCACCATGTGAACATGCACCATGTGGATGGCATCACCTTCCGGGCCTGCACCTTCGAGAACACCCTGCCCGATGCCTTCTTCGCTATGACCGGTGACTTCCCCGGAAGCCTATACCTGGGCCATGGGATCTACAGTTTGGATGCCCACTACTCGGTGGGGGGGTCTTGCAATGTGCCCTGGCCTGATGGCCCCACCCCCTGCCCGGACAATCAAATGCGTTTCAGTGAGTTCCGTGGACTTGACCATGGGATACATGCTAGGAGCAGCTCATCACTGAATAACTTCTCTGCCAACCGTGTGAGGTTCACCGATAACATCGCCGGGGTTTATTCCAGCGCAGTGGTGGGCTTCACAGTTAAGAACAGCATCTTCAGCATCGGAGGGAGGAATGTGGAACTCACGAACCCAATTGAAGATCCCAGGTGGCAAGATCACCACCGCGGCATTTATAGCCACAGCAGCTATGGCTTTACAGTTCAGGACAACACCCTCTTCAAGACATCTGGAAGTCCTGCGGACCGGCTCACCGAAGGCGTGGTGATCGGTTACAGTCGTGACCACAACGACTTTGTGTTCCGCAACCACGGTGAGGACCTCAGTGTTGGCTTTGCCGGAGAAGGCGTTAGCGCCAGTCTGGAACCCAGCTACACGCATGTGATCGGATTGCAACTGATATGCAACACGAACACGAACGACGATAAGAACCTCAGCAGCCGTAAGGCGAATGGGGCGGATTTCGATGAGCAACTGACCCATACCATCCGCACCAACCAGGGGAACATCTGGCGCCCTGCCGATAATGAGTTCGATGAATGGTTGGGCTGGCTGTTCAGATGGGACTTTGAAATGACCACCACGAACGGCAACATCAGCTATTGGCACCGTCCAGGAAGTCCGTACGAACCTCTTTCCCACCCCTCAATGCTCAACCCGGCGCTGGTCACTTCCATCCCGGCGAACAACTGCGCTTCCAAGTTGCCGTCACGCATTCCCGCCGATCTGCCTCCCGGGATGGCTCCGGGTGGATTAACCTATGTAGTGGAGGCCGAGAAGCTAGCGTACGGCAATACACGCTATCTGTATGATCAACTGATCGATGGTGGCAATACGGACGAGGTGGTGCAGGAGATCACCGATGCCTGGCCGCAGGACGTGTGGGACCTCCGTGCCAGCCTGTTGGCCCGCAGTCCTTATCTCAGCACCGGGGTGCTGCGCGAACTGAACGTGCAGAACAAGCTGCCCACGGTCCTTTATGCCGAAGTGTGCATCGCCAATCCGGAGGCCACACGGGCCGATGGGTTCCTGCAATGGCTGGAGGATGAGGCGCCAAACCCACTTACGCCATCTTTGTTGGGCACCATCGTTGCCAGTTGGGACGTGCGCACTTACCGCACCACGCTGGAAAGCACCATGGCCGATCACCACGAAACCATGAGCCAGGCGGCGAACATGCTCATGGAGTACATCAGCAATGACAGCACGGGTTTGCAGGTGAACGCGCTGCGCACCGTGTGGCAGGAGATCCGCACCCCTGCGGCACGCTATGCCGAGGCCTTGGCCCTGATGGAACTTGGTGAATACGATGCCGCCAGCATAGTGGTCGCTTCCATTCCACAAGAGCACACCAAACTGAGGGAGCGTGAACTGACGGAGAAGGACCGCATGCTTTCGCTCATTGGCTTCATGCAGGACCTGGCAGCCAGCGGCCGCAGCGATGCAGAACTCACCGTGGGTGAACAGGACCAATTGGAAAGCCTGATCGCCGGCCAGCAGGACCGACCCGCCATGTGGATGCAGAACCTGCTCTGTTTCCATTATGACCGTTGTGTTGCCCCTTGGACCGGTGGCAGTGGAGAGCCGAAGTCGCTGCCCTTGGTGAGTGCAATGGAAGAGGAGGTACCTGCATGGCTCAGCATTTTCCCGAACCCGGCTACAAGTTGGACCGTGGCTTCGCTGGAATTGCCCGCTGGTACTCACCAAGCCACCCTGCGCATCCTTGACCTCTCCGG
>JBGTES010000035.1:0-2113 GCA_041747675.1 Flavobacteriales bacterium
ATTCGCCACGACGTGGCGAATTTCCGGCCACGATCAACACGGCGAACGGGTCACAGATAGCGGAAATATCCCAGTTGCAATCCAGCGCTCCACAGTCGCTCTACGATAGGATCTTCCCGAAGCTTCAGCGCCCCGAAGCGAAATGTAGGTTCCAGTCGCAGTGCTCCTCGTTCTCCCATTGCGTAGGTCAATCCAGAGCTGATCATTGGGAATATGTTGAAGGTGTCGTAGCTATCCAGTTCGACCACGTTGCGATCTCCGTTGGCTATGGTCACTGAGTTCGCTTTGAGCAGGATCCCTGCTGAAGCGCCCACACTGCTGATGGATCGAAGCCGACCTTTTCCGAGGGTGAGTGTAGTTCGCACCGG
Organism: Flavobacteriales bacterium; assembly: GCA_041747675.1. Lineage (GTDB taxonomy): Bacteria > Bacteroidota > Bacteroidia > Flavobacteriales_F > PHOS-HE28 > PHOS-HE28. The sequence continues at coordinate 369 of JBGTES010000035.1, forward strand.
CACATTGAGGTAATGGAACTCCTGTTGTATGGAGCCGGTCACATCATTTGAGTTGTAGACAAAGCCCCTGCGTGGGTCGATCTGGTCTCCGAATGTCAGTTGGGAAAGGTCCCACCCCCAACCATGTAGGGCATAGCCTGCACCGGCCTCCAAAGTCCAGCGCTCGGAAAGCTCGTACCCGGCTACAAGGGACGCTGTGTAGCCCAGGCGCGGCAAGTGTAACCTGTTCATGGCATCAATGATCACTTCGCTTGACGGGTTGCGGTCCACCAGTTCAAGAGAACGGTAAGCAAGGTCCGGCGAAGCCTGGAGGCCATAAAAGAAGCGTCCATGCTGTCCGTGAGAGATCAGGACGATAAACAAGGATGCGGAGAAAGTGAGAAGGCGCGTCATGGGATGCTCAACGAAGATATCCAAGGTTACGTGTAAGGGACCACCTACCATTCCCACATCGCACTCAGCGGCACCGCGTGGATATCCTTGGCGAAGGGTGTGATGCCCAGCCCCGGATGCAACAGGATGCCGCGTACCCACTTGTCACCCGCCGCTTCGCGCAGGTCCTTCAGTCCGGCCACATCGCTGCCGCCCACGGCCATGGCGGCCTTCACCTCGATGCCCACGATGCGCCCCTTGGCGTCCTCCAGCACGATGTCCACTTCGCGCCCGCCTTCGGTGCGGTAGTGGAAGAGCTTCACCCGGGTCTTGCTCCAACCGGCGATCTTCCGCAGTTCGTTCACCACGAAGGTCTCCAGCAGAGGTCCGAACGCGGGCGCGGCCAGGAGTTGGGCCGCAGTATCGATGCCCGCGAGGTTTGCCGCGAAGCCGCTGTCTGCCAGGTGCAGCTTGGGTGCCTTCACCAGCCGTCTGCCCCGGTGGGTGTTCCAAGCGTTCAAGGGGGTGCTGAGGAAGGTGGCTTCCACCAGGGCCATATAGCGCCGCAAGGTGCTGTGCGGAATGTCCATCGTACGCGACAGGTCGGCCAGGTTCAGCAACCCGCTGCTGCGAAAGGCGATGGCTTGTAACAGACGGGGCAGGTCGGTCAGTCCTGTGATGTTGCTGATGTCCCGCACGTCGCGTTGCAGGATGCTGGTGATGTAAGCGCCGTACCACGCACCACGCCGCGCCGCATCCTTCCGCGTCATCACCTCCGGGTAGCCACCACTGGTGACCAGCCCAGCCAGTTGTTTCCGTTCCAGGATGGTGGGCTGCCCCATGTTGGGCTTGGCAGCGAAGACCTTGTCGATGAAGCCGCTCTTCCGGCCGTGCAGTTCGTCCTGTGCGAAGGGGTGCAGGGCGAGGATCTCCATGCGGCCCGCCAGCGAGTCGCCGAGTTTGGGCAATACCAGCACATTGGCACTACCGGTCAAAAGGAAGCGGCCGGGTTTGCGGTCACGGTCCACCGATGCCTTGATGGCCCTGAAGATGTTCGGCGCGTTCTGCACTTCGTCGATCACGGCCAACTTTCCCAAGCCTTGGATGAACGCCGGCGGATCGGCCAGTGCCGCCTCCAGGGTAGGGTGGTCGTCCAGGGTCACATACGTGGCACCACGCGCTTTGGCGATGGCCTTCACCATGGTGGTCTTGCCGGTCTGCCGCGCACCGTTGATCAGCACCACGGGGGTGTCCTTCAATGCGATGTCCACGGCATGCCGCATGTTCCGCATCTTTTCCATGCGGCGAAGTTAGTTCCAATGACCGGAATAACGCCATAAAGTGGCCGTAAATTCGCCATGCCGTGGCGAATT
>JBGTES010000036.1:0-35321 GCA_041747675.1 Flavobacteriales bacterium
CGACCGTGGGGAACGTGTGACCGATCACATCGAAAACCGGCTTCAACAGCCGGTTGATCGAGGTAAAACGACCAAGTTCAATCTATGACCGATACGATGTTCAACCCCACTGCTCCTCATGCACAGTTCTTCGAGGTACCCCATAGAGCAGCTGTTCCGAAAAGAGGTAGCGAAGATCATTGAGGCGAATGTTCCGGAAATCAAGCAGAGGAACATCGAAACCAAGCGTTCCATCATTGATCACTTCCCGCATCTGGCAGGATACATGAAGGATGGCGATGTGGGCTATTCTTCGCGGAAAGATGTGTTGAAGAAAGCTCAAGAGAGTTTCTTCAAAGATCAACGCGACCTGTTGGATGCAGGGAGTCTGACGGACGAGCAGTACGACAAGGCACTTGACATGTCGGCGCGTGCGCTAACCGAATATGTCTTGTTCCGCCAACTCACCATAGAAAAGCTCCAGAAGACCACCCCCGCTGATCGGGAGAAAGTACTTCACAACTACATATCTCGAATGGGCACAACATTCGAAGGAGCGGATAGCGCGAAGGAACTATATCACAACAACGTCTGGCTGTTGGATGACAAGTACATGACCTACGAGTCAGTCTTCAGCGACCAGGAGATGGGTGAGTTGGTCAAGAAGATCACTGACGGTGAAGACAGTGACCGGGATGATGATCAGCCAGACATCGCATTGGTCTTTTCAAGAGCGCCAGATGCTGGCGTCCCATTTGATGTAGTGATCGTGGAACTGAAGCGGCGTGGTCTCACACTGGAAGAGAACATGAAGGTGGTAACCCAGCTCGAGAAGCGGGCCCGGAAGCTGATGAAGTACTACAACAATCGAATCCAGCGGATCTGGTACTACGGGATCGTTGACATTGATGAAGAACTTGAATTGCACCTGAGTGGCGAGTATCAGGAATTGTACTCTGTAGGCAAAATGTTCCATAAGCCCATTGACGTTGCAATAAGCTTAGATCCAAAGATCATCGTCCCGATCGGGGTGTTCATCTGGGATATCGATGCTGTGGTTAGCGATGCTGACGCGCGCAACAAGGCGTTCCTCAATCTGATCAAGAGCAAGTTCGTTGAGGAATGAAACCCTACCCCACCTACAAGCCCGCCGCCGTCCCCTGGCTCCAGCAGGTGCCGGAGCATTGGGAGGTGCTGCCCAATCGCGCGTTGTTCGCAGAGGTGAATGAAGTTGGTCGGCCGGAAGATGAAATGCTCTCCGTGACCATCGGTCGTGGTGTGTTGAAGCAAGCCGAGCACTTGGCCACAACTACAAAGAAGGACTCATCGCGTAAGGACAGGAGCACCTACAAGCGGGTGGGCGAAGGGGATATCGTCTACAACAAGATGCGTGCATGGCAGGGTGCCTTTGGCATGTCGCGCTATTCAGGGATCGTTAGTCCGGCGTATGTCGTGCAACGACCCAGGCCGAAGGCAGTGTCCGAGTTCTATCACTACCTCATGCGCACACCGCTCTTTGCCAAGGAAGCGGAGCGCAACTCATACGGCCTTGCGTCTGACATCTGGAATCTCCGCCCAGAGCACTTCAAAGGCATCTTGAATGTCTGCCCACCTCCCGACGAACAACACCTCATCGTCCGCTACCTGCACGCCTTGGACGCTAAAGTGAAGCGCTACATCCGCACCAAGCGCAAGCTGATCGCCGCTTTGCAGGAGCAGAAGCAGGCCATCATCCAACGCGCCGTTACGCGCGGGCTGGACCCCAACGTGAAGCTGAAACCCAGCGGTGTGGAGTGGCTGGGCGAGGTGCCGGTGCATTGGGAGGTGGTAAAGCTCAAGAGGCTCGCTACGGTAAAGGGCAGAATCGGCTTTCGGGGCTATACTACAGGCGACCTCGTTGAAAAAGGCAAAGGAGCTCTTGCGCTTGGTGCATCACACATAACTTCAGCAGGCGGAGTCAACGTAGCCGATCCAGTTTTCATTTCTTGGGAGAAGTACCATGAATCGCCAGAGATCATGGTTGATCGTAATGACCTCATCGTAGTTCAGCGTGGTTCATGTGGCAAGGTGGCATTGGTCGATGCTGACCTGGGTCCTGCAACAATCAACCCGAGCTTGGTGCTGTTGAAGAGGTTGAAAGTGGAGCCCAAATTCTTGCTCAACGTGTTGCTAGGTGGGTATATCCAGAACATAATAGCAAGTCAGACAAGTTCGACGGCAGTTCCGATGCTGTCTCAGAAGCAGATTGAGAATTTCGATGTATTACTGCCCCCAAGAGCTGAGCAGCTCGACATAGTTGAACTGTTAACGCGCGAGACTTTCAAGGTTGACCAACCGCTTGCACGAGCTGAACGAGCCATTGCTCGAATGCAGGAGTACCACACACGCCTGATCGCGGATGTGGTAACGGGCGCGGTGGATGTGCGGGAGGCGGCACGCAAGCTGCCCGAAGAGGATCAGATGATCGGGCGATCAGATGATCAGATGATGGAGGAGGAAGAGCCGTTGAGCATGGCGGCGGAGGGGGAGGCGGAGTATGGGGCGGTGGAGTGAGCACTACGTACATTTGGTGAACACACGATAAGAACATGGGCAAGACAGCGGAAGTGACCAAGAAGGCAGCGAAGAAGGCGGCCAGGAAACCGGCCCGATTGGAGTATGTGCTTCGGCTTAACCTGTCAACGAACCGGTCGTGGGGTAGCACCATGACCGCAAAGGCTGCCCACACCCGGGTGGAAGGTTGGTCCATCGCAAAGCGCACCGTAATGAGCGCCATACACCTGAGCGAAGCTGAATGGCGGGAGCTAAGGACGGAGAATAAGAAGCTGGATGTACTGCGCTCCGATCGCCTCATGCTCATCGATCAATTGGTGGAGCGCAGCGTGGAGGTTTACGGAGACAAGGGCAAGGCGGAACGCTGGTTGAAGCGGGCCAACCCCTACCTGGGCAACAAGGCTCCAGTGGAACTGCTGGGCAGTATAGACGGTATCGCCAAGGCCATGGCAGAACTTGATAGGATCGAAGCCGGGGTGTTCGCATGAAACTTTACCGGTTCACGGATCGCAAGTATGCCAACGACCTGAACGGCTTAGGCGCTGCCAAGAATGGCGCGCGGTGGAACAGTCCGGGTACAAGGGTGGTGTATTGCTGTGCCGCTGAGGCCTCCACATTACTGGAAGTGCTCGCCCACGCCGATGAGGTGCCAGAGAACCATGTGTTGGTGATCATGGAGGTGCCGGATGACGTGACCATCGTTGACCCTGGCAGGCTGCCCCCGTCCTGGAGGGCACTGGACTACCACACCGCCACACAAACCGTTGGCGACCAATTCGTGAATGAGGGCAAGGGCTTGCTGCTGCGCGTACCATCGGCCATCACCACCACGGACCAGAATTACCTGCTCAATCCGGACCACCCCGATGCCAAGCGCGTGACCTGGAAGGTGGTCGACCCGTACACCTTCGACAAGCGGCTGTTCAAACCCTTGAAGAAGGCGCCGAAGAAGAAGGCGAAACCCAAGCAATGAGCACCGATACCAGCGAACGCGGCCTCGAGAGCCTGATCGTGGCGGCCATGACGGCCAAGCCGAATGGCGGAACGACCGCTGGCCTTTCCGCTGTCGCGGCCGAAGCCCAAGCCACCTATGGCCAATGCTGGATACCCAGCCACAGTGCCGACTACGACAAGGCCCACGCCGTGGACCTTCGCCAGTTGCGCCTCTTCCTGGAAGCCACACAACCGAAGATCGCAGAAGAACTGGACCTGGCCACCGACAGCCACCGCCGCCGCACCTTCCTGGCCCGCCTGCAAGGGGTGATCGCCAAGGAGGGTGTGATCCATGTGCTGCGTAAGGGGTTGGATGATGGACCGCTGCATATCGACCTGTACTACCCTACGCCTTCGCTGGGCAACAAGACCGCACAGAAGCTGTATGCGGACAACCGCTTCAGCGTGACCCGCCAACTGCACTTCAGCACGGACAACACCAAGCTCTCGCTGGACCTGTGCTGCTTCCTCAACGGCCTGCCCGTGGCCACCTTCGAGCTTAAGAACAGCCTGACCAAACAGACGGTGGAGGATGCTGTGGAGCAGTACAAACGCGACCGCGATCCCAAGGAGCTGCTCTTCCAGTTCGGTCGTTGCGTGGTACACTTCGCCGTGGATGATGCGCAGGTGAAGTTCTGCACCGAGCTGAAGGGCAAGGCCAGCTGGTTCCTGCCCTTCGACCAGGGCCACGATGACGGCGCGGGCAACCCACCGAACCCCTTCGGCCTGAAGACCGACTACCTCTGGAAGCGGGTGTTGACGCCACACAGCCTCTCCAACATCCTGGAGAACTACGCGCAGGTGGTGGAGTTCAAGGACCCGAAGACGGGCCGCAAGAAGCAGGCGCAGATCTTTCCGCGCTTCCACCAGTTGGATGTGGTGCGCAAGCTGCTGGCCGATGCCGATGAACACGGCGCGGGCAAGCGCTACCTGATCCAACACAGCGCAGGCAGCGGCAAGAGCAACAGCATCGCGTGGCTGGCGCACCAGCTCACCGGCCTGCAAGCGAACGGCCGCACGCACTTCGACAGCATCATCGTGGTCACCGACCGCCGCAACCTGGATACGCAGATCAACCAGACCATCCGGCAGTTCATGCAGGTGGGCAGCACCGTGGGTCACGCGGATAGGAGCGGCGACCTGCGCAAGTTCATCAGCGAGGGCAAGAAGATCATCATCACCACCGTCCAGAAGTTCCCCTTCATCCTGGACGAGATCGGCAGCGGGCACAAGGACAATCGTTTCGCCATCATCATCGACGAAGCGCACAGCAGCCAGGGCGGCAAGGCCACGGCGGCCATGAGCAGCGCGCTCAGTGGCATCGAAGCAGAAGAGGACGAGACGCAGGAGGATGTGATCAACCGCATCATCGCCAGTCGCAAGCTCTTGCCCAACGCCAGCTACTTCGCCTTCACCGCCACGCCCAAGGGCAAGACGCTGGAGATCTTCGGTGAACCCTACATGGCCGGTGAAGAGAAGAAGTACAGGCCCTTCCACACCTACACCATGAAGCAGGCCATCCAGGAGGGCTTCATCATGGACGTGCTGAAGTACTTCACCCCGGTGGACAGCTACTACAAGCTGGTGAAGAAGGTGGACGAGGACCCCGAGTTCGACACCAAGCGTGCAAAGAAGAAACTGCGGCGCTATGTGGAAGGACACGAGCACGCCATCCGCATGAAGGCGGAGATCATGGTAGACCATTTCCACGAGCAAGTACTCGCGCAGAACAAACTGGGCGGCGAGGCCCGCGCCATGGTGGTCACCAACGGCATCGACCGCGCCATCCAGTACTTCCAGGCCTTCAACGCCTATCTGCTGGAGCGCAGGAGCCCATACCGGCCCATTATCGCTTTCAGCGGCGAGAAAGAAGTGGACGGCAAGATGATGACCGAGGCCGCGCTGAACGGCTTTCCCAGCAACCAGATCGAAGAGATGGTGGAGAAGGATCCGTATCGCTTCCTGATCTGCGCGGACAAGTTCCAGACCGGCTACGACCAACCGCTGCTACACACGATGTATGTGGACAAAACGCTGGCGGGCATCAAGGCCGTACAGACACTGAGCCGTCTGAACCGCGCGCATCCGAAGAAGCACGATGTGTTCGTGCTGGACTTCATGAACGACACGGAGACCATCGAGCGCTCCTTCGCCGATTTCTACCGCACCACCATCCTCAGCAAAGGCACCGACCCGAACAAGCTGAACGACCTGAAGAACGACCTCGACAAACACCAGCTCTACAGCGAGGCCATCATCGCCGAGTTCGTGCAGAAGTACCTCGCCGGTGTGGACCGCGACCAACTGGACCCTGCGCTTGATGCAAGTGTGGCCCGCTACCTAAGCGATCTGGACGAGGATGGTCAGGTGGATTTCAAAGGCAAGGCCAAGGCATTCACACGCACCTATGCGTTCCTCAGCAGCGTGCTACCGTACGCCAAGCCGGACTGGGAGAAGCTGAGCATATTCCTGAACTTCCTGATCCCGAAGCTGCCTGCACCCCAGGAGGAGGACCTATCACGCGGCATCCTCGAAGCCATCGACATGGACAGCTACCGCGTGGAGAAGAAGGCCATGCAGTCCATCGCGTTACCCGATGCGGATACCGAGATCGAACCTGCAACCGAAGGCGCAGGTGGCCGCCGTCCAGAACCGGAGCTGGATAAGCTCAGCAACATCATCAAGGTCTTCAACGAGGCATGGGGCAACATCCCGTGGGAGGACAAGGACCGCATTACGGAACGGCTGACCAAGGAGATCCCCCAGAAGGTCGCCGCCGACACCGCCTACCAGAACGCGATTCAGAACAGCGACAAGCGGAACGCCCGCATCGAAATGGACAAGGCCCTGCTCCGCGTGATGATCGGCTTGATGAAGGATGAGACGCAGCTCTTCAAGGAGTTCAGTGACAACGAAGGCTTCAAGCGCTGGCTGGGGGATAGCGTGTTCCAACAGACGTATGGGCAACATACAGGAGGTTCTCAATAGATCATGAACTGCCATGGACAACATCATCGCTACCGAGGTCTTCGACCACTTTGATAAGACCTACCTGTTGGACCGCATTATTGGCTCAGGAACGGGGCCGGTGGTCCGCATCACCGAGACCGTGGACAATGGGACACGCCGGGGCAAGTATGTGGTGGAGGTGGATGCTTCGGTGCTTACCCGTATCCGAGCTTTCATGGAAGCACCAGTGGTAAGTGATGTACAAGGGAAATCTGTAGCCGTCAGAAAACCCATTCGCCTAACCAGTGACCAGTAGGACAAACTGGTGCGGAATTATTTGAAGGGTGTGACAGCAGCAGCTCTAGCAACGCAGTTCAGTTGCAAGGCCGAGGATATCGAGCAGGTACTTCGCAAGGAAGGGATAGTGGTCGTGGATCAAACTCTACCGGCAGCCCGAAAGTGGCGGAGTTCCTGGAAACGAAAGAAATAGAACCCCTGAATACTTTCTCCGCCAACTCTATCAAAGGCCGCGTGCCTGCCTACCGGTAGAGTCCATGATCCAGGACCTTTCCTGGCGCATGAGTAGAGTACTTTCTACTTTCCGCAGGCTCCATCAACGCCCAACTGGTTCCCTGCCCCACCCTCTTCCTGCTCACCGCCAAGCAGCACGCCCTGCCCACCCACCTCCCCACCATTCCCGACCTTCGCGCCTGCCTGCCGGTAGGCAGGCCCCCATGAACGTCCTCTCCATCGAACGTCTCGCCAAGCGCTATGGCCCGCGCCAGCTCTTCAAGGACCTCAGCTTCGGCCTGGAGAAGGGGCAAAAGACGGCGATCGTGGCGCGCAATGGCAGTGGCAAGAGGACCCAGCTATAGTGCATCGCCAGGGGGTGGAGACGGCGGAGGTAGGCATCGTCCCCTTCAACAAGGGCATCCGCCAAGGTGGATCAAGTTCCGGCCCCTCCCCCAATGGTGTTCTCCGCGCTCCACAGATCAATGGACCGATCGCTTGCAAACTTTAGTATGCACGCATACCTTTATCCGGACTTCCACGGAGCACACCACCATTCATGCAGAAGGCATTCGATCATCCGCCTCCGCCAAGGCTTCGGCGGAAGCATCTGATCTTCTGATCTTCTGATCATCTGATCCCCCATAGCCATGGCGACCGACACCAGCACCAAAGCACTACAAGGCGGCGAATTTCTGATCCGCGAGAGCGACCCGCAGGACATCTTCATTCCCGAGGAGTTCAACGAGGAGCAGCGCATGATCGCGCAGAGCTCGCAGGAGTTCCTGGACCAGCATGTGTGGCCGCACCTGGACCGCATCGATGAGCAGGCGGAAGGCCTGATGGAGAGCCTGCTGGTAAAGGCCGGTGAGATGGGCCTGCTGAGCATCAGCATACCGGAGGAGTACGGCGGCTTCGGCAAGGATTTCCTGACCAACATGCTGGTGACCGAAGTGACCGGCGCGGGGCATAGCTACAGCGTGGCGATGGCGGCGCACACCGGGATCGGCACGCTGCCGACCTTGTACTACGGCACGCCGGAGCAGCGTCAGAAGTACATCCCAAAACTGGCCACCGGCGAATGGAAGGCCTGCTACTGCCTGACCGAACCCGGCAGCGGCAGCGATGCCAACAGCGGCAAGACGAAGGCCGTGCTGACGGACGACGGCAAGCACTACATCCTGAACGGCCAGAAGATGTGGATCACCAACGGTGGTTTCGCGGACATCTTCACGGTGTTCGCCAAGATCACCGATCCGAAGACCGGCGAGGCGGACAAGAACCTGACGGCCTTCATCGTGGAGAAGGATCTCGGCGGCATCACGCTGAACCCCGAGGAGAAGAAGATGGGCATCAAGGGCAGCAGTACGCGCCAGGTGTTCTTCAACGATTGCAAGGTGCCGGTGGAGAACCTGCTGGGCGGGCGCGGCAACGGTTTCAAGATCGCGGTGAACATCCTGAACATCGGGCGCATCAAGCTGGCCGGTGCGGCCCTGGGCGGCTCGAAGATGAGCGTGACGCTCGCCGTGAAGTACGCGAACGAACGCATCCAGTTCGGCAAGCCGATCGCGAGCTTCGGTGCGATCCAACAGAAGCTGGCCGACATGGCCACTTACTGCTACGCCACGGAGAGCGCGACCTACCGGTGCAGCAACGACATGGAGAGGGCCATCGAGCAGTTGAAGTCGGAAGGTGCCGACCACGCCACCGCGCTGCTGAAGGGCGTGGAGCAGTACGCTGCCGAAGCGGCCATACTGAAAGTGGTGGGCAGCGAGTGCCTGGACTTTGTGGTGGACGAAGCCGTGCAGGTCCACGGTGGCATGGGCTACAGTGCGGAGAGCGCCATCGAACGTGCGTACCGCGACAGCCGCATCAACCGGATCTTCGAGGGCACCAACGAGATCAATCGCCTGCTGACGGTGGACATGCTGCTGAAGCGCGCCATGAAAGGCCAGTTGGACCTGATGGGCCCTGCCAAGGCCGTGGCGGCCGAGCTGCTGGGCATCCCCGACTTCGCCGAGCCGGACGAGAGTCTGCTGGGCGCCGAGCAGGGCTACGTGAAGAATTTCAAGAAGGCCGTGCTGATGACCGCCGGTGGTGCCGCGCAGAAACTCGGCCTCGCACTCGGCGAGGAGCAGGAGATCGTGATGCACATCGCGGACATGGTGATCGAGACCTACATGGCCGAGAGCACCCTGCTGCGCACGCAGAAGCTTGTGAGCATGAAGGGCGAAGCCGCATGCGCCGAGCAGATCGCGATGACGCAGCTCTACATCAACGACGCCGCGGACCGCATCCACAAGAGCTGCAAGGAGGCCGTGAACTCCTTCGCCGATGGCGATGAGCGCATGGCGATGCTGATGGGCGCCAAACGTTTCACCAAGACGCAGCCGATGAACACGACCAAGGCACGTCGCGTGGTGGCGAAGAAGATGGTGGAGGCGGGGAAGTATCCGTACTGAAAGGAGAGAACGCAGAGGCGCAGAGACGCGGAGAACGCAGAGAAATGCGTCCTGAGGTACCTGAGACCACAAACAAGAAGAGCGCGGAAGGCCCTACCCCTCCGCGCTCTCTGCGCCTGCCTGCCGGCAGGCAGGCCCCCGCGCCTCTGCGTTCTCTTTCCCGTTCTCAGAGCTTCTTGATCTCCCGCTCCGTCACCCACTTGCTCTTGAAGTTCTTATTGTCGTACTGGATGTGGTACTTGTTCTCACCCACTTCGATCACCGTAGCGGGGGCGGGCACCATGCCGTATTCCACTTCCACACGATCGCCCACCTTGAACTTGGTGAGAGGGGCAGCGGATGCCGGGGCGGTGGCGGTCTTGAAGCCGCGCAAGCGGTCCTTGCCCACCCATTCGTTCCAGCTCTCATCCCAGTCGTCGTAGGTGATGAAGTACTTGTCGCCATCGACCTTGAGGATCTTGCCGGGGTACCAACTGCCGGAGGATAGGATCTCCACGGCTTCATTCACTTTCTGCGCGCTGGCCGCCGTGGCGGTGAAAAGCGTCGTGATCAGCAGGAGTACGTATGGTTTCATGCCAGTGTAGGATTTGTTCTGAATGCGGCCGCTCGACGAAGACCGTGCCAAGGTAAGATCGGCCGTGATACGTGCAGGCAGCACCCAGGGTGGATCGGCCGTCCTATCTTCACCTCATGCGCAGCATCGCAATTCCGGTAGGTGTGTGTACCCTGGCGGCCTTCGGGCAGGGCTGGGTCCAGTTGGCCGACTTCCCCGGCACGGCCCGCGATGATGCGGCGGCGTTCTCCATCGGTACGAAAGTGTACGTGGGTACCGGTCGCGAGGTAGGCTTCGGCCTGACCAACGACTGGCACGCCTTCGATGTGATCGGCAATTCCTGGGCCCCGGTGTCCGCCCTTCCAGCGAGCGGCAGGCAGTACTGTGCGGCCTTCACCATCGGCGACAAGGGATACCTCTTCGGCGGGATGGACGATGGCGGCCCCTTGAACGAGCTCTGGGAGTACGATCCCGCATCGGATGCATGGACCCAGCGTGCCTCTCTGCCCGCTACCGGCCGTCACGCCTGTGCCGCATTCGCGACCAGTGCCGGATACATCACCACAGGAATTCTCGATGGAGCTTCGCCTACGGTGGAGACCTGGCGCTACGATCCGAACACGGATCTCTGGGCACAAGTGGCATCGTTCCCGGGCGTGGCCAGGCACCGTGCCACGGGGCTCATCGCGCAGATCCCGATCGTGGTGGGTGGCGCGGATGAACAGGCCGTGGCGCTCGCCGATGGATACAAGTATGATGAGCAACTTGATGCATGGACCCCGATCGCACCACTGCCTGCCGCACGCTTCTGGAGCAGTAGTGCGGAATATCTGGTGGTGGGTGGTGCCACCTCCTTCGTCCAGGAACATGATGATGCCTGGCTCTACGAGAACTTCGCGGACAACTGGACCTCCGTAACGGTCCCGCCATTCGCGGGAGGACCACGGCGCGGAGGCGTGGCGGCGCAGGTCACCTTCTTCGGTCTCACCGGTTGGTTCTACGGTCTCGGTGCACATGCCAGCGATCGCTACCGCGATTGGTGGAAACTGAGCTTGCCAGTGGGCATCCATGAATACCCCGATGACCTCCCCCAAGTGCTGCCCAACCCCGCCCACGAGCACCTCATGATCCAACCGCCCGGGCATTGGGGCTCCATGGCCTATACCATACACGATGGCTTGGGCAGAATGGTGCTGGAGGGCCGAGCCACGGGTGGGACGACCATCGACATCGCTGCGTTGCGGCCGGGCCGCTACATCATCGTGCTCACACACCGGGACCGGCCTTACCAGGTGTCCTTCATCAAACTCCCCTGATGGACTTCCTCGATCCAGCCCTGGAGTTGTATGCGGCTTCGCGGTCCGAGCCCGAGCCGGAGTACCTGAGCGCACTGGCGTTGGAAACCCGCGCACAAGTGGCGATGCCGCAGATGCTCAGCGGCCACCTGCAGGGGCGCTTCCTGAGCCTGTTGAGCAAGCTGCTCGCCCCGAAGCTTGTGCTCGACATCGGCACCTACACCGGGTACAGTGCGCTGTGCATGGCGGAAGGCCTCTCGCCGGATGGTGCCTTGCACACGATCGATGTCGACCCCACACTGGCGCCCATGGTGCGCAAGTACATCGCGAAGGCTGGCTTCACCGAGCGCATCGTACCGCATATCGGGCCAGCCGTGGATGTGATCCCGTGGATCGAAGGCACCTTCGACCTGGTCTTCATCGATGCCGACAAGGAGAACTACCCACGTTACTTCGAACTGGTGGTGGACCGCGTGCGGCCCGGCGGCCTGATCATCGCCGACAACGTGCTGTGGAGTGGCAAGGTGCTCGCGCCGGCAAAAGGGCAGGATGCCGAGACCCGCGCGCTTGCCGCCTACGCCGTGTTGGTGAACAAGGACCACCGCGTGGAGAATTTATTGTTGCCGCTGCGCGATGGGCTGATGGTGAGCCGCCGCACATGACCGTTGTCAGGGTCGTACCTTCGGGGCACGCCCAACTTCACCGCACCATGGAAGCACAACTGTTCTACAAGGAATTGGGTCGCCTGTTGTATGCCATCGCTGCGGCGGATGGCCGGGTGGCCGACAAGGAGATCGCCACCTTGAAGCGTATCGTATCGGAGGAGCTGGTGCCACAGGAGGCCAGCACGGACCACTTCGGAACGGACCAGGCCTACATCACCGAGTTCGAATTCGATGTCCTGGCCGACCGCAACGCTTCCGTGGAAGGGGCCTTCGACTCGTTCATCGCGTACATGGCCCGGCACAAGGATGACCTGGACCCCGAACGCAAGGAGCTTATCTACCGCGCTGCCGATGCCGTGGCCAACGCCTTCCACGGGGTCAACAAGGCCGAGCTGCCGCTGTTGAACGAGCTGCGCAAGCACCTGCACTGAGCGATCCCCCGGCTATCTTCGGGCGCTTGCCATGCAGCCCGTAGACCTCCGTTCCGATACCGTCACACGGCCCACCCCCGCCATGCGGCAGGCCATGGCCGAAGCTGAAGTGGGCGACGATGTCTTTGGCGAGGACCCCACAGTGAACAGTCTGGAAGAACGGCTGGCCACGATGTTCGGCCACCAGGCCGGGCTCTTCTGCCCCAGCGGCACCATGACCAACCAGATCGGGGTGCACATCCACACGCGTCACGGCGATGAAGTGATCTGTGATGAAGGCGCACACATCTACCGCTATGAGGGCGGCGGCGTGATGGCCACAAGCGGTTGTTCGGTGAAGCTCATCCAGGGCGACCGTGGGAGGTTCACCGCCGGGCAGGTGTTGGCCTCGATCAACGATCCGAAAGCGCCCTGGCTTGCACGCACACGCCTGGTGAACATCGAGAACAGCTGCAACCGGGGCGGTGGTGCCGTGTGGGACCTCGCGGAGGTGGACCGCATACGCGAAGTGTGCCGCACACACGGCCTGGCGCTGCACATGGATGGTGCACGCATCTTCAATGCGATGGCCGTCAGCGGAGGATCCGCCGAAGCATGGGGCAGCCGCTTCGATACCGTCTCCATCTGCCTGAGCAAGGGCTTGGGCGCACCAGCGGGGTCGGTCCTCGTGGGCAGCACTGCCCTGATCCACATAGCGCGCCGGGTGCGCAAACGGCTGGGCGGCGGCATGCGCCAGGCGGGCATCCTCGCCGCCGCGTGCCACCACGCGCTGGACCATCACATCGATGACCTGCCGCGCGACCATGAACGGGCAAAGCGTCTGGGTGAAGCACTGGCCGGGATGCCCCATGTGGCTTCCGTCACACCGGTGGTCACCAACATCGTGGTCTTCGACCTTGCGGGAGGTCGCAGCGCAGAAGCCTTCCTCGCACATGCACGTGAACAGGGTGTGATCGGCTCGCTCTTCGGACCGCATACCGTGCGCATGGTGACCCACCGCGACATTGACGACAGCGCCCTGGAACGCGCCATCGGCATCCTCGGTAACTTGCGTGCATGAAACGCTACCTGTTCGCACTGATCCTGCTGGCCTGCATGGGCTGCGCGCCAAAGTCATACCTCTACAAAGGGGTCCACGAGGGTGTGGAGGTCTCCTACCGCTGGGCCCATCCCACTGGAAAACCAAGTGAGCTGCTACTGAAGCTGGTGAACACCGCGGAAGTGGACAAGCGCGTGGAATTGGTGATCGACCTGTACCACCAGGGGCGCACCGTGGAAACCCTCAGCGCGGACACCTGCATCCGCATGGGCCAGACCCTGAACGGCAAATTCAACGGCATCTACTTCATTCCCGAACGGCTCACCACCGAACAGATCAAGAGCCCCGACACAAGCGTGGAAATGACGCGCACGGGGATCTCGGACGACACGTGCCGATGAAATTCATCCGGTTCACCGACAAGCAGCTGCTGCTCGCGCTCACTGTCCTGGTCGGACTGAGCGTGGCATATCTGGTCCACGCTGCTTTCACCGGTGGAAGGCGCAATGCGGAGATCGCCACGGTCGCTTTGGAGCGGAGCCAGCAGCTCATGCGCGTGCGCATCGATGCCCTCTTCATGGAACTCGCCGAGGACCTGCGCGCCGAATCGATGGCCTTGCAGGAATGGGACCGCAGCTCCGGCGATGCGCTCATCGAGCGTTGGCGTCCCTTGCTCGCCTCGCACTGGGCCATCATGTCCATCGCCGTGGCGGATGCCGCAGGCAATGAGTACGCGATGCTCCGTCACAGTGATCGGATCCTCTTCCGCCAGATGGTGGAAGGCATGCCACCCGCACCGGAGGCCTGGCGGGTGATCCATCCGGAACCTGTGGACAGTGCGTCCCTGCCGGCATTGCCCCCGACCGAAGACCCGCGCACCCGCATCTGGTTCAGCAACGCCTTGGAAGACCCCGGTGAAGAGCCCGTATGGCACCTGACCAGCGATCCAGTGAAGGACCTTCGCCTGCAGCTCTCCTACCTCCTGCGCGACGAAAAAGGCGACGAACCATACCTCGTCACCATGATCGAGGTGGACCTCTCGCGTTCCTCCTGGCTCGATGCGCGCACTTCGGCGAAGAGTCTCTACGGCTATTTCATGCTGGACAGCGAGGGAAGGATGCTCAACATCCCCAGTGGTGAGAAGGGACCGGATATCCTGCGCGCTGAAAAGGATGCCGCCATGATCTGGGCCAGGGACAAGACACGGGAGACTTTTGAATTGATGCATGATGGGCGGCAGTTCAGCGTGTTGATCTCTCCCTATCATATCCGGGGTGAATCGCTTTACACCGGCACCTTGATGGACATGGAATTGGTACGGGTCTGGACCAGCGGACACCGGCGGACATTGACTGTAATGACGGCGCTGACCTTGCTCCTCGGTCTCCTCGCCGTGCTGCTATGGCTGCGGCACCAGCGCGATGAGGCCAACCTGCGGCGGCAGGCACGCCACAGCCGCACGCAGGAAAAACGTCTGGCCAAGGCCCTGGGGGAACGCGAGGTGCTCAACCGCGAAGTGCATCACCGTGTGAAGAACAATCTTCAGGTGGTGAGCAGCCTGTTGAGCCTGCAGGCCGCCCGGCTGGAGGAGAACAACGTGCGCGACGAATTCCTGCGCGGAAAACGGCGCATCGATGCCATGGCGCTGGTACACCACAAGCTTTATGGTTTGAAGGATCTGCGCAGCGTGGATCTCGAACTCTTCATCCGTGACCTGATGCAAGCGCTGTCGGAGATGCACAGACCCACCAGCAATACGGTGAGCTATGAAGTGCGCACCGCCGGCATACGCGGCGACCAGGACACGGTGATCAACCTGGGCATGATCCTGTGTGAACTGATCAGCAACGCGTTCCAGCACGCCTTTCCGTACGCCACTGGTGGACATGTGGAGATCCTTGTGCAGGTGGTGGAAGGCGACCTGCACCGGCTGATCGTGAAGGACAACGGACAGGGGCTGGCGGTGGGCCATTCGGATGGGCCCGGGAAACTGGGTCTGGAGATCGTGGAGGCCCTTGCCGAACAGCTCGATGGCTCCTTCCACATGCGCGCCAATGGCGGCACCACCTTCGAGGTGCTCTTCCGCATGCGACACGACCCCCTGGCCACCGAAGGTTAGAAGCCATCTCAAAATGATCCTTCGGGCTACACCGGGGCCTTTTCCGGGCATCCATCGTTGCTCAACCCTTACAGAGCGCCCGGCTATGCGCGGGTTTCGCGCCTCGGCTGCCCGAAAAATCCCTCCGGCCCGCTGCCAAAAACTATTTTGAGATGGCTTCTAGGGAGTGGCACCGAGCGCCTCCAACAGACCACCGCTGGCCTGCAGCAGCAAGAGTTCGGACACCTTCGTGTCGAATCCTGCCACAACCACCTGACGTTCCGCGTTGGCAAGGTCCAGCTGTGCCTGCCGGAACTGCAACCCCGTGATCTGCCCGGCATTGAACAGATCTCGCGTGCGCTCGAAGTTGATCCTTGCCGTCGCCACAGCCTCGGCCTGGATGCGCAATAACTGCCGCTGGGTGGCCCATCCCACATAAGCGTTCAGCACATCACGTTCCACCTGCAGCCGGGCCTGTTCCCCGGCCAGGTTCGCATTCTCCGCACGCAATCGTGCGCTCTCCACCTGGGTGCGCACCCGTCCACCATCGAAAAGAGGCACACTGAGGTTGAGCCCCGCGTTGAAGCCGCGGTTGTACGTGCCCAGGATGATGCCCACCTCGTTGCGCTGATCGGTGATGCCGTAGCCCGCATTGAGATCCAGACGCGGCCACATCACCGCCTTCGCCGATCGCTCCTCCACCTGCGCGGCACGCTCTGCCTTCACGGCGGAGAGCACCTGCACATTCCGCGCGAAGGCCTCTCCCAGCAGGCGGTCCTGGTCCAGGCCCTCCGCGAAGGCGATGCGACGCGAGACGATGACCGCGTCACCCGGTGATCGCCCCATCAGCACATTGAGATCGTGGCCCGCCTGTGTCCTGCGCTGCCGTGTCATCACGAACGCCGCGCTGTCAGCGCGCAGATCCACCAGCGCATTCAGCACCTCCAGCCGTCCGGCACCGCCCAGCATCGCACGATCCTCCATGCGTTGGTGACGATCCTGCGATACTTCCAACAGCCTTCCGGTGATCGCCACATCCTCCTCCAAACCTGCCAGGGCGTAATAGAGGGCGACCACCTGGGTGAGCGTGGCCTCCACCTGGGCACGGGTGCGCAGGTCGGCCATATCCGCGTTGAGTCTCGCGCGCTCATGGGCGAGGAATGTGCCCATGCCATCGAAGAGTGTCCAGGTCAGTCCCAGCGATCCGCTCAGCAGCGTGTTCTCCACGCCGGCCTGCTCCACGTCCGGGATGCCTTCGATGAAGTCCAATCGTGTGTACTGGTTGCTGTACGTACTGCGCCCCGTAGCGTCGATGCGTGGCAGGAGGCCCGCATTGCCCGCCGTGGCAAGACCCCCGGCGATGGCCGCCTCGTTGCGTGCGATACGGATACCATGCTCGTTGGCCAGCGCAAGGGCCACCGCATCGGACAGGTGGAGGGTGTCCTGCGCCATCAATGTCGGCACAAGGCACAGGGTGGCAAGTGCCTCAACGGCGCGTTTCCTCCAGGCGTTCATTGGGCAATTCCTTGATGGCGGGTTCGAGCTCCTCCGGTGTGGCGCCACGCGCGTGCCACAGCCAATGCACCGCGCGGCGGGCGTCGTTCAGGGCGATGATCAGGGCGGGCAGCACCACCAGGGTGACGAAAGTGGCGAGCATCAGGCCGTAGGCCACGGTGATGGCCATGGGAATGAGGAACTGGGCCTGGAAGCTGCGGTTGAACATCAGCGGCATGAGGCCCGCCACGGTGGTGAGTGTGGTGAGCAGGATGGGCCGCAGCCGCGAAAGTGCCGCACCGCGCAGTGCTTCACGGAAGGACATTCCATCCTTCAGGTTGCCATTGAAGGTGGTGAGCAGCACCAGGGAGTCGTTCACCATCACACCGATCAGCGCGATGAGGCCGAAGCCGCTGAAGAGGCTGATCTGCACACCGTGGATGTAATGGCCCCATCCGATGCCGATCACGGCGAAGGGGATGCCCAGTACGATCAACAATGGTTGCCAGAAGGAACGCAACGCGAGGACCATGATCGAGAACATGACCAGCAGGGTGATGGGCATGGCGCGCGCCGCGGATGCGCCCACCTTGCGGCTTTGTTCGCCCTGGCCTTCGAAGCTGTGGCGGATGGAGGGATATCTGGCGAGGATCGGTGGCAACACCTCGCTGGCGATCATCGTCTGCGCATCGGTGGTGCTGAGCATCGCATTGGCCATGTCGGCTTCCACACGCACCTCGCGGCGCCCGTCCAGGTGGTTGATGGCCCGGATGCCACGCTCGATATGGTAGGTGGCCAGTTCGCTTAGTGGTATCGCCCGGCCGTCCGGTGTGCGGATGCGCATGTCCTCCAGGTCGCGCAACGAAGCCCGCCCCTCCTCGCCCAGGCGCACCCATACCTTGATCTCATCCTCACCACGCTGCACCCGCTGCACCTCCAGGCCGAAGAATCCCTGCCGCACCTGCGCGAGCACCTCCGCCGTGGTAAGGCCCAGCATGTAGGCCTTTTGCTTCAGCCGAAGCACCACCTCGCGGTCCCCGGGTTTGTCGCTGTCCACCACGTCGCGCAGGTTCGGCAGGCGCTCCAGTTCGGTGCGTAACGCGTTCTTCGCCGCATTGAGTTGTACCAGGTCGTGCCCACGAAGTGACACGGAGACCGGCTTGCCGAAGGGGCTCTGCAGCCCGAAGGATATGTTGGTGGCACCCGGGATGCCGCCCACGCGTTCGCGCAGGCGGTTGGTCACCTCCTCGCTGCGCATGCCGCGCCGTTCGCCATCCAGAAGGATGATGTTCAGACCGCCCTGTTCGGTGCGTGGGCCCAGGATGCGCTGCACCTTCTGAACGAGCCGCAAGCCATCCTCCCGTGGCGCGCTAAGCTCTTCATCGATGTCCCACACCAGTGCTTCGATCCGGTCGAGTTCGGTGTTCACCACATGCTCGCGTGTGCCCGCCACCAACTCCAGCTGCACCTGCACATCATCACGCTCGATCACCGGGAAGAAGGTGGTCCTGATGGTGCCCATGGCGATGAAGCCGATGGTGGCCGCCATCAGGAAGAAGCCTATGCCCACGGTGAGCAACCGGTTGCGCATGGCCCAGTCGAAGAAAGGTCCGTACGCACGGTCGCGCAGCCGCACCATCAGGCCATCCATGGTGGCCTCCACCTTGTTCTTCGGGTCGCGGTTGAGGCCCCTGCTGTGAGCCACGTGTGCTGGCAGGATGATACCCCCCTCGATGAGCGAGAACGCCAGCGTTGCGATGACCACGAAGGCCAGCGCCGGGGCGAACTCACCCAGACGGCCCTCGATGAAGAAGAAGGTGCTGAAGGCCGCCACGGTGGTGAGGACGGCGCTGATGACCGCGGTGATCACCTTTTGTGTGCCCACCATGGCGGCCTGCACCGGTGGCAGACCTTTCTCGTACTCCTGGTAGATGCTCTCACAGATGATGATGCCATCATCCACGAGGATGCCCACGACGAGGATCATCCCGAAAAGGCTCATCACGTTGATCGTGATGATATTCGGCGCGAGGATGAACATGCCGGCGAAAGCCACCGGGATGCTCAGCGCCACCCAGAACGCCAGGCGGAAGTTGAGGAAGAGCGCGAGCAGGATCAGCACCATCACGAAACCCTGCAGGCCATTCTTGGTGAGCATCTCGATGCGCTGGCGGAGCACCGTGGTGGCATCCTGGATCATGGTGGCCTGGAGGGCGGTGCCACGTGCGTTGAACTCCCCCATGTAGGCGATGGTCTTGTCGGCGATGTCCAGGATGTCCTCACTCACCGTGCTGCTCACGGCCACCACCACCGCCGGGGCACCATTCACATAGCTGCGCGCCGGATCGTCGGCCCAGGTGTCGCGCACATCGGCCACATCGGCCAGGCGCACGATGCGGCCATCGGCCCCGGCCACCAGGGGAATGTTCCGCAGCCCTTCCGCCACGGTGCTGCGGTCGCGCACGCGGATCAATAGTTCCTCATCGCTGGTCTTGATCTTTCCACCGGTGACCTCGAGATTGGCAGCGCGGACCATGGCGGCGGCCTGAACGAAGGAAAGTCCGAAGGCGCGCAACGACTCCTCGCGGAAGGCCACCTCGATCTCCTCCTCCGGGAAGCCACTGAGTTCCACCTTGCTGATGCCTTCTATGCTACGCAGGTCCTGCTCCACACGGCGGGCCACACTTTTGAGAACAGCAAGGTCGACCCCTTCGCCACTGATGGCGAAACTCACGGCGGGCCGTAGATTCTCCAGCTTGAAGGTGCGGATCGGCTCCATGCCATCGGGCAATTGCGGGATGCGGTCCACCGCGTTCTTCACCTCCTGCAGCACCAGATCGGTGTCGTAGCCTTTCACCACTTCCACCGTGATGGCTCCGCCGTTCTCCTGGCTCACGCTGCTGATGCGCTCCACCCCGGTGATGCCCTTGATATCGTTCTCGATGCGCAGCACCACACCCTCCTCCACCTCCACCGGCGCCGCACCGGGAAAGATGATCAGCACCTGCACCATGCGGCTTTCGGTTTCGGGGAAAAGCGAGGAACGCGTGCTCTTCAACCCGAAGTATCCGAAGATCAGGATGAGCACCATGAGGGTGTCCACCGTGACCGGGTAGCGGATGAACCATGCGAAGAAGGAACTCATGGTCGCTTGTTCATGGCTGTTGTACGGGTGCCACGCGCAGTCCTTCATAAGCGGCGTCCAGGCGGTCCACCACCACCTCCTCCCCATCTCGCAGGCCGCGCACCACCGCTTCGTCCACGCCCTGGTGCATCACCTCCACGCTCGCCTTGCGCAGCATTGAATCCTGCACGGTGTACAGTCCCATATCGTCCAGCAGCGCGCCACGCGGGACGGCCACGGCAGCCTCCAGGGATCCCGCGTGGATGCGGCCGCTGATGTACATGCCATCGCGCAGTCCGTCGCCCTGTACGAGCACGAAGACCTTCACCGTCTGTGTGGCGGCGTCGATCTGCTCCCCCACACGGATGATACGCCCGATCCATGTGCCCGGTCCCTCTGTGCTGCTCAGGTGGAGTGTGTCACCCACATTCACCAGATGCAGTTCGCCGGCGGCGATCGCCGTCTCCAGTTCCAACGAACCCGGTGCGATGAATTCGCCCAGGCGCGTGCCGGGTGTGACGATCGTACCCGGCTCGGCGAAGGCCGCCACCACCACGCCATCGAAGGGTGCGGTGATGATGTACTTGGCCAGCCGCTCGTACACTGCGCGGATGCCGTAGTACTGATCCAGCACGCCGCGCCCCGCGAGGTAGTTGCGCTCCTGCTCATGATCCATGGCGGGCAGCGCCGGCAGCAGGCCATCCACCGGCACGCTCCGCAGATAGGCCTCCCACTTGGTGGCCACCTCCGGAAGATCATACTTCAGGTCGGGCACCAGTTGCACCAGCGTACGCAGGAAGGCGCTCTGCTGCGCGTGTACCTGGGCGCGCACCTCGCCGTCGTCGATGCGCAGCATCACCTCACCGCGCCGGAAGGTGTAGCCCTCGCGGAAGGTCTTGCCGTTGGCCAGGAGGGTGCCGCCCACCTCGGCGTTGATCAGCATGCGGCCACTGGCGCGCAAGCGGCCCGTAACAGGAATACTCAGACGCACCGGACCATTCTTCACCATGATCGTGCGCACGGCCCGGGCCTCCACCACTTCGGCTTTGCGCTCGGGCGACTTGCGGCTGTCCGCGAGCTTGTTACAGGTGATCACCCCACCCACGATGAGCAGGAGTCCCAGCACAATGGAAAGCCTTCGTTTCAACAGGTCCTTCATGCGCGTATGGATCGAATGATGAGCTCGGCCACCAAGGTGCTGCGCTCCTGGATGAATTCCTTGAATGCCTTCTGGTCCATGCCCCCCACATGCTTGATGATGGGGCTGGCCACATGTGGGAACTGGCACCAGGCCATGATGTTCACCATCAGCTGCCGCGGATCGATGGGGATGATCTCGCCGCGCTGCTGCGCCGCCATCACCTGCTGGAAGAAGCGCTCACGCGCGCCCCTGCCCAGGTCCACCAGCTTCAGCAGATGCTTCGGATCACGCTGCAGTTCATTCAGCAGGAAGTGCGGGAACAGGGGCTCCCGCTCGATGGCCACGTGGAAGGCCGCCACGAAGGCGCGGATGTTGTCGAAAAGCGGGCGTTCCTGTGTGAGTTCCTCCCACACGCCCTGCATGCCATGCTGGCCGCACACGCAGAATACCTCTTCAAAAAGCTGTTGCTTGTTGCGGAAGTAATAGTGCAGCAGCGCCTTGTTGATGCCGGCCTCATCCGCCACCTCCTGCATGCGCGTTCCCATCATGCCCTTGCGCAGGAACACGTTACGTGCGGCCTCCAGGATGCGATCCTCGGTGCTGGTATCTGTGATCGTGGATGACATTTCGTGTGCAAGATTAACCAATTGGTTAAACCTGACGATGAACTATCCCGATCGACCGCCCCTTCCCCCACCCCTGGATCGGGTACCCAGCGCATGGGATCCCATACATCAACCCGTACCTCGCCTGGCGATCAGCCATTCTTCTACCTTGGTCATCATGCGATCATTAGCATTGGGCCCGATCCTGCTGCCTGTGACCATCACGGCACAGATGCTTACTCCAACGATGCTCACAACCCTGGATCCGGGCGTGAGTGAGACCAGCGGCCTGATCGTCGTGAATGACGAAGTGTGGACACATCAGGATGGCGGGAATCCCAATGAGATCTATCGGATCGACCCTGTCAATGGTACCATACTGCGTACCGTGGTGGTAGCCAATGCGGGCAATGTGGACTGGGAGGAGATGACAACATCAAATGGCTGGCTCTACCTGGCGGATGTGGGCAACAACAGTGGTGCGCGGACGAACTTGAGGGTGTACCGTGTGGATCTCAATGAGGTCCTCGACCCGGGCACCGTGAGTGTGATGGCCGATACCATACGCTTCGTGTACGATCTGCAGACGGACTTCACCCCTGCCCAGAACAACAACGATTGGGACTGTGAAGCGTTGATCGCGGTCGATGATACCCTGTATCTGTTCAGTAAGAACTGGGTGAGTGGCAACTGCTATCGCTATGCCCTTCCGGCAATGCCAGGCGACCATGTTGCGCAACGGATCGACACCTTCGATACGCAGGGCATGGTCACCGGGGCCACCTATGACCCCATTTCAGGGGATATCGGGTTGATCGGCTATACCAGTGGATTCCTCCCTTTCGCCTGGCGCCTTTCCAACTACCCCGGCACGTCGTTCTTCTCCGGGAATTCGGTGCGATACGGGATCCCCTTGCCCCTCACGCAGTTCGAGGCGATCGCATGGCACGCGCCCGGGGTGGCACTGCTCACCAATGAACAAACCTTTCTCGGCCCGGCCCGGCTCTGGGAATTGAGCTACGGGCTTGTGACCGCCACCCCGCAGATTTCCCCGGACGCGATGCAGGTATGGCCTGTGCCCAATGATGGAACCTTCAATATCCGCGTGGAGACCGCCACATTCCTGGAGGTACATGACCTGCAAGGGCGCCGCGTGTGGGCACAACAACTCGGGATCGGTGTGAACGTGGTGCGGATGGAAGGTCTCGCCAGCGGAGTGTATGTGCTGCTGACGGATGGATCGATCGCCGTGCAACGCATTGTGGTGCATTGTTGATCCTGGGCGATCGCCCGTGGTAGGCTAGGCCTGACCAAGTGCCGAACACCAGAGGCCGAGGGCATGTCGATTTGACCCCACGGACTTAACGCAACCACTCCACCTCCACCCTTCTCTCTTCCGGGTTCCGCCCCATACTGCGGCTGTCTCCGTAGTGGTTCACCAGCAGGCGTTCCGGGGCGATGCCGCGTTGCAGCAGGTAGTTGCGCACGGCCTGTGCACGCTGCTCACTAAGTCGGAGGTTGATGGCCGGATCGCCGCTGCGGTCGGTATAGCCGGTGATGAGCACCTTGTGTTCCGCGGCGCGGGCCAGTTGTTCGAAGACCTCGTTCAGCAGGATGCGGTACTCGGGGTCGAGGGCGACCGAGTTGCGGGCGAAGCGGATGGTGAGGTTGCTACGCGTGAGATCGCTGAGGTTGGCCAGCGGATTGTCCGTCGCAGTGCGGGGTTGTTCGCGCAGTTCCTGCACCTCCAACCCAAGGCCGGTAAGGCGGTCCTCGATGTCGTCCAAGCGGTCGCGCAATTCCCAGATCTCCTTGCGCTGGTCCATGCGGTCGATGCGTGTGTTGATGTTGTCCAACTCCCCCTTCAGCCAGCGGTCGCGCTTGCGTATCCGTTGTGGTTCGGCCACGGGTGTATCGGCCGGCGGATCGGGGCGCTCCTTAACGGCGCTCAGGAAGGCCTGGCCCAGCGCCGGGTCGATGCCACCGCCGCCGGTATCGGCCAGCTGCAGGTCCAGCGCACAGAGGAAATTCTCCTCGTCGAACACGGTGCCACAGGTGGAGTTGATGCGCACCTCGGCGCCCGGAAGAGCATCCTTCGGCCCCAGCACGCGCACTGTGGCCAGGGGCAGCAGATCGGCGCGCATCTGGCGCTCGAGTTCCTCGCGTTGGGCGCGCACGTATCGGTAGATGGCGAGGTACTTATCCTGATCGCCGCTCCCATCCACACCGCTCTTCGCCTTGCTCCAATCGATGCGCAACAGGCGGTCCAGCTGCTCGCGCGTGGGTTTGGAGAACCCGCTGAATGCGCTCTCCACCGCGAACTCCTCGCAGGCGGCGATCACCATGGCGTCCATCTCGCGCGCCATGTCCGCTGCTGACAGCCCGGCCTCGACACCTTCTTTGGTGAAGCGGATGCGCGTGTCCAGGTAGGCGCCCAGGCCGGCCTCCATCAGGCGGTCGAGCATCAGGCGCACATCCTCACGTGGCGCGGTGACGGGCCTGAACTGGAACACCGCCACAGCACCCGGCACGCCCCGCCAGATGGCCTCAAAAGCGAACTCCTGCGCCTGCATATCATCGAGGGTGCCGCGCACGATGATGTTCGCGCCGGTACTTTCCCCTTCGAGCTGCAACACGGGTTGTGCGCACAGGTGGATCACTGCCACACAGGACAGCAGGAGACATGTCGCACGGAGTGGCCCGCAGCGCCTTGCGAAGTGATCCATTCAGCCTGTGAACTTAGCCTGCCACACCGGGCGCCTACCGGGGTGCGACGGGCAAGATGTCACCGCCTTTTTCAACAAGGCGCATAGCGGGATCCATCTCCGCCTGCTGGGCCTTTTCGCGCGCCCAGTGCTGGGCGTTGGCCCGCACACCGAACACACGCAGGGTGAAGCGCGGCTGGTGCACCTGGCGGAATACTTCGGCCTGCAGGCGCAGGTGCAAGTCTTCGGTGAACACCGCGATGGCATGCCCCCTGGCATCGCAAACACGGCGCAACAGGATCTGGGCTTCGTCGGTGACGTGCAGTCCTTCCCGGCATTCCACCAGCAGGGAGGCGCGGTCCATGGGGGCCAGGGCGCTGGTGAGCCGCAGCAGTTCCTTCATCTGCCGCACATCGATGCGGGTGCCATTGGCGAAGACCAAGCGCAACACACCGTGCTCACGGTCCAGTTCGTAGGGGCTGTTGAACACCGGCGGTTCCCAGGACAGCATGCCGAAATATATCCTTCAAAAGGGACCTCGGGCCTGCCGCAGCGGTCCCGGCATCAACAGGGATATCAACGATCGCTTAACGCGCGATCACCTCCGGGACCACATTACCCGTGGAGGCGTCCGGCATGGGAAAGCCCGCGATCATGGCGATGGTGGGTGCGATGTCCGTGATGGTGGTACGTCGCAACACCTCACCCGGCCGCACGCCCTTCCCGAAGAAGATGATGGGCACATGCGTGTCATGGTTCCAGGGTGCACCGTGATCGGTGCCATATCCCCGCGCCCAGTTCTTCGGGTCCATGTAGCCCGGCCGCCATGCCACCATGACGTCGCCGCTCCGCAGCGGCATGAAACCGCGTTGCATATTGCCCCGGATCAACTCGGTGTAGGTGTTCCGCACCAGATCGCTGGCTGTGAGGGCCTCCGCCACCATGGGATTTTTCAGCAGTTCATCGGCCGCCGCGCGCTGCACCACGGCGGGGTCCAGCTTGCGTGCCGCGATCAGCGAATCGTTCAGGAAGATCTGCTCCTCCACGATGTGGCGTACCCAGGCCCCTTCCCCGAAACGCCGCGAAAGAGAGATGTCCAGATCCGTGCGGATCAGCTTCGTGTCGATGTATTCCGCGCTGCCCTTCAGGTCCTTCATATAGGCGGGCACATCCACGGCGCCGTGGTCGCTGGTAAGGAAGAGGGTGTAATTCCCCTTGCCCACGCGCTCGTCCAGTGCATCCAGCAGGCGCTTCAGCTCGCGGTCCAGGCGGATGTAGATGTCCTCCATCTCCAATGAACGGATCCCTGTGAGGTGGCCCAACTCATCCGGGGCACCGTAGCTGATGGTAAGCAGGTCGGTGATCTTGTCCTTGCCGAGTTCCTCGGCCTGCAGTGCCGCCAGGGCGAAGTCCGTGGTGAGCCGATTGCCAGCGGGGAGATAGCGCATCACCTTCGTATCACCGCCGTTGGCGGCCAGGAGTGCTGCAAGGTCGATGGGCAGTGTGGCCGTGGCCGTACCTGGAACGGGGATCTCGTAGGGATTGTCATCGGGCAGCACCTGCGTGTAGCGCTCGATCGGTAGCACCAGATCCCAGTTGCCCTCCATGTATTTGGCGGGAAGGCCCTGTGCATTGAAGTCCTTCACCCATTGGGGCAGTTCCTTCATGTACCAATCGCTCGTCACCCAGCGGCCGTTGACGCCCTCACCGAACCAGTAGGCGGCGTCGCCCATGCGGCCCACGGGCAGGATGGAACCGCGGTCCTTCCATGCGACACCGATGGTCTTCGAGCGCCGTGCGGTGAAGCGTTCCAGCTCATCGGCCAGGGTGGTGCTGAAAAGGTTGGCCGGCGATCGTTTGCCCGGGTGGTCCTCATCGCCCACGCATCCGGCCGGATCATCCTGCGCGCAATACAGTCCCAGTCCGGTGGTGCGAACGAACATGTTGTTGCCCGTGATGCCATGGTGCATCGGGGTGGTGCCCGTGTAGATGCTGGCATGGCCGGGACCTGTGCGGGTGGGCATGTAGTTGAAATGGGCATCGCGCAGGAAGGCGCCCTCCTTCACCAGCCGCTTGAAGCCGCCATCGCCGAAGTTGTTCCAGTAGCGGTAGATATGGTCGGTGCGCATCTGGTCCACGACCACACCCACGATCAGGCGCGGGGGATCCTGCCAGGTGGGGGCCTGCGCAAGGGAGTCCCCGGCGATGCAGAAGGCCACTGCGGCAACGAACAGGGTGCGTGCTCGGGTCAAGTTTGGTTGAGAGAGGATCATGCGTTGCGAGCGATAAGGTAGAACAAGAGGATCCCCGCCAAGGCACTCACCACCACATTGGCCATGGCATGACCCATCAGGCCGCTGCGCAGCATGAGGAAGTTCTCGTAGCTGAAGGTGCTGAAGGTGCTGAAGCCGCCGCAGAAGCCCACGGCGATGAAGGCTTTCACGGCGTCGCGGCCCTGGAACGCGTCCTGCCATTTGAGAAGGAACCAGGCCAGCAGCGCGGTGCTGATGAGGTTGGAGGCCAGCGTGGCCCAGGGGAAGATGCCGCGCACATCGAACAACAGCAGCAGGCGCGACATGCCGAAGCGGGCCATGCTGCCCAGGCCACCACCGATGAAGACCGCGATCCAGATAGCCATTCCTCATTGCGCTCCCAGGAAGCCGAAGCGCTTCGCAAGGTGGCGAAAGATCAGGACCATGGATGAACCCACCGTTAAGCCAAAGAGTGCTCCCACGAGGACATCGCCCGGGTAATGCGCACCGAGATACACGCGGCTGTATGCGACCAGTGCGGCCCAACAAAG
Organism: Flavobacteriales bacterium; assembly: GCA_041747675.1. Lineage (GTDB taxonomy): Bacteria > Bacteroidota > Bacteroidia > Flavobacteriales_F > PHOS-HE28 > PHOS-HE28. The sequence continues at coordinate 27,400 of JBGTES010000036.1, forward strand.
CAAGGCCGGCAAGGCCCACCGTGGCACGCCGCGCAGCACCCCCGTCATGAATGCCGCGATGGCGAAGTGGTTGCTCGCGTGCGAACTCACGAAGCCGAAGCGCCCACCGCAATGGTCGTTCACCAGATGCACCAGCCCCTGCAACGCGGGTTCATGGCAGGGACGCAGCCGCTGCACGGTATTCTTGAAGAGCACCACCGAGCCGGTATCACTGAGGAAGATCATCAGCGCGATGACCGGCACGCTCCACGCCAGGCCCTTCCAGCCGTAGCGGCGTTGCAGGAGGAAGAGGAGGAAGAGGTAGAGCGGCGTCCACACGAGCATTTCGCTCACGGTGTGCATCAGGGCATCGGCCCAGGGGGCATGCAGCGCATTGATCGCCAGGAAGGCTTTCCGGTCCAGTGCGTCGAGGCGTTCCAGCAGGCTCATACCGACCATTCCGGGAAGGTGGTGCGCTCGCTGGGTGCGGCCTGCAGCTTGCGCCACAGGGCATCCTTCAATGCTTTCAAGCCCAGGCCGCTCACGCTGCTGATCATCACGTGCTCCACATCTCCGGGCAGCTCGGCGCGCAACTGCTCCATCATCTCCTCATCGAGCATGTCGCACTTGGTGATCGCCAGCAGGCGGTCCTTGTCCAGCAACTCTGGACTGTACTGCTTCAGCTCGTTCAACAGCACCTGGTATTCGTTCCTGATGTCCTTGCTGTCGGCCGGAACCATGAACAGCAGCACGCTGTTGCGCTCGATGTGGCGCAGGAAGCGCAGGCCAAGGCCTTTGCCTTCGTGGGCGCCTTCGATGATGCCGGGGATGTCGGCCATCACGAAACTCTTGTGATCGTGATAACTCACGATGCCCAGGTTGGGTGTGAGGGTCGTGAAGGCATAGTCGGCCACCTTGGGTTTGGCGGCGGTGATCGTCGCCAGCAAGGTGCTCTTCCCCGCGTTCGGGAAACCCACCAGACCCACATCAGCAAGCACCTTCAACTCCATCACCACCCACTTCTCAATGCCAGGTTCGCCGGGCTGAGCGTATCGCGGCGTCTGGTTCGTTGCGGTCTTGAAGTGCTGGTTGCCGAGCCCGCCGCGGCCGCCGGGAAAGAGGATGTACTCCTCCCCGTCCTTCGTCACTTCGCAAAGCTGTTCGCCGGTGTCGGCATCCTTCACCACGGTGCCCAAGGGCAGTTCGATCAGCTGGTCCTTGCCTGCCGAGCCGCTGCTCTGGTTGCTGGTGCCTACGTTGCCGTCCTCGGCGATCACGTGCTTGGTGTATCGCAGATGCAGCAGGGTCCACAGCTGTGCGTTGCCGCGCACGATCACATGTCCGCCCCTGCCGCCATCGCCTCCATCGGGACCACCCTTGGGCATGTACTTCTCGCGGCGGAGGTGGCTGCTGCCCTTCCCCCCTTTGCCACTGCGGCACTCGATGCGGATGTGGTCGATGAAGTTCATTTTGTTCAGCGGAAGTTGAAGGTCGTTGGTGGTTGGGGGGTTGAAGGTTCCTGATCGTCCCAGCGGTGTCGGTCACCCTGGCCAACCTTCAACCTTCAACCTTCAACATGCAACCTTCAACCAATAGCACCAACCAACCGCTCCGTGATCTCCTCCACGCTACCCACACCATCGATCGCCTGGTACTTGCCCTGGGCGCTGTAGTAATCCTTCAAGGGTGCCGTTTCCTCTTCATAGACAGCGATCCTCTTCCGGGCAGTGACCTCATCCCGGTCATCCGCGCGGCCACTGGTCTCGCCGCGTTTCAACAGCCTTGCCACCAGTTCCTCCTCGGGCACCTCCAGGGCGAGCATGGCGGTGATCGGTTCGCTCTTGGCCTCCAGCATGGCATCGAGTGCCTCGGCCTGCCCCTTGGTGCGGGGGAAGCCATCGAAGATGAAGCCCTTCGCATCGAGGTGTGCCTCCATCTTGTTGCGGATCATGCCGATGACCACTGCATCCGGTACCAGCTGCCCGGCATCCATCACCTCCCTGGCCTGCAGGCCCAGTTCCGTTTCGGCCTTCAACTCGGCGCGCAGCAGATCGCCGGTACTGAGGTGTACGAGGCCGTAACGCTCGATCAGGAAGTTGCTCTGGGTGCCCTTGCCCGCGCCGGGCGGGCCGAAGAGTACGATGTTCAGTTTGCTCATGTCTGTGCTGAAAATTCCGGATGGCGCCTATTGTTGAACGATCTTATAGATCCCCCGCAGGTTCCTGCCCAGCCCGTCGTGGTCCAGGCCGCTGCCCACCACGAAATCGTTGGGGATGCGCATGGCGGCATGGGTGATGGGGATGTCCTGCTTGTAGGCCGCGGGTTTGAAGAGCATGGTGGCCACGGCCACGCTGGCGGGATGCCGCTCGGCGAGGATGTCCATGATATGGCGGATGGTGTGGCCGGTATCGACGATGTCCTCCAGCACCACCACATGGCGGCCTTCGATCTTCTCGTTGAGGCCGATGAGCTGGCTGACGGTACCGGTGCTGCGCGTGCCGTGGTAGCTGGCCACCTTCACGAAGCTGATCTCACATTCGATCGGCAGGCGCTGGAGCAGTTCGGCGGCGAAGTGGAAGGAACCGTTGAGCACGCCCAGGAAGAGGGGCCGCTTGCCGTCGTATTCCTTGAGCAGCGCATCGGCCACGCCCTGGATCGCGGTGCTGAGTTCCTCCTCGGGGATGAAGGGCTCGAATTCCTTGTCGTGCAGGCGGACGCGCATGGGGTGGATGGATCACGGCACGGCTGCCGCGGAACAGGCGGCGAAGGTAGCGATCGGCGCGGGGAGGGCTGGCCGGTGCGGCAGGGCGAGCGCATGGGTCCCCGATGTGGCGGGCCTTCAGCCCTGACTTCTCAACAACGCTCAATAGCCCATGGCGCCTGCCTGCCGGCAGGCAGGCTGCCATGGGCTGGTATGCAACGGGCCTTCAGCCCTGCTCAGTCCGGCACTTGGGTAGGCAGGGCTGAAGGCCCGGCATATACCAGCCGGCACCGAAGGTGCCGGTATTTGTGTCATTCGTGTGAGTTAGAGGACTGAAGGTCCGATACATATCGGACCGACACGTTGGCCTCAGCCAAATCCAGAGCTATGATGCATTCACCCTGTCCGCTGCGGAACACGATCGGTGTGGTACGCGATCACCGCGGCCATTCACGCCCCTTCCTTCGTTCCTTTCAGCGCAGCGAGTTCGCGTTCCAGTTCCTGGATGCGCCTTAGCAGCTCGGGCAGTTTTCGGAACACCACAGAACTGCGGTCGTACTGGCCCTTGGCAAAGGCCGGCGAGCCCTGCACGGTGGCGCCTTCCTCGATGTGCGAGCCGATGCCGCTCTGTGCCGCGATGCGCGCGCGGTCGCCGATCTCCAGATGCCCGGCGATGCCGACCTGCCCACCGATCTGGCAGTGGTCGCCCACCTTGGTGCTTCCGGCGATGCCCGTCTGCGCCACGATCACATTGTGCATGCCCACCTCGGCATTGTGCCCCACCTGCACCAGATTGTCCAGCTTGGTGCCCTGACGGATGATCGTGCGCCCGATCGTGGCGCGGTCCACCGTGGTGTTCGCACCGATCTCCACATCGTCCTCCAGCACCACGTGGCCCACCTGCGGCATCTTCTCATAGATCCCCTCGGCGTTTGGCACGAAACCGAAGCCGTCCGCACCGATCACCGCCCCGCTGTGGATCACGCAGCGCGCACCGATCACGCTCTGGTGGTAGATCTTCACCCCGGCGTGGATGCGGGTGCCCGCGCCAATGCGGACGCGATCGCCGATGAAGCTGTTGGGGAAGACTTTCACGCCATCCTCCAGCACGGCCTCATCGCTCACATAGCAGAAGGCCCCGATGTACACGCCCTTCCCAAGCTTTGCCTTCGGGCTTACATAGCTGGGTTGCTCGATGCCCTTCTTCTCGTACTGCAGCTGGTAGTTGCGTTCGAGCAGTTGCGTGAATGCCATGCGTGGATCCGCCACGCGGATGAGGGTGAGGCTCTTGGGGATGGTCCGCGTCGGCGCGAAGTCCTGCGCCACAATGGCGATGGTGGCCCGCGTGGTGTAGATGTGGTCGAGGTACCGCGGGTTGGCCAGGAAGGTGAGCGTGCCGCTGCGGGCCTCCTCGATCTTGGCCAGGTCGTTCACCATCACCTGGGGGTCGCCATCCACCTCCCCATGTAGAAGCTCGGCGATCTGTGCGGCGGTGAATTGCATGTGGTGCGCGGCCCTGTGGCCAAAGCGTGGCGAAGATATCGCCGCGCGCTCAGTGGCCCAGCGGAACGGTCACCTGTGTGCGGTCCCATTCCAGCACCATGGCGAAGGGTTCTTCCTCCAGACGTATGGTGAACTGCTCCACATGCGCATCGGTCTCCCCTGCGGGCACGGTCACCTGGGCCACATCGTGCTCCGCCTCGCGGCTGGCCTCGCCACCACTGGTCACACCCCAGCCGTATCGCTTGCTGTTCAGGATCACTTTCCAATTCTGCTCGCCCGGGATGGTCCAGAGCGTATAGGTCCCCTCCCCCACCCGCGTGCCGCCGAAGGTGATCTCAGAACTCGTTGTGAAGGTGGTGGCCTCATTGGCACCAGTGCGCCACACCTGATCATAAGGGACCAATCCGCCGAAGATGGTGCGGCCCTTTTTATATGGGCGGCAGTACTTCACCTCCACTGCGCCGCCTTCGTGCTCCACTTGTACGATCTCCGTTGGACTGTGCCGCTTGGTCTGTTTTTTCAGCACGCGTGTGACGATGAAGCCCAGGATGAGGATGGCACCGAGCACGATCAGGAGAATGCGAGGGAGTTTAGGGCCCATGTAGGATGGTTTGTCGCGATCGCGGGACCGCAAGGTAACTCAGCCCTCTCTTCGCACCAGCGTTCTGCTGGCCTGGGCCGTGGCTGTCACCACCAGATCATTGATGCACACGTGCCGGGGCCGCGTGACCTTCAAGCTCGCGCTACAACACTTCCAGGCGAATGCTCCTGCGGCCGGTGATGATCACACGCCAGCCTTCCGCAGCGAAGCGGCGTGCTGTGGCTTCGCCGAAGCCTGCGGTGGCACCGGTGATGAGGATGATGGGCTTGCGCATGCGGCAAAGGAACGGACGCCGCGCGCATGCTCACGAGCCGATGAACGCTTAGCTTTAGCCTGCCTGCGCACTCCACGCCAGGGCCCCCTCGCCATGAAGGACCTGAAGCCCCTTTCCTCGCATGCCATCCCGCTGGCTCTGGAACGCGCCATGCGCTACCGTCTGCTGAACGACCCCTGGCAGGCCGAGAGCATCTGCCGCGATGTGCTGCGCACCGAAGCGGACCACCAGGAAGCGTTGCGCATACTGGTGATGTGCATGACGGACCAGTTCGGGCAGCGTGGCGAACTGGGCATGCACGAGGTATTGGCCGTGGTGGCAAAGCTGCAGGACCCCTACCAGCGCGAATACTGCACCGGCATCGTACACGAACGGCAGGCGGGGGCGGCACTGCGGCGGGGAAGCCCCCACAGTGGCGAGATCGCCTACGACCTGTTGCACCGCGCGATGGAGTCCTACGAGAAGGCCGAAGCCAACAAGCCGGAGAACAACGAGGATCCCATTTTGCGCTGGAACGCCTGCGTGCGGGCCATCCGGCGGCATCGGCTGCAGGCGGCACCGCAGGATCAGGGGTTTCCGGAGATGTTGGAGTAGGATGGAATTATGACATTCCTAATTCCTGATTTCTGATTCCTGATTCCACGGGGATCGAATCAGAAATCAGGAATCAGGAATCGGCTTCCGATCTCCCGAATATCTTTCGCACCAGCCACCGCAACGGATCATAATACCTATCCGCCACCCGTTCCTTCAACGGGATGATGGCATTGTCGGTGATCTGGATGGATTCGGGGCAGACCTCCGTGCAGCACTTGGTGATGTTGCAGAAGCCCACGCCCATGGCGTCCTTGATCATTTCGCTGCGGTCCTCGGTATCCAGCGGGTGCATTTCCAATCCGGCGACGCGCACCAGGAAACGCGGCCCGGCGAATTCCTTTTTCAGTTCGTGCTCGCGCAGCACGTGGCATACGTTCTGGCACAGGAAGCACTCGATGCACTTGCGGAACTCCTGCACGCGGTCGGCTTCGTACTGGTAGTACTTGCGCTCGCCTTGCTTGATCTTGAAGGGCGGGATCTTCTTGTCCACCGCGTAGTTCCAGCTCACGTCCGTCACCAGGTCCTTGATCACGGGGAAGGTCTTCATCGGGCGGATGGAGATGGCCGTGCCCTCGGGGTACTTGTCCATGCGCTCCATGCAGGTGAGCTTGGGCTTGCCGTTCACCTCGGCGCTGCACGAGCCGCACTTGCCGGCCTTGCAGTTCCAGCGAACGGCCAGGTCGGGCGCGTGCGTAGCCTGCACGACATGTACGGCATCCAGCACCACCATGCCGGGGGTGCGGGGCACTTCATAGTCCACCATCGCGCCGCCATTGCGGTCGCCGCGGAAGATCTTGAGGAGGGCTGTGGACATGGGTTCGTTCCTTATTGGAAGCGCTCGTTCACATTCCGGTGACGGGCACTTGTCGGGTTGTTATAACCGGATCGCGGAAGAGTTGCTTCTCCGTTCGTGGGGTGACCTTTTGTTCGGTGTATGGAATGTCTTGCCAGGTTTTGCGGACCTGCATAACCACCATTCTCAAGTTCACGTCGATGCCATCCCTGAAATTGTCGTTGAAGAGTTCGACAGAGAATGATCCCTGAGTTACTCGGTCATTTCTTCCTGAAGCGGAAACGACATTGCCGTGATCAATGGTGACCTCTTGTCCGCTAGTCACCCCATAGAAGCGGAACCGCACGTTATCACCAACGGTTGAAGTGCCAAACATTGAAATGCCGGTCGCGGCCAATTGGGCAAGGGCCCCATACCCAGAGATCATTGATCCCAACGACACTATTCCGGATGCAAGGTTCTCATTGGCCTTCTTGTACTCCTCTTCGGCCTTCTGCCCGACACCAAGCCAATAGGACCAATTGATTACCTCGGTTGACTCGTACGGCAAGATTTGATTCGGTAGATACTTGTTGACAGGCAGTTCGACAGTCGCATAGGTGTACTGTGTCTTTCCAATTGCAGTCTCGGAGTGAACACGAAGCTGTTTGTCGAAGAGCGGCGTGAACAGCGTGTCAACCTTCACCAGTTGCTTCCTCGACCGCTGAATATTGACCGTGTCATAGCCCACAATGACATCCTTCGTGTAGGTATTCCACGTCGTGTCCTGGCGGGTTTGCCATGCTACCGTGGTGTTGAAATGCTTGGTCGTTTCGCCCTCTGGTATTCTCATGATCTTGATACGGCAGACGCGACCAGAAAGCGCCGAGTTCTTGAACCTGAACATGTACACAGCACTGCGCTGGACTTGAATGGTGCGGTTCTCCACGCTCTTCGTCTTAAAGTCCGAGAACCGGGAATTGCTAGGGTACTCTACGATCTCGACTTCCTTCAACTCCTTTCCTCCCGCCTCAGAAAAGCTGAAGACGATCCTGTCTCCTGCCGCAAATCCGTAATACATCGTTTCCTCCATCATCCCCCCAACCTTCAGCACTTGATCGGTCACTTCGACCGGTTCTTGGGCTATGCTGGCATTGTTCAACATGAACAGACATGCAATGAGCGTAGACTTCGTTGTCATGGCCTTGGGATTGATGTTCATTGTTTCGCGATCATGCTAAACTCCATGCCACTACTCCTTCAATGCGACACCTCCCCCTCCAACAACGCCTTCAACTCCGCAGGCGGCGGTTCCAGCGGAACGTGTTCCAACGTGATGCTGCCCTCGCGCAAGCGCATCACCAGGTTCACCTTGCCCCATTCGGCCTCGGTCTTCGGATGGTCCTCGCGGGTGTGGCCGCCGCGGCTTTCGGTGCGCTCCAGGGCGGCGCGCGCCACGGCCTCGCTGATGTCCAGCATGTTCTTCAGGTCCAGC
>JBGTES010000037.1:0-28264 GCA_041747675.1 Flavobacteriales bacterium
CATTTGGGCCTACGCCGGAAAAATGGTCCCCCTCGGGTCGGGCAGCGAACGCAAGTTGGAGGACTATCACCTTTCCCGCTTCGCCTGCTACCTCATCGCGCTGAACGGTGATCCGCGCAAGCCGGAGATCGCCCTGGCCCAACAATATTTCGTAGTGCAGACGCGCCGCCAGGAGCTGAGCGACCAACTGGCCGCGGACCGCGAGCGGCTGGTGATCCGCAAGCAGACCGCCGAAGAATTCAAGGCCCTGAGCGGTGCGGCGCAACAGGCGGGGGTGCAGAGCCGCATGTTCGGCGTGTTCCACGATGCGGGCTACAAGGGTTTGTACGGTGGTTTGGGCCGTGACCGGATCAAACAGCGCAAAGGCATCCCAGACAAGGAGAACCTGCTGGACCGCATGAACGCCACGGAACTTGCGGCCAACCAATTCCGCATGACGCAGACCAGGGAGAAGCTGGCCCGTGAAGGTGTGCGCGGTGAGCAGCAGGCCATCAGGACACACGAGGAGGTGGGCAGGGAAGTGCGCGATGCCATCCGCCGCATCGGTGGCACGCCGCCGGAGAGTATCCCGCCTGCCGAGCACATCAAGCAGGTGGAGAAGCGGGTGAAGAGCGCCAGGCCCAGGTTGAAACTGGACGAGCGCGACGCTCACGGTCTGCGCGGCGCCGATGCGGCCGAGCCCGAAGAATAGAAGTCCAGACAGATCCATGCAAAGGTCCTTGAGGCGCCATCAAGAAAGCCGGACCTCTTGGGCCCTTCGTGCTTCAGGAGACCGTACGGAGGTGTAGCGTAAAACTGTCCATTTCTGGCGGTGCCATTACCGTTCATTACTGTCCATCCACGGTTTGCCCACGTGGATGACCAATGCATGGTGGCCAGTCCGGCCCGCTGGAGACCGATGGCCTGGGCGGGACCAGGCCCACCGCTCTCAACACAGCCCCGGAAGAAAAAGCCAGAAGTCGGCGCGTTGTATTCGTGAAGATCCCATCGCCGGGCGGAGGGCTGGAAGGGCGATCGGTCTGGACCCGCGCTGGCCTCCCCCAACTATGCTACTCCTTGATCACGCTTCCTTCGATCCGGCGCTCATCGGCGAGGCGCAGGAGGTAGAAGTACAGGCCATCCGCTTCGGCGGTGAGGTCCACCACATGGGTGGTCCCCTGCGGCCGTGTCACATGGACCAGCCGTCCCATGGCATCGCGTATCTCCAGCATCCGCGCCCCCGCAGGGATGCCTTCGAAGGTGAATCGGCCTGTGGACGGGTTCGGGTGAACAGTCACGGCGGGCGGTCGGGCGGGTGTGGCCAGGGAGGTGTAGACCGGGCACAAGCTCTGCACCTGCACGGGCACAGGGCTGTTCACGAAGCTGTTGTTGCCCAATGCGCCGGTGCCGTTGTAACCCCAGGCCCATGCCGTGCCGTCGCTCTTCACCGCCAGGGCATGGAACTCGCCGGCCGCGATACCCACCACGCCCGTTGGCGCGGGGAGGGGTAGTGGCGCGTTGCTGTCCGCGAGGCTGCCATTGCCCAGCATGCCATAATTGTTCTGCCCCCAGGCCTGGATGGTCCCATCGCTGCGCAGTGCCAGGGAGAAATACTGTCCGGCCGCAACTGCCGTCACGTCCGTGAGGTCGCCGACCAGCACGGGCACGTTGCTGCCGGTGTTGCCCGCATTGCCCAATTGACCATAGGAATTGAAGCCCCAGGTCCATACCGTGCCATCCGCTTCCACCGCCAGGCAATGCGAGCGGCCGGCCGCGATCGCGATCACATCCTCCAGCGCGGTCACCTGCACGGGCAGGGGGCTATCGGTGTTGTTGCCATTGCCCAGCTCGCCATAGAGGTTGCTGCCCCAGGTCCACACGGTGCCATCCTCCTCCAAGGCGATCGAATGCCCCCAGCCGCCGGCGATCGCCACGATGCCCGCGAGGCCCGCGACTTGCACGGGGAGGAAGCTCGAGGTGGTGCTGCCATCGCCCAACTCGCCATAGCCGTTGCTCCCCCATGCCCAGGCGCTGCCGTCGCTCTTCACGGCAAGGGAATAGCCATAGCCTGCGGCGGCGGAGGCGGCATTGGTGAACCCGCTCACCTGCACGGGCACATTGCTCATCGTGTTGCTGCCATCGCCCAACTGGCCCGCGCCATTGTTGCCCCAGGCCCATAGCGTGCCGTCGCTCTTCACCGCCAGCGAATGCGCGCCCAGGCCCGGTGCGACAGCGGCGGCCCCGGTGAGCGCGCTCACCACCACGGGAAGGTTCGAGCTGGTATTGGTGCCATTGCCGAGTTCACCGCTGCCGCAATTGCCCCAGGACATCACCGTGCCGTCGGCGCACAGCGCGAGCGAATGTGCTCCGCCGGTCCCGATGCTCTGGGCAGGGGCGATGGAAGGCAGCCAGCCGATCGCGTAAGCCGCGAGGCCGAGCGGAATGGTGCGTGTGCTGTTCATGAGAGATGATCTCAGTTGCCTACGAAGATAAATACGGCTCCGCCTCATGGGCCCTTCATGCCACAGATCTCCCGCGGAGGTCGGAGGATCGTGTTGTGAACGCTTTTTTTTCACATCGGAACTGCGCAGGTGTAGAACGCTGTCAAAAGAAGGGAGTGATCCGGAAGGGGCTGTGCACCGGCAGCCATGTGATCATACAGGAACAAGTCCGCAGACACAGGGCTCCCTGTAATGGAACCTGAAGCCCCGTACCCGTTCACCCGGCTTTCGGGTCCACAAGACCCCAGCGCACGGCGAAGAGCACCATGCCTGCCTTGCTCTTGATGCCGAACTTCTCGAAGAGTGCCACGCGGTGGTTCTCCACGGTGCGCCGGGAGATGCCCATGCGGTCGGCGATCTGCTCGTAGGTGGGTTCGCTGGGGTCGCAGACCAGTTGCAGGAACTCCATCTCGCGTGCGGTGATCCCCGAGCGTATGTCCTTCTGGTCGCGCAACTGGTTGGCATGGCCCACGGCATTGCTGCGCATGGCCTCACCCACCTTGTCCGAGTAGTAGTACCCGGTAAGGACCAGGCTGTCCAGTGCGAGTTTCAGGACAGCAGGGCGCACGGTCTTCAGCAGAAAGCCGCGTGCACCCAGGTGAACGGCCCGGGCCACCACCGTGTCCGCACTGTCCATGGTGAGGGCCAGGGGCAGCACTTCCGGGGCGTTGGCTTTGAGCCAGGTGATCGTGGCATAGCCGTCCATCACCGGCATGTTCAGGTCCACGATGGCGATGCGCGGCAGGGGCTGCCCCACTTTGCGCAGGAGTTCGATGGCCTCCACGAGTTCGCCTCCGTGCCCGGCCTCGATCACCACCTGGTACACGCCGAATCCATTCACCGTGGTGGTCAGGCCATTCCGCATCAGGTGGTGGTCATCCACCAGGGCCACGCTATGTTCCATGATGGTCGCTTGGTTCAATGGTCCATGTACAACCCGCACCGGGGGCTGTGTCGCACCTGGCGCGGTAACCGATGGAGGCGCAACGCTTATGGACCGTGGGGATGCCCGCATTGTGCACCACCTCCGCGGGGTCGAAGCCCCGCCCTTCGTCCCGTATGCGCATCACCACCCCGGCGGGTGGGGCTGGCAGGAGCTCGATGCGCACGGTGTCCGATCCGCTGTGCTTCAATGCGTTGTTCACCAACACCTGGAAGACACGGAACAGCACGACGCTTATATCCGGCGTGGGCGGGTGTGGAAGGGGCTTCACCAGCAGGTGTACCGTAAGGCGGGCCACACGCTCCAGGCGCTCCGCTTCGGCGCAGATCGCTTCAGATAAGGAGCGATGCTGCCACACGTCGCTGTTCAGGTCGTGGCCTAGGCGGCGCACCTCGTCCAGGCCCTGTTCCAGTGCATCACGCGCGCCTTCCAGCATGGCGCTGCTTCCGCGTGTGTCCATTTCGGTGTTCAAGCCCAGTTGCGCCACAGCGAGCAACTGCGCCACGTTGTCGTGCAACTCACGGCCGATCTCCCGCATGGTGTGGTGTGAAGCCTCCCGTTCGGCCTCCAGCACCGCCCGGTGTTGCTGCTGCTTCAGTTCGGCCAGGGCCACCTGGTGGCGGATCCTGCGCATGCTGTTCAGCACCACCAGAAGCACCATGAAACCCACCATGATGAGCATCACCAACGTGCCGATGATCACGGTCTGCTGCATCAGGCTGCGGGCTGGAGCGGTTGGCTGGAGCTACGGTATAGGAACCACGCCGCGATCAGGACGGCACCGTAGCGCAGGAGGAAGAGCACTTCGATGATCTGGAAGAGGATCTGCGCCATGCCCGGATCGCTGGCATAGAGCTCATCCAGGATCCCCAGGAAGGGGAGGGCGGGCCCCATGAAGAGCAATACGGAGAGGAGCATCCAGAAGGTGTGGGTGCGCCAGATGAGCACTGGGGAGGATTCCGCATGATGGATAAGCAGTGCGGCATAGATGATGGCGATCATCCCCGTGCTGTACAGCATGCTCAGGGGGATGAGATCGCCGTACGCCGCAGGCCGCGTCCAGTCCACCAGCAGCAGCACTACGAACACCCCGGCCAGGCAGGCGAGCGACCAGCGGAGCAGGCGCTGTCCGCCATAAGACCAGGCCACATGGAGCAGCAATGCGAACTCCAGGGGCATGTAGGTCTTGTATACCATGGAGTTGGGGACGTCCAGATGTTTCAGGGTCATGCCGCTGGTCTCGGTGATGGTGGCCAGGAGGAGACAGATGGTGAAGGACCGTTCCGCTGTGGACAGGCCATGCCAGCGCCGTGTCCAGAGGATGGACGCGGCGAAGAGCACAGGCAGTTTGATGAGATCGATGGTTTCGATCGTCTTCGGGCTTGGCCGAATCTATTGAGAACCATCGGGTCGGCGTTTTCAGGCGGTGCCTTGCGTGTCCTTCCGCTTGCATTTCGGCGGGCACATGTAGCCGAGGTTCAGGCCATACATGCTGGTGGGAAGCGCCAGATCATGGTCATTCAACATCGGTGCGCCCAGCGAGTTGTCCGCGTTCACGCGCTGCATGAACAGGCATACGGAAAGGCGCAGTCCATGTGGGCCATTGAAGTTCCTGTCCCCGCCCACCTCCCTGTGGATCATGGCATAGGGCGATATGGCCAGTGTCGCGCTCTCTCCCGGTCCCAGTTTTCCGCTCATGTCATCAATGAGCGCAGTGATATCAGACCAGGGGAAGGTGATGCACTTTGGATCATCGGTCGTGCTCATGTTCGTGTGGCCGGCATGGGCACGGTCCACCTCCAGGTCGGCGTAGTACCCTTGCACATAGGTCGCCCACTCGTTCGCCTGAAGCAGGGCCAGCAGACCATCCGGCTTGAGCCTGTGCGTGGGGTGGGACCCGGCCAGGGTGTCCAGTTCCGGGATGATCAGCTCCCCGTCGATCCGCGTGGCACGTAGACCGAAGTGCAACGACCCATTCCTCAGGCCATGGTAAAAGGTGATCGCGTTCGCGTTCGTTGTGGCATTGAGCAGGTTGGTCAAGGCCTGCTGGTCGATGCGCCTTCCTACGATGGTCAGTACCTGTGTGAGCTGCTTCAGGCGGAACCGTTGGTTGAAGTTCCCGAGGCCTTCGGTGAAGTCGCTGAGCAATACCTCATTGTTGGGGATCGCCATGATAAGGATGATTCGTGGGTTGTGGCGGGAACGTGTTTCGAATGCTGCAAATCAATGATGATGGGGGCCGTGGGTACCCGTGAATAGAACGTTCGCAAGGGGAGGGTTTTTTCACCTGTTGCACGGTCGGCGGTCCAGTTTGCTTTGGCCACGTCACCGCACAAACCTCCATGCTCCCTCGCACCATCCCCTCCATCGTTCTGGTAGTTGGGCTGCACTACCATGGATCGGTGCGGAAGGGAGTGATGGGCGCATGACTCCCCATAAATAACCCCATGCCACCCACCGCCAGGCTCGTTACCCCGCGCAGGAACCTGCGCTTCTTCTTCGGCCGACCAGAATGGCGCAACAGCACCCGGACGGTGAAGCTGCATCCCCTGGCCTACTTCGAGCCGGGCGACCTGCGGGAGATGGAGGCCTGTGTGGCGAAGGGGATCGCGGAGAAGCTGCGGGTGCGTGCGGTGGGAGCGGGGCACAGCTTTTCCGATGCGGCCTTCACCGAAGACATTCTGGTGGGCACCACCAGGCTGGTGCATGTGGAGCATTACAAGTATGGCCGGGGTCCGGACCTGGTGGAAGTGGGCGCAGGCATCACCGTGCGCGCTTTGAACAAGGCGCTGGATAAGATGAAGCGCAGCATCCGAGCCATGGGTGGCTTCGACCGGCAGTCCATCGCGGGCGCCATCCTCACCGGCACGCACGGTTCATCGCTCACCTTCGGCGCCATCAGCCAGATGGTGAAGAGTGTGGTGCTGGTGACCAACGACCTGGAGGACCGGGAAAAAGTGCGCTCCTACCGGATCGAACCCCGGGGCGGCATCACCGACCCCGCCACCTATCCGCAGGACCAGCCCACCCTGCTCCAGGACGATGATGCCTTCTACAGCGTGGTGGTGAGCTTCGGTGCCATGGGCCTGATCCATTCGCTGGTGCTGGAGGTGGAGCCCACCTACTACCTGGACGAGAAGCGCGAGGTGACCAACTGGCCCGAGGTGAAGCGGCGGTTGCGCAACGGACTGTTGCGAAGCGGCGACAGCGTGTTCGTGCAGATCAACCCCTATGTGAAGGATGGGGCGCCGGAGGAAGCGCTGATCATGACGCACCGCCGGCTCGATACGAAGGAGATGAGCGCTGTGGCGCGCGGCAGGCAGGACCTCCTGTGGATCTTCCAGTCCCTGGGCAGTTCCACGCGGAGCGTGCTGCTGCTGGTGGCGGGCCACTTCCGCATCACCTACTGGTGGCTCGTGTACCGCATCAACGCCCGACCCGATCGCATCGGCAGGATCCTGGGCTCGGCCATCCGCGCACAACGCGACCGCAGCTACATCAACAAGGCGCACCGCGTGATGTACCAGGGCGCGGCCTACATGAAACTGCGCGCCTACGACAGCGAATGCGCGCTGCCGCTCAAAGCCAAGGATACCAAGAAGGACTACATCGCCGTGCTGGACGAACTGATCGCCCACCTGCGGACGCTGAACGACAAATACGGTTCGCACCTCAGTGCCCCGATCGGTCTGCGTTTCCTGAAGGCCGCCCCGTTCTACCTCACGCCGGAGTATGAGCGCGACGTGTGTTACGTGGACTGCCCTGTGCTGAAGCATGCTTACGGCCACAACAACATCGTGGGTCGCCTGCAGCACTTCTGGCGCGAGAAGAAGGCGGTCCCGCATTGGGGCAAACGCAACGAGCTCTTCACCAGCGTGGAGACCGCGCAGAACTATCCGCTTTTCGACAAATGGCTGAAGCAGTACCACCGCTTCAATGCGAATGGTACCTTCTCCAATGCCTTCACCCAACGTGTGGTGCAAGGTGCGCTACCCGCCGATCCGGACAGGACGGAACAAGAGGTGGTGCAGGGGCCACCGGGACCAACGCATTAGCAGCACGAACGGGATCATCACCCATGGGCAAGGTGGCCGGGACCGCCGGGGAAGCGAAGCAGCGGGCACAACGCGGATCGCATCACCTGTTCGTGCGCTGCTGTGAATGGAAGAACTTCGCGTCATGCCACCTGTTCGCATCCAGCTGCGTCGCACCGCAGGCTGGCGCATGCCGCCCAACACGGTGAAGGTGGACCGCAGCACCCCGTGGGGTAATCCCTTCCGCGTGGGCACCGATGGCACACAGACGGAATGTGTGGCCCGCTTCGCACGGCTGCTGGAGGGTGAACAGAACGACTCCTTTACTAATGCGGAGCGCGCACAGGCACAGCTGATCCGTGGCCGTCTCCCGGAACTGGCGGGCAAGGACCTGGCCTGCTGGTGCGCCCTGGATGCACCCTGCCATGCGGATGTGTTGCTGCGGTTGGCGAACAGGTGATCCAGATGAGGGCGATGCGGGATCTCAGCTTCGTGCGTGGGATCTGATGGGAAGAACGGATCATAGCAGGATAAGTAGAAGTAGAACAACTACGACAACAATGCCTACGATCCAATTAAAGACAGAGGATCCTGCCTTCGTCGCGCCCGGGTTCTTATCCGGCGATGGTACGGCAACAGGCGACGTGACGTTTTTCGATGCGCGTTGCAGAGTGTCCGGTTCATTCCGGGTGGATGTTACCTCAGTTTTTGTCTTCGTGTTCGCAGGCGTGGCCATAGGCCCGTTCTTGTCGCCATGCCAAATGACATGGTAAAGCTCTGACTCACAAGTGGCACATTTTCCACCGAGGATGCGATGAAGGACTTCGCCACCTCCCATGTATGTACCAGCGCTTTTGGCGACGCCGACCTGTTGGAGCACGCTGCCGTTCATTCCACCGAAGCACTTCGGGCAGGCAGCGCCCAGATACGTATCGAATAACTCTACCGCTACGCTTGAAGCGATGCCATGATCAGCAGAAAGGCGCTTGTAGAGTGTGGAGGTCACCTCGCCCACATCGGTTATGCGCATGATGCACGACCCGGGCGACCAGGGTTCTGCGGAGACACGTTGCGCCCATTCGGACAATGGATGGTCCGGCAACTCGAAAATATCGAAGTCTTTCGGGGAAAGCGCACCGCCACGCGCCGTGGCTTCGGTGAACCAGCGCATCGCCTCCTCTTCCTGTGTCAGGGCGGGCGCGATGCCTGGCTTCCTTGATCGGATAAGAATGATCGTCCCACCGTTGTTCTTCATCACGTAATCGAAATGCTTCCCTGGCGCACCGTTCGGCTCATTCGGGGCCGCGTGCCGGTCGCCCATCACGAAAGCCCCATTCTGGAACTCACAACCATTGCCGACGTCTGTCAGCTTGTTGGGGACCTTCCTGTGCTTCTCTTTTCTGAAGAAGGCCGCTGCCATTGGGGCGATATGCCCCAATTCAGCGAACATCATGCCCTCAGGCAGAATGCGGAGATTCTGGGGATGGAGCATCCAGGCTCCAATGAGGTCGATGCGCTCGTGGTCCTGTTCGGAGCGTTCGAAAATGGGGCAGATCTCGCCAGCCATGGTTGTGCGGATGTTTCGGTTTGAAAATGAGCGCGGATCGGTCAGTTGTCTGTTCGCGGAATGGGTTCGATGAAATGGTCATGTGATGGGCAACTTCACCGACCCGAACATCTGGGTAGAAGTAGGCCGATCCCCCATGCCGCTGCGCACTCTGCACCATTGCGGGATCGGCCTGGGTAATTACTTCCTCTTCGCCACATACCAGTTCCAATTCAGCTTCCAGTAGATCATCGGCATGAAGGGCAGGTCGATGTCGAGTTCGGTGAGGGGATTGTCATTCTGGTCTCCGTAGATGATCGCACCGAGTCCGAGACAGAAGTTGTAGGAGCCGGCCTTGCTTTCGCGGTTGAAACGTTCGCGCACCCAGCCGAGCGCCACCATGGTCTCTTCCATCCGGGAACTGAGGTTGGTGCCGGAGCGGAACATGATCCCGTTGCGGATGATGCGGCGGTCGTACTTGTCGTAGCGTTCGCCGAGCATCACATCGAAGCCACCTGCGAAGAAGCCGGTGATCGCGAGGTTTGTTTCCTCGTATTGATACATGTGGTTGCCCCACCCGTCGGAAACGGTCGTTCGTTCCACCACCATCGCAGGCCGCAGGAAGACGCCTGCTTCCAACACCACGCTCTTGGTCACGTAGCTGCGGATCGGGAAACCGACTATGCCGCCTCCGCCGAGCGCGACGCCGAGCCCGAGCGATCCGCCATACTGGCTCATATCGGGCATTTCGTCCAAGGGGTTCTGGACGGTCTCGCGGGTGATCTTCACCACCTCGTCCATGCGGTACACGAAGAGGCTGCCGTCGGCGGTCTTCAGTTTCAGGCTTTCATTGGGCACCTGCTCCACGATGGTGCCGCGCAGTATGGAGCCGTTCTTGAGTTCGACGACGTCGATCAACGTTTGCGCGCCGATGAGTAGTGCGCCGAACACGGCCAGCAGCGTAAGGAGCAAGCGGGTGTTGAAGGAGTTCATGATCCGCGGAATTTGATGGATGGTGTATGTGATGAGGGCGTTCACCGGCTCAGCACAAGACATCCGCTGATGCGGTCGTGGAGCGCCTGGTGATCGGAGGTGGTCCCGGCCATGACGAAGCCCAGGCCGAGTGTGAGGGCGGAGAGGGACTTCCCGAAGAAGCGGGACGAGGCGCTGAGGAGATCGAGGCGGCGGCCGCGCAGATCGGTCACGTAGATGCCGACAGCGAGTTTGCCCGGGGTGGCTTGCAGCGGGGAACTTTCGAATCCGCTCCAATAGCTCCAGCAGATCGACAGAACGACGGTGAATGAGGTAACGAGCCAGGCCACGGGAGCATCCGGTTCAAGCAGTTCGCTCCACAACTCTGCGGATGCGAGTTTTAGCAGGGCACCCATACCCGCCAGCACCACCGCGTCTATCGTGAGCGCAGCGAAGCGCTTCCAGAAACCAGCATGGCTTATGCCGGTCAATGGGATGTTCGCGGTGGTGTGCATGGTGGTGGGCGTGAGATCGGAGTTGCTGCCGGACCGGTTCAGAACCGAAGGGTGAGCATGCCGCCGAAACCAGCCTGCCCGTCGATCAGGGTGGCACCCGGTGTGAACGAGATCCCTCCGGCGACTTCATTGTAGCGCAGCATCGAGCGCTTCATCAGTCCCTTTTGCCCGGAACCGGCAGCGGCGCCCACCACCATGATGCCCGCACCGCCAAGCAGGAGCCCTGTGGCCCCGTCGCTGTCAGCGAGCATCAAGGCGATACCGCCGGCCATCGCCAGGTTTCCGATCCAGATGCCGGTGACGCCTGCCGCCCGCTTGCCAGAGATCTTGCGCATGTTCCGAACGATCTGCTCATCACCGGTGGCCATCATGATCGACTTGAGGTCCTTCCACTTCATCTGGTTGATGCGCTGATCGCCGTAGGTGCTGTTCTTGTAGGGGTCCGCCACATTGAATAGCGGCTTCTGTTGAGCGCTGGCCAGGAAGGGCAGGAGCAGGAAGGGGAGGAAGCAGAGGTGGAGGGAGGTCATCGTTCTCATGGTGGTCGAGGAGGTTTGGTGGTGGTGATCGCCGGGCTTGCTGCGTCGGCGATGCAATGATCACGGCACCGTCAGGAAAGGCGGTATCGGATCCGTCCCAGGAACTTGCGAGATCGTCCCAACAGGCTGGAGTTGCGGAAAGGGCGCGGCATTGGGAGTTTATCCCGACCGCTGGAACCGTCTGATCCTTAAGATCTTTTCCGCGGATCAACCCCGCTTTATGAAATGGCTCGGCGGCTGCCCCCAATAATCCTTGAAGGCGTTCGAGAAGGAGGGGAGGTTCTCGTAGCCGACCCGTACCATGGTCTCACCCACGTTGCAGGTGCCGCTTTCGAGCAGCGCGCGTGCAGTGGTCATGCGTTTCTCACGGATCAGTTCGCCTGGGGCACGGCCGATCAAAGCGGCGAGCTTGCGGCTGATGTTGCTTTTGCTCATGGCCACGAGGGTGCCGAGCTTCACCACGTCCAAAGAAGGATCATTGAGGTGGGCGGTGATGGCTTCGTCCACCTTGGCAAGAAAAGCGCGCTCGGGTTCTTTGGACGGGTCCAGCGGTGCGGCCGCCGGGGCGCTCATGGCAGCGCGGTTCAGGTCCATCACCTTGCGTGTGCGGGCCACGGCGTTGCGGGCGCGGGCCAAGACTTCGCGTGGCTCGTATGGCTTGGGAAGGAAATCGTCAGCGCCTTCGTATAGCCCGCGTATCTTCTCCTCAAGGTCGGTGATGGCCGTGAGGACGATGACCGGCACATGCGAGGTGCGCGCATCGGCCTTCAGCACGCGGCATACCTCGAAGCCATCCTTGCCAGGCATCATCACATCGGTGAGGATCACATCGGGCACCAGGTCGAAGGCCTTGGAGATGCCTTCCTCGCCGTTGAGCGCACGATGGGTCCTGAACTCTGTCCAGAGCAGCTCGGCGATGGCCGTGTTCAGGTCCGGGTCATCCTCGATCACCAGGGCGATCGGCCTGTTGTCGTGCTCGTCCGGCGCCGGATCCATCGGCAACGAGGTCTCGATGGCAGGTTCTATCCGCGCGAAGGCGGGTGCTGCTGTGGTAACGCTTCCCGGGAGTCCCATCGGCAGCTCCAGATGAACGGCCGTGCCTTTGCCGGTCGCACTCTCGATCCAGCATCGCCCGCCGTGCATCTCCGCGACGCGGCGCACATGGAAAAGCCCGACACCGGCGCCGACCTTTCCGGCCACTTGGGTGCCTGTTCCGCGCTCGTACAGATTGAGAACGCGCTCCTGGTCCTCCGGCGCAATGCCGATACCCGAATCGCGCACGGTGATCCGTACTGATCCGACCCCGTCCATCAGCCGTGTGGACGATGCGGTCACGCCGATGGTGCCGCCGTCCGGCGTGAATTTGAAGGCGTTGTTGAGGAGGTTCTCCACCGCCATGGTCAATTTCTCGCGGTCGAGCTCTGCCACAGGATCTCCCGCTGCGGGTGAGAAGGTCAGTTCGATCCGCCGGTCCATGGCCATCGGCCTGAAGTCGGCGACGATCATATGGAGCAGCTCATTCACATGGCCGGGCGCCGCGTGCAAGGCGATATGGTCCTTGTCCTGCTGGGCGGTCTCCAGCAATGCCGTGATGCGGCCAGTGAGTTTGTCCACACTGCGCCGAAGGATCTGTGTGCTCGTGTCGTCCACCTGGCTGTTCGGGTGCGAGGCGATCTGGTCCACGCGCTGCTTGATCAGCGTAAGGGGCGTGCGCAGGTCGTGTGCCACGTTGATGAAGAAGCGTGATCGCCGTTCATCCTGCGCCCGGGCCTCCTCGGCCTCCTCGTGTTCGCGCGCCAACTGATAGCGGAGGCGTATCCGGCTCAGGATGATCCATCCCAGTCCGAAGAGGAAGCTGCCCGTGAGGAAGATGAAGAGCGCGGTGGCCAGTGAGGTGCGGTACCACGGCGGCAGGATGTTCAGGTGGAGTGAGCGGTACGCCTCGTTCCATATTCCATCGTTGTTCGCCGCCTTCACACGTAGTTCATAGCGCCCCGGGTCCAGGTTGGTGAACGAGATCTGGTCAGCTGTGCCCAAGCCCACCCATTGGTCCTTGTAGCCACGCAGCATGAAGGCGGCACTGTTCCGTTCGGGTTGGATGAAGCTCAGTACCGCGAAACGCACGGTGAAATCGTTCTCGTTGTGCTGGAGGACCAGCGTGTCACGCCCCAGCAAGGGCATGCTCTCCATTCGCGATTCACGGGTGCCGTCGAACCCATGGCCCAGGACGATATCGGTGAAAGCCACCTGCGGTACGAAGGGGTTGGTGCAGATGCGATCCGGGTGGAAGCGGTTGAAACCGTTGATGCCACCGAAGAACAGCTCGCCGTTCCCGGCCTTGAAGGAGGCGTTCGCATTGAACTCCAGGCTCTGTGCTCCGTCGGCTGTGCCAAATGTGCGGATGGCCCCCGTGGCCGGGTCCACGCATGCGATGCCGGCGTTGGAACTGCACCAGATCCGGTTTCTGTCGTCGATCTCCAGGGCGTAGATCACGTTGTTCGGCAGACCGTCGTCCACGGTGAGGTGATGGAAGGCGCCGCTCTTCCGGTCATAGCGTTCCAGCCCGCCACCATAGGTGCCAAGCCACACGTTGCCCAGCGCATCCTCGCGGACACAGGTCACGAAGTCATGGGATATGGAGCGGTCGTCCCCGGGGTCGGCGAGGTGATGGGCGAGCATCGACAACTGCCCTGTGGAGGGGTCCTTCCGAAAGGTGTAGAGACCATGGTTCATGGTGCCCATCCAGTACTGCCCTGTCCGGTCCTTGTAGAAACAGAAGGGCACGGCGAGGGGTCTGCCGTTGAACCGTTCCGCTACAGCAGGGGTGTACAGGTACTCGCCCGTGGCGATGTCCAAGCGATCCAACAGCACGCCGGTGAACAGCTTGCCGTCATCATCCAGCATCAGCGTGAACCCATCGATGATCCCTCCGGGGCGCTGGGGATCGTGTACCACGGTCGCGTGGGACATGTCTTCCTCGAAGCGGAACAGACCGTTGCGCCGGGTGTGCGCCCAGATCGCGCCGGTACCGTCCTGGACCAGGGCGCGGCATTCGATACCGAGCGCGTCCCTGGCTGGTGTATGCACTTGGGTGACAGAACGTCCATCACGGGCGACCACATGGATACCATTGTGTGTGCCGAGCCACAAACGTCCGGTCCGGTCCAGCAGCAAGCTCCGAACCTTCGGCTCGTTCAGACCAAGTAAGCTGTCTTCGGCCCCACCCCGATGTGAAAGCCGTGCGGATACCGGATCGATCTGGAAAATGCCCTGGTAGGTGCCCACCCAGATCACGCCATCATGGCCCCGGAAGAGGCAGTTCACGACACGTTGTCCGTCCTTCGGCTTTGTGATCGGCAGCGGGATCGGCGTCATCTCCCCAGCGGGCCCGCAGTGGAACAGACCGCCAGTGGTGTAGGCTAACCCATGCCCGTCGCTGCGGATGTGGCCGCGCAGGTTAGGTATGCCTTCAAGGGGAAGTTCTATGAAGTGTGGTGTTGCCCCCTCTTCCAGCTGGAAGAGACGTCTACTGGCCAGCACCTGCACGGTGTGATCGGCCATGCGCCGGACAGTGAACAGTTGCCCGGAGGGGTCAGGCAGCCCCAACGACACGTGGTCCAACCTGATCATTGAGCGAAAGTCGTCCCGGAAGACCGCCAGGGCACGCGATGGGCCTTTCGCATCGGCCAGTGTCACCAACATACCGCCACCTGTCCGTGCAGCTCCAGTGACGTACATCTCCTGGAGGCCTTCCGGGAACAAAGGCCCCAGATCGGTGTAGGTGCCATCCTTCGGATCGAATGCGTACGCACCTCCGAAGGTGCCTGCGAGTATCCGCCCCTCGTTAGCCGCTTCGAGCGTGACCACCATGTTCGCCGCGGAAACATCAGTGTGCGCCGGCCGGACGGGGTACGCATGGAACCTGTCCGTGCCGCGGTCCAGGACCAACAGACCGCGTTCGTGCGTGCCAGCGATGATGCGATCGTCCTTGGTGCAGAGCACTTGCGAGATGCGGGTGACGAGCACCGGTCGGCCCTGCTCCATTGCCTGGCGGTACACCTTGAAATGCCGGCCATCGAAGCGATTTACCCCATCCTCCGAGCTGATCCACAGAAAGCCGGTGCTGTCCTGTGCCATACTGGTGGAGGAGGTCTGGGAAAGGCCGTGCTCCACGGAATAGTGGCGCACCTTCCACGACGGTGCTTCCTGAGCGTGAAGTCGGGATCTGCCGGACTGGAAAGTGGTCAGCAGGACGAGCCCGCACGGAAGGGCCAGGCGGGAGAGTAACATCCGGATCGGCATTCGCGCCAAAGGGGGCCTCGTTGGAAGGAGGGAAGATAGACGTTCATCCCGAAGCGGAGCGCTGATCCGCACCCAACTCCCGGAACTGGCTGGTAAGGACCTGGCCTGCTGGTGCGCCCTGGATGCACCCTGCCATGCGGATGTGTTGCTGCGGTTGGCGAACCGGGCTTGACGGGCCGCTCAGCGGATGGGCAGCCTCCGCCAGTACGTGAGGCTGCGCCAGGCCCATTCCAGCGGCCCCATCCGGAAGTGCCGCAGCCACAGTACGCTGAAGACGATGTTCACCAGCCAGATGCCCGCCATCACAACGTAGAGCTCGTGGCGCGGCAGCTCGTTGAAGAGATCGAAGCCGTAGCCGAAGAAGATCACGCTGCCCAGCACATTCTGCAGCAGGTAGTTGCTGAATGCCATGCGCCCCACCTTCGCGAAGAGGCCCTGCACCCATGCGAACCAGCCCAGCTTGAACACCAGCATGAACATGCCGAGGTGCCCCAAGGTGAGGGCCAGCCGGCGCAGGTCGTACACATGGATGGGGAAACGTTCGGCGAAGGCGACGGGGTCGAAGCGCGTGTCCACCTGCGTGCGCATCATCCAATACGTGATGGGCAGCGACAGCGCGTAGCCCACCAGCGCCAGCAGTAGGTAGAAGCGTTTCCGCCGCCGCCCCTGCAGGATGCCCAGGTGGTACAGCCCGATGCCGATGACCATGAACACGAAGGCGTCCAGGAAACCATGGCGGTAGTACTCGCTGGATTGCAGCCACACGGTGAATCCGGCGTGGTGCGCGAAGACCACGGGCAGGGGGCCTTTCGTCTTGCTGGCCGACTCGGCGACGACCGCGCGTTTGGCTTCCACGCTGGTCTGCTCCTGAAAGGCCTGCCACTCCTGCAGGGTGCCCTGCTGCGCTTCGGTCAGGGGCGTCAACGTGGTGTCGATCGCGTTCACTACCCCTGCGCGGTCCCGCAAGCGTAGTGGTTCCGTGCGGTCGTAGCTGTATTTGGCGGACATCAGCACCAGCAGCGTGCCCGCGATGGCGAAGAGTTGTGCGGGCTTTAGCACGCGCAGCGGAAAGAGGAAGAGGCCCGCGATGGCGTAGCGGTAGAGGATGTCGCCCGGCCACATCAGCACGTAGGCGTCGAACAGCCCGAAGAGCAGCAGCCAGATCAGGCGGCGGTAGTAGATGTCGGCCGCGCTCACGGTATCGTTCCGCGGCGCCAGTCTTGAGATCAGCAGCACCACGCCCGCGCCAAAGAGCACGGAGAACAGCCCGCGCATGGAACCTTCGAAAAAGAGGTTCACGATCCACCAGGTCCAGTGGTCCACCCCGCTGAACTCATCGCGTATAGTCAGATCCTCGGCGGTCTGGTACGGCAGGCCGAAGAAGGGGATGTTCATCAGGAGGATGCCCAGCAGGGCGAAGCCGCGCAGGGCATCGAGGGCGCCGATGCGCTCGCTGGCGGAGGCGGGGGCGGGCTGCATGGAAGGGGAGGCGTTGGGAGGCATCAAGTGTAAGGGTAAAAGTCAGGAACCCTTTCAGTGTGGAGGGTGAGAGCGGTGATCGTTGCGTTGCCGATCGGTCCCTCACCGGTACTTGAACCACGCCGCCATGAACGGGTTGTATGGTGCGTAAACCGGCTTCCCGCTCTCGGCGCTGTGCTCGCTGATGTACACCAGCTCGCGGTCGATCAAGGCCTGCAACGCGGTGACCAGCGCGGCGGAGGAAGGCAGGTCGTACTTCTTCGTGAAGACGGCGCCGGTGGGGGTATCCACCTCACCCTCTCTGGAGATCGCGGCGAAGAGGTCCCACTGGTTGCGGGTGAGCGCGCTGCGCAGGGTGGCCATGATGGCGTCCTGCTCGCGCACGGTGCGCAGCAGGATGTCCACGATTGTGTCGCGCACCGGCGAACGACCATCGGCGAAGAGCCGGTTGAACAGCACCTGCACATAATAGGTATGGCCCCGGCAGATGTCGTAGCAGAAGAGGGCGTCCTCCATCTTCAGGGTACGCCTGTGCCGCTTGAAGATGGCCCGTGCGAAGTCCGCATAGGTGGCGCGGTCGATGCGCTTCAGTTCCACCTGGTCGGCGCTGCCATAGAATGGGTTCTTCGCGTTGTTGAAGAGGTCAAGCAATATGTGACGTTGGCTGCCGGAGAAGATCACGCGCACCTTCGAGTTGCGTTGCAGTTCGGTGCGCAACACGGCGTCCATTCGGATGTCCCCGAACTCCGCGATCTGCTGGAACTCGTCGATGGTCAGGAAAATGGTGCGGTCCTGCTCGTGCAGGATGCGGAAGATCTCGCGCGTGGTGGCCGCATCCTTCCTTCTATCAGAACGCTCCAGACCGATGCTCGGTTTTCCGCTCAGCTCGTCCACCGTTACCACGGGCCGGAGGGCTCCGAACCAGGCCATGGCGTTCTTGAGGAACTGCTTCGGCGTGGGGTTCAGCGCCTCATGCACGGCGTTCAGCAGGATGGTGTTGAAGTCATGCGCATCGCGTGCCGCATAGATGTCCGCGAAGACCGTGCGCGCGCCCCGCACCTTCGCCAGCGTGTTGAACACGTGGTGGATGAGGCCGGTCTTGCCATAGCGCCGCGGACTGTACAGCATCACGTTGCGCCCGTTGCGCAGCGCCGAGGCGATGGTGCGGGTCTCCTCCTCCCGGTCGCAGAACAACTGCGGCGAGAGGTAGGCGTTGACGGCGAAGGGGTTGTCGTTGGTCATGGCGGGCACAGTTGGTGTGCCCGCAAGTTAGAAAAGATTAGTAAGAAAAGATTACTAATGTTTGTTTACTGGGTGGGTAGGGATGGGGTGGGTGCTTACACGTCAGGCTCCGACCAAGCACTTCAGGGACCGATCGGGTCATTGGAACGGCAGGTCTGGCGACCATTCAAGTGTCCATTCGATAACGCCAAGGAACAACATCACGAATACAGCGGATGCACCAGATCCGATGGCAAGTGAAGTGCGCACGATCCGCTCGGTGCGCGGATGTTTCCGGGCCTGTAGGGCGGGATCGATGAGCGACATGCTCCGCTTGAAGCATGATGCCACTGGTTTCGCCCCCAGCGTGCCTCCCCCGGTCGCCGCCTATTGCACCACCACCCGCTGGCTTTCTGCATACCCATCCGGGAACAGCAGATGGACGAAGTACACACCTGCTGGGAGGCCGTTCACCGCAAGTTCCAGATGTGGCCCGGTCACGGACCGAGGGGCGATCACCACACGCCCGGTCGGGTCGGTCAGCCAAATGCGCGTGTGGGGCGTACCCTGGGTCAGCGTGATATGGAATACATCACTGGCGGGGTTCGGCCGGATGGTCCATGTGGTGCGCTCCCGCTCACTTGTGATGCCGGTGCTGCTCGGGTCGCCGCATTCGACATCCACCTGGAGGGGTACGAGCGAACTGGTGAGCGTTCCGTTGCCGAACTGCCCGAACTCGTTGTTGCCCCAGACCCAGATGGCGCCATCTGCGGTCCGGGCCAATGAATGTCCCGCTGCTCCAGCGACCTCCAACACATCGCTCAGCCCGAGCACGGCAACGGGTTCCAAGCGGTTGGTCCATGTGCCATCGCCCAACCGTCCGTAGGCGTTGTAGCCCCATGCCCACGCCGTGCCATCGTCCCTGATCGCCATGGAGTGGTCCACACCGGCCTTCACGCTCACGAACCCGGTGTTGGCGAGCGATGGCACCGGGGTGGCCTTGTCCACGGTGGTGCCATCCCCAAGTGCACCTTGCGCGTTGTGGCCCCAGGCCCAGATGCTGCCATCGCTCCGCAACATCAGGGAGTGGTTGTTGCCCACGGCAAGCGCTGTGGCGGTGGGTCCGATGACATTGACCGGAAAGGCACTGTTGTTCAAGGTGGCATCCCCCAATTGGCCATTGGCATTGAGGCCCCAGGCACGCACCGTATTGTCGTTGCGCAGCGCCAAGGTGTGGTACCCACCAGCGGCGATGGATATGATGTTGGAAAGGCCACTGACCTGAACGGGGGTCAATGACACGGTGCCCGGTCCCATCTGGCCATTGCCCAGCTGGCCGAAGAGCCCATCGCCCCAGGTCCACACGGTGCCATCGGACCGCAGCGCCACCGCATGGGCGAACCCGATCGCCACGTCGATGATGTTCGTGAGGCCGGCCACCTGTACGGGCAAGGCATCGAAGGTGCCGGTAGTGCCCACCTGGTATCCGAAGGTCCATACGGTCCCGTCATTGCGCAGTGCAATGGTCTGATGCTGGTAGACGCTGATGCGCTCCACGCCGTCCAGCATCGATACAGGTACATGGGTGGTGGTGGCATCGGTGGTCCCGTTGCCCAACTGACCGAACATGGCCAGGCCGGTGGAGCGCAGCTGACCAGGGGCGCACAGCAGCACACTGTGTTGGTTGCCGCCTCCGATGGTCTGGGCAACAGCGTGCATGGTCATCAGGCAAAGGATCGTCAATAGGGGCAGGGTGTGGTGCGCTTTCATGGTCGAAGGGATGGAGATCGGTGTGGTGATGTTCCGATGCATCGCAACGTTGCCTCCAAGTTCGAAAGTTCGACCATTGAGCCAGATATGCGGTCATGTGCGCCAGCCTCCTTCTCCTTAAAGGGCCTCTGCGAGCCCCATGACCCCCAGGCTAGCGATACTTGAACCACGCCGCCATGAACGGATCGTGCGGCGCACCTGCTTACAGGAGGTAGCTACTCCGGCTTGCCGTCCGATGCCTATCGGACCTTGGCGCTGTGCCTACCTCCGGCAGGCGGGTTCGCTGATGTACACCACCTCGTGGTCCAAGCTGGCATGGACTGCGAGCGCGAGGACGCGTTCAGTAAGGAAAGCTTACTAAGGTTTGTTTACCGGGTGGAGGGGAAGCCTCCTATCAGTATGTCTGGTCATTGGAGGCTACCAGCGCGAGCAATTTCAACTGGGTAGTGGCACTAACCACTTCGCTGTTCTCCCGCTTCAGTTTGGCCTTGAATTATTTCCAGTAGTTGCGGGTCTTCTCGTAGTCGTCCTGGTCGGTCAGCACCGCTACCATGTCCAGCACAGAGAACCACCATTTGGCGTTCTCCTCATCCCAGATGGCGCGGACCTCGCGCCTGCCTGTCCGGTAGGCAGGGTCGTCGAAGAAGCGGATGGAGATCTTGCTCATGCGTCCGGAAGTTCAGGAGACCAGCTTCACGATCCTCTCTGCCACTTCACGGTACTTGGCCGTGTTGATCCTTCCGGCAACATCACCTTTCATAGCCCGGCCCAGTCTTGGTCCTCCACCTCGCCTACCCAGTTCTTGCTCAGGCTGGGTTCGCTGGCGATGGTCCGTGCCGCCGTGTCGTCCAGAAGTTCCTTCAGAACCACCTTCTTCTCCTGGGTGGAGCATTGCCGGGTCCACGCTAGTACTTTGTTGATGGAGAACGGTAGGTTGTGCTCTGAGGCAGGCATGGCTTCACGAAGATACGGGCAGCCGCCCAAGCCCGTTCATACAATGTGTCCCGCGACAGGTATCGCGGCAGATGATCGGACCTTGGCTGACGCACAGGCCTTTATCGGAGCTCGCGGCATTTCCATTAACTGATCCGGTCACACCTCCGCTTTCGCCTTCTCGCCTCTCCATCAGCACCGCATGTCGACCCAGTGGGTCGACGCTACAGGTGCGATCTGCCAGCGTTGTGCGTCAGACCCCAGCCTTTTCCTTCTTGGATCTGCCATTCTCCTTCTCATCGATCGGCTTCCTCAACACGATCTTCCCATCGAACACATCGATCACCTGCGCCTTCCCCGTCTCCAAGGTCCCCGCGATGATCTGCTTGCTCAGCTCGTTCAGCAGTTCCTTCTGGATCATGCGTTTGATGGGACGCGCGCCGAATTGAGGATCGAAACCGGTGCTTGAGATGTGCTGGATCAGCTCCTCGCTGGGCAACAGGTGGATGTCCTTCTCCTCCAGCTTCTGCAGCAGCATGTGCAGTTGCAGCTTCACGATCTCGCGCACATCGGCGTGGCTGAGGGGGCGGAACATGATCAGCTCGTCCACGCGGTTGAGGAACTCGGGCCGCACGGTCTTGCGCAGCAGGTCCATCACTTCGCTTTGGGTCTTCTCGATCACCTCTTCGAGGTTCTTGCGTTCGAGACCCTCGAAATTCTCCTGGATGATGTGCGAGCCGATGTTGCTCGTCATGATGATGAGCGTGTTCTTGAAGTTGACCACCCGGCCCTTGTTGTCGGTGAGGCGGCCATCGTCGAGCACTTGCAGCAGGATGTTCCACACGTCGGGGTGGGCCTTCTCGATCTCGTCCAGCAGCACCACGCTGTAAGGCTTGCGGCGCACGGCCTCGGTGAGCTGTCCGCCTTCGTCGTAACCCACGTAGCCGGGGGGCGCACCCACGAGACGTGAAACGCTGTGGCGCTCCTGGTACTCGCTCATGTCGATGCGCGTCATGGCGTGCTCGTCATTGAAGAGGATCTCGCTGAGCGCCTTGGCCAGCTCGGTCTTGCCCACGCCGGTGGTGCCCAGGAAGATGAAGCTGCCGATGGGCCGCTTCTCATCGCCCATGCCTGCGCGGCTGCGGCGCACGGCGTCGGCCACGGCATGGACGGCCTCATCCTGACCGATCACGCGCTTGTGCAGTTCGTCCTCCAGCTTCAGGAGCTTGGTGCGTTCGGCTTCGAGCATGCGCGTCACGGGCACGCCGGTCCAGCGGCTCACCACGGCGGCGATCTCCTCCACGTCCACTTCCTCCTTGATCATCTTGCTGTCGGCCTGCATCAGCAGCAGTTCATCCTTCGCGGCCAGCAGTTGTTGTTCGGTCTCCTGGATGCGGCCGTAGCGGATCTCGGCCACCTTACCGAAGTCGCCTTCGCGCTCGTACTGCGCGGCCTGGTGTTTCAGGTCCTCGATCTGGTCCTTGGCGCTGTTGATGCGTTCCACCAACGCGCGCTCGCTTTCCCAGCGGGCCTTGAAGCCGTCGCGCTGGCCGCTCAGTTCCGCGAGTTCCTTGTTCAGCTCGGCGAGCTTGGCCTCGTCGTTCTCGCGCTTGATGGCCTCGCGCTCGATCTCCAGCTGCATGATGCGGCGGTCGATCTCGTCGAGTTCCTCGGGCTTGGAGTTGATCTCCATGCGCAGTTTGCTGGCGGCCTCGTCGATCAGATCGATGGCCTTGTCCGGCAGGAAACGATCGGCGATGTAGCGCGTGCTCAGCTCCACGGCGGCGATGATCGCGGCGTCCTTGATCAGCACCTTGTGGTGGCTCTCGTACTTCTCCTTCAGGCCGCGCAGGATTGAGATGGCGTCCTCGCGGTTGGGCTCGTCCACCATCACCTTCTGGAAGCGGCGCTCCAGGGCCTTGTCCTTCTCGAAATACTTCTGGTATTCGTTCAGCGTGGTGGCGCCGATGCTGCGCAATTCGCCGCGTGCGAGTGCGGGCTTCAGGATGTTCGCGGCATCCATGGCGCCTTCGCCACCGCCCGCACCAACGAGGGTGTGGATCTCGTCGATGAAGAGGATGATGCTGCCCTCGGCACTGATCACCTCCTTCACCACGGCTTTCAGGCGCTCCTCGAATTCGCCCTTGTACTTCGCACCGGCGATCAACGCGGAGATGTCCAGGCTGTACACCTGCTTGCCTTTGAGGTCCTCGGGGATGTCGCCGCTGACGATGCGCTGCGCGATGCCCTCGGCGATGGCGGTCTTACCCACGCCGGGCTCACCGATCAAGATCGGGTTGTTCTTGGTGCGGCGGCTGAGGATCTGCAGCACGCGGCGGATCTCCTCGTCGCGGCCGATCACCGGATCGAGCTTGTTGTCCTTGGCGAGCTGGTTGAGGTTCTTCGCGTACTTGTTCAGCGCGTTGTAGGTCTCCTCCTGGCTCTGGCTGGTCACCTTGCTGCCCTTGCGCAATTCCTTGATGGCCGCGATCAGGTCCTTCTTCGCCACGCCGTTGTCCTTCAGCAACTGGCTCACCGTATCGCCACTATCGAGGATGCCGATCAGCATATGCTCCACGCTGGCGAACTCATCGCCGAACTCTTTGAGCGCGGCCAGTGCCTTGGTGAGCGCATCGCTGCTGTGGCGCGAAAGGCTGATCTGCCCACCGCTCACTTTGGGGTAGCCCTGCACGATGCGGTCCAGCGCCTGCGTCATGGCGGGCACGTTGACGTTGAGCTTCTTCAGCAGGAAGGGCGTGACGTCGGGATCCACTTCCAGGATGCCCTTGAGCAGGTGGCCGTTCTCGAGCATCTGCTGGCCGTATCCGCTGGCGATGGTCTGCGCCTGTTGGATGGCCTGCTGGGAGCGGATGGTGAATTTGTTGAGGTCCATGGTCGTTGTCGGTTGTCAGTTCTCAGTTGTCCGGCTGGCGGAGCGGGTATGCGGTAGGTTGTGCGACGGACAACCGACAACCGACAACTGCGCGCCTGCTCAGCAAGCATTACTCCGTGAAGCTACACCGGCAGAACTGGCAGCCCATGATGACCGTCAATGCCAGAAAGTCCAATAGGGACAAGTGTTTCCGGACGGAATGACCGAAGTATTGGTTCCTGGCTGCATCTTAGCACTGCGATGTCCCAGCCGACCCAGGAGTTGTTGAAGGAATTCGTGCAATGGAGCACGCAGGCATATGCGCTTCATGCTGCGAATGAAGGGCGCACGGCCTTGATGCAGGCGCGGCTTTCGGCGGAGGGCATGGCACGCATCGCGGTGTATCATGCCTGGCCGGAGGCACGGGCCAGGGAGGCGGTCACGGACCGGAGTTTCCAAGACCTGTTGGTGCTGATCCAGCGCAATGCTCTGGTATCGGCACAAATGCTCACTGCATTGCATGTGTTGCGTGTCCATGGTAACAATGCCACCCACGGCGAACCGATCAGTCCTGCCGATGTGGAACTGGGGATGGCCGCATTGCGCTCGGCCACCGCTTTGTTATATGGCGAGCTGCTCCGCCTCCCCGTACCCGTGCCGTTGGCCCTGGCTATGCGTGATGCGGACCCCTTGCGCCGGTTGGAGCAGGAGCGTGACGGCATTGCCCGGCAATTGGCGGAGGAACGTCTGCGGGATGCAGCGGTGCGGGAACAGGGTATTGCCCAACGCCAGGAACACGATGCCATGATCGCCCAGGGGGAGACGCGCCTGCGCAGCATAGAGGAACGCTTGGAGGAACAGTTGCGGATCAATGAGGAGCTGCGGCTGGCGGCCATACCGGTGTTGCCCCCGGAGCCTGCACTGGTTGGAACTGTGCCGGAGATCGCGCCGGAAACACCTGCACGATCGCGCCGGGCATGGTCGCTTGCCGGGATCGTATTGGCGGTGTTGGTGCCACTGGTACTGTGGTGGGCCTGGGCTGGAACCGATAGCGGAGCGGAAGTGGAAAGCCAGCCGGTATCGTCGCAGGAATTCCGCGTTCTACTGCTGCCCTTCGCGGTGTTGCAGGACGATCCTAATGTGCGGATCAACATTCCGGCGGCACTGCGCAAGCGCTTGGAGGACCGTGCGCCGCACCTGCCATTGGCCACGCATGTGCTGATGGATACCACAGCGCTTGCCACCACCTACAGCGAAGAGGAGGCCGTCGCGCTGGCCCGTAAGCACCGGGCACGGGTGGTGCTTTTCGGTGAACTCTACGAACCCACAGCGACCGACAGCGGCCGCATCGAACTGCGTTATGCGGATACCACGCACGCGAAGCCGTTCAGCGGTACCATGGGCTTGCGCGCTTTCCGCACGCTTTCGGACAGTGCGGCCATCCGGATACTGATGGCGGCCAACACCATAGTAGAAGTGGGCATGGCCAACGTACTGTTCGATCGGGACCGCTACTCCGAAGTATTGGCCATGCTGCACACCACACCGGTGGTCACCCGGGACGGGCTCACGACCATTCAGTTGCATCTGGCCCACGCTTATTTCCAGTTAGGAGATCATGCACGGGCCCTGCATGAAGTGGATGATGTGCTTGCGAGGGAGCCGGACCATGCGCATGCCCTTGCCGGCAAAGGGCACATGCTGGTGGGCATGGGCGAGCAGGCCGCTGCGATCCCCTACTTCCAGCGTTCGATCGCCATCGAACCACGCAAGGTCGGCGTGATCATAGCCCTGGTGAACATTGTGGCGGACGACAACGATCCGGAGCTGTTCGATCCGGTACTTACCAAGGAGCTCGTGGCGCAAGCCTATCGGGTGGACAGCACACGGGCCGATGTGTGGGACGTGCTGGGCCTCATCGCGCAGAGTGAGGATCGGATCGCTGAGGCCCAACGGTGTTTCGAGCGTGCCCTCGAAATGGACCCTTCCTACCTCGGTGCGATGCACCACCTGGCGCATCTATTGGCAACACAGAACGAGGCCATGGATCTGGCACGTGCGGAACGCCTCTTGCGCGAGGAACTGCGGCAGGACAGCAGCCGTACCCGGGCCGCACTATTGCTCGCACAGGTGCTCAACCAGCAGCGCAGGGAGCCCGAACTGGCAGAGAGGCTTTTCCGGAGAAGCAAGCAGGAGGATCCTGCCATGCGTTTGAGCGCCCTGCGGGGTGAGGCGAAAAGTGCGGCCACGCAGGGGAGAATGGATGCAGCGATAGCCTTGTACGAGGAGGCCCTGACATTGGACCCAACGGATCTAGTGACGGCGATGGGCCTGGCCCAGGCATACAAGCAGCAGGGGCACTATGCCCGCATGCATGAGTTGATGCAGGACATGCTGGCATACGATAGTCTGGGCCACGTGTTGAACCTCAATTTGGGCACCTTTTACCGCAATGCACCCGCGCCATGGGCCGACCTCGCCAAGGCTGAGTTCCACCTGCGACGTGCCTTGCGCACGGACCCCTACGATCTACTTAACCTGGCCGAACTGGCGGCTGTCCTGATGGCCCGGGACCAACCAGGCGAGGCCATCGCGCTGTGTGATCGGGTCCTGGCCCAGCAGCCGGGGCACTTCAACTGCAATGCCTTCCTGGGCCGGGCCTGGCATCAACGCGGGCAGCCGGTCCAGGCGCAGGCTTATTTCGAACGGGCCCTTCGCGAACGCCCCAAGGATCCCATCGTACTGGCCGGTCTGGCAGGCGTTCTGGTGGACCTGGGTCCGCCATACCGGGCGCGTGCCCTGGCCTTGCTGGAACAAGCCGTGGCCGCAACCCCGGCGCAAGGCATTCTGCATTACAACATAGCCAGTTTCCACCTGCACTTCGGCGACATGTCCAAAGCCGCATCAAGCTACCGCCAGGCGATCTCCCTTGACCCCACCTTGGAGGACCGTGCCATGGAGGATCGCTTGCGAAAGGCGGGGTTCTGAACTGTGACCCTGGTAAATGCAGCTTGCATCAATTCTGTGAAGGGCTGATGTCGCATTGGCAAGTACGACGGTGCAGGTTACCTTATGTGCGCGAAGACCTCGGCAGATGCGAACTTCGGTCAGGGGCATCGCGAGAACTGACATACGTATACCGTCTCTGCTGTTCCATCTCTGCACCCTTGGCGCCTCCGCACTCTGCGTTGAACCTTGCGAACCCAGTCCTCAGAACGGGAAATACATCGGGATGATCCACACCGCCACGATCCACACCAGCACGTTCAACGGAGTGCCCACACGCAGGTAGTCGTTGAAGCGGTAATTGCCCGGCACGTAGATCATGCTGTTGGTCTGGTAGCTCATGGGCGTCATGAAGGCCAGGGAGGCGGCGAACATCACCCCGATGATGAAGGGGCGTTCGCTGATCTGCATGGCACTGGACAGTTGCAGGGCGATGGGCGTCATCAGCGCGGCGGTGGCGTTGTTGCTCATCACGTTGGTGCTGAGGAAGGTGATGCCAAAGAGTACGGCGAGTGCAAGGCGCGGCGACCGATCACCAAGAAAGCTGTTGAGGGCTTCGGCGATCATCTGGTCGCCGCCGGTCTTTTGCAGCGCGGCCCCCATGGAAAGCACCCCGGCCAGCAGGAAGATCACCTTCCATTCCACGGCACTGTATGCCTCCTCGGGCGTGATCACCCGCAGCACCAGCAGTGCCAGCACACCGATGATGGCCGTGAGAACGATGGGCGCCCAGCCTGCGGTGGCTCCGCCGATCACACCGGCCAGCACCAGCACCGCCGTGACCGCCCGGCGGATATCCACGCGCTTGATCTCGTATTCATCGATCAGCGTAAGTGCACCATCGCGCAGCAAGCTGTAGAGGTTGCGCTTGGTGTTGGTGATCAACAGGATGTCGCCCTGTTCGATCGGTGCCTGGTCCATGTCCGCCTCACGGTTCTTCGCATTGGCGCGCATGCCTATGATCCCGAACTCCAGGTCCCGTTGTACGCGCCATGACCCCAGGTTCTGCCCCGACAATGGTGAACCCTGCGGCACCACCACCTCGAAGAGCCGCAGCCCTTCGGGGTCCCCACTGTCCTTATGCTCGGTCACGATCCGGATACCCTTCGTACGCCGCAGTTCGCGCAGCCGGTCGCGTTGCATCACCACCTTCAGAACATCGTGCTCACCCAGTATCACATCGTCCTGCGGCGTGTGCGGATGGTCCGCACCATGCTGGCGTAGTTCCAGCACTTCGGCCTCCAGTTCGGTCCGGATCGCCGACTTGCCGAGCGGTTTTCCGATATCCTTCGCGTCCTTTCCCAATCGCACCAAGGCCACGAATTCCGTGACCGGGGTGGTGCCCACCTCGGCCGACTCCCGCTTCGGTAGCAGCGCCAGACCCACGGTGAGCAGGTAGGCCATGCCGGCGAGTGTCAACCAGATCGCGGCCGGGGCGAACTCGAACATGCCCAGCGGTGTGTAGCCCTGCTGTTCCACGATGCCACTGACCAGGATGTTGGTGCTGGTGCCGATCAGCGTGCATACCCCGCCCAGCAACGCCGCGAAGGAGAGGGGCATGAGCAGGCGCCCCGGTGGCACGCCCGTGCGCTCAGCGAGGCGCATGGCAGCGGGCATCAGCAGGGCCACCACGGCCGTGTCGTTGATGAAGG
>JBGTES010000038.1:0-24361 GCA_041747675.1 Flavobacteriales bacterium
CAGAGACCAAGTTCAACTTACTCTAAAAAGGAGATGTTCCAGCCGCACCTTCCGGTACGGCTACCTTGTTACGACTTAGCCCCAGTCACCAGTTTTGCCCTAGGCAGCTCCTTGCGGTCACCGACTTCAGGCACCCCCGGCTTCCATGGCTTGACGGGCGGTGTGTACAAGGCCCGGGAACGTATTCACCGCGCCATGGCTGATGCGCGATTACTAGCGATTCCAGCTTCACGGAGTCGGGTTGCAGACTCCGATCCGAACTGAGACGAGTTTTGAGGATCTGCGTCCGCTCACGCGGTAGCTTCCCTCTGTACTCGCCATTGTAGCACGTGTGTAGCCCAGGACGTAAGGGCCGTGATGACTTGACGTCGTCCCCACCTTCCTCACCGTTTACACGGGCAGTTTCTCTAGAGTCCCCGACATTACTCGCTGGCAACTAGAGATGGGGGTTGCGCTCGTTATGGGACTTAACCCGACACCTCACGGCACGAGCTGACGACAGCCATGCAGCACCTCGCACGTTGTCCGAAGAAGAGGACGTTTCCGCCCCTGTCAACGTACGTTCGAGCCCTGGTAAGGTTCCTCGCGTATCATCGAATTAAACCACATGCTCCACCGCTTGTGCGGGCCCCCGTCAATTCCTTTGAGTTTCAATCTTGCGATCGTACTCCCCAGGTGGATCACTTAACGCTTTCGCTAGGTCACTGACCGTATATCGCCAATGACGAGTGATCATCGTTTACGGCGTGGACTACCAGGGTATCTAATCCTGTTTGATCCCCACGCTTTCGTGCCTCAGCGTCAGTATCGCCTTAGTAAGCTGCCTTCGCAATTGGTGTTCTGTGCCATATCTAAGCATTTCACCGCTACACGGCACATTCCGCCTACTTCAAGCGCACTCAAGAACGCCAGTATCAATGGCAATGCTACAGTTGAGCTGCAGGATTTCACCACTGACTTAACGTTCCGCCTACGCACCCTTTAAACCCAATGAATCCGGATAACGCTTGCACCCTTCGTATTACCGCGGCTGCTGGCACGAAGTTAGCCGGTGCTTATTCCTCCGGTACCGTCAACCCTCCACACGTGGAGGGGTTTCTTCCCGGATAAAAGCAGTTTACAACCCGTAGGGCCGTCTTCCTGCACGCGGCATGGCTGCGTCAGAGTTGCCTCCATTGCGCAATATTCCTCACTGCTGCCTCCCGTAGGAGTCTGGTCCGTGTCTCAGTACCAGTGTGGGGGATAACCCTCTCAGGCCCCCTAACGATCGTAGCCTAGGTGAGCCGTTACCTCACCTACTAGCTAATCGGGCGCATGGCCATCCTTTACCGCCGGAGCTTTCAAGTCCGAGTGATGCCACTCAGACTGTCATGGGATATTAATCCGGATTTCTCCGGGCTATCTCCCAGTAAAGGGCAGGTTCCATACGTGTTACGCACCCGTGCGCCGGTCGCCGCCAATGTATTGCTACATCGCGCTGCCCCTCGACTTGCATGTGTTAAGCCTGCCGCTAGCGTTCATCCTGAGCCAGGATCAAACTCTCCATTGTAAATGTTGGTTCGATCTGGTTCGTTGACGAGGTCTCTCATGTTGATCTGTCGATCACCAGGACACCTGCTGTTCTCAGAATGGACAATACGTCAAAGAACTTTATCGGTGAGGGCCGAAGCCCATTTCCGGTCGTGTTCGGTCTTTCAGCCACCCGGCCAAGGTCACCCCTGGCCCGAGCGGGTCGGCAAAAGTAGTGGTCCTCTTCGGATCCTGCAAGAACGTGTGGGCAACTTATCCACACCCCTGTCCTACCCCTCCTTCCATCCTGCCTTGCGGGGGTGCTTCAAAGAACGTTTCGTTGAAAGCGGCTGCAAATGTAAGCCGCTTTTCGAAACCTCCAACCAATGCGTTAAGAATTATTTCACGCAACGCCTCATGGGGTGCTCACCGCAACCGGTAACACCTTGCCGTTGTAGAGGAAATGACCTTCAAGGAGGAACCGTGCAACATAGCTTCCCATAGCCTGTGCGGATGTAGGCGCCTGATACCCGGGGAAGGCCGCTCGCAGCATCTCGGTGTCCACTGCACCCATGGCCAGGCAGTTGCTCCGGATACCCTGGTCCTTGAACTCCTCGGCGAGGCACTGTGACATGCATGCCAGGGCGGCCTTACTGCTGCTGTATGCGACAAGGCCGGGGAACTTCACACTGTCCTGGAAGCCTCCCATGCTTCCGATATGCAGGATGTGCCCCGGTGGGTCCCCCGCAAGCATGGGGGCCAAGGCCTGTGATAGCAGCAAGGGTACGACCACGTTGGTTCGGAACAGGTCTCCCACCTCACTCCCTTCATATTGGCCCATCTCCCCTTTCATCAGGGATCCGGCATTGTGGACCAACCCATGCAACCTGAGTCCCTCGAACCGTCCCAATAATCGTGTGGAAGCATTGTCCTGGGTAATGTCCATATGCAGCGGATGGAGTTTCCCAGGCCCCTTCGCACAGGCTTCGGCAAGAGACCGCAGGGCATCCTCGCTGCGTGACAATGCGAAAACGGTGCAGCCATGCTCCACGATCAGGCTGATGGTGGTCTCCCTACCCATTCCACGTCCCGCGCCTGTCACCACCACCTTCCTTGCTGTCCCCCTTGTGTCCTGCATGGTGCTTTTACCTTTGCCACACATCATCCGTCGCTATCCGCACCTAGCGGAAGGCGGCATCCGTCCAAAAGTAGGCAGGTAACATGGGTCCATTCCTGGAAAGAGCATTCTATTACAATACGTTCGAGCAATGGGCGTACGCCCTGCTCATCGCGTCCGGTGTATGGCTCGTGAGCAAGTTGCTCTTCTGGATCTCGGCCAACTTCCTGAGGCGTGCGGTGCAGCGCACGGACAGCAAACTTGACGACATCCTATTGGACACGCTGGGGCAGCCTTTGATCCTGCTATTTACCCTGGTGGGCTTCCTTGTGGCCTATCAGCAATTGGAGTTCCCCGAACGCATCGATCGATGGATGAACCTGGCCTACCATGCTGCGATGACCCTTTCGGTGACTTGGCTGTTCGTCCGCACCATCGACGCGCTCATACGCGAGTACCTGGTACCCTATGCGGAACGGAGCGACAGCAAATTGGATGATCATCTGGTCCCACTGGTCCGAAAAGCATTGGGCGTCATGATCTGGACCCTGGGCATCATCGTGGCCCTGAACAACGCGGGCTACAATGTGGGCGCACTGCTGGCCGGCATCGGCATCGGTGGTCTGGCGCTGGCCATGGCGGCGAAGGATACCGTGGCCAACATTTTCGGCGGCATCACCGTGCTCACCGACAAGCCCTTCCTAGTAGGCGACCGGATCAAGATCAGTGGTTACGACGGCGTCGTGACCGAAGTGGGCATCCGCAGCACCCGCATCCGTACGCTGGAAGGGCCGGTGCTGGTGGTGCCCAACTTCAAGTTCACGGACAGCTTGCTGGAGAACGTGACGCAGGAGGAGGCGCGCCGCATCAAGCACGACATCGGGCTCACCTACTCCACCCCGCCGGAGAAGATGCGTGAAGCGATGGACATCCTCAACGCCATCATCAACGAGTCGCAGGATGTGCTGCTGGACAAACGCTGGCTGGCCTTCGGGACCTTCGCCGACTTTTCGTTGACCATCACCTTCATTTGTTTCATCCGCAAGGAGGCCGACATCACGAGGACGCAGACGCGCATCGCGTTGGAGATCCTGGAACGCTTCAATGCCGCCGGGCTGGACTTCGCCTTCCCGACACGCACATTGCACATGGTGATGGAAGGCAAAGACTGAGGAGCTATAGGGCTTCGCCTGGACCAACGCCTACTTCCCCCGCTCCTTCTTCCGCTGCTCCTCGCGCTCCAGCTTCTCCTTCCTGCGCTGCAGCACCTCGGGATCCAGC
Source organism: Flavobacteriales bacterium (assembly GCA_041747675.1). GTDB lineage: Bacteria > Bacteroidota > Bacteroidia > Flavobacteriales_F > PHOS-HE28 > PHOS-HE28. The sequence continues at coordinate 3,908 of JBGTES010000038.1, forward strand.
ACGTCTCCGATATTGCGCATCTGTCTGAGCGTCCATTGTTGGCGGCCCTGTTGGTAGGGTCCCGGTTTGCGGCAATTGTAGCGGCGCGGCGAAGGCAGGGTGGTGGCGAGCAGTGCCGATTGCTGTGCCGTGAGCTTCGCGGCAGTTCGGTTGAAGCAGTGCTGTGCCGCGGCTTCCGCACCAAAAACGCCCTTGCCCAGTTCGGCGATGTTAAGGTACACCTCCAGGATGCGCTCCTTGCTCCAGAACGTCTCCATCAGCAATGTGAACCATGCCTCCAAGCCCTTGCGGAACATGTTCCGGCCGGGCCACAGAAAGACATTCTTGGCGGTTTGCTGCGAGATGGTACTGGCGCCCCGTACACGTTTACCTTTCCGGTTGGATTCGCGTGCCCGTTCAATGGCGTCCCAGGAGAATCCCCGGTGCAGCATGAAGCGTTGATCCTCCGAAGCGATCACCGCCAAAGGCAAGGAACGTGCGATGGATCCCAATGGCACACTGGTCCGCTTGATGCCGCCTTGCTCCCTGGCCTGCTCCACCATGATCCATGTAACGGGTGGGTCTACCACACCGAGCAGGAGGACCCACAACACGGAGATCACCACGGTCCAGGCCATGGCGGCCAGGAGTAGGCGGAACGAACGGCCAAGGATGCGCAACATGCTCTGGTGATCGCCGCGAATGTAAGAGGCCCCGCGACCCACAACGAAAGCAGAGCGCTCCTTCCGGAACGCCCCGCCCTGCAAGCCGTATGTGAACTGACCCCCTGTAGCGAGAGGCTTCGATCGTTATCCTACTATTCCTGGTTCTCCACCCTATCCAACTCCTTCTTGTGGAACTTCAAATGGTAGATGATGTTGGCGATGCCGACAGCGAATGCTACCGCACCGAAATAGATGAACACTTCTTCGATCTGGTCCGGTATGAGGCGGTCGATCAGGTATCCCAAACCCAGACCCATTGCCGCCGCCACCCATTGCATTCCATCCTTCAATGCCTTGCGCGGATCGGGCGGTGGTTTGCGCAGGCCCACTTCCATACCACGTTCGATCATGGCCATCCTTTCACGATGGCGCGTGGTGTAATACAAGTAAGCGATCCCGAAAATGCAGGCAAGCGAAAAAATGATCGCGATCATACCGGTGATGTCTTCCATGGCTTGAGTGTTTCGTTCATCCCATCTGACGCCGCCGATCGCCGGGCGGTTACGATCACCGGTCATGCCCATCCCTTACCGGCCGATCACTTCCTAATCCGCCCATCCCAAGTCCATTGGGATCGGCATACTTCGCGAACAGCTTTGTAACGCGGCATGAGCAGCCTGCGTCACACCCGCACCCTGTCATGGACGTCGCCACGCTGATACCCCACATCCTCGCCGGGAATGGGAACGCCTATGCCGAGGTGGTGGAGCGCTATCAGCACATGGTGTACACCGTTTGCCATCGGGTGTTGCGCAACAACGAGGATGCGGAGGAGGCCACCCAGGACGCCTTCGTGAAGGCCTACCAGCACCTGGCCACGTTCAGCGGCACGGCCAAGTTCAGCACCTGGCTGTACAGCATCGCCTACCGGACCGCCATCAGCCACGGCCGCAAGCGCAGGCATGACACGGACTCGGTCGAAGATCTGGCGCACCACCCGCCTGCCGACAATGACGACGGCAGCGAGCGTGGCGAACTGCGTCAGCACCTGGATCGGGCACTGGCCACCCTATCCCCGGAAGATGCTTCTTTGTTAAGCTTTTTCCACTTGGAGGAGATGAGCGTGGAGGAGATCGTAACCGTTACCGGACTGGGGGCGTCCAATGTGAAGGTGAAGTTGCACCGGGGACGCAAAAAGCTCCTGGAAGCGCTGAACAATGAATTGGGACCCGAAGCACGTGAATTACTTTTGGCACATGGCTGAGTTGAACGATCAGGACCTGGACCGCTTGTTCCGGACCGCAGGACACAAACACCCTGTCTCGGACCTCACCACACGCATCATGTCGCGCGTGGCCGTTACGCCTGTCCTCCGGGCCACGGAGGTGAAACCCTTGATCGGCAAGTGGGGATGGGGCGCCATCCTGCTCAGCTTGATCGGCTTCGTAGGCCTCCTACTCGCTACCGCACCGATCCAAGGCACGGGCTCCTCGCCCCTCTCGGACATGCTGCACAACATGCTCGGCGGCATCTCCCCGCCCACCCTGCCTACCGGGGACTGGCCATTGTGGCTGGCAGGCGCTTCCGCCTGTATGCTGTTGTTCACCGTGGTGGACCGCATGCTGGCCCAGCGCATGGGAGGGCCGCAACACTGAGCGCCGCTCAGATCAGCGCCTGCACTGCGTGGAGCGCCGCCTCGTAGTCCGGCTCACTGCCCAGTTCCGGTGCCAGTTCATGGTAGCGTATGATGCCCTCCCTGTCCAATACCCAAGTGGCGCGGCAATGCAAGCCCTCATAGGGACCCGTCGCGAACGCCGCACCCCACTGCTCGCTCATATCGCGGAAGCGGAAGTCACTGCCGGTATGCACATTGGTGATGCCTTCTGTCGCGCAGAACCGTTTCATGGCGAAGGGCAGGTCCATGCTTACCACCAGCACGTGGGCACCCAGGCCGGATGCCCGCTTGTTGAAGACGCGCGTCTGGGTGGCACAAGTGCTCGTGTCCAGGCTTGGCAGCACCATCAACAAGACCACCTGACCCTTCAGCGCGGAAAGCGCAGCGTTGGACTTGTCCTGAAGTACATAGCGGAGCTCGGGGGCGGCATCTCCCACTGTAGGTAGTTTGCCAATGGTTGGTGGTTGGGGCATGGGTGAATTCAACTGGGATCAACCACAGAGAACCCTAGGGCTCGATGTCGATCAGATGATCAGACAATTGCCGAACGATCCGACATCATTCATCCTGATCAAAGCGAGTCTTCATTCTACTAAGCGAGGATCTCAGGATCAGAAATAGGAAGACAAACACCCCAAAGGCAGTGGCTATGTCATATCTGAATGGGTCATCATTGAGCAACATATAGATGACCCACAAGCCACCCCATATCACGCCACCCCAAAGAACGTACTGGAACAGCCGAAGTAATTCGGTCTTCATGGGTGGTTTCAGTCATTCAACTGATCCGTTACTGCTCCCGCATGATCTTCGGGATGGCCTCCTCGTAGACTTTGCGCGCATCCTCGATAAAGCCAAAAGGTCCATCGTCGATCACCAGCTTGCCTTTGGTGACATGGCCCAACAGGATGAAGGGGACCCGGCTGGCCTGCAGCAGATCAAGGAAATCGTTCTCCATGTCCTCATTCACGGTCACCACGGCACGGCCCTGGGCCTCACCAAAAAGGAAGGCGTCCTCGCGGATCTCACTGTCGGTGACGATGTCGAAACCCAAGCCGCGATGCAGCCCCATCTCCACCAGTGTGGTCCACAGTCCCCCATCGCTCACGTCATGCGCGGCGTTGATGAGTCCCTTGCGAATGAGCATCAACAGCATGGTGTGCAGGCGTTGTTCCTCTTCCAGATCGAAATAGGGTGCGGGGGAACGGTCGGTCTTGTGGTGGTGGACCAGGTATGCGCTGCTGGCGATGTCCTCCACGCACTTCCCAAGTAGAAAGATGAAGTCGCCCTTTTGCTTGAAGTCAAGGCTCATGCGTTTGACCACGTCTGGCACGATCCCCACCATGCCGATGGTGGGTGTGGGGAAGACCGGAATGTTCCGCTTCTCCGTAACGGTGTGATTGTAAAAGCTGACGTTTCCGCCTGTGACCGGGGTCCCGAATGCACGGCAGGCATCACCCATGCCTTTGATCACCTGTGCGAACTGCCAATACACCTCGGGGTCGTATGGGTTGCCGAAGTTGAGGCAGTTGGTCACGCCGCATGGCTCGCCACCGGTGCAGGCGATGTTCCTTGCGGCCTCGGCCACGGCGATCATCGCACCCACGTATGGGTCGGCATGCACATAACGGCCGTTGCAATCCACAGTCACGGCGAGTCCCTTGCCGGTCTCCTTCACCAACACCAACCCGGCGTCGCTGGGTGCATTGGTGCTCATGTTATTGGTGCGCACCATGGTATCGTACTGCTCGTACACCCAGCGCTTGCTGGCTATGTCGGGAAGGGCGAGCAGTGCGTAGGCCACCTCGCGCAGGTCATCGGGTACGGGTACATCATCGACCTTGAACTTCGCGTTCTCGCGGAAATAGGCCGGCTCCTTCTGCTCACGCTCGTAGACCGGCGCACCACCACCCAGCACCAGGCTTTCGGCGGGAACTTCCGCTACCAGTTCACCGTGCATGTGGTAACGGATCGTATCTCCCTCAGTGACGGCACCGATCTCCACGCAGTTCAGGTCCCACTTGTCGAATATGGCCTTGACATCGGCCTCGCGGCCCTTCTTCACCACCACGAGCATTCGTTCCTGGCTTTCACTCAGGAGGATCTCCCACGCGCGCATCCCTTCCTGCCGGGTGGGCACGCGATCCAGGTGGATGTCCATGCCGGCACCACCTTTCGCACTCATCTCACTGGTACTGCAAGTGATGCCCGCCGCACCCATGTCCTGCATGCCGATGATGGCATCGGTCTGTGCGAGTTCCAGGGAGGCTTCCAACAACAGCTTCTCCATGAAGGGATCGCCTACCTGTACAGCTGGCAGGTCATCCATGCTGGTCTCGGTGATGTCCTTGCTGGCGAAGCTCGCACCATGGATGCCGTCCTTTCCTGTGCTGCTGCCCACGATGTACACAGGGTTGCCTTTGCCATGGCTGGTGGCGCTGATCACCCGGTCAGTGCGCACGATGCCCACGCTCATGGCATTCACCAATGGATTGGTGCTGTAACAGGGGTCGAAGTAGACCTCTCCGCCCAACACGGGCACCCCGAAGGCGTTGCCATAGTCGCCGATGCCTTTCACCACGCCCCGCATGTGCCAGCGTGCCCTGGGATCGGTGCTGATGTCCCCGAACCGCAAACTGTTGAGCTGCGCGATGGGCCGGGCTCCCATGGTGAAGATGTCCCGGTTGATGCCACCCACACCCGTGGCCGCTCCCTGGTATGGTTCGATGGCGCTGGGATGGTTGTGACTCTCGATCTTGAAGGCGCAAGCCCAGCCGTCGCCGATGTCCACCAGGCCCGCATTCTCCTCACCGGCCTCGGCCAGCAGTTTCGGACCACTGCGTGGAAGGGTCTTGAGTTGTTTGATTGAGTTCTTGTAGGAACAATGCTCGCTCCACATGGCGCTGTAAATGCTCAGCTCGGTAAAATTGGGCTGGCGGCCAAGGATCTCCTGGATCTTGTCGTACTCCTCGGGGAGTAGGCCGAGTTTCCTGGCGGTGTCGACGCTGGCAGGAGCAGTGTCAGGGTTGATGGTCTTGGTGGTGGGCATGATGGGCGGCAAAGTTAGTCGGGGCTGAGTGGGGCCGAATGATGATCACCGAGGTGCCACGCCATACCCGCCTACCTTCGCCACCATGCCCGGCATCTTCCTCGCCACCGGCTATGCGGCCCTGCTACTATACTTCATGCGGCGCATGCCCTTCTTCGCGCGGGTGCCAGGCCTGTCCATGCGGGGGATGGCAGTCATCTTTCTGCTGAAGATCGCGGCGGGCACGGCGTTGTGGGCCATCTACACCTGGGTCTATACAGAGCGCGTCCATGCTGATGTCTTCAAGTATTTTGATGACAGCGCCGTGATGTTCAGCGCGTTGCCGGAAAGACCCGGAGACTACCTGCGCATGCTCTTCGGCATGGGCAGCGATAGTGACCATTTCACCGAGACGTACTACAAGGTGATGAACAACTGGTTCCGCGAGTATGAGAACGACCTGTACAACGATTCTCACACGGTGATCCGCTTCAACGCACTTGTCCGGTTGTTCAGTTTCGGGCATTTCCACGTGCATACGGTCGTCGCTGCCTTCCTCGCACTCACGGGCATGGTGGGCATTTACCGGGCCTTCGTGGCATTCGTACCCGGCCGGGAAAGGTCCCTGGCCATCGTGGTGTTCCTGGTGCCCTCCACATTGCTTTGGGCCAGCGGCGCCCTCAAGGAGAGCCTCCTTTTCTTCGGACTCGGCCTGCTGGTGTGGCAGATGTTCCGGCTGATCCATGGCACATTCCGGCCATCTGGTCTGATTGTGTTGTTCGCCGGTGCTATGCTGCTTTTCGTCCTGAAGTTCTACGTGTTGCTGAGCCTGATCCCAGCTCTCATCGCTTACGCCTGGGCCCGCGGTCGCAAGGGAGCGTGGTGGCGCTTCGCATTGGTCTACGCACTGATCGCCGTACTTGCCATGAACCTCCATCACTTTGTGGAGGGGGCTGATATCCTTGGCATCATGGCCCACAAGCAGAAGGACTTCATCGGCCTGGCCACTGGGACAGGCAGCGGCAGCTTCGTGATGCCCCCGCGCCTGGAGCCCACCATCATGAGCTTCGCGAGACAAGCCCCGTACGCACTGTACATCACGTTGGTAGGACCACTCTTCCATATCACACCGGGCGCAATGGGTTTGCTGGCAGCTCTGGAGAACGCGGCCATCCTCCTGTTCGTGGTCCTCTGCCTTGTCTACCGCAGGCCCCCCGCATTGTGGGATCAACCCCTCCTACTTTTCCTGGTCAGCTACTGCGTGGTGCTTGCACTGGTGATCGGCTGGACCACCCCGGTCCTCGGTGCCATCGTGCGATACCGCACACCCATCCTACCCTTCCTGCTCATAGCCGTCCTGCACCTGTTGGATCATCCTCGCCTGCTGGCCCGCTTCCCGCAGCTAAAACCACTGATCTCCGCATGAGGCCCGTACCTGCCATCCTTGCCGCAACACTTCTGCTCTCCGCCTGCTACCAGTCGCAAACAGCCGATCTGGTAGTGCACAATGCCGTGATCCATACGCTGGACGAAGAAGGCACCACCCACCAAGCCATGGCGGTGCGCGCCGGACGGATCATAGAGCTTGGCCCAGAGCGCCAGATCTTGAATAAGTACCGAACGAAGGAGAAGCATGACGCACAGGGTCGGCCGATCTACCCGGGCTTCATTGATGGGCATTGCCACTTCTTCGGCTATGGCTTGAACAAGCAGAAAGTGGACCTGGGCGGTTCGAAAAGCTGGGACGAAGTGCTGGAACGCACCGTAGCATATGCCGGGTCGCATCCCGGGAAGACTTGGATCCTCGGGCGCGGATGGGACCAGAACCTTTGGGAAGTACAGGACCTTCCTGACAGGAGCGAACTGGATCGTCTATTCCCAGACCGGCCTGTTCTGTTGCAACGGGTGGATGGTCACGCCGCCGTTGTGAATCAGGCTGCCATGGACCGCGTAGGATTCGATCCCTCGGCCACGATAGAAGGTGGCCTGATGGCGACACGCGATGGCCGGCCCACCGGTCTGTTGGTGGACAATGCAGTGGCGATCTTCCAGCAGATCATCGACCAAGCCGACGAGGCCACGAAACTTCAGGCCCTGTTGGATGCGCAGGAGGATTGTTTCGCGGCAGGCCTCACCATGGTGGTGGATGCGGGTCTCGATCCTGGCACTATCGGGCTGATCCAACGCATGCAGGAGGAAGGTGCGTTGAAGATGCGTGTATATGCCATGGTCTCCGATGATAGCGACCACCTTGCCCATTTCGCCAACAGTGGTCCCATCCTTACCGAAAGGCTCGTTGTGCGCAGCGTGAAGGTCTACGCGGATGGTGCCTTGGGCTCACGAGGCGCGTTGCTCAAGGCGCCCTACCACGATCAGGAAGGACATCACGGCATGCAACTCGCCTCACGGGAACACTTCGCGGAAGTGGCCCAATGGTGCCGGGATCACGGATTCCAGATGAATACACACTGCATCGGTGACAGTGCCAATAAGCTGCTTCTGGATGTGTATGGCGAGATACTTGGGGGCACGAACGACCTGCGCTGGCGCATAGAACATGCCCAAGTGGTGAGCCCGGAAGACCGTCCGCTGTTCGCCCGGTACAGCGTGATCCCCAGCGTGCAGCCCACCCATGCCACCAGCGACGGCCCATGGGCGGAGGGTCGCCTGGGGCCGGAGCGCATGGCGGGTGCATATGCCTACGAGGATCTGCGCCGGACGATGGGGTTGCTTGCACTGGGCACCGACTTCCCGGTGGAGGGCATCGATCCCCTGCAGACTTTCCGGAGCGCAGTGTTACGGCAGAGCAGCACCGGCTGGCCCGACGGCGGGTATCAGGTGGAGAATGCCCTCTCACGCATTGACGCGTTGCGCGGCATGACCATTTGGAACGCCATCGCCACGTTCACAGAAAATGACCTCGGGACCCTGGAGGTCGGCAAGTTCGCCGACTTCGTAGTGCTGGACCGCGACCTGCTGAAGGTGGACCCGGAGAGCCTGAAAAAAGCAAAGGTGCTCACCACTTATCTCGGCGGTGAAAGGGTGCATTGATCAACCCTTCAGAACGAGAAGGGTGCGCTCGATCTGCAGCAGGTGCCTTTTCTGGTGCGCAATGGGGAAGCGGAACGCATCACCGGCCTTGAATCGCAGTATGGGACCCAGGGAACTGGTGACCTTTTCCCCTTCCAAGCCGCGTGTACGTGCGCGTTCCAACAGGCCGAGAAGGCCATGGATCAGCGCCTCGAAGTCGTCCAGGGCCTGCCATCCGGTGGTGGCCACATCGCGCGGTTCGAACATGCCGAGCGTCTTCATCCGCCAACCGATCGTACCGTCGGTCTTCGGCTGCATGGCTTTGGCGGCGTAGTCGCCCAATCGTCCAGGCTGGTATCGCGTACGGAATCGCAGCCCATTGTTTTCGTCAGCATAGATCCGTTGCAGGCGATGATGGTAGATACCACTGCTGAGGACCATGTGCCGAAGTACCTCCATCACGCTCCAGCCCCCAGGACTGGGACGCTGGTGCAGGCGCTCCACCGGCAATTCGCGCAGCCGCGTGCAACGTTCCAACTGGCGTTGCAGTTCGGATCGTAGCTGGTCGATCAGGTCCCGGGTGTCCATGGTCTCCATGGAGGCGAATCTATCCGCGTGACCGGGCGGAAGCACTTGATATGGATCAAGAATGGTCTCACAGCACTCTTGCCCGCAACCGGCTGAAGGTCTCCGGCGTCATGCGCAGGTAGGAGGCGATATCCTTCTGTGACACCAACTGTAACAAGTGCGGACTCCTTGCCAGCAAGCGGCGGTAGCGCTCTTCGGCGCTGAGGGTGAGCTGCTCGATCTCACGCGTGGCACGGCCCTGCACCAATTCCTCCAAGATCAGCCGGCCCCATCGTTCCATGGCGGGGATGCGATCGTACAGACGCAGCAGGTCCGCATGCTCGATACCCACCAGGGCACTGTCTGTGACGGCTTGCACATGAAATCGGCCCGGGCGCTGCGAGAGGAATGAGTCGTAATCGCCGCTCCAGCTATGGCCATAGGCAAAACCCAGGCAATGCTCATTGCCATCATGCGCGAAGTACAAGCGTTGCACACCATCCCTGACGATATAGAAGCGCTTCTCGATCCGCCCCGCTTCGGAAACATGGTCCCCCTTGGCGAAGTGGTACTCCTTCCAGCAGGGCGCCACCTCGGCCCATTCGGCATCGGTCAGCTTCACATAGCGTTCGATCGTGCGGCGCACCAGATCCATGGTGCCAAATTACCCGGCGGCACGGTGCGGGATACTTCGCGGCCCCAGGAACGCATTCTAAACCCGGGCACGGATGACGCCTTCACTCCGGAGGGCCCTTGACCGATGATGCCCTTACTTTCGCAGCATGCTACCCCGTTCGGAACGCATCATGGAGTTGCTGCGCTTCGGCAGGCCCTTCAGCAACCGTGACAAACTGATCCTGCGTGATCACCTGGCTTTGGAACGCACACGGCTGGCCAATGAACGAACCTTCATGGCCTATATCCGGTCGGCGTTGTATCTGCTCATCGGTGGGCTCGCCCTGTTCCAACTTCAGGGCCATGGCGACCTCGAATGGGTGGGCTTCCTTTCCCTTGTGCTCGCAGTGTTCTTCGCGTTGATCGGGATCCTGCGATTCCACAAGCTGAAGCGCCAACTTAGCAGCTACTACGAGCCCTTGGAGCGTGACACCGAGGATGATGACGATCGATGATCGGATCAGCTCAGGGGCGTTTCACGAAGCGTTGCGACCAACGCACCTCACCCTGCCTTACCTGCACCGTGTACACGCCGGCAGCAAGGCCATGCAGCGTGAGTTCCACCATTGTCCGCCCGGTGTGAAGTGACTGCTGCACCACCGACCCGCGCGCATCGAGCAACAACACTTCTATTGAGCCTTTCACGCTATCGGGCAAGCGCACGGTGAGCAGGTCGCTGGCCGGTGAGGGCCATACCGCGAATGCTTGTGCCATGCTCCCCTCCATCCCCGTGATCAAGATGAGCACTACATCGCTCATGGCCATGCAGCCGTTCTCATCGGTGATCATCACTGCATATTCGCCGCCCGTACCGGCCATATACACTTGTCCGACCGCTCCGGGAATGGGGGCCCCGTTGTGGAACCATTGGTACTCCCCGGCCGCACTGCTCGTCAGTTCAACGCCATTCACCGCCACTTCCGGAGTTGGTGGCAGCAGGTGCACCACGATCTGCACCGTGTCCACGGAAGTTGTCTTGCATCCCGAGGGATCCAGGCCTATCACGGTGAGTTCAATGCTTTCCCCCACGGTCACGGGATTGACCTCCGCACCGTTGTTCCAGAGGTATTGCGCAAGATCGCCCGAAGCGAGGACCTGCGTCACCTCTCCATCACACAGTTCGCTGGGGCCCAAAAGCTCCAAGGTGATGGGGGGCAGGTTGCTGCTGACCAGGGCGGAAAAGGCATCGAGCTTCCCATGACCAAAGTGGTTGTTGGGCGTCGCACCTGTGAAGGCATCGCTAAAAGCCGTACCGTTGATCGCGGCGATCACCTCCTGGTGTGCGGCATTCGGACATTTCTGTAGATATAGTGCCGCAGTAGCGGCCACTACCGGCGAGGCGATGGAGGTGCCGCCCCCCCGGATGTGCATGCAGCCCTCGGCCACCTTGTGGGGTTCCGTGGCGATCAGCGTATTGAGGAAGCCCAGTGGCGGGCTGGACATGGTGACGTCTCCCGTGGCGGCCACGTCGGGCTTCTGACGGTCATCACGTGTGGGTCCTTTGCTGCTGTTGAGGGAGATGTCCCCCTCGGCCCCCCCTCCCATCAGCACGGTGTTGCCATTGCAATCCACGTATTCCTGCAGGTTGTAGTAGTTCGCCACCGCGAGCACATGCGGTGAGCAGGCCCAGGAATCGACCATGTGCTTATTGTTGTCCGGCAGCACATAGTGGGCGATGTCCGGATAGACACCAACCGAAGGAATGGCGGTGACCATGTTGGAGGTCCCTAATACGGAGGTGCTCCACACATCGAACTTGCCCTGGCCCTTGGTCATGAAGCGGAAATTGTAGCCAGCCGAATCAGGCTGTTGCATGAGTACCTGTAGCAGGTACTGTTCGCCACGCTGGACAGCGTAGTACTGCACCACACCCAAGCGGTGCCCGGAAAGGCTCCACAAGGTGTCCACCACCACGGAGTTGAGCGCCTGGCCCAGGGTGCGAAAAGGTGTCTGGCCACGATACTGTATTGAGGGCGTTACGCGATCGGCGCCCATGGCGTATTGCACATCGATCAGGTCCGGCTGATCCGCCCACACCTCGAAGAACACTGCGGGGAAGCCCAGACCGCTGTTGTTGTTGTTGCGGAACCAGGTAAAGGTGGTATCGGAGCCCACCTCCGTGCGCAGGTGATAGGGCGCCCAGTTGTTGCTGTTACCCATGGCGCATACCATCATCCGGCCTCCGCTTTGGTGCAGCAGATCGTCGATGAGGAGCGCGGCAGCATCCTGGCCGTCATGCGAGCCGAGGTAGGTACCCAGGCTGGCGTTCACCACGGCGGGGCGGCCCAAGGCGGCGGCTTCATCGAAGATGAACTTCACGGCATCGGCCACCTTGGCGCGGAAGTTCCCGGAGAAAGAAGCTGATACGATGATCAGATCGGCGCCAGGGGCGCCCCCCTTGTGCCGCCCATTGGCAAGGCCATTGCCGGCTGCGGTTCCCGTAACCGTGCTGCCATGCCCCCAATACCCGACCTGGTCCACGGAGGTCATCTCTCCATTGTCGATGTGGCCGCTGTCCCACACCTGCCCGTAGCCGAACTCCGCCGGGGTCAAGGGACCCACGACAAGGGTTTGATCCCAGTACTTCAAGATCCGCGTGGTGCCGTCTGCGTTCTGGAAGTCCGGATGGTTATAGTCCAGACCTGAGTCGATGATGCCCATGATCACTCCTTCACCATCGTAGCCCTGCGGCAGTGGCGCCATGCCTTGATGCGCTGGTTCAATGAAGGTGCGCACCCGCATGGAGTCGTTCATCACCATGGCGGGGTCGAGGGCGCATTCGAAACGCTCTACCGCAGGATGTTGGGCCAGCGTCCGCACACGATCCACCGGAACACGGGCGCTTACGATCCGGGGCAAGGCCATCTTCACCAGCCCGTCCTCATCCTCCACTGCGCGGGCCACCTCCGCTGCCGGGCCATGAACGAACAGGTCCAGCATGGCACCCGGCGGGTGGTCACGGTCCAGCCAGGCATTGAGGTAGAGGTCGATCTTCTGCGGGCTTTGGGCCCTGGCAGTCACACCACCGGCACACACACATGCCACGACGAGGAGGGGGGAGAGAATGCGCATCGCGTATCAAAAGTAGGGCAAGGTCATCTGCCTTCAAGTGCATCGTAGGCCGGTAGACGATCCAAGAAATCTACAGTTCCCGTGTGATGATCTACCCGGCAGCAGTAATGGCGTATCCCGTTGGTCACCATCAGGAGGCCCACCTGGAACACCTTGTTGTAACGCGCGGTCTGCTCGAATGTGCGCTGGGTGATCGGCACGCTGGGGGCCTTGCATTCCACCAGGACCACCGGACGGCGTTCCTCATCGAATACCACGATGTCGGCACGTTTCGCAAGGCCGTTCAGCACCAATGACCATTCCACCCCGATACGGCCGGCAGGATAGCCCAGATCCCGGACAAGATGGTTGATGAAATGCTGACGCACCCATTCTTCGGAGGTGAGGACCACCCAGCGACCACGCAATGCATCGAACACCAAAGGACCTTGGGCACCTTGCTTAGTTTTGACGCCGTGGTCCGGCAAGGCCAACGCGATCATCCCATCATTCATACCTCACAAAGTTGCGCACCAAGCAGGACATCGTCAGAAACTGGCTTCCCCGATACACTGGTCTCCTGTTGGAAGAGTTCAGTCCCTACGTGCTGCTCACCAACTTCGACAATTACCTGGACATCTTCTGCCGGCAGACAGGCGCCAAGGTGCACGCTCAGGACAGGGCGATGCGGGTGGCGGTGGCCGAGGACATGGTGATGATCAATTTCGGCATGGGCAGTGCCAATGCGGCCACGATGATGGACCTGCTCAGCGCGGTGAGCCCCAAGGCCGTGTTGTTCCTGGGCAAATGCGGAGGGTTGAAGCGCAAGAACCAACTTGGTGACCTGGTACTGCCGATCGCGGCCATCCGTGGCGAGGGTACCAGCAACGACTACTTTCCCCCCGAGGTGCCTGCCCTGCCCAGCTTCATGATCCACCGCGCGGTGAGCCATGTGATCCGCGACATGGAACTTGACTATTGGAGCGGCACGGTGTACACCACCAACCGCCGTGTGTGGGAGCATGACGATGCCTTCAAGAAGCACCTGCGCGTACTGCGCTGCATGTCCATCGACATGGAGACCGCCACCCTCTTCATGACCGGTTTCGCCAATGGGATCCCCACCGGCGCACTGCTGCTGGTAAGCGATCAACCCATGGTATCCGAAGGTGTGAAGACCAGCGCCAGCGACGCCAAGGTCACCTCGGCATTCGTGGAAACGCATGTACGGCTGGGCATCGCCTCCATGCGTGAGATCAGCAACAAGGGACGGTCGGTGAAACACCTACGCTACGAGTGAGCGCTCTGGACGATCTGAAGCGCGTGATGACGGAGCTGCGCAGCGGCAAACTGCGGCCGGTGTACCTGCTGCACGGCGAGGAGACCTACTTCATCGACGTGCTCGCAGAAGAGGTGCAGCGACAGGCGGTCGCAGAGCATGAGCGGGATTTCAACCAGACCATATTATATGGCCGCGACGTGGACCATGGCCAGGTGATCGACGCGTGCCTGCGCTACCCGATGATGGCCGAGCGGCAACTGGTGGTGGTGCGTGAACTGCAGGCCTGGCGCATCGAGGAGATCGAGAAATTGGGGCCATATCTGCTGAAGCCCACCCCCACCACGGTGTTGTTGCTATGCCACATGCACAAGAAGGTGGATGGCCGCAAGAGTGTGATCAAGAATGTTCAGAAGGGTGGAGGTGCGGTGCTGCTGAGTGAAAAGGTGCGCGATGAGAAGGTGCCGGAATTCCTGGTGACGATCGCCCGGAAACAGAAGCGGCGGCTGGGTGCGCAGGAAGCGCAACTGCTGGCGGACCACCTGGGCGCCGACCTTGCCAAGGCGGTGAAGGAGGTGGAGAAATTGTGCCTGGTGACCGAGGAGGGCGGGGTGATCGATGCCGATACCATCCAGCGCTTCGTGGGCATAAGCAAGGACCACAACGTATTCGCGCTTCAGCAAGCCATCGGCACACGCGACGCCCTGAAGGCCCAGCGCATCGCGCGCTACTTCGCCGCATCGCCCAAGGACCATCCGATCCAAATGACCGTGGGTTTCCTGAACGGCTATTTCTCCAAGCTGGCCATCGCCATACAGATGAAGAACGCAGGGTCACAGGAGCTCTCCCAGGCCATGAAGGTGAGTCCCTTCTTCGTGCGCGACTACCAGGCCCATGCCCGCAACTATTCCCTGGCCCAAGTGGTGCGTGCTCAGCAATTGCTGCGGCAGTGCGATCTGCGCAGCAAGGGCCTTGGGGGCGATGGTGATCAGGGCGAGGTTTTGCGTGAATTGTTGGCGCGCATGATGAACTGAACCATTTGCCCCAAGGACGGGATCGCAAGGATCGGGATAAGGTGCGCACCGTCCATGGAACGGTCCCTTTTTCGTCCAAGGCCTTCCTCTACCTTAGCGCCCCCCCGCAAGGAACCCCCATGATGGAACGTGCCGCCCGGAAGCTATTTCTAGTCCTCCCCTTCCTGATCCTTCATACCGGCCTGATGGCCCAGACAGGCACCATCCGGGGCTTCGTCTACGACAAGGGCAATGGGGAACCGATCATTTTCACCAATGTGATCTTGAAGGGAACCACCACCGGTGCCGCCACCGACGTGAACGGCTACTTCTCCATCTCCCGGCTTCAACCCGGCACCTACACGCTGATGGTGACCTACCTGGGATATGATTCGCTCGAGAAGCAAGTGACCGTGGCACGCGACCAGATCATCACGGAGAAACTATTCATTTCGCGCAGTGCCATCCAGATGCGCGAGTTCGAGGTCACAGGTGCGAAGCAGGAGGCCCAGAACCAGGTGCAGATGGGTGTGACCAAACTCACCCCAAGACAGATCGAACGTATGCCTGCCGTGGGCGGCGAGGCGGACCTGGCCCAGTACCTGCAGGTCGTGCCCGGGGTCATCTTCACCGGCGACCAGGGGGGCCAGCTCTACGTGCGCGGTGGTTCCCCCATCATGAACAAGGTGATGTTGGACGGCATGGTGTTGTACAATCCATTCCACAGCATCGGCCTGTTCAGCGTGTTCGACAACGACATCATCCGCAACGCGGACATTTACACCGCTGGTTTCAATGCGGAGCACGGCGGGCGGGTCAGTTCCGTCATGGACATCACCTCGCGCGATGGCAACAAGACCCGCCTCAGTGGCAAGGTGGGTGCCAGCACCTTCGCGGCCAAGGCGCTGTTGGAAGGTCCGATCAAGAAGCAGAGCGAGCCTGGGGAGTCCGCTTCCAGTTTTCTGCTGAACATGCGCCACAGCTATCTGGATCAGACCAGCAAGACGCTGTACAGCTACGTGGATAGCGCCGGATTGCCTTTCTACTTCACGGACATCTATGGCAAGGTCTCATTCCTGGGCGCCAATGGCAGCAAATTCAACCTCTTTGGCTTCAACTTCAGCGATGGGGTGAACTACCAGGGTGTGAGTGATCTGAACTGGAACAACTGGGGTGCCGGCAGCAACTTCGTGCTGGTCCCGGCTGGTTCGGCGGTCCTTATCGATGGGATCTTTTCCATGAGCAACTACACCATTGAATTACGGGAGGGGGAGTTGCCCCCACGGTCGAGCGAGATCGCAGGATTCAACGGTGGACTCAATTTCAAGATCTTCAACGGCGACGACGAAGCACGCTATGGCATAGAACTGCTCGGCTTCCGCACGAACTTCCAGTTCTTCAATGCCTTGGGCCGTGAATACGAACAGGAGCAGAACACCACGGAGATCGCGGGCTACTTCAACTACAAGAAGAAGCTGCAAAACGTGATCATCGATCCCGGGATCCGCCTGCATTATTATGCCTCCCTCTCCGTGATGAACATCGAACCACGTCTGGGTTTCAAGTGGAACATCACCGACGACCTGCGCTTCAAGCTCGCCGCCGGGCGCTACAGCCAGAACCTGGTAGCCGCCAACAGCGACCGCGATGTGGTGAACCTTTTCTATGGATTCCTGTCGGCACCTGATGACCTCCCACGCAATATCACCATGCGGGACGGCAGCACCCGGGAGGTGAAGGATCCGCTGCAACGTGCCAATCACTACGTGGCAGGCATCGAGTACGACCTCACCAACGATCTATCCGCCAACTTCGAGGTGTACTACAAGGACTTCCGCCAGGTAACCAACCTGAACCGGAACAAGATCTTCAACGACACCCCCGAGTTCGCGGACAAGCCTGATGAACTGAAGAAGGACTATGTGGTGGAAACCGGTGTGGCCTATGGTGCGGACCTGCAGCTGAAGTACGACAAAGGCCAGACCTCCATCTGGACGGTCTACAGCTACACCTTCGTGGATCGCTTCGACGGTGTACAGGAGTACAATCCGGTGTGGGACCGCCGCCACAACGTGAACGTGGTGGTGAGCCGGGCATTCGGCAAGTTCGATCGCTGGCGCGTGAACGCACGCTGGAACTACGGCTCGGGCTTCCCCTTCACACAGACCGCAGGCTTTTACGGGGCCATTCCCTTCAACGGCGACATCAACACGGACATCGCCACCAGCAACGCGGATCTCGCCACCATCTTCGGGCCCCTTAACCAGGGCCGTCTGCCCGACTACCACCGTCTGGACCTGGGGCTCACCCGCGAATGGAAGTTCGACGAGCACAAAGTGCTGGAACTGGATCTGAGCGTGACCAATACCTATGACCGCCAGAACATCTTCTATTTCGACCGCGTGCGCTTTGAGCGGGTGGATCAGTTGCCGCTGCTGCCGAGTGCAGGGCTGAGCTACAAGTTCTAAGCCTCTCCTTCCCATCGCCTGCCTGCGGGAGGCTGGCTCGGTGTGACAGTTTTCCCTCGCTTCGCTCGGATCGATCGGATGAGCGGTCGGGGCGGTCCGATCTCCAGGCATCCCCACTTGGATCACTTCAGCGTCCAACGTCAACCATTCCGCTACCTTTACGCCCCGTGATCGCCGGCCCCAACACGGCGCTCCCTCCAGGCGATGACGGGTTCCACCAAGTACATTTTCGTTACCGGGGGTGTGACCTCCTCACTTGGCAAGGGCATCATCAGCGCCAGCCTGGCCAAACTGCTCCAGGCACGTGGCTTCACGGTCACCATCCAGAAGCTGGACCCGTACATCAACGTGGATCCCGGTACGCTGAACCCCTATGAGCATGGCGAGTGTTACGTGACAGAGGATGGTGCCGAGACCGACCTGGACCTGGGGCATTACGAACGCTTCCTGGACACGCCCACAACACAGGCCAACAATGTCACCACCGGCCGCATTTACCAGAATGTCATCAGCAAGGAACGCAGAGGGGAATACCTGGGCAAGACGGTACAGGTGATCCCCCACATCACCGATGAGATCAAGCGCAACATCCAGTCCCTTGGCCGCAAGGGTATCTACGATTTCGTGATCACCGAAGTGGGTGGCACCGTGGGCGACATCGAAAGCCTGCCCTATCTGGAAGCCATCCGTCAGTTGAAGTGGGAGAAGGGCCGCGATTGCCTTTCCATACATCTGACGCTCCTCCCCTTTCTGCGCACCAGTGGCGAATTGAAGACCAAGCCCACGCAGCACAGCGTGAAGGAACTCTTGAGCCTGGGCGTGCAGCCGGATGTGCTAGTATGTCGCACCGAGCATCCCATGCAGAAGGGCATGAAGGAGAAGATCGCCCTGTTCTGCAACGTGGAACCCACCGCTGTGATCGAGAGCCGAGACGCCGAGACGATCTACGATGTGCCCCTGTTGATGCAGGAGGAAGGTCTGGACCAGGTGGTGCTGCGCAAGCTGGGCATCGCGAAATTCCCCGCTGCGGACCTGCGGTCTTGGAAGGATTTCCTGCGCCGCTTCAAGGCACCCAAGCGCGAGGTGCGCATCGGCCTGGTGGGCAAGTACGTGGAGTTGCACGACGCGTACAAAAGCATCAAGGAGGCATTGGAGCACGCCGGTGCGGAGAACGAGACCAGGGTGCACATCCAATGGGTGCACAGCGAAAAGATCAATGCGAAGAACGTTGCCCGGCAACTCGCAGGGCTGGCGGGCATCGTGGTGGCACCGGGCTTCGGACATCGCGGGATCGAGGGAAAGATCGAAGCGATCCGTTTCGCCCGGGAACAGCAGGTGCCCTTCTTCGGCATCTGCCTGGGCATGCAGTGCGCGGTGATCGAGTACGGACGGAACATGATGGGCCACGCGGACGCGAACAGCACCGAGATGGATGCGGATACCTCCCACCCGGTGATCGCGTTGATGGAGGACCAGAAGACCATCGCCGACAAGGGCGGCACCATGCGTCTGGGCGCATACCCATGCAAGCTGGCCGAGGGAAGCCTTGCCGCCGGCATCTACGGTCGCAAGGACATCACCGAAAGGCACCGCCACCGGTACGAGTTCAACAACATCTACCTGAAGGACTACCAGAAGGCCGGCCTGCTGGCCAGCGGCATCAACCCCAAAGGGAAACTGGTGGAGATCGTGGAACTGAAGGACCACCCCTGGTTCATCGGGGTGCAGTTCCACCCGGAGTACCGCAGCACCGTGGCAAGTCCGCATCCGCTCTTCGTCAGCTTCGTGCAGGCGGCGGTGAAGGAGGCCGCGCTGAAAGGGGCGAAGGCGGAGGTATGATCACGGCAGCGCTGAAATGCCGCCGCACCGGTTTCACTCCACATCCGTCGGTGAACGCCCCGCACGCTTCGGGAGTGGCAGGAAGTGGTAGGTGAGCTTCACCTGCATGTCACTCCAGAACAAGCCATGCCGTACCAGGGCATCCATGGCCAACCAGTCCGAGAAGCGTTCCGTATGCACGTCATGTGTGATTACCTCACCGTACGGCGTGAATGAATGCCGGAAGTCGTCGGTATGGAGGCTCCCGAAAGCGTGCGCGAGGATGTTCAAGTTCAACTGCATGCCCCCCAGCAGCCGTGGTGACCGATAGCCCCACCAAATGAATGTCTGCAGGGTGACCGCCGTTGCATCACCCGCTTTCATTAGATCGACCTTATTCGGGCCCGAAGGATTCTCGACATGACTGCTGCTCGTCCCGTCCCGGACCAGGACCGAGGCACCGTAGCGGAAAGCTGGACGAAATGCGTCCACCTTGTTCCGCGCGGTGGAACGGCCGTATTCCAAGCGCATCAACCAGTGATCGCGGGCAACATCCCTGTGAGTGCCGCTACCGATACTCTCGCTATCCTCGAAGCGAAGCACTTTACGGCCGGCCTCGATGCCCCAGTGATCAGCGTGCGCGTTCGTCTGGGATAGGCCGAACATCCAATGCGTCGTTTTCCCATACTGCACGGAACCTGTGTCGTATCGCCGGTCATTGAAGAACGCCACCAGGTACAGGGGCTGGTCCGGATGGCCCAAACGCTTCTGGTCGGCCCAGTTCAAGCGGCTGAAGCCCACGGATGCTCCCCACTTGAGCGATGCCGGGGCTGGATCCTGCGACATGCAGATGGCCGCATGAGTGACGAAAGCGAACACAGCAGTTGACCATCGCACACCGGCGAAGGTAATGGTGGCCGCAAGGGATGTTCTCGCCTTCACCCGCCCGTCTATCTTTGCCGCCCTTCGTCCACCCCTGAATCATCCGGCCTCGCTCCATGGATCGTAATTCCGTCATCGGTTTCCTGCTCATCGCTGTGATCCTTGGCGTGTATACCTGGTACACCATGCCGAGTGCGGAGGAGCAGGCCCGCAGGCAGATCACCCAGGATAGCCTGGCGGCGGTGGCCATTGAGCAGCGCGAGCGGGAAGCCGCGCGCGAGGTGGAAAGCGGGAGGCCCGAAGCGGTGGTGCAGGCCGCAGCCG
>JBGTES010000039.1:0-21146 GCA_041747675.1 Flavobacteriales bacterium
GCCCCGCGCGACGCAGCAGACCGTCCGCGGCCCAGCAGGTGCCCACGAAACACAGCGCGTTAAAGAGCGTCACGCCCCAATGTCCCAGCTGCGCGAAGGGCGAAGCCAGCAGGGTGAACAAGGGCTTGCCCCAGTGATCGAGGAATAGCTCGGGGTGGTCCCAGGAGAAGCGCGCGATCTGGTAATGGTTCACGCCGTCGCCGGCTTCGAGTATGCCTTGTGAAAGCAGGCGCACCACCACTGCGGCGGCGGCCCACAGCACCCACCAGACGGGCGGTCCCACAGTGGCGCGGCTATCCATGCTCGGCCAAAGATGGCGTTCTTTGCGCGGCCCTCCGGGGCCTTCCTCCCATGGCCTCCATCCTGCGGTCCTTCCAGCGCCAAGGCATGCCGCGAGCGGAATGGGTGCTCGCCATCCTGCTGTTCCTGGTCACGGCCCGCACGGGTTACCTGGCGAACACGCACCACCTGGCCACCATGCTCACCCATGGCAGCGACCCCTGGGGCTACTACCAATTCCTGCCGGGGCTGCTGGGCACGCACGAGTGGTCCATGCTGCCGTGGACGCACCACCTGGAGAACGGCCGGGGACTGAGCATGTTCACCATCGGCGTGGCGGTGATGCAGCTGCCCTTCTTCCTGATCGCGGCGGCATGGGCGGCGTTGGGCGGGCAAGCGGTGGACGGCTATTCGCATCCCTTCGCCATCCTGCATTTCGTCGGCGCGGCCTTCTACCTGGCCGGCGGATGCCTGCTGCTGTTCCACGCCCTGCGCCCCCTGGTGGGCCGGCCCATCGCGCTGTTCACACCGATGCTGCTCTATGGCGCCACCAACCTGTTCTTCTACAGCACCTGGCAGCCGGGCATGTCGCACGTCTATGCCTTCTTCCTGTTCGCTGGCCTGCTGTACCTCACCCTGCGCATGTTGGAAAAACCCACGGCGGGCACGCTGTTCCTGCTGATCGTCTGCGGCGGCATGGTGGTGCTGATCCGGCAGCTGAACATCATCGCCCTGCTGCTGCCGCTGTTCCTGGGCAGCGCAAGGCCTTGGGAAGCACTGCGGATCCGGCTCGGATGGCTGCGCGCCCATCCCTTCGCTACCGCTGCCGGCGTGCTGGTGGTGGCGCTGCTGTTCGTGCCACAGTTCCTCTACTGGAAGCACATCACGGGCGATTGGTTCGTCTTCACCTACGGCAAGAAGGGTGAAGGTTTCCAATGGACCGATCCCCACCTGCTGGACGTGCTGATCAGCCACCAGAACGGATGGTTCATCTATACCCCGCTGATGGCCCTCACCATGCTGGCACTGGTGATCGGCGCGGTGCGCGGCATGCCCAACATGCGGCTGGTGCTGATCATCTGGGCGCTGGCCTGGTACATCTATGCCAGCTGGTGGAGCTGGTGGCTCGGGGGCTCCTTCGGCCACCGCGGCTTCATCGAGCACTATGCCTTCCTGGCCATCCCGCTGGCCATGGGACTCAAGTGGGTTTGGGCCCGCGGCATCTGGTGGCGAAGGCTGTCCTATGTGCCCTTGTACCTGCTGGTATTCATCAACATCCGGCTGAGCAAGCTGTACTTCTGGCCCTGGGAGGGGCCGGACTGGAATTGGGGCCGCTTGATCGAAGTGTGGCAACGGATCCCCGAGCTATAGCGCGCCATGGCGAACTTCCTCCGCTCCGTCCATCGCCGCGATGTGTTGTTGATCATGCTGGCGGCATTGGTGGTACGGCTTGCGGCACTGCACTGGTCTCAGACGGTGCAAGCCGATGCCGTGAGCCGCATCCACATCGCCTACGAATGGCTGATGGATCCCTACTACATCAAGGAAGGCTATTGGGGGCCGCTGCACCACTACCTCAACGCGCTCTTCATGCTGATGCTGCCGGGCAATACCGCCGGTCCGCTGGCGCTGAACATCCTGTGCGCCACACTCACGGTGATCCCCCTCTACGGCTTCACACGCAACGTCTTCGGCTCGCGACAGGGCGCGGTGTTCGCGTCCCTGCTATACGTCTTCAGCCCCATCATCCTGTGGACGAGCATGCAGGCGCTCTCCGAAGTGTCCTATGGTTTCTTCCTGGCCATATCCCTCTATGCACTCTCATGGCCGCTGCGGCATGCAAAGGACTACCGCGGCATGATCCTCGGCGGGGTGCTGATCACCTGCGCCGCCGCGCTGCGCTACGAAGCATGGGTGATCATCGCCACGCTCACCTTGGCAGTGCTGTTGCTGCGCGGCTGGCGACACACGGCGGTGTTCTGGCTATGCGCCATGATCTTCCCCGGCACCTGGATGATCGGCAACCAACTCGCGTTCGGCGACTTCCTCTACAGCGTGAACCAGAACGATGTATGGAACATGGTAAAGGAGGGCATCAACGACGAGGTGCTGCCGGTGGACCGCATGAAGCGCACGTTGTTCTTCCCCTGGTCCTTCACGATCAATGTGTCGCCGGTCGTGGCGATAATGATGTTGGCGGCGTTGGTGTACGCCATCGCGCGGCGCAGGCTCACCCGGGAACAGTGGGTGTGGCTGATCCCGATCACCGTGATGGTGGCCGTGTTCCAGCTGAAGGCCGGCGACGGCTCCCTGATGATGCAGCATCGCTTCCTCGTCACGTGGCTGGTATTGGCGCTGCCCTTCGTGGCGCTGGTGTTCCAGGGCACCCGCTGGCAGCGCCTTCGCACCGGGTTGGTCGCCGCCGGCTTCCTGTCGGTGATCCCCATGACCTTGCTGTGGAATAAGATCGATCACACCAAACGCTTCGGTGAGGGCCGCTTCGGACCCGCCATGGACGAACTGGTGCTGGCCTACTACCGCGAGATGGAGGTGGTCCCGCGCCTGCCGGGTCCGGAGACCGACGAGCTGCTGGAGCTGATCAACACCACCGGCAGCGCCCGTCACGGCGGCGGCTTGATCGTGGATTTCCACGGCTGGGACAAGAGCTACTACCTGCTGCTGCACGCGCAGGCCAACACGATCGTG
The DNA here is from genome assembly GCA_041747675.1 of Flavobacteriales bacterium. Lineage (GTDB taxonomy): Bacteria > Bacteroidota > Bacteroidia > Flavobacteriales_F > PHOS-HE28 > PHOS-HE28. Next base: position 2,986 of record JBGTES010000039.1, read on the forward strand.
GTGGGTGGCGCCAAGCACGAGACCTATCCGCTGGAGGAGGTGCAGGACCTGATGCGCGCCCACAGCCACGGCCAGATCGTCTTCAGCCGCACCGGCATGCTGAACGGCCATGCACAAGTGCGCGGCAGCGTGATGGAACTGGAGGGCGCCGATGCACCACTGGTGATCGAGGATCGGCGCGAACTCCGCGGCTTGCGCCTCTTCACCTACCGCCTGGCCACGGCCGATGATCCTGTAGTGCTGGCCGCTGCGGAGCATGAACCACGCCCGGTGTTCCCGCCGGGGAAAGATGCCGAATACTTCGACCAGCAGATCCGCAGCGATGAGCGCTGGTTCAACATGGTGAAGCGGCAGGCCTACTGGGAAGGCAAGCCCCTGGAGGAGGTGCTACGCGGCCATGTGGATTACCTGGTGGCCATGGAGGCGCCGCAGCAGGAAGAGAGGAAAGAGATGACCGGGGAAGAGGCGCAGTGACGACCTATCCCAACCCGTACTTCACGATACACCAGATGGCGCGGAAGCCATCCTTCCAGCCGATCTTCTTGCCTTCGGCATAGGTGCGGCCGTAGTAGCTGATGCCCACCTCGTAGATGCGGATGCCGGGCACACGCGCCAGCCTGGCCGTCACCTCCGGCTCGAAACCGAACCGCTTCTCCTTCAAAACAAGCCCCTTGGCGATGTCGCTGCGGATCAGCTTGTAGCAGGTCTCCATGTCCGTCAGGTTCAAATTATTGAACATGTTGGAGAGTGCGGTGAGGAACTTGTTGCCGATGCTGTGCCAGTAAAAGAGGATGCGGTGCGGGTGATGGCCCATGAAGCGCGAACCATAGACCACATCGGCGAAGCCTTCCAGCACGGGCCGCAGCAGATCGTTGTATTCGCGGGGATCGTACTCCAGATCGGCATCCTGCACCAGTAGGTATTCCCCTGTGGCCTCCAGGATGCCGCGGTGGATGGCCGCTCCCTTGCCCATGTTCTGGGGCTGCTGGAAGAACTTGATGCCCATTTCCGGATGCGCCGAGATGTAGCGCTGGACGGCCTGCACGGTGCCGTCCTTCGATCCGTCGTTGACGATCACCACCTCCTTGCCGATCCCGTGGACCAGTTCCACCGCCCGCACCTTGTCGAGGATCCGGTGGATCGTCCGCTCCTCGTTGTAGGCTGGGATGATGATGGAAAGCGTGCGAAGGTCCATGGGGCGAAGGCGGCGAAGATACCGGGGCGCAGGTAAGCAGGATGCACGAAGTCAGGGAACCGGGGACACCTCTTGCAGGGGCTCATTCACATAGATATGTCGCTTCATCGGCACACCGAACACCGCGAGCAGGTCCCGGGTGCTACGGGTGTTGTTATGCACCAGCACCATGTGTTCGCCCGGGCGGATCATGTCGCAGCCCAATACCGGCCCGGCACGTTCCCAGTCCAGCATGTGGCCGTAGAGCAGCACGGTGCCATGCACGGCATCGCGGTGTGCCTGGTAGAGCCAGGTGCGGCGGTCGCCCACATGGAGCATGGCGGGTGGCAACGAAGGGGCCTGGACCTCCGCGCCATAGGCACGTACGCTCAGCAAGGCGGTGGTCAACTTCCAATCCGGCACCACTACGATGAGGTCCACACCGTGCTTGTCCGATACGGCCTGCCAGTGGACGAGATCTTCGTGCAGCCGTTCCAGGTGCGTCACCGCCACCGGGCCCTGGTCCTCCTTCATGGTGTGCCGCTCCACGGTCATTTCCATCACGCCCACCTTCACACTGAACACCACCAGGCCCATGCCCAGCAGGGCGCTCCGCCATCGCCCGGCCCGCACCTCATCCAGCTGGCGCACACCCAGCGCCAGGCCAAGGGCCAGCACCAGGGGCAGGCCGATGAACATGCGGCTGCTGGAATGGAAGAGCGTCGGAAGTCCGTCCGAGACCTTGTTCACCCCCAGCATCAACAAGGTGGCCAGCAAGCCCCCGGCGATCGCCCATGCAGCACGGCGATCCAGGCGCCACAACCACCCGGCCAATACGATCAGCAACACCAGCACCCCCCAACCCCAGGACCACCATACCGGGGTGAGGAACGCGAAGTAGCGATCCAGTTGACCCATCGCCCCCCACACCGCCGTTGGATCGTAGGCCAGGGGCATCATCCAGTGTACATGGTGCTCCGGGTTCGCGGCATAGAAGCCTTTGGCCAGGTGCTGCAACAGCAGAAAGGGAAGGCCCGCCACGGCCGCGAACAACAGGTCCCGCCAACCCGGGCGCCGCACAAGCCACAGGTACAAGGCCACCGGCACTGCGAAGACCAGGCAGTTCGGGTTGAGCGCAACACCCAGACCCGTGGCCAGGCCCAGCAGCACCCATGCGCGGCGGCCTTCGGGACGCAGCAGCACACCGGCCAGCAGCGCCATGGCGGCCAGGCCGGTCACAAAGCCGCGCGAGAGGGTGGTGAGGATGCCAAACTCCACCGGCATGGCCAGTGGCAACATCAGGAATACCAGTGCACCCACGGTCTGGCCACGCCGCTGGAAAACCCAGGCGAAGGCCACCCAGGGCAGCAGGGCCAGCAGCGAGGTGGCCAGCGGCAGGGCCATGTGGTGTGGCATCACCGGCAGCAGGGGTGCGGCGAGCAGGGCCTCCAACATGAAGTTGTAGTCCTGGCCGTAGAAGCAGGGCTCGCGGAAGATGCCCCGCAGATAGTCCTGCGCGGCGATCCACATCACCACATCGTCGGTGCCGGTGTACATCCAGCCGAAATACGACAGCAACGCAAGGCGATCGGCGAGGAGCAACAGGAGCAGCAGCCACCAGGCGGTGCGCGCGGGGTCGTTGCGGATGCTCATGCCCTTCGGGTGGACCTGCTGTGGTGACCACACTTGCCGGCCAAAGATGCGCAACCCTCAGGCCCCGCGCACCGGGAAGCACAACATCCGGCGCATGCCGGGCAGATGTCGCACCAACAACAGCAGGGCCGCCAGAAGCAGCAGCCAGGTGATGCGTGCCTGCAGCCGGTCGTACACGTTGGCCAGGGCCCCGGTGGCGGCGGCATTGGCCACGGTGAAGCCGGCCATGATGGCCACGAAGGCCCACCAACGCACCTGCCGGCGCGGTGGCCAGCGCACCACCACCACCACACAGGCGAGGAGCATCACCCACATCAGGATCGGGTTCAGGAAGCCCAGTCCCCATGAATTACGCTGCTGCACACTGTCCATATACATGGGCAATTCATGCCTGTAGTCGTGTGCAATGGGCCACCAGGGGGCACTCTGTTCACCGTATGGCCTGATGCCGGAGCCGATGTCCACCAAGGTGAATTGGATGGCGGTTGAAAGTGCGCCGGTCCAGAGCAGCACGGGCCACATGCCGGGATCACCCAGCAGGTCCTTCACCACCGGATCGAGGCGTTCGCTGGACGCCAGCAGATCCAGCCCCTGCCGGGTGGGCGCGTGTTCATTCCACACGAAGTGCATGCCCGTGTTGTTCAACTCATCCTTGTGTGCACAGAGAAAATTCGGGCGCTCGCCACAATGCCGATCCAGGTAGGTATACATCGCACCGGACTCGATGAGTTTGCCCGCCAGAAAGAGGCTGGAGGTCGGCGACAGCACAAAGCCCAGGCCGTGGCGTGCGTTGGATCCCATGATGAAGAGGATCCCCAACAAAGGGGTGATGAAAAGACCGGCCAGAACAGTGCGGCGATGGGGTAATGACCAACGGCCCGCCGTGCGCCGCCAGAAAAAGGCGATGCATCCCACGGCTGCGATCAGCATCAGCGCCAGATGGCTGAGATGCGTGGTGGCGAAGAAGAACAGCATGACCCATAGAAGCGCCACCTCCATGCGGGACATGTCGCGCCCAAAAAGCAGCAGGAACACCACAAGCCCCAGCATGCCACTGAACACATCGGGCATCAACTGGCTGGCATACCAAGGCAGACTGCTCAAGGCCAGCAGCAGGGCGAGGATCACCACATGCGGCCGCCAGGATGCGCGCAACACGGGGAACAGGGTCGCCGTGGTGCGCTGGATGAGCCAGCTGGCCACCATGCCCTGGAAGAAGACCACGGTCCATAGCGTGCTTTGCCAGGTGACCGCGCGGATGATGAGCGCATAGCCGATGGGCCGGTCGATCGGTGGAAGCAGCGTGCGCGATGCAACGATGTACGTACCCGAATCGCTGTACACCAGCGGGGCATGGTTCATCAACGCGGGCACCACCAGGATCAGCCCGGCGAGGAAGTGGAAACCGAGGCCGCGCAGGATGGGGAGAAGGTCGCGTTGCATGCCCGAGTTGATCAGTTCGGTATCACCGATCCATCACCGCTCCGACGGAACGTTGCATGTGTGGACTTCGATCTCTTACTCCGGGGCATGATGCGAGGATCTGTGGTGATGCGGATCAAATGTAGCCGCGCAGAACAATGGGCGTGAAGCTGTTTCATGGGATGTGAACGCCGCTCTCCTCCGCCGGCGCGGTCAGCGGCCACACGCGCCGCACCTCCAGGCGATCCATCCGCACGCGGAAGGGGCGCCCGCTGTCATTGTCCACATAGAGCTTGCATCCCTGTGGTGATCGCCGCGGATCGATCCGGAACGTGAGTTGGAAGTCGCCTTCGGGCAACCGGTGGGAGGTGAATTTCCCGCCCTGGGGATCCTGCTGCCAGATGTGCATGCGGCTGCCTCGCGGGCGACCGCGTGTCCATTCGGCACGCCCCACCACGGTCACCTCCGCGTATTCCGCTCCGGCGGCATGCACCGGCAGATCGAAGAGGGCGTAGGGCTCCTGCGCATCGGAGAAACAGCGCCATGGATGCGGATCCGCACAGGGGATCGTGTCCAGGTGTTCAGACAAGGTCATTGCGATCGCGCGATCACGATCGAACAGCACCACGGTGGTGTCGATCAACGGCAGCGACCGCAGTGCATGTATGCGCACATCGCCGCGTGACCACGCCGGTACACCCAGGTAGGGTTGGAGCCAGGCATGCGTTCGTTCGAGCTCTTCGGACAACACCATCCAGGCCACGCCACGGCCACGCATCTGCTCCAGGGTCGCTGCTTCCTCCAGGGGGAAGGCATAGCGTGTGTGACCGGGCCGGTCCATGAAATAGAGCGAGGCGTTGATGGACTGGTCCAGCGGTATGTACACCAGATCATCCTGCAGTATCCCGGCGGGCACCAGTTCATCGCGAATACCGATCAGCTCGTTCAACGGCCCCCAGTAAAGCGCGTTGAAGAAGCGCAGCTCCTCCGAATGGTACAGGGGCAGCACGTCCTTGCGGTCCAACACACTATATGGATTGGTGCGCAGGGTGTGGTTGTTCGCCGCATAGGCCACATTGTATATCAGCAGGGCAGCGAAGGCCCACCGTGCCCAGCGCGCATGGAACAGGTCGGGGTGATCACGCCGCAGCCACCACAGCCAGCAGGCCAACACCACCAGCGGCACGATCAGCGGATTGATGAAGTAGTAGTCGTGTCCATCCACGGCATGGAACCAGGCCAGCACGTAGAGCACCAGTCCCAGGAGCAGCGCGACGAGCAGCAGGCGCATGGGCAGTGGTAACCGGCGCATGTTCACCGCAAGTGACACCAGCGCGAGCGCTACAAGAGCCCACACCGATGTGTCGAACACCTGGAACCACAGCAGGTCGCGCGCGAAATCCTGCGCGGCCTCGATCTCCGCGGACGACATCTCCCAGATGGGCCACAGGCTGTTGAAGGTGTAGCGGCCGTTGTGCGCGCGGTTGATCCCTTCGGCGTGGATGTACCATGCCACCACGGGCAGCAGGGCCAGCAGCGCGGTGCTCCATCCGAACAGCGGTCGGGGGAATATGGGTCGCCAAGGGCTGAAGGTGCCCGGCATCACCGTCACCACGAAGTAGAGTCCCAGCAGCGCCAGCAGGCCCATGCCGGCGGTGACCTTCAGGCCCACGGCAAGTGCGAATGCGACCATGGCCAGCACCCACCAACGTCGCCGCCCTACCTGCGCGAACCGCACGGTGCCGTACATGCCGATCATTGCCAGGTCGAAGGCCGGCACATCGGTGAGGAAGCCGATGGTGTAGTACACCACCACCGGCGAGGTGAAGAACAGCAGCGCGATGCCCAGGGACCAGAATGTGCTTTGCAACCATCGGCGCAGCGCCAGGAAGAGGGCCAGTGTGCCGATGAAATGCAGCAACAGCCCGATCACCCGGTACACCAGCTCGCTGGGGCCGGTGATCTTCCAGACTTGCGCCACGCACCAGTACAGCAGCGGTAATTCACCAGCGGTGCGACCGGTGGTGCCGTCATCGCCCAGCCGGGCATGCATCACCGGCGCCAGGAAACGCCCCTCACCGTTGTGGAAGTGGGTGGTAAGCGAAAGGCAATCGGCCATGCGCCAGCCGTGGTAGGGCGTCGGCGGCAGCTGCATCACGCGGCCGTATTCGTACACCGCACAAAAGAGCGCGAAGCCGATCACCAGGAGCCCGGCACCGCCGAAGCGTTCGCGTATGTGGCGCAGGCGGTCCATCGGTCGCGGTGCTGCTGCCGGTGTGCCAGGCGTATCCGGCCAGCGCAGCAAACCACTACAGGCGGCTAAATGTAGGACCGCCCATTCGCCCATGGCTCTGGGAGCCCACGGGATATCGGGTCGCCACGCATCGACCTGGCGATGCACGTTCCTCGCACGATGCCCTACTTTGGACCCATGCCCGATCAGTTCGGAACGGCCAGCCCTACCACCGGGCCTCGCAGAGTGTGCATCGTGGTGCCCTGCTACAACGAGGAGGGTGTCATCGGCCACACGGTCAAGGTGCTGCTCGGTCACCTGGATGCCATGGCGCAAGAGGGCCTGGTGACGGCCGATAGTTGTGTGTGCTGTGTGGACGATGGCAGCCGCGATGGCACATGGTCGGAGATCGAACAGGCGGCCGCTGGATCGACACGTGTGCGGGGCATCAAGCTCAGCGCCAACTTCGGCCACGCCAACGCACTGATCGCCGGGCTGTTCTCCAACCATCACACGGCCGATATCCTGGTGACCATCGATGCCGACCTGCAGGATGACGTGGCCGTGCTGACCGAAATGCTGCGCCACCATCACCAGGGCAAGCTCGTGGTCTACGGTGTGCGGCTGGACCGGCAGGTGGACGCGCTGCCCAAACGCATCGCGGCCAACCTCTACTACCGGATGATGCGCCTGATGAACACTGACACCGTGCGCGGACATGCCGACTTCCGCAGCGCCGATGCGCGGGTGGTGCGCGACCTGGAACGTTTCGGCGAGGTCAACCTGTACCTGCGCGGACTGTTCCCACTGATCGGCTACCCTTCTGCCGAGGTCCGGTTCACACGGCGGGAGCGCCATGCCGGAGTGTCCAAATACTCCTACGCCAAGCTGATCGGTCTGGCCTGGCAGGGCATCACTTCATTCACCACCACTCCCCTGCGCATCGTGTTCCTCACCGGCCTCTTCATGGGTCTGGTGGCGGCCATCATTGCCGCGTGGGTGCTTTGGTCGGCGTGGCATGGCAGCCCTGTGCAGGGGTGGGCCAGCCTGGCGCTGCTGGTCACCACCTTCTCCGCGTTGAATATGATCGGACTTGGTGTGGTGGGCGAATACATCGGCAAGATCTACAAGGAGGTGAAGCAGCGGCCGCGCTACATCATTGAGCGCAGCACCGGCGATGACCGATGACCACGGTACGGCCTTCGATCGCGATCAGTTCGATGCGATCTACCCCCCCGGTGTGGAACGCCACTACTGGAACATCTGTCGCGACCGCATGATCGCCGGTCATCTTCGTGCGGCGGGGGTGGAAGGGCCCATGCTGGAAGTGGGTTGCGGCCGTGGTCTGGTGGTGGCCGGATTGCGCAGGATGGGTTTCGACCTCCGGGGCGTGGAACGCGCCAAGGTGGACGTGGTGCCTGCCGCCGCAGGACATGTGACCACTGGCATCGATGCGTTGCTGTTGGACGCTGAACAACGCGCCACCATCCGCACCATCCTGCTGCTGGACGTGATCGAGCACATCGCGGACCCCGTGGGCTTCATCGCCGGTCTGCGCCAGGCGTATCCCGCCCTCCGCTGGATGGTCTACACCGTGCCCGCACGGCAGGAGCTCTTCAGCAATTACGACCGTTTCAACCGGCACTTCCGGCGATACGACCGGGCCACGCTGCGGGCGCATATCACCACCGGGATCAAGGACCACATCCGGATCGCCTATTTCTTCCATGCGCTGTACCCGGCCGCCCGCCTGCTGCTGGCCACCAGGGGTGAGCGCAAGCCTGCCTTCAACGTGCCCGCGCCCGGCCTGCCCAGCATGCTGCACCGCCTCATCGCCTGGTACTTCTTGATGGAGGCCCGGCTGCTTCCGCATGGATGGTGGGGTACGTCGTTGATCGCCGTGGTGGACCTTGTGGAACCGAAGCTGAAGGCGGGCGGTGATCAGGCGCCTTCCTCTTCCCAGCGCACATCCCGCAAGCGGTAGGTCCTCGTCCCTTCCTCGCCGTGTTCAACATCGAAAAGGAACCTCCGCTCGATATCCTCCTGGACGAATCCCTCGCTGGTAAGCACCACCATGCCGGGCTCCAGATGCTCGAGCGCAACGCGCCGGATGTCATGCCCCTGGCGGACCAGCAGGTGCACATAGAAGAGCAGGTGCGCAGCGTATTGTTCATGGCAAAGTACATCGGCCTCCAATGGCTCCCTGCCGCGGCTGGCATCCTGCAGGTGATGGGAGAGGGCATAGAACGCCACCTCATGCTCTCCTTCCCGCTGATGATAGAGCTGGCCGACCATGCTGGCGTATGGCTGGAGGAACAGCACGAAGAGGAACACGTAGGGCAGTACCCGCCATCGCAGGTAGGGCGTTGTCCACTCTTCCCTGGAGGCCCATATGAACAACAGTTGGATCGGAATGGCAGCGAGCCCTGCCAGGAGGGGGATCAGCGGGGCCGCATACCAGGAGAGCTTCGTCTCGGCGGAACTGATGAAGTATAGATAGGTGGCCGCTGTAACGGTAAGCAGTACGGTCCAGTGCCGCAGGCGTTCATCCCGCGAAGCGAAGCCCAACACCGGGCCGATGAGCGCCAACAGCCACCAAGGGCTGAAGTGGACATCGATGAGCAGTCGAATGTAAAAGTCCCATGGCTGTTCATGGCCGGAGAGGGAGGTGCCGTACCGCCCGCCCATATCGTTCTCCCAGACGGCCTGCAGGTAGCCGGGATTGGCAGCCTCGCGCCCCAGATAGAACCCACCCACCAGCAATACGAAGACCGCACTTCCGATCCAGAACATGCGCTGCTTCAGGGCGGTCATCAGCTGCCGTCGGTAGAGCAGGTACAGCACCATGCCCGGCACGATGATCAAAGCCTGAACACTTTTGGTGAGCACCCCAAGCGCCAGCAGAACGATGGACCAGAAGAGGTGGCGGGGATCACCCTTCTGGCTCCAACTGAAGAGTGCACAGAGGGAGGTGATCATCCACAGGATGAGCAGCGCATCGTAGTCGCCGCTGCGGGACACGTGGACGTTCACGTAGCCCACGTTCGTGTAAAGGATGGCACAGATCACCAGGCCCATCCACGGCGCATCCAGATGCCGGATGCACAGGCGGAGGATGAACCAACCCGTGAAGAGCGCCGCGATCGCCGAAGGCAGACGGATGGCCAGCTCACCAGGACCCAGCAGGCTGATGAAGGCCACCTGCAGCCAGATGAGCAGCGGCGGTTTGGTGCTCCACATGTCGGGCTCGCCCTCGAAGTGGGTGACGAGGAAGTCGCGGCTCTGCCACATTTCCCAGGCACTGATGGCCTGGCGGGCCTCATCCCATACCCGCAGCGGCAGGGCGTCCAGGTGCATGAACAAGGGGAACACCGCCATGAGCACGAACAGGAGCCACACCTTTAGGTAGGTGTACCGGGCATGGGGTCCAGTATCGGAACGCTCCATCCCGACCGGCATCACAGGGTCATTTCCGGCACGTCGCCGTCCACCACCAACCGCCCCTCGGTCTTGGCTCGGATCTCTTCCACGCTCACCCCTGGCGCGCGCTCCAACAACTTGTAGCCCTCCGGTGTCACATCGAATACGCCCAGGTCGGTGACGATCTTCTTCACACAACCCACCCCGGTGAGGGGCAGTGTGCACTGCTTCAAAAGCTTGCTTTCACCGGCCTTGTTGGTGTGCATCATCACCACGATGATGTTGTCCGCGCTGGCCACCAGGTCCATCGCGCCACCCATGCCCTTCACCATTTTTCCGGGGATCTTCCAGTTGGCGATGTCGCCATTGTCCGCCACTTCCATCGCCCCGAGCACGGTGAGCTGCACGTGCTGCCCGCGGATCATGGCGAAGCTGGTGGCGCTGTCGAAGATGCTGCTTCCCGGAAGAAGCGTCACGGTCTGTTTGCCGGCATTGATCAGGTCCGCGTCCTCTTCCCCCGCATATGGGAAGGGCCCCATGCCGAGGATGCCGTTCTCACTCTGCAACACCACGTTGATGCCCTCCGGGATATAGTTGGCCACCAGTGTGGGGATGCCGATGCCGAGGTTCACGTAGTAGCCGTCCTTCAACTCGCGCGCGATGCGCCGGGCCATCTGGTTCTTGTCGAGGGGCATGGTGGAATGGGTCTGTAGAAAGCAGCTGTGTAAAGGGTGTTCAAATGTAGCCGGGCTGGGTTAGCCCGGGCCCGGAGAGGTTGGTCCCCAGATCCGGACGCGGTGATCCGCCCACATTCCATGTTCCTGTGGGTCCCATAGGTAGATCCTGGCCCCCTGCGTCTCCAGGGGGCGCCCGGGAAGCACGATCCGCAAATGCAACTGCTCGCCCTTCCACCGTTTCCGGATAAGCCTAAGCTCATGGCCGTGGTAGAAGGCCTGGCCCCCGGATCCATCGTCCACTGCGGTGACCAGGTATCCCTCAAAGGGACTGCCGGTGAACAATCGCGCATTCACATCCATCAGCAGCGGTCCATCCACCTCCTGCCATGGGTCGCCTTCCCAGAGGCCAAGGAATTCCGACCCCTCACCGCTGACCACGGTATCCAACAGCAACGTTGTGTGCAATGGGGATCGTCGCTCCAGAAGCCACAGGCCATTGACCCCGGAACGCTCCACCGGTGCGAACAGGCCGAACGACCCCTCGGGTATCTCTTCCACAAGCATCAGGTCATGAAGGTGATCTGGGACAATATCCTCGTACGGCAGCGGCACATTCAAACCACGCCAGTGTGCCTCGTAGGCAAGGGAATAATGGGTGAACTTCGGGGCACGCAGCAACAGTGGATGAGTAGCTCGATCGGTACGGTCCGCGATCGCTCTCACCATGCGTTCATCCACGCAGAAGCCGGACCATAGCGTGGTGATCCGCGTGTTCGCATAGCGCAGCGTGTGGACTGGCAGATGGAGGAGGGGCACAACGAGGATGGCCAACCAGGACCACCGCCGTGCCACGAGGTCGATCGTCATCGCGACAGCCAGCAGCAGTGGCGGCACCCAGTGCATGGCCGTGCGATCCAGAGGCAGGGGTGTGGATAGGAACAAATGCATCGCCATGCGGCCCAACATGTCGAGCAACACGAATAGCGTGAGCAGTACCAATGGGGAGGACAACGGTCTCACGAAGGCCCTCATACTCGCTACAGCGGAAGCAAGGACACAGATAATGACCGGGACCGCCACCACCCATGGGCTGTATACCCCGGTGATCGCCAATGCCAATGAAGCCAGGCTGCCCAGCCAGGGATCATCCGTACCATAGTACAACTCACCACGCGCGCTCAGCGCGGCGGCATGATCGGCCAGGTAGATGCAAGGCAGCACAGCCAGCACCAGCAGCCATGCCGCGTTCAGAACAAGCTCCCGCCTTGCCCGGCCCCGGATCGCGCGAATGCCCAACAGGAACATGGCTCCCGGCCACGGCAGGAGCAGTGTCAAATTACTGTACGCGGCCAGGGCGAACGCGAGCAATGCGAACACCAGATCACGCCTCCTGCCATCACGCATATAGGCATGGCCATGCCAGAAGAACATCATCAGGAAGGCGACCGCTGGTGCATAGCCGCGGAACAGTCCGAAGAATTCGATGACAAAGGGCGTTGCCAGCATGGCCGGCCAGATGCACCATCTCACTATGCGGCTTTGAAACCATTCCCCGACCCGGAACACATACCATGCATAGAGCACGAAGCTCCCCACACTGAATGCGCGCAGTACCCAGGGTGCCGGGCCAAATAGCTTGTAAAGCTGCAAGGACACGAACGATGGCAACAGATGGTTGGCGGCATCCAACGGCGCTTCATGGGGGAGCACCTTTCCGCTTTGGATGAACATGTAGAAGGTCCGCGCTTCATCATGCACGAACGGAACGAACACTGCCCTCGCAACGATGTATGCCCCCGCGATCAACGCCAGGAGCACGTACAGCATGGCCTCGGTTCTCAACCCGGGTCGTGTGTGACCCGGTCCATACGACGCTTCCTTGGTCAGTTGAGCAGGAGCGCCACCTGTTGGTCCGTCTCGTTGGGGAACCGCTGTGGTCATGTGAACGAATGGACTCGGGGAGGAGATCGCCAAATGTGAACGACCGGGGTCAATGCGGCAGCACGGTGATGATGCGGTGCACCTTCACCTCGGCACGGCCGATGTCCACCAACGCGCGGCGGTGATTGTGGAGGTGTACGGAGCGGTAGTCCGCATCCGGGAGCCAGGGCAGGCGGATCAGCAGGTGCATCTCCTCCCCCCGCCATGTGCGGCGCAGCAGGGGCAGGCCGATGTGGCGGTGGTGGATCGTCACGCCATCGCGCTCCGCAACGGCCACAAGTGCAAGATCCAGCAGGTCCACTTCGGAACGCAGCAGGCAGCGCACCTGCACCAGCACATCGCCGCGTACCGCCAGGGTGTCGCCACGCCACAGGGGGAAGAACTCCGCATCGCTCTCCACCGAAGGCACGGTGAAGCGATCGAAGATGGAGGTGCGCAGCGAAGGACGTGGCAACAGCAGGTACAGGCCACGCGCTGCTGCACTGTCCACCACATCGAAGCCCGTCCGCGCAGCCGCCAGCTGTTCCCGGGAAACGATGCGAGCATCATGCGGCCCCTCCGGAAAGCCATAGGTGTCAGGCGGGTTCAGCTGAAAGCCATGCATGCGTGCAGCATAGGGCAGCGCCATGCCCAGACCAGTGTGGGTGCCGATGTTCAAGGGACGGTCCGCGCTGGCGTTCTTCTGGTAAAGCAGCTCCAGGAAGCGCGTGGGAATGGACTGCTCCGGCCAGCGCAGCGTATGATCCAGGTTCGCGATGTATAGCGCACGCAGCGGCAGGAACAACAGCAGGATCAGACCGGCCCGTCGCACCAACCCGGTCAGTGAGGTAACGACATCCGCGGCGAAGGCCAGCATCAGGATGGCCAGTGGCACCAGGTGCAGTGCCGCGCGATCCTCCGGATAGGGCACATCCCACAACAGGCGCATCACCACGCGGGCGATCACCTCGGTCCAAAGCAGTGCGGCGAAAAGGGCCAGTGGTGTGCGCCACAGTTGGCGCAATGGCACCAGCAGGGTGGCTCCCAGCAACACCACCATCGCCAGCAGGATCGCCGGCAGCTTCGTGCTCCCCAGCACCATGCTGCTCAGCGAGAACAAGGTCACGCGCACCAGTCCGCCGTCTTCGCCGAAGCGCAGCAGATCCCGCGCGTGTAATTCGAAGGCCAGCCAGCTTCCGAGCAGCAGAGGCAGCACACCAAGCAACAGCCAGATCGCCCATTTCCCCAAAGCGATGCCACCACCACGACGCCAGCGGATCACCATCACTGCCGCGATGGCCACCACTGCCGCGGCCAACAGAGGTAACATGGACAAGTGGGCCGCCGTGGCGAGCGCCATGCCCAGCAGCAGTTGCAGCAGGTGACGCGTGCGGTCCGCATCGCGATAGCGCAGTCCACCATCGAGGGCCACCATCCAGAAAGCCATGGCCGGGCCGTACCCACGGAAGAGCGCGAAGAAGTCCAGCAGGAAGGGGCAGGTGAGCAGGGCGACCCACAGCGCCCAGCGGATACGCATGTCCTCCAACCGGCCGCCCACACGGAAGACCGCCCAGGCGTACAGTGGGAAAAGAAGCAACGCGCCCATGCGCACACTCCACTGCGTGAGTCCAAAGAGTTCGTGGCCCAGCACCCCGAAGACGGAGGAGAGCACATGGTTGCCGGCGTCCCACTGCGCGCCAGGCGGCAGGAACCGGGCGCGTTCGGCATACCAGTAAAGAGAGTTGGACTCATCGTCCGTGAAAGGCACCAGTGTGGCGCGCAGGATCACATAGACCCAGACCAGTGCGGCGACCGCGACATAGGTATTCCGGCCCCGGGTGTCCTTCATGCCGCTCAGCCGCGTGGGCGTACGGTGCGTTGTTCGATACGTTTCTCGTAGTGCACACCCTGGAAGATGCGTTGCACGAAGATCCCCGGCAAGTGGATCTCATCCGGCAACAGTTCGCCGGGTTCCACCAACTCCTCCACCTCGGCCACCGTGATCCGGCCAGCCATGGCCATCATGGGGTTGAAGTTGCGGGCCGTGGCCTTGAATACCAGGTTGCCGAAGCGATCGCCTTTCCAGGCCTTCACCAGTGCGAAGTCGGCGCGGAGCCACTCTTCCATCACGTACTGCTTGCCGTGGAATTCGCGCGTCTCCTTGCCGTCGGCCACTTCGGTACCGTAACCGGCGGGGGTGAAGAAGGCGGGGATCCCCGCACCGCCCGCGCGGCAGCGTTCGGCCAGCGTGCCCTGTGGGATCAACTCCACCTCCAGTTCTCCGCTGAGCATCTGGCGTTCGAACTCGGCATTCTCACCCACATAGCTGCTGATCATCTTGCGGATCTGCCTGGTCTGGAGCAGGAGGCCGAGGCCGAAGTCGTCCACGCCGGCGTTGTTGCTGATGCATGTGAGGCCCTTCGCACCCGTGCGCACCAGCGCCGCGATCAGGTTCTCAGGGATGCCGCACAGGCCGAAGCCCCCCACCATCAGGGTCATGTCGTCCCGGATGCCATCCAATGCCACGTCCGCGTTGGCCACCACCTTGTTCATCGCCTGTTCGTTAAGGAGCGTGGCGAAGATAGCGGACGCCTTTGGTGCTCAATCCCACTTCGGCTTGGTGGTCGTGCCCCCGCCCTTGGCGCGCTGCCGGCAATCGATCGCGGCCGCGTCGAAGCCCAACGGCTTCTCGAAATCGCCCGTGCTGATGGTGATGGTGCTGTCCGCGTACACCTTGTTCATGTAGTAGCCATAGATCGGCAGCGCCATGTTCGCGCCCTGGCCCTTGTCCGTGGTGCTGAAGCGCACGCTGCGGTCCTCCGCGCCGGTCCATACCCCGGTGACCAGGTCGGGTGTGATGCCGATGAACCAGCCGTCGCTGTTGTTCTGTGTGGTGCCTGTTTTGCCCGCCGTGGGGAACTTGATGTTGGCGTATTTGGCCCGGGCGCCGTAGCTGCTGCGCAAGCGCATGCCCGTGCCCACGGCCTTGCCCGTGCTCGGGTTGTACGCACCATCGGTCACGCCCTTCAACATCTTCAGCATGATGTAAGCCGTCACCTCATCCAGTGCCTCGTATGTCTTGGGCGACATGTCATAGATCGCGTTGCCGTTCTTGTCCTCGATGCGGGTGAACACCACGGGCTCGATGAACACGCCCTGATTGGCGAATGCGGCGAAGGCCCCGGTCATCTCCATCAGGCTCAGGTCGGCCACGCCCAGGCATAGCGAAGGCACAGGGTCCAGGTGGCTCTTCACCCCCATGTGGCGCGCCAGCACGGTGACGCTCTGCGGACCATACTGTTTCATGATCCACGCGGTGATCGTGTTCATGGAATTGGCCAGTGCGAACTCCAGGGTGACCATGCCGCCGTAAACGCCATCGCTGTTCTGCGGGCACCATTCGGGCTGGCCGGGGGGCATGTCGAAGCAGACGCGCTGGTTGGGCAGTTCGCGGCAGGGATCCATGCCCTCGCGAATGGCCGTGGCGTATACGAAGGGCTTGAATGTGGAGCCCACCTGGCGGCGTGCCTGTTCCACGTGGTCGTATTGGAAGTGTTTGAAGTCGATGCCGCCCACCCACGCCTTCACGAAGCCGGTACCGGGGTCCAGGCTCAGCAGGCCGCTTTGGAGAAAGCTCTTGTAGTAGCGGATCGAATCCATCGGACTCATCATGGTATCCACTTCCCCATGCCAGGTGAACACGCGCATGGGCACGGGCGTATCGAAAATGGCCGGGATGTCCTCCTCCTTCACCACCGGCCAGTAATTGTCGCAACCACCTTGTGCGGGCTTACAGTGGAAGTGTTTTGTGCCCTCATGCATCACCTGCTCGATGTAGCGCGAAGGCCGTTCGCAATTCCCACATTGCTTGCCGGTGAGCACGCGGTGGCGCACGCTTCGCTTCATGGCCGCGGTGAGGATGCCCTGTATCTCCTCCTGGCTCACACGGAAGTCGAAGGGCTTGTTCTTCTTGCGTGCCAGGTCCTTGAAAAAGTCTGGCTGTAGCTCGGTCGCGAGGTGTTCGCGCAGTCCCCATTCGGCATACTGCTGCATGCGCCGGTCAAGTGTGGTGTAGATGCGCAGCCCGTCGGTGTAAATGTCGAAAGGCTTTCCATCGCTTTTGGCGATCTTGTAATTCCCCTCTTCATCCTTCTGGTCGAGCAAAGCCTGAAGCTTGGCGCGCAACACTTCGCGGAAATGTGGCGCCGGGCCTTCGGTGTGGTCGATGCGCTGGAAGCGCAGGCCCAGGGGCAGCTGCTTCAGTGAGTCGTACTCTGCCGGCGTGAGCATGTCGTTCTTCACCATCTGGGCCAGCACCACCATGCGGCGGTGGCTGGTGGTGTCCGGGCGTCGCATGGGGTTGAAGAGCGCCGGGTTCTTGCACATGCCAACCAACATGGCGGCCTCCTCGATGCGTAATGAGTCGGGCGTGGTGTCGAAGTAGACGCGTGCCGCACTATTGATCCCCACCGCCTGGTTGATCCAGTCGAAACGGTTCAGGTACATGGCGATCAGCTCGTCCTTGGTGTACTGGCGCTCGAGGCGCGCACTGATGATCCACTCCTGGAATTTCTGGAAGGTGCGTTGGATGAAGTTGGGCGAGCGCTCGGTGAAGAGCATCTTGGCCAGCTGCTGGGTGATGGTGCTGGCGCCCCCGCGTTTGCCAAGGAAAGCCGCCGCGCGCACCGTGCCCCGCAAGTCGATGCCGCTGTGCTGACGGAAGCGTTCATCCTCGGTGGCGATCAGCGCGTTCACCACATGCGGACTGATGCGCTCATAGTCCACCGGGATGCGGTTCTCCCGATAGTACTGGCCCATCTGTGTGCCATCGCTGAAGAGGATGGCGGTGGCCAGGTCGCTGCGGGGGTTCTCAAGGTCTTCGGTTCCGGGCAGGTCACTACTGGCCGCCAAGAGCAGCAGGGTGAAGAGGCCCAACACCGGGGCGAACACCATGGCCCACCACAGCGTCAGCCACAGGCGACGGCGATCCTTGGGGGGCGATCCGGACATCGGGCGGTGAAATTATCGCCGGGCGTGCCTTCGGGGATACCGGCGGGAATAAGACATGTCAACACATGTAACGCGATCCGCAGCGTATCATGATGCGCCCTTCTGCGAGCGCTCCACACTGATGCCCACATCCAGCACGCCGGGCAATTCCTCGGTGCGCATGGCTTGCTCCAACCGGATGTGGTAGAGGCCTGCGGCCGGGAACCTGTTGCCCAGCTTGTACAGGACATGTGCCTCGAAGCGGTCGGCGAAAATGAAACCCGTTCCCTTGCCATACCAGCGGCCCGTGGGGTCGGCCAGCAGGCACTCCACCGTGTCCCGCAGGTGTCGTCCATCCGGGCCGTGCAGATCCACGAACAGAAAGAGATCGCTGTAGGGGTAATCGCCTGTATGGCGAATGTCGATGTAGAGGTCATGACGTGTGACCGTATCGTCCATTTGGAACGCGAATTCAGGCTTGAGGTCGCGGTGCCATGCGCCGTCGGGGATGGGCACATCGGCCTGGAAATGCACGTGGTCCGTACAGGCGGCAAAGAGCATCGCCGCCACGGCCACCACACCTGCCGGAGTTCTCACGCCGCCGGCGGTTTGGGGGAAGTGCCGCCACCGGGCCTGTCGCCCCGGCCATGGCCCCGGCCTCTACCACGCCCAC
>JBGTES010000040.1:0-32984 GCA_041747675.1 Flavobacteriales bacterium
TCTGACGCCATCGGTAACGCAGTCACCTTCGGTCGTCTCCTGCTGAGGCAAACCTATGACGCTAAAATCCTACTTTCACATCGACCCAACAACGTTGTCCGATTCATAGGGGGTTAGACCACTAGCTTACATACTTGCCAAGTTGCTGTCCATGTTCCAATGACCAAGAGAGGTGCGAAGAACCACGAATACGGATAAGGAAAAAGGAAACGCCAGCCCCTAACAGCACCTTGCCGCAACGCCTTCCAACGCACCAAGATCCAACGCACGAAAGGCGCTGCGGCAAGCTGCGGAACGTTAGGCCAAAGCAACAAAGCGAACCAAACGACTTATAGGAAATGGAAAGCAACAATCAATTCCTGCTTGAACTAATTATCGGCGTTGTAGCCGCTGCCGTTTCGCTGCGAATGTTGCAGAATAGATATGTTGCTTTCTTCGCTGGATACGCAGCCTACGCTCTCACAATGATCATGTTGGAGTTTGCTGCATCTCCAGGCGGGTCAATGAACAATGCAGTCCTTGTACCTCGACTATCCGGCTATCTGGGAGCCTACCTAATTCCCTTTGTGATAAGCTTCTTTTTGCTGAAAAAGTGGTGGAATGTTCACGAACGGGCTAACTGAGAGAAAATATAGTTAGATGGAAATGATAAACCGACCTCAATCTTCGTTCAACTTTTCACTGACGTTAATAATGCTCATGGGTTGTTCTGAAGCCCCCATGGCTCAGTCTGAACACAGCAAGCCCACGTCCAGTCCTGAAGAAGCAATCGAGACATTGATGCAACAGGATAAGGACAAGTTCCTGAACATGAGTTTCAAAAAGTACCTGACCAAAATGGGAATACCGCTTAGTTCTCCTATGCAGAATGAATATGAGTCACTACAGCCGGGAAATCTATATTCCAACCACTACTTCAATCTTACAATCGACCTGCCGAACAATTGGGATACCGACCGAGGAGTATCAGAGTACACCCTCATAAGAGCTTTTCATGCAGACTCCGGCATCACCATTCACCTCAATGTCCAACCCCTGCTAGACAAGTTCGAGCGCAAGGACGGAATAAATCCGAACACTATTGCTCACTTGAATTCGTTGCATAATGGCGACTACCTATCGGCGATGAAGCATCTCTTGAAAACTCAGGGTGGGATTGACGTAGAAGACATGAAGTTATCTGAAACAAGAGTAGGGGTCAATGAATTTGTCGTGACAAGCTATAGCCATAAGCAGTATTTTGAAGAGGAACCTTACTACATGAAGACTGCAACATTCCAGTGTATTATGTACAATACGACCTACACAATATCCTACTCTTCTCCTGATTTCTTTTTTGACCCTAATCTTATCCTATCCGTCCTTAACCGATTCAAAATGCTCAATCCGAAACTTGGGCATTCAAAACAATGATGCGAGGCGCACCTCCTTCGTACCAATTGGAAAGTATGCCTTGGCCGAACATGCCCTTGCCGCAAGCCGCCCTCGTCCCAGTGACAACCCCCGTTAAGGCATGATAACTTCGTCCAGGAACAAGAACACGAAAAGCGGCCTGCGGCAAGCGCAGGCCCGTTGAACGCAATTGCGCGCAGAGCCGCGCAACAGCGTTCAACAGCGAACCCGAACGCATTTAGGCAGCACGCGCCCTTCCCTATCCGAGGTACTCCCCCACCGCCCGCTGCACCCGGGCATTGATGTCCTCGGCCGGTGCGGGCTGGAATGAGGTTCCGGTGATGCGCTCGTACAGTTCCACGTAGCGGTCGGTGACGCTCTGCACGAAGGCATCGTCCATGGTGGGCACCTGCTGTCCTTCCTTGCCCATGAAGCCCCCGGCGATAAGCCATTCGCGCACGAACTCCTTGCTGAGCTGTTTCTGGCGCTCGCCTGTGGCCTGGCGTGCTTCATAGCCCTCCGCGTGGAAATAGCGCGAGCTGTCCGGCGTGTGGATCTCGTCGATGAGCAGGATGCTGCCATCAGGGGCGCGGCCGAACTCGTACTTGGTGTCCACCAGCAGCAGGCCGCGTTCGGCGGCGATGCGGGTGCCTTCGGCGAAGAGGGCCAGGGCGTTTCGGTGCATGAGGTCCCACTCCTGCGGGCTACACAGGCCGCGGGCCAGGATCTCCTCCGGGGTGATGTCCTCGTCGTGGCCCACGTCCGCCTTGGTGCTGGGGGTGATGATCGGCTCGGGGAAGCGATCATTCTCCCGCATGCCTTCCGGCATATGGGCACCACAAAGACTGCGCGCGCCGCTCTGGTAGGTGCGCCAGGCGTGGCCCGCGAGGTATCCGCGCACGACCATCTCCACCTTCACGGTCCGGCAGGCATGGCCGATGACCACGTTGGGATCGGGTTGATCGATGGCCCAGTTGGGCGCCACATGGGAGGTGGCCCGCAGCATGTGCCAGCTCAGCTGGCTCAGCACCTGGCCCTTGTGGGGGATGCCACGCGGCAGCACCACGTCGAAGGCGCTGATGCGATCACTGGCCACCAGCAGGATGCGGCCATCGGACAGGCTGTACACATCGCGCACCTTGCCACGATAGATGTTCGTGATCAGCGGGTGGCGGAGGTCTGAGCGGAGGAGGGTAGAGGGCATGGGGGCGGTTGGCGGTTGTCGGTTGTCAGTTGTCGGTTGTCGGTTGTCCGTTGTCGGTTGTCGGTTGTCGGTTGTCGGTTGTCGGTTGTCGGTTGTCGGTTGTCGGTTGTCCGTTGTCGGTTGTCGGTTGTCAGTTGTCGGTCACTGCGAGCGAAGCAGGGCAGCCCGGACAACTGACAACCGACAACTGACAACTCATTGTATCATCACTTCCCCCGCCCCTTCTCACCCTCTTCCAGCTTCTTGAAAGCACCGAGGACACGGATGACGAGTTCGTGACGGATGATATCCTTTTCATCCAGTTCCACCACGGTGATGCCTTCCACATCCCGCAGCATCTCCACCGCAGGCATCAGTCCACTGGGCTGGCGGTCGGGCAGGTCCACCTGTGTCATGTCGCCGGTGATCACGAATTTGGCGTTGCGTCCCATGCGGGTCAGGAACATCTTGAGCTGGGGCAGGGTGGCGTTCTGCGCCTCATCGAGGATCACGAAGGCATGGTCCAGGGTGCGACCGCGCATGAAGGCCAGCGGAGCGATCTGGATGACGCCTTCCTCCATGTGGCCGAAGAGGCGGTTGGCGGGGATCATGTCCTTGAGCGCGTCAAAGAGCGGCTGCAGGTAGGGATCGAGTTTCTCGCGCAGGTCGCCGGGCAGGAAGCCCAGGTTCTCACCTGCCTCCACCGCCGGGCGGGTGAGGATGATCCGGCGTACCTGCCGTTCCTTCAGGGCCTTCACGGCCATGGCCACGGCGGTATAGGTCTTTCCTGTGCCGGCCGGTCCTACTGCGAAGACCATGTCGGCCTTGCGCACGGCATCCACCAGCCGTTGCTGGTTGGGCGTGCGCGCCTTGATCCGCAGGCCAGCGTTGCCATACACCAGCACCTGATCATCATCGGCACCATCGCCCCGCTCGCCCGTGCCCATGATGTCGTCGATCACCTTGCGCGGCAATTCATTGTAGCGGGAGACATGCTCCACCAGCTGGGCGAAGCGCTCCTCGAACAAGGCGATGACGTCCGCTGTGCCGGTGACCTTCAGCGTATCGCCGCGTGCCACGATGTTCAGCTTTGGGAACAGGCCCCGGATGATGCGCAGGTTGGCGTCGTTGGCACCGAGCACTTCCATGGGCCCGGGTCCCTCGATGGTGATGAGTTTCTCGCTCAAGTGGTGGAAAAAGTTCGGGAGGTGGTTGTCGGGGCACCGTGATCCGCCCCTGAATTTTGGACGCCGAAGGTAATCCGCCGGAGGGCTTTCCTTCCCCATCGCACCATGCCCATCATCACCCTCACCACCGACATGGGTGCGCGCGACCATTACGTGGCCGTGGTGAAGGCCGCGATCCTCACCCAATGCCCGGAGGCAAGCGTCGTGGACATCAGCCACCACATCACACCCTTCAGCAATGCGGAGGCGGCCTTTGTGCTGCGCAACGCGTGGCCCGCTTTCCCAAAAGGCACCATACACATCATGGGTGTGAACCCCGAGACCGATGGACAGACGCCCCACCTGGTGGTACGCCACCAGGGCCATTTCTTCGTGGGGGCCGACAACGGCATCTTCTCCCTGCTCTTCGAAGGCCATCCGGATGAGGCACATGAGTTGACCATGAAGCTGGACGACGACCACGCGACTTTCCCCGTGCGTAGTGTATTCGTGAAGGTGGCCTGTCACCTGGCGCGCGGCGGCACCCCCGAAGTGATCGGCCGCAAGGTGACCGGGGTGCGCGAGCAATTCGGCTTCCAGCCTGCCACGGACCCCGCCAGCATTCGTGGGAAGGTGGTACACATCGACCACTATGGCAACGTGATCACCAACATCCGCAGGCGGCTCTTCGACGAGATCGGTGGCGGGCGCGCATTCCGGATCGGCTTTGGGCGGCCGGACGATGACATCACCCGCCTGGACAAGCGATATGGCGATGTGCCCCAGGGTGAGAAGGTCGCCTTCTTCGGGGTGACCGGCATGCTGGAGATCGCCGTGAACAAGGGCGCCACCGGTGTGGGTGGCGGGTTCTCGCAACTCTTCGGGGTGGCGGTGGAGGATCCGGTGCGGGTGGATTTCCGCTGAAGGCCGGGAGGGAGGTCCATGCATGAAAGCGAAAAGGACATGATCATACGTGTGGTGAAAATGACTTTCATGCCCGGGCAGGTGGGCCGCTTCCTGGAGTTGTTCGAAGGCTGGGGGCCTCGCATCCGCGCATTTCCCGGCTGCCACCACCTGGAACTCTTGCACGATGTGGAGGACCCACGAGTGTTCTTCACCTACAGCCATTGGGAGGGCCCGGCGGATCTGGAGGCCTACCGGGTCTCGGAGGTGTTCGCATCGGTATGGCCCGTGGTGAAGGCCCTTTTCGACGAACCGGCCGAGGCATGGTCCTTGGAACGGGAGGCGCACCTACCCTGAATTCCGGTCCGATCCCCGAACTTCGCCCTATGCTGCGTCTCCTACCGCTCCTCTTCCTGCTGCTCTTCTTCGCCGCACATGGCCAGGATGATGCCCACACCCACCTGGACCGTGCCCGGGTGGCCTACCTCGCCCTGGATCTGCCTCTGGCACTGGCACACGCCGACAGTGCGATCGCTTTGGATGCGGCGATACCCGGAGGCTATAAGCTGCGCGGCGACATCAAGCAGCGCGACAACAACCTGCACGGCGCGCTGGTGGATTACACGCGTGCGGAGAAGGAGGACGACAGTGACCCGCGCCTGTACGTCAGCCGCTCTGCGATATACATCACCGAAGGCCGGTTGAAGGATGCCTTCCGGGACACGGACAGGGCCATCAAGCTGGACCCCGAAGATCCGGACGCCTGGTACAACCGTGCGTGCGCCAGTTACATGGGCCGCAACAATGAAGGCGCCCTGCGCGATCTGGACCGCGCCTTGAAGCTGCGCCCCGACAACGCCGATGCACTGTTCCTGCGGGGCGTGATCCGCGGTGAGATCTTCAAGGAAGCCGCCGGACTGGAGGACATCGAGGCCGCCCTCGCAATGAAGCCTGAGATCCCCGGCGGAAAGCTGAGCGCCGCGATCCTGCTCTATGAGCTGGAGCGATTCCCGGAGGCCATCGAACGCTTCACCGAAGTGATCGACGCCGGCCAGGATCTCAAGGAGGCCTACTATTACCGCGCGGATTGCCACTACCGGCTGGACGACAAGGAAGCGGCCTGTGCGGATTGGATCCAGAGTGCCTCCGAGGGCGACCGCGACGCCATCTTCATCGTGCGCAATTACTGCAACACCGATGAAACGAAGATCCCCAAAAAGCCGGTGCGGAAACGGCGGGAGATCATCATCGAGTTCTGAGGGGGAGCGTTGTTAGTTGTCCGTTGTCCGTTGTTCGTTGTGCGAGCGGGCACCACGATCAGGAGAGACAGGCCACTGGTGAAGGCTTCGGCCGCGTAGTACCGATCGGGGAACGGCGCCGGGCGCGGGAGAGCCCGCGTGTATCTTGGCGCCCGCTTTCGCATGTACGCGCTCATCGCCAAAGAGGTACGGGGGTTCCTCGGCTCACTGATCGGCCACATCACCGTGGTGGTCTTTCTGCTCTTGACCGGGCTGTTCCTCTGGGTCTTCCCGGACAACATCCTGGACCGCGGCTACGCCGATCTGGCGCCGCTGTTCTTCATCGCACCGTGGGTCTTCCTCTTCCTCCTCCCGGCCGTCACCATGCGCAGCTTCAGCGAGGAGCGGCGCACCGGGACCATCGAGTTCCTGCTCACCAAGCCCCTCACGGAGTTGCAGGTGGTGGCCGCCAAGTACATCGCTTCGGTCACGCTGCTGGTGCTGGCCCTGCTGCCCACGCTGGTCTATTGGTACAGCATCCACGAACTGGCCGTGCCGCGCGGCAATGTGGACGTGGGCGGAACGCTGGGTTCGTACATCGGCCTGCTCTTCCTGGGTGGCTGCTTCGCCGCGATCGGCATTTTCGCCTCGGCCATTACGGACAGCCAGATCGTGGCCTTCCTGATCGCGGTGTTCCTCTGCTTCTTCCTCTACCTGGGTTTCGATCTGATCGCCGACTTCCAGGTCTTCGGTGCGCTTGAAGGACCCATCAAATCCATCGGTATCCAGGCGCACTACATGAGCATGAGCCGCGGGGTGATCGACCTGCGGGACGTGCTCTACTACCTGGCGGTGATCGTTATCTTCCTCCTGCTCACGCGCACCGCGCTTCAAAGCCGTACGTGGTAGCATGAAGGGTCTCCTCACCGGAAAGGGCGGCACACGCAGCGGGCGCGCTGGCCACCTGCTGGAACTGGGCGCGGGGATCGGCATCGTGCTGCTGGTGCTCTTCATCGGCTCGTTCTTCCGTCTGCGTGCGGACCTCACCAGCGAGAAACGCCACACCCTCACCGATGCCACCAAGGAGATGCTGGTGGGTCTGGAGGATGTGGTGTACGTGCGCGTGTACCTGCATGGCGCGCTGCCCGCCGACCTGCGCCAGCTCTCGCAGGCCACGCGCGACCTGCTGGACGAGATGCGGGTGTGGAACCCCGAGCATCTGCAGTACACCTTCATCGACCCCAGCGCGAGCGACGACGAGACCACCCGCAATGAGGTCTACGACGATCTGCAGAAGGAGGGACTCAGCTACAGCAGCATCCGCCTGCGCGACAAGGGCGCATACACCGAACGCATCGTCTTCCCCGGGGCCTTGGTGACCTTCCGCGATAAGACCATTCCCGTGCAACTACTGAAGACCCAGTTGCGCGCACCCGATGCGGAGATCGTGAACCGTTCGATCAACAACCTGGAGTACGAGCTGGCCAGCGCTTTCCGCCAGGCCGCCACCCTGCACAAACCACGCATCGCCTTCCTGGAAGGACATGGTGAACTGCCGGAATTGTACGTGATGGACGTGGCCAACGCCCTGAAGGAGACCTACGATGTGGCACGCGTGCGCATCGACGGGAAGATCGATGCGCTGAGCAAGCCGCTGGAAGGTGGGAACTACCGCGTGAACGGCTATGAGGCACTGGTGGTGGCACAGCCCAGTGAGACCTTCAGCGACCGTGACAAATACGTGCTGGACCAGTTCATCATGAACGGCGGGAAGGTGCTGTGGCTGGTGGACGCCATGAATGCCGGACTGGACAGCCTGCGCCGCAACCAGTTCTCCATCGCCACGCCGCTTCCCCATGGCCTGGATGATCTGTTCTTCGCCTATGGGGTGCGCATCAACAAGGATCTGATCCTCGACAAGAGTTGCGCGCCGATCGAGATCTACACCCAGCCTTATGGGAACCAACGGAAGCTGGAGCGCTTCCCCTGGTATTTCGAGCCGGTGCTGATCCCCGAGAGCACCCACCCGATCGTCACCAACATCGATCCGGTGCACACGCGCTTCGTCAGCAGCATCGACACCATCGCCGTGCCCGGCATCGACAAGACCATCCTGCTCACCAGTTCGCCCTACTCACGCATGATGCGCAATCCGGTGCGGATCAGTCTGAACATCGTGGAGATGGACCTGGGGCTGGAGCGCAACGCCACGCCCTACATGCCTGTGGCCGTACTGCTGGAAGGCGCCTTCACATCGGCCTTCGCCGACCGGCTGATGGTGGGGCCGGACACCCTGCGTACCTGGGGCTACCGCGAACAGGGCAAGCGCACGGCGCAGATCGTGGTGAGTGATGGCGACGTGATCGCCAACCGGGTGGACCACGACAAGGGCATGTACTACATGCTCGGCTTCGACCGCTATGCCAACGCCAAGATCTACGGCAACCGCGAGTTCATCGTGAATGCCATGAACTACCTGCTCGATGACAAGAGCCTGATCAGCATCCGCTCGCGTGCCATCACCCTGCGGCAGCTGGATCCCGAGCGCATCGTGCTCGACCGGACCTTCCTGCAGGTGCTCAACACCGCCGTACCCGTCATCCTATCCATCCTGGCAGGCCTGCTATTCCAACTGCTGCGCCGCCGCCGATACCGCCCCGCATGAACCGACGCATCCTCCTGGTCCTGATCGTGATCGCCCTGGGCGCACTGGCCTGGTGGCTGGGCAGCACCCGTGGCACCACCACACTGGACGCACCCCTGAGCGATTTCATGATCCCCGATACGAGCAAGGTGGACCGCATCTTCATCGTGGAGCACACCGGCCGTCAGGTGGACCTGCGCCGGCGCCCTGATGGTACCTGGAGCGTGAATGACATCTACACCGCCAAGCAACATGACGTGGAGTTGCTGCTGCGCACCTTCCTGCGGGTGGAAGTGAAGGCCCCCGTGCCCAAGAGCAGCGAGGACTATGTGCTGCGCGTAATGAGTGCCTCGGCCGCGAAGGTGGAGATCTACACCGGTGGTCGGAAACCCGAGAAGATCTGGATCGTGGGACATGGCACCAAGGACCATTTCGGCACGTACATGTTGCTGGAGAAACCCGGCATCGGCCGCAGCAGTTCGCCCTTCATCCTGGGCATGAGCCGCTTCACAGGCGTGCTTAACACACGTTTCCACGCGGACCTGGACGCATGGCGCGACACCGAGGTCTTCAGCTACGACGATGTGTATGATCTGGCGGCGGTGGAGGTGAGACGCACCGGCGAACCGGGCAGCTCCTACCGCATCGAACAGGAAAAGCGTGGGCAGGTCCGCCTGCTCGACCTGCAGGGCCGACCCCAGGAACTGGACACGATGATGGTAATGGGATTCCTCTACGCCTTCGAACAACTCAACTATGAGTACATCGAGCGGAACTTCAACAAACAGGAACGGGACTCGGTGCTCGCCACCCCGCCCTCCCACGAATTGGACATCACCCTGCGTGCGGGCGGCGAACACCGTATGAAGTTCTGGTACAAGCCATACGAGGGCGACCTCACCGCACCGGAAGCCCAGCAGGCCGAGCATGACAAGGTGCGTTTGCTGGCCCTGGTGCACGATACCTTGCTGGTGACCGTGCAGCGCCAGATGTTCGATGTGGTGCTGCAACCCCGCGAAATGCTCCAACCATAAGCCCCATCGGGCCGCCCGGACTTGTCCACACCTGTGGATAACCCTGCTTTGGTGTTGATAAAATGGACCAAGGCCCGCAGGGTGCCCGGCTAACTTTGCCCGACCTCAAAAAACGCCCCATCTCCCCGATGAAGTTCATCGTCTCCAGCACCGCCCTGCTCAAACAACTGCAACTGCTCCAAGGCGTGCTTGCCAGCAGCAATACGCTGCCCATCCTGGACAATTTCCTTTTCGAGATCGATGGCAAGCAACTCACCGTGACGGCCAGCGACCTGGAGACCACCATCACCGCCACCATGGCCGTGGAGGCCAAGGAGAAAGGCAGCGTGGCCATCCCTGCCCGGCTCCTGCTGGACACCCTGAAGGCCTTCCCCGAGCAGCCCCTCACCTTCAGCATAGACCCCAAGCATCACGGGGTGGTCCTCAACAGCGACCAGGGCAAGTACCAGATGACCGGATTCAGCGGGAATGAATTCCCAAAGAGCCCCGTGCTGGAGGATGCCACCACGTTGACCATCCCTGCCGGCACCCTGGCCACGGCGATCCACAAGACCATCTTCGCCACCGGCAACGATGACCTCCGCCCGGTGATGAGCGGGATCTTCTTCGAGTTGACCGAGGACGACATACGTTTCGTGGCCACAGATGCCCACAAGCTGGTGCGCTACAAACGCACGGATGTGCAGGCGCCACGATCGGCTTCGTTCATCGTTCCCAAGAAACCGTTGAACCTGTTGAAGAACACCCTTTCGGGCACCAACGCAGAGGTGAAGGTGGAGTTCACCGAGAACAATGCCGCCTTCCGCTTCGACAACATCGTGCTGGTATGCCGCCTGATCGATGGCAAGTACCCCAATTATGAGGCGGTCATTCCCAAGACCAACCCGAACAAGCTCACCATCGACCGGCAGACCTTCCTGAGTTCGATCCGGCGCGTGAGCATCTTTTCCAACAAGACCACCCACCAGGTGCGGCTGCACATCAACGGCAGCGCCCTGACCGTGAGTGCCGAGGACCTGGACTTCGCCAACCAGGCGGACGAGAAGCTCACCTGCTCGTACGATGGGGAGGAGATCACGATCGGTTTCAACTCGCGCTTCCTGATGGACATGTTGAACAACCTGGAGAACGAGACCGTGATCCTGGAAATGAGCGCACCCAACAGGGCCGGCATCCTGCTGCCCGGTGAGGCAGGCGAAGTGGGCGAGGATGTGCTGATGCTGGTGATGCCGGTGATGTTGAATAATTGAGGGTCCTCCTCGTATCGCCCTGAGTGACCAGTTGTATCGACCTTTGGGATCGGATCCCAGGTCCCACCGAAAAAAACCGCGACCATGAAACAACTGATGATGCTATTGGCACTGGGGGTGATGTTGAGCGCCAACAAGTGCAAAGAGGGCGACGGGAAAAGCGGGGATGGTCAAGGCGTGCTGCTGGACCGCAAGTGGGTATTCAAGACCGTGGACGGTACCGACGTGACGGTGCCCGATGGTGTGGAGCAGCCCTACCTCCGGTTCTCCGCCGATGGTTTGAATGGCTTCGGGGGATGCAATCAGCTCATGGGCACTTATGCGCACGAGGGTCAGAAATTGAGCTTTCCGGGCGTGGGCAGTACCAAGATGTATTGCGAAAGCACGCAGAAGTTGGAGGACGGGATCAAGGCCGCTTTGGGACGTGTGGACAGTTACCGGATCGCCGGCAACGAGCTGAAGCTGCTGGCAGGCGGCAATACGGTGGCCACCCTGCAAGGAGAGTAGGCCGTTCAACGGCCTTTCCCAAAACGTGTAAAAGCCGCGCGCTCCAAGGTTTCGCGATGATCGGGATGCGCGATGGCGATGAGCGCTTCGGCACGCTGCCGCAGGTTCTTCCCGTACAGGTAGGCTGCGCCATATTCAGTGACCACCCAGTGCATGTGGGCACGTGTGGTGACCACTCCAGCGCCTTCCTTCAGATAGGGCACGATCTTGCTGATGCCCTTCCCTGTGGTGCTCGCCATGGCGATGATGGGTTTGCCACCGGGGCTTAGTGCAGCGCCGCGCATGAAATCCATCTGCCCACCTACCCCACTATATTGCCAGGTGCCGATACTGTCCGCGCATACCTGCCCGGTCAGGTCCATTTCAATGGCGCTGTTGATCGCCACCACCTTCGGGTTGGCACGGATCACCTTGCCATCGTTGACGTACTGCGCATCGAGGAAGCCGAACTCGGGGTTGTCGTGGAAGAGGTCGTAAAGCTGGCGGTTGCCCAGTGCAAAACTCGTGACCACGCGGCCTGGATGCTTCTTCTTTAAGCGGTTGTTGATGACGCCTTTCTCCATCAATGGCATGATGCCGTTGGAGCACATCTCAGTGTGAACGCCAAGGTCCTTGTGGTTCTCCAGTGCGCCGAGGATCGCGTCCGGGATCGCGCCGATCCCCATCTGCAGGGTGCTGCCGTCCTCGATCAACGCGGCGCAACGCATGGCGATGGCACGCTCACGATCGCCGATGCGGGTGCGGTAGTCCACCTCGGGCAGGGCATCGTTCACCTCCACCAGCGCGTGGAAGCGGCTGAGGTGTACATGGCCCTCCCCGTGCGTGCGCGGCATGTTCGGGTTCACCTGACCGATGAGCACCCTGGCGTTGCGCACAGCGGCCCGCGCCACATCCACGCTCACGCCGAGCGAACATAGGCCATGGCGGTCGGGCGGCGACACATGTACCAGCGCTACATCAATGGGCATGATGCCACGGTCGAACAGGCGCGGGATCTCGCTGAGAAAGACCGGCACGTAGTCGCCATGCTCGGTATTCACCACTTGCCGCACGTTGGCCGACACGAAGAGGGAGTTGATGAAGAAGGCCTCCGTCACGCCGGGCTTGTCCAGGCCGATGTCGCCGAGGGTGCTGATGCTGATGATCTCCACATCGCGGAGTTCCGATGCACGATCAAAGAGCGCATGGAGCAAGGTGAGCGGTGTGGCCGCGCTGCCATGGACGAAGACGCGGTCGCCGGGTTTGACGAGGGAGAGGGCTTCGTGTGGGGGGAGGTAGGTCATCGAGTTTCATCTGCTGTCGTGTTCCACAGCCATGGCGAAGGTCGGGTTCACTTCATATACCTTCGTTGTATGGGAATTGTCAACAGCCATTTGATCCTGAAGAATCCGCGTTTGCCGGACCTGGCACCGGTGCCAGTGGATGCGTTGGTGGATACTGGAGCCGTTCATTTGTGCATCCCCGAACACATCCAGATCCAATTGAAATTGGAAGCCATCGATGAAAAAGAGGTGACTCTCGCGGATGGAAGCCGCAAGCTGGTGCCCTACGTGGGGCCGATCGAGATCCGCTTCAAGAACCGGGTGGGCTTTGTAGGCGCGTTGGTGCTTGGAGATCAGGTCCTGATGGGTGCCATCCCCATGGAGGACATGGACCTTGTGGTCATCCCCAAGACAAGGACGTTGGACATCAACCCGGATAGCCCGAACGTGGCGACGAGCAGTGCGTTGGGGGTGTTGACGTGAAAAAGGATCGTCGAAGCCGAGGCGGCATGGAACGCAACCGAGCGGAGTGGCCGACTGCCTACCAGAACTTCCACCAAGGCTTGTCCTGATCCCTATCCCACAGTGTGTTCCTGCTGATCGAAACCCCGGAGATCGGGTCATTCGATACTTGCTCAAAGAACGCCGACCGTTTCTCCTCCTCGCTGCGGTTATCAATGAACCCATAATGACCCAAGTCGTCCTGAGCTCCAGTCAGGACGATCTTCTTTGCTTCGAGCCAGCCAACTACCCGGTCAATAGCGTTATCCAAGTCAGGCTGAAATCCTTCGAGGATCGACCGCCTTTCCTCTTTCGGCAACTGGTCCCATGCTACATTTGATGTTGAAGAGGGTCTCGGGCAATCAACCCTCAAACCGAAGGTGAGCCCCAGATCCTGGAGGAACCA
The DNA here is from genome assembly GCA_041747675.1 of Flavobacteriales bacterium. Lineage (GTDB taxonomy): Bacteria > Bacteroidota > Bacteroidia > Flavobacteriales_F > PHOS-HE28 > PHOS-HE28. The sequence goes on from JBGTES010000040.1 coordinate 13,487, forward strand.
ATACCCCCTGCAATACAAGTCATAGAACTCGGCAATGGCCTTTGCTTGTGCGTCATCCCGACCCTTCGCGTCCCGTAGCACGCCCATCAGCTTCCAGGTTTCATAGGCACCGACATCGATGTGCCTGCGCAACAGTTTGGATAGTTGATCCCGTGAATCATCTTTCTTGAATGAGATCGATATCAATTCCAAATAGTCATCCGAGGCCATTAGGCGCTCGAGCTCCGTATCCGCATATAACCATTGCTCGAACTCAGCGATCGGCACATCGCCGTGAAGGGTCCTGTAGAACAACATCCTTATTGGATCCGGCAATCCGTTCATCTTAAGATCAATACTCCCGATGTCATACAGTCAGAGCTGCACGCGTGAAAGTACTTCTCAACCAATAGCCCGAAGTGATTGTCCACTCAAATACACCGAATACCCAAGCCGGAGGGTCGTGAAGCACTACGACCTCACTTCCCTTAGCCATCGCTTGCTGCCGCCAACCTCCAACCCCTCAACCCCCTCAACTCTTAACTACCTCCCCGCCAAATTCTGCCGCATATACTTGAACACCTCCCCCGCCACCAGGATCAATGACCCGGCCAATGCCAGCACGACGAATTCCAGGAAGTCAAGCGTCTTGAAGTGGAAAAGGTCCTGTAGGAATGGGATCTCGATGATGGAAACCTGGATGATCACCGACACCACGATGGCCCAGTTGAACCATTTGTTGCTGAAGATACCGATGCGGAAGATGGAGCGCTTCAGCGAACGCAGGTTGTAGGCGTTGTAGAGCTGCGAGAAGGCCATGACGACGAAGGCGGCGGTGCGCGCCTTCTCCACGCCCTGCGGCAGGAAGAACTTGAAAGCGATGATCGCCAGCACGGCCATGAGCACGGCGGTCATCAGCACGAAGGGCACCACCTCGCTGGTGAGGATGCTCTCGCCGCGCTTCAGCGGTTTCCGGCCCAGCACATCGCCGTGGCCCTGCTCCACAGCGAGCGCCTTGTCGCACAGGCCGTCAGTGACCAGGTTCAGCCAGAGGATCTGCGTGGCAGTGAGCGGGATGGGCAGGCCCATGGCCACGGTGCTGAGCAAAGTGGTGATCTCGGCGAAGTTGGTGGTGAGCAGGTAGAAGCTGGTCTGCCGCGCGTTGGTGAACACGATGCGGCCCTCCTCCACGGCGTGAACGATACTGGTGAAGTTGTCATCTGCCAGCACCACCTGCGCCGAACCGCGCGCCACGTCGGTACCCATGATGCCCATGGCGATGCCCACATCGGCCTGTTTCAGCGCGGGGGCATCGTTCACGCCGTCGCCGGTCATGGCCACCAGCTCGCCCATGTGTTGGAGACGTTCGGCGATGCGCAGCTTCATGGCCGGGGTGAGACGTGCGAAGACGTTCACCTCCCGCACGGCGCGGTCGAACTCGGCTTCGTCGAGCTTGTCCAGTTGCTGCTCGTTCAGGGCCAGCGCGGCACCGGGTTTCACATCCTTGCGGATGATGCCGATGGCACGGCCAATGGCCACCGCCGTGTTGATGTGGTCGCCCGTGGCCATGATCACGCGGATGCCCGCGCCATGGCAGGCTTCCACTGCGGCGGGAACATCCTCGCGCGGCGGATCGATCATGCCGGTGAGGCCGGCCATGGTGAGTCCGGTGATCCGCTCCTTGTCAATGGCCTCTTCCCCGGCATCGCGGAAGGCCAGGGCGATCACGCGGTAGGCCTTGCCGCTCCAGTCTTCGATACGTTCATGCACGGCGGCGCGGCGGGTATCGTCCATCGGCACCGCCTCCTTCCCGTTCCAGGAGTTGTCGCAAAGGGCGAGTACTTTTTCCGGAGCGCCCACCACCAGGAGTTGTCGCTTCCCCTCGCGTTGCACCAATGTGGCGCGCAGTTTCAGGTCGCTGTTGAAGGGCAGGTCATCCAACCGCTCCCATTCCTTATGGCGTTCAATTCCATCGGCCTTGCGCGAGAGCACGAGCAGTGCACCCTCGGTGGGGTCGCCCACAAGCACGTAGTTGTCTTTCGCCTTGTCGTGCTGCACCTGAGCGTTGTTGCACAGCGCCGCCACGCGCAGCAGCGGTTCCATATCGGCAAGCTCTTCCCCTTCCAGCACCTCGTCGCCCTCCATCACGTTGCCGATGGGCGACCACCCACTTCCGGTGACGTGGCGCTCGGGCCCATCGGGGATCGCCACGCGTTCCACGGTGAGCACGTTCTGGGTGAGGGTGCCGGTCTTGTCGGTAAGGATCACGCTCACTGCGCCCAGTGTTTCGGTGGCGGTGAATTCGCGGATGATGGCCTTGCGCTTGGCCATGCGGTGCGCACCCACCGCCAGCACGATGGTGAGCACGGCGGGCAGTCCTTCGGGAATGGCCGACACGAGCGCGGCGATGGATACCAGCAGCAGTTCATCCACCTCCATGCTGTGCAGGAAGTAGCCCATGGCGAAGAGCGATGCTGCGCTGAGTACGGCGAAGACGGCCATTTGCCGTGCCAGCTTGTCGGTCTTCTCCCGGAAGTGGCTCTTTATCTCCGTGATCTTTGTGAGCGAGCCCGCGATGCGGCCGATCTGGGTGGCCAGTCCGGTGGCGGTCACCAAGGCTACAGCGCTGCCACCCGCCACATGCGTGCTCTTCCACAACATGTTCTTGCGGTCGGCCATTCCGGTCTCCCTGGGCAGCGGATCGGTGCGCTTGCCCACGGGCACCGACTCACCGGTAAGCGCCGCTTCGATGCATCGCAGGTCCTTGCCTTCCAGCAGCCGCGCATCCGCGGGGATCTGGTCGCCTTCCTCCAGAATGATGATGTCGCCTGGCACCACCTCACTGGCGGGTATGCTGCGCAGCCGTCCATCACGACGCACCCTGGCCGTTGGGGAGAGCATATCACGCAGCGCATCCACCGCCTTCTCCGCGCGATACTCCTGGAAGAAGCCGATGGCGGCGTTGATGATGATGATCGCGATGATCACCCACATGTCCACCGTGTGATCGGTGAGCCAGGAGATGAAAGCGGCGATGGCCAGGATGAGGATCAACAGGCTCTTGAACTGCTTCAGGAGCAGGAAGGACCAGTGGCGCTTACCGGCCTCAGGGATGACGTTGGGGCCATGGCGCGCCCGGAGATCGCTGACTTCCGCGTCGTTGAGGCCATCAGCATTGGCATTCAACGCGGAAAGCGCATCCTCAACGGAAAGGTGATGATATTCGATGGCCGGCATGACGGTCACAAAGCAAGGCTCAACCAAGTTATCAGCGGATGACCGCCATCAGTAGCGGGGCTCCACGTCGTCGAACCAGGTATCGGACATACGATCCGGGTCGATCACCTGGCCACCCCTGGAAAGATCACGGCGAAAGGCATGCTCCTCGTCGTCCATCTCATCGCCAGGATCCAAATGGTACACGATGCGTAGCGGCGTTGTGCGCTGTGGCCTGTTGATCGCCGCCCCGGGATCTTCATCGTCCTCCTCCTCTTCGTCATCCTCCGGAGGACGTACGGGATCCTGCACGGCCGGGGGCACCTTGCGGTAGAGCACGGCCATGAGCACCCCGGCCACCGCACCCCAGAGGTGGCTCTCCCAACTCACGCGTGGCACGATGGGAAAGACCCCCCACACCAGTCCGCCATAGAGGAAGACCACCAGCAGCGAAACGGCCATGAGGGTACGCTGCCTTCGAAGCACGCCGCTGAGGAAGAGGAAGGCAGCGAGACCGTAGACCACTCCGCTGGCGCCTATGTGATAGTTGCCGCGCGCGCTGATCCACACCCAGATCCCGCTTACCAGCCACGTGACGAGCACCACGCGGAGCGCGATGCGCGGGTAGAAATACATCAGGCTCCAGCCCAGCATCAGCACCGGCACCGAGTTGTTGAAAACGTGCTCCGCATCGCCGTGGATGAAGGGCGAGAAGAGAATGCCCACCAGGCCGCTGACGGATCGCGGCAAGACCCCGAAACGGAAAAGGTCCAGGTCGAATCCCCGGTCCAACAGATACACCGCCCATAGCAATAGCACGGCCAGTGCGGGCAGGATGGCGGCGGTCACCAGGCGCGAGCGCTCGGTGGGGATCGGTTCGGGAAGTTGTGGGTCGGTACGCACCGCCCGAAGATGGTCAATTTTCTAGCCCGTGGTTCGGGCCCGCCATCGTGGCAGGCCGTGCTCGTTCTGTTACTTTGCGGCATCATGCCACGATCCACCCGCTACACCGTGCTCCTGCTCCTGGTGGCCATGGCGGGCTGCTTCGCCCGCCAGTCCGACCCCGCGCCCTTGGCAACGCAGGACCCCGACGACGCAAGTGAACTCGCGCTTCTCATGCGTGCCATGGCCGCTCATTTGGACAGCGTGAAAGCAACGATGGCACGCGGCGACGATCTGCCAGCCTACCCGGTGGAGTTCGCCAAGCTCTTCACCGCCACGCCCACCGAGGGTATGCATATCGACCCCATCACCTACCCCACCTTCGGCAAGGACTATCTGATGAAGCTCGACATGCTCTACACCGGGGCTGAGGCTGATCACCCACGGCTGTACAACGCCCTGGTGCAGAGTTGTGCGAATTGCCACGGCACACACTGCCCGGGTCCGCTGATGCGGATCAGGAAGATGTATGTGTCGTTGGAGGACTGATGGCCGGGTGCGCCTTGATCGGTGAAGGTCCTCCACTCGCACCTACCGCATCGCAGCGACCACCTTGCCACCTGGGGTACGATGCCCTTCCGGGTAGAACGCGCCGATCTTCACCCCGGACTCGATCAGGAACTGCGTGATGTCGAAGACTGGTCGCCGATCCGTGGCGCGCAACACCAATTCGGCCGTGGCATGGGCATCGTTGCCTGCGCGGTGGTGCTGGAGCGGGATGCCATGCAAGGCACACAAAGGACCCAGGCCGTATGAACGATGACCCGGCCAGATACGCCGTGCCAGGCTGACGCTGCAGAAGTACTGGAAGGTGGGATGTGGCAGTTGATGGCTGGCGAGCGTGCTGCGCAGCACGGACATGTCGAACGCGGCATTGTGCGCCACCACGGTGTTCCCATGCAGAAGGTCCGCCACCTCGTCCCAGATATCGCGCCAGCGCGGGGCATCGGACACCTGCTCCGGTGTGATGCCATGCACGGCGATGTTGAAGCGACTGAACCAGGGCCACTGTGGCGGCTTGATCAGCCAGTTGCGCACCTCGCGCACCACCCCGCCACGCACCACGGCGATGCCCAACTCGCACGGGCTGTCGGGTTGGGGGGTGGCTGTTTCGAAGTCGAGGGCGAGGAAGTCCATGCGGAGGGAAATGTAGCATGAATGCGGGCCAGACGCATCATGCAACTCCCGGAAGCACATTTCATGTGGCCGGAATTTCGCCATGGCGTGGCGAATTTCCGGCCACATGGTGGCGATATTCCGTACATCGGATCTACCTTCGTGAAATGGAAAGGATGCGGAACATGCGGCATGCCGTGGACATCGCATTGAAGGACACCCCCGTGGTGCTGATCAACGGTGCGCGGCAGACCGGCAAGACGACCATGGTGAAGGCCATCGCGAAAGCGCGTGGCGCCACCTACGTGACCCTGGACGACCACCCGACCCTGGAAGCGGCTTTGGCCGATCCGCCGGCGTTCATCCAAGGCTTGGGCAAGCTGGCGGTGATCGACGAGGTGCAGAACGCGCCGAACATCTTCCGGGCCATCAAGGCATCGGTGGACCGAGACCGCAAACCCGGCCGCTTCCTGCTGACCGGCAGCGCCAATGTGCTGGTACTGCCCAAGCTCGGCGATTCACTTGCCGGCAGAATGGAGATCCTCGCCCTGCACCCTTTCGCACAGGACGAACTACATGGCCGGAAGAGCGCCTTCATCGACAAGGCCTTCACTGCCAAGCCGAACATGGGGCAGCCCACCATCCTGGAACGGAAGCAACTGGCAGGCCTGGTCACCGGAGGCGGCTATCCGGAAGTGATGACACGCAAGGATGCGGCACGGCGTGGTGCGTGGTACGGCGCCTACATCACCAGCATCCTGCAACGCGACGTGCGGGACATCAGCAACATCGCGGGGCTCACCGACCTGCCCCGGCTTTTGCAGGCTCTGGCCTTGCGCAGCAGCGGGCTGCTGAACCTGGCAGACCTGTCGCGTACGCTGGATATTCCGCACAGCACCTTGCGCCGCTACATGGTCCTGTTGGAAGCCACCTTCCTCAGCACCCCCTTGAACGCCTGGAGCACCCACCGGGGCAGACGGCTGGTGAAGGCCCCCAAGCTGCACCTGGCCGACAGCGGCTTCGCGGCACACCTCGCGGGGATCGATACAGCGGCCCAACTCCTGGCCGCGCCTTCGTTCGGCCCGTTGCTGGAGACCTTCGTGGTGAACGAACTGCGGAAGATCGCCGGCTGGAGCAAGACCCGGGTGAACCTCTTCCACTACCGCACCGAAGGCGGACGCGAAGTGGACATCGTGCTGGAGGACGCAAAGGGCCGCATCGTAGGCATCGAAGTGAAGGCCGCCATGGCGGTGGGCAGCGGCGATGTGGCCGGACTGAAGGACCTGCGTGAAGCGGCTGGGAGCAAGTGGTTACGCGGCATCCTGTTGCATCCGGGTCTGGGGATCACACCCTTCGCCAAGGACATCCACGCGGTGCCGCTGAGCGCGCTGTGGGAATGGTAGGTGGCCGGAAATTCGCCACGGCGTGGCGAATGTCCGGCCCCGATCAATATTACAACTTCACCACCTCCGCATCCGCCAGCGCCTTGTACAGCTTGCTGGCCGTGGCTTCGCTGATGTTCACCAGCGGCAGGCGCAGGGTGTCGCCGCAGACGCCGAGCACCTTCAGCACATGCTTGATGCCGCCGGGATTGCCTTCCGCGAAGAGCAGGTCGATCACTTCGATCAAGCGCAGATGTTCGCGGCGGGCGGTGGCGAGATCACCCTTCAGCGCCGCGTGTACCAAGGTGCTGAACTCCTTCGGAAGCGCATTGCCCACCACGCTGATCACGCCTTCACCGCCGAGGGCGATGATGGGTAGTGTGAGCGCATCATCGCCGCTGATGAGCATGAAGTCCTTGGGGCGGTGCTTGAGGATGCGACCCATCTGGTCCAGATTGGCGCTTGCCTCCTTGATGGCGATGATGTTCTTGAAGTCCCTGGCCAGCCGAAGCGTGGTCTCTGCGGCCATGTTGCTTCCGGTACGGCCGGGCACATTGTATAGGATGATGGGCCGCAGGCTGGCTTGCGCGATGGCCTTGTAGTGCTGGTAGATCCCTTCCTGTGTGGGCTTGTTGTAGTATGGACTGACACTGAGGATGGCATCCACCCCGTCCATGTTGAAACTGTTCAGCGCTTCGATGACCCCGGCGGTGTTGTTGCCACCCACACCCAGCACTACGGGGATGCGGTTGCGCACGAAGCCAATGGTCTGCGCCAGCAACTCGTGTTTCTCGGCCGTGGTGAGGGTCACACTCTCCCCGGTGGTACCCATCGTCACCACATAGTCCACACCACCAGCGATCTGGTGCTCGATCAGTTTCTCCAGTCCGGCATAGTCGATGCCGCCGTTGGGGCGGAATGGTGTGACAAGCGCGACGCCGAGGCCGCGGAAGCGTTGGTCCATGGTAGTTGTTGCCGCCGGGGGCAGGGTCAGTTGAGGGAGGGTTCGGGTTTCGCGTTGACCATCATCAGGTAGTGATGGATCTGCTGGATCAGCTGGGGCAGGCTTTGGGAGCCGGCCATGTCGATCATCATATCGAGGATGCGCTTGTTGCTCTCACTGAAGCGGCCCACCTTGAAACGTGCCCTGCTGCCCGCCATGATGTATTGGATCGGCAGCCGGTCCTGGAGTGTGAGGTCGATCAGGATCTCGTACTCCTCGGTCATGAAGTTCTTCACTGTGTTGCCCTGCGGGATGCGGTACCAGTTGAGATCCTTCTGGCAGATGGCGTCGAAGTTGAGCCTGGCGTGCAGGAAGTGGGGCATGGCCTTTTCGTCCGAATAGCCCAGTGCCATGATGTTGTTGATGCCCAGTTCCTCCTTGATGCGTTTGACGTAGTTGCGCACGTGGTTGTGGGTGGTCTCATCCTCCACCAGGTACACGATGGCCACCTTGCGCGCCATCCCCAGGTTGCGCGCGATGGGTTTGCGCTCCGCAGGCAGTTCACGCAGCAACCGGCGTATGCCCAGCCATTCCTTGATGCGGTCGAACAATTTCATCCTTCGATCATCGCGTTGAATGCGTCCTCATCGATCACTGCCACCCCCAGTTGTTCCGCCTTCTCCCGCTTCGCTGGCCCCATATCCGCACCGGCCAGCACATAGCTGGTCTTGCTGGAAATGGAACCTGACACCTTGCCCCCATGCATTTCGATGGCCTCCTTGATACCGTCGCGGCTGAAATTGCGGAAAACACCCGAGACCACGAAGGTGAGACCTTTCAGCTTGTCGCCGGTGATACGGACCTCCGCCGGGTCGAGGGCCATGCGCAGGCCATGGGTGCGTAGCCGTTCGATGATGGCGCGGTTCCCCGGAACGGCGAAGTGATCCACGATACTCTCGGCGATCACCGGGCCGACCTCGTCCAGCGCCGTAAGTTCCTCCCTGATCATGGCAGCCAGCCGGTCGATGTCGCCCACGGCACGGGCGATCTTCCTGGCCACGGTCTCCCCCACATGCCGGATGCCAATGGCGAACAGCACCCGCTCGAAGGGTACCGAACGGCTCGCTGCGACACCCGCCAGCACCTGGTCAGCGCTCTTCTCACCCCAGCCCTTGCCCAACGCGAGCAATTGTTCCTTGCGCAAGTCGTAGAGATCGGCCACGTCCCGGATCAGGCCGGCAAGGAATAGTTCTTCCACCGTTTCGCCACCGAGACCTTCAATGTCCATGGCCTTGCGTGAAACGAAATGTTCGATGCGCCGCGTGATCTGCGGCGGGCATTGGTGTGCGTTGGGACAGTAATGTTGCGCCTCTCCGTCGAGGCGTATCAACGGTGTGCCGCATTCGGGGCATGCCTCCGGGAAGCGCACCGGCAGGGCATCCTGCGGCCGCTGCTCCAGCACCACGCCGGTGATCTTCGGGATGACCTCCCCGCCCTTCTCCACATTCACCAGATCACCGAGATGAAGATCGAGCCTGGCGATCTGGTCGGCGTTGTGCAAACTGGCACGCTTCACGGTGGTGCCCGCGAGCTGCACAGGTTCCAACCCGGCCACCGGGGTGATCGCACCGGTACGACCCACTTGATAGGTCACATCGTTCAATCGTGTCACAGCCTGCTCGGCAGCGAACTTATAAGCGATGGCCCAACGCGGACTTTTTGCGGTGAGGCCCAGTTCTTCCTGCACATCAAGATCGTCCACCTTGATCACCACACCATCGATGTCGACATCGAGGATGTGGCGCTGCGTGTCCCAGTGGTCGATGAAGGCCATGATGCCCCTTACATCGGTCGCCCTGCCGATCATGGTCTTCGCGGGATCGGGCACGCGGAAACCCCAGGTACCCGCCAGGCGGATGTTCTCGTAATGGCTGCGTGATGGCAGTCCGTCACCCTGCACACCATATATGTAGTTGTTGAGCCCACGCCGCGCCACCTCCTTGGGGTCCTGCAATTTCAGTGTGCCGGCGGCCGTATTGCGTGGGTTCGCGTAGAGTTCCTCCCCTGCCGCCTCCCGCATCGCGTTGAGCTTCTCGAAGTTGGCACGGGTGAAGACCACCTCGCCCCGCACTTCCAGCACAGCGGGCCACCCTTCGCCTTGCAAGACCAGTGGTATGGCCCGCACGGTGCGCACGTTGTTGGTGATCTCCTCGCCCTTCTCGCCATCACCACGCGTTACACCGCGCACCAGCCGTCCCTCCTCGTAGGTAAGGCTGATGGCCACACCGTCATACTTCAGTTCCATCACATAGGTGGTGGCGCCGATCGCCTTCTCCACACGCGCCACGAATTCCTCCACCTCCTCACGACTGTACGAATTGCTGAGTGAAAGCATGGGCCAGCGGTGCGCCACGGTGGGGAAGCGCTTGGTGATGTCGCCGCCCACCCGCTGCGTGGGACTGTTTGGGTCGGCCAGGTCTGGGTGGCGTGCCTCGAGCTGTTCGAGTTCCTTCAGCAGGAAGTCGAACTGCTGGTCGCCGATCTCGGGCGCGGCCAGCACATAGTACCGGTGGTTGTGGTACTCCAGCTCGGTGCTGAGCTCCCGGATACGCTGTGCGGCTTCCTCACGTGTCATCGTCCCTGCGTATTTCCTTGCGGGCCCGCTTGACGATCTCGCCAAAGCGCAATCCCACCTTGAAGTAATAGGTCCAGTCGCTCAGGGAGATGGTGATATCACGATCGGCCGCCAGCACATGCCGGTAGCCGCCCCCTACGCCGATGAATGCCCACCACGTCACATTGTAGTCCACATGCAATGAGGCCTCCAGCGGCACCAGTTCATTGGTGCTCCACGCGCGGAACACCCCGGCACTGTCCATATAACTGGTGTTGTAATTACCCAATCCGATCGAGAGAGGAACCCCCACCTGCCATCTTCTCACATCGCGCAAGAGACGCTCATACGTGAGGCACACGTAGTCGAAGTTCGTGTTGAGATCGCGTGGGCCCAGACCCTCCAGTTCCACGTCCTTCCGCAGGTAAGGATCACCCAGGCCATAGAAGCCAAGGGCCACGATGTCCATGCCGCGTTGTGCACCAATGCGAAAGCCGTAGAACCGCACCGGTTCAGCGTTCACGAACGTGCGGCGAAAATCGAAGTTGAACAGGATGCGGTAGGCCTTGGTGCCCACAGTGTCTTCCGGGGCATCCACATCCGATCGTGCCTGCACGGCCATCGACATGGTCAGTACACTCAACAGTGCTATGGTCCACCGCCGCATCATGGTCGCACGGCGTGGATGAAACGGGGAAGTCCGCCCAAGTCGTCCATCACATTCACCTCCGCGAAACCGAGGCCGTGCAACAGATCACCCACGGCATGAGCGTGGCGCTTATGTCCTTCGAACCAAAGCTGCCCGGCAGGTGGTAGCGCCTGGTATGCGAGCACTCCGATGACCCGGTGGAAGCGCAGCGGATCATCATCATCCACGAAAAGCGCGAGATCGGGCTCATGGGCGTGGACATGTTCACTCATTTCAGTCTTCTCGCCGCGTGGTACATAGGGCGGGTTGCTGACGATCAGGTCGGTCCCAGGTGGTATCGTGAACGCCGCGTCGAGCACATCGGCATGATGCCACTCCGCTTCAAGTCCGTTCCGCTCCGCGTTGCGGCGTGCGATGGCCAGGGCCTCGGTGGATACATCGATGCCATGGACCTGCGCTTGTGGGAAGGCGCGTTTCAGTGCCAGTGCGATGCAACCGCTGCCTGTGCCGATATCCGTGATGACCTTGGGCACCATTCCCTGATGGATGATGCGATCCACCATTTCCTCCGTTTCTGGACGGGGGATCAACACGCCGGGGCCCACCTTCAGATCGAGTCCGTGGAAATGCACAAGGCCCAACACGTACTGCAGAGGTTCGCCCGCCCGCAGGCGTTGCAGCGGATCGTAGACGCGCAGCAGTTCGCTCTCGCTCAGGTGGGCGTCGCGCCGCAGCTCCAGTTGTGCGGTGTCCCAGCCCAGTTGGTGGTGGAAGACCGCCCGGACGATGGCACGCACCTCGCCTGCAGGATAGCGGCCAGCGAGGCTGCTGCCGTAAAGCGAAAGGATCGTATCGACGCGGTTGTCGGCAGTGCGCATGCGGATCGCAAAAGTAGCGGCTCCGATCGCTGACCTTTGCCGCCGAGCTCGATGCACGGTCACAACACCTATATGCGCCGCGCCCTCGCACTGGCCCGCCTGGGCGGGGGTGCCGTGGCGCCCAATCCAATGGTGGGCGCCGTGCTGGTATGGCAGGGCCGCATCCTGGCGGAGGGCTGGCACCAGGCCTTTGGCGGGTCACATGCCGAGGTCGCCTGCCTGCGTTCTTTCGGTGATGATCCCCTGCCGGAGGATACCATACTATATGTGTCATTGGAGCCTTGCAGCCACCAGGGCAAAACCCCGCCCTGCGCCGACATGCTGATCGAACGTGGAGTGAAGCATGTGGTGATCGCGCAGGAGGATCCATTTCCGGAGGTTTCCGGTCGTGGCATTGTGCGGCTGCGTGAGGCAGGTGTGAAAGTGACCCTCGGTGTGGCGGAGGACGAAGCGCGCTGGTCCAACCGCCGCTTCCTTACTTCAGTTGAACAGGGCCGTCCATACATCATACTTAAGTGGGCACGTTCTGCGGATGGCTTTTTGGACCGAGGGCCGAGAGCGGATCGCGGTGTGCAACGCATCAGCACACCAGCCACGGATGTGCTGGTGCACCAATGGCGCAGCGATGAGCAGGCCATTCTGGTAGGCGGCCGCACCGTAATGCATGACGATCCCTCACTCACTGTTCGCCACGTGCCGGGACGTTCGCCACTTCGTGTGATATTGGACCGCACGGCCATCACACCCGATCGGTCGAAGGTGTACGACGGCAGCACCCCCACCCTGCTCTTCACCGCCACACCACGTCCCGCGCTTCCTGTGGAACAAAGCACCGCCGGACTGGACGGTGATCCGCTGGCTTTGGTGCTGGCGGAACTGCACCGCCGGAGGGTGCGCTCCGTGTTGGTGGAGGGCGGCGCCCGGCTCCTGCGCGCATTCATCGAACGCGGATCCTGGGACGAGGCACGCGTCATCCATGGTACACCGATCTTCGGCCATGGCACACCGGCTCCTGATCTTTCTACACCCGCCTTCCGGTACATTGAGCACGACACCGACCGTATCGCATTCCATGTGAATAACGCTTCACCTGCGATCCGGCGAGAACCCGACCCCGCATGGCCCTGGTGATCGCAGCCGCCTTTTTCATGGCCGTGCTCTTCCTGCTATTCAAGGTCTTCGAGCGGCGGAATGTCGCACTGCTCCCCGCCATCGTGGTGAACTACTTCGCAGCGTTCCTCTGCGGATCGATCGTGGCTCCCCCATGGCTGGCAACGGACCTGGAGGTGATCTTCCTTCCCTGCGTGGTGCTCGGTGTGCTGTTCATCACCATCTTCTACCTTACCGGTGTTTCGTCGCAACGCGTGGGCGTGGCTGCCACCGTGGTAGCCAGCAAGATGAGCCTGGTGCTCACTGTGCTCGCCGCGATGTACCTCTATGCGGAACGCACCGGTGTGATCGGCTGGGCCGGTATCGTGCTGGCCATTGCAGGTGTGGTACTTTCCTCCTGGTCGCCGGACCGCGCGGCGCTGCGCGGGATCTGGGTGCTGCCCACCCTGCTCTTCCTTGGCAACGCGGTGATCGACATCACCATCAACTGGGTGCAACGCATGCACCTCACCACGGAAATGGAGGCGGTGTTCCCCACGCTGGTGTTCGGTTGCGCCGGTGTGCTGGGTGCGGTCTGGGCCACCGCAGGTAAGCATCGCATTGCCTTCTCCTCGCCGGGTGTATGGATCGGCGGCGTCGTGCTTGGGTTGGTCAACTTCGCCGCCCTCTACTTCGTGGTGCAGGCGCTGGCGTACGGCGACATGCCCAGCAGCAGCGTGTATCCCCTGGTCAACATCGTGGTGATCCTCTTCAGCACCGGGCTTTCCATGCTGGTCTTCCGTGAACGTCCGCGGCGTGTGCAGTATGTGGGCATCGCCTGCTCTGTACTCGCGCTGATACTGATCATTCAGGCACTCCCTGCATGAGTCCCGATCGACATCGTACGCTCGCCTCCGTAGGCCATGGCAAATTGCGCGAGAAAGCGAGCCGCTTCATCGTCATCGCCTTCCCATTGCCCGATGAGGACGCCTTCAAGGAGCGGATGCGGATCTTCAAGAACGAGCACCATGGTGCGCGACACTTCTGTTACGCCTGGGTGCTGGGTGATGACGGGGAAAGGCACCGCGCGAATGATGCCGGCGAGCCCAGTGGCACGGCCGGCAAGCCGATCCTCAACCGCATCCAACAGGCGGGGCTCACCTGGTGTGGTGTGATCGTGGTGCGCTACTTCGGTGGCACTTTACTGGGCAAGGCGGGGCTGGTGAAGGCATATGGAGAAGCCGCGCAGATGGCTCTGGATGATGCGGCGCAGGTGGAGCACGTCGCATGCGAAGCGGTGCGCTTGGTGTGCGATCATGCACAACTGGAGGCGGTGCGCAATGTGGTGACCGGCTGCGGTGGTGAGATCGTAGAGAGTGCGTTCGGTGCGAGATGTGAACTTCTGCTTTCCCTGCCGCGCGGTTCCGTGGAACAACTGCTTGATGAATGGCGCGCACAGGGGATCACCGCTGTTCGTCACAACGCGAAATAGGGGGCGAGCGTTTCCAACAGTGCTTGTGGCGCACGGCGTGGGCGCATCGTCGCGCGCTCCATGAAGACCAGTGTGGTGGCGGCCTCGGTGAGGAGCGTATCATCCGGTCCGAACAATTCGTAATGGAATGTGATGCGCGCCGTTGGCAGTTCACGGATCGTGGTGCGCACGGTGATCTCATCATCATAATGCGCCGGAGCGTGGTAGCGCACATGCAACTCCAACACAGGCAACAGCACGCCCTCCTCCTCCAGACGACGATACGGAAAACCCAGACCCCGCAAGGCTTCCACGCGGCCCACCTCGAAGTACTCCGCATAGTCACCGTAGTACACGAAGCCCATCTGATCGGTCTCGCCGTAGCGCACACGCAGCTTCGTATCATGGGTGAACATCGGGCCTGAAGATAGTCCTGCACGACCTACAGATACCTGTTGCCCGTGGGAGCGTTCGCGCGTACCTTCGAGGCCCTAGCCCGGCATCATGCATGTCACTTCCCCACCTCGCCGATCGTTGAATGATGCCGTAGGGACGAACTGCAACCACAACGCGGCGCACAACGCGCAGCCCTCCGGAAACCCGCGCCGGTCAAGCGGTACAGCAAGCCTACGCCGGAACATCTTTCAAGTAAAATTTTCCTTGCCGTCAAGTGACCCCCACGTTTTTTTTTCACTTTCTTGCCCACATATTTGCCCCCCGCTCCAAAGCGATCACCTCCGCCACGATGACGCTTCCGGAACGGCACCCGCCACTCGCCACGAACCCATCAACTCGCTGACCCATCCATGAAGAAGGACCACGAGAAGATCTGGGAACGGTGTCTTGGTGTGATCAAGGACAATGTCAGCCAGCAGAGTTTCAAAACCTGGTTCGAGCCGATCAAGGCTCTGAAGCTGCAGGAATCCGTGCTCACCATCCAGGTGCCTTCGCAGTTCTTCTATGAATGGCTGGAAGAACATTACATCGGGCTTCTGAAGAAGATCATCAAGAAGGAATTGGGGAATGAAGGGCGTCTGGAGTACTCCATCATCATGGAGAACGGCTTCCAGAGCGCCCACCCATACACCGTGAAGGTGCCCACGAGCAATGCGCGCGATGTGCGGAACCCCGCCGTGAGCCTCCCGATCGATGTGGCCAACAGCCCGATCAAGAATCCGTTCATCATCCCCGGCCTGCGCAAGATCAAGATCGAGAGCCACCTCAACCCCAACTACTCCTTCGACAACTTCATCGAAGGGGACTGCAACCGATTGGCACGCAGTGCAGGTTACGCCGTGGCCCAGAAGCCCGGCGGCACCGCCTTCAATCCGTTGCTCGTCTACGGCGGGGTCGGTCTGGGCAAGACACACCTCGTGCATGCCATCGGCATCGAGATCAAGAAGCACCACCCGGACAAGACCATCCTCTATGTGCCGGCGGAGAAGTTCACCCAGCAGTTCATCGAAGCGGTGAAGAACAATACCGTGGGCGACTTCAGCCAGTTCTACCAGATGATGGATGTGCTGATCATCGACGACGTGCAGTTCCTCGCCGGCAAGGAGAAGACACAGGATGTGTTCTTCCATGTGTTCAACGCCCTGCACCAAAGTGGCAAGCAGCTGGTGATCACCAGCGACAAGGCACCGGTGGAGATGGCCGGCATGGAGCAGCGTCTGCTCTCCCGCTTCAAGTGGGGCCTGAGCGCCGACCTGCAGACACCCGGCCTGGAGACACGCATCGCCATCCTGGAGAAGAAGATGTACTCCGAGGGCATCGACCTGCCCAAGGAAGTGGTCGAATACCTGGCTTACAGCATCACCACCAACATCCGCGAACTGGAAGGTGCCATGATCAGCCTCATCGCGCAGAGCTCGCTGAACAAGAAGGCGGTGACGCTGGAACTGGCGAAGCAGATGATCGACAAGTTCGTGAAGAACACCGCGCGCGAAGTGTCGATCGACTACATACAAAAAGTGGTGTGCGACTACTTCGACCTGCCGATCGAGCTGCTCAAGAGCAAGACCCGCAAGCGCGAAGTGGTGCAGGCCCGGCAGATCGCCATGTACTTCGCCAAGAAGATGACCAAGAGCTCACTGGCGAACATCGGTGCGCACTGCGGTGGAAAAGACCACGCCACCGTGCTGCACGCCTGCCGCACGGTGAACAACCTCTCGGAGACGGACAAGCAGTTCCGCAGCTATCTGGAGGACCTGGAGAAGAAGTTGAGCATCCACTGAGGATGCGCATCCGCATGATGTGGGAACCCCGGCCGCAAGCCGGGGTTTCTTGTTGATGCGAATTACTCCACCACCACCCTTTGCGCCGCCAGGTGCCTGCCGCCTTGCAGCACCTCCAGCAGGTACAAGCCACTGCCAAGCCCTTGCAATCGCATCACGTGGTAATGCCCGGTGATGCCTTCGCGCATTACCTCACGCCCCAGCGCATCGCGCAGCAGCAGCACAGCACCCGGGGGCACCTGTTCCAACTCCACGGTAAGCTGCGTGCTGGCCGGGTTGGGGTACACTCGCCAGGGCAGCGCCCGCTGCTCGTGCACCCCCACGTTCAGCCCATGCAGGCGGCTTACCATGCGTTGCATCGGGTCGTTGGTGCTGCCGTCGTCGTAGCCGTGGTATCCACCATGGATGTAGTAGCTGCCATCGGGAGCTTGCACCATCCCGCTGAGGCTCTTGTAGATCGTGTTGGTGGCTTGGTAGATGTAGGAACCACAGCCATTTCCGGTGAACGCATCGTCGAGCAGTTCACCATCACTGCTTAGCATGGCGATGCCACCACGAACCTCACCACCCACGTGATCGAAGCGCCCTGTGATGATCAGGCGCCCGTCCTCCAATGGATGGATGTCCAGCACATAGGGCAGGGGTGTTACCGCATAAGTGGCCGCGAAAGGCAGGTGGGTGAATGAAGCATCCACGTCGCCATTGGGCAAAAGGCGGATCATGCACAAGGTGTCCGCTTCAGCACCACCCTGCCTGAAAACACCACCCGCCAAGATCCGCCCATCTTCCAAGGTGTGGAAGGCGAAGGCCTCGCCCCAGTGGTCTATGTTCACGTGGAAGGTGGTATCCAACTCCCCATCGGGGTGTATGCGGAAGATGCGACTCACGGGCTGGCCTTCGTAGCTGGTCATGGTGCCCGTGCAGAGGAATTTGCCTTCGTGCGTTTCCTCGAACGCGAAGATCACCCCGTTGCTGTTGCGGTGTATGCGGGTGGTGTCCAGGTAGCCTTCGTTGCTGAACCAGATCAGATTGTGCAGGCCCACGAAGCCCCCCTGCGGGTAGCTCAAGTAGTGGGCCCCACTTATCAGAACCCGCCCATCAGGGAAGACATGGTAGTCGCCGCCTTGGGTCGCGGAGAAGTATGGTCCCGTGTTCATGCCAATGAACGATGGGTCGATCAATCCTTCAGCGGTAAGTCGTCTGACCAACATACTGGTACCTACATAGAACTGGTCGTTCCATGGTTTTATTTTGCCTCCGCCAGTGGTCTGCGGAAAGCCAGGGAAATCAGGATCGCGTTGACCATTGGGCAGCAGTTTGGCACTTCCCCTGAAGTTCATGTCTCCAAGGAACTTGATCCTTCCAGAGATGAATATCCCACCATCAGGCAAGAATGCCACCCCGTTTACGTACTGTTCATCGATCATGGTCCTAAAGGACGGATCCAAACCGAAGGGCACTTGGGCCCATGCCCTGCCGGCCACCAGCATGGTGGCCAGCAGGGTCATGTGCCATATGGGGCAAGAGCGTGTCACGGCCGCACGATGAGTTTTTCGGTGCGCATGCGTGCGCGGTTGTCATGCAGCTCTACTGTATAAGCGCCAGGAGCCAATTCGCGGGTATCCAGCGGTTGTTGCCCTTCTCGCGCATGCAATTTGAACCGGGCCACCATTCTCCCCAGTCCGTCACGGACCAGTATTTCCGCCTCTTTCGGTTTAGCGAGCAGGTCATAAGTAATGGCCACCCAAGCATTTGCGGGGTTGGGATGCAAGCGTAAGTCAGGGCGCACGGAAATCAAGTCTACCAGCGGTGTGTATGGCAGCGCCTTCGGGGCCATGCCTTCACCACCCGTTAGCGGTGCGCGGCACTTGCCATAGTGGAAGCACAAGATGTTCTGTGCCCACACCGCAGGGCGGTCGTGCTTGCCATTCACCAGTGCTTCCAGCTGGGCCACTTCGCCACTGTCCATTTCGCTCATGTCAGGTAAATGGAAGTGCTTCCCCATGGCCTGCAAATTACCAAGCGCGGCCGGGCAGGGGGCGCCGTTGCTCGTTGCGGCGGTACTACTCTACCACCACCTTCTCCGCCGCCAGGCGCTTGCCATCGCGCCAGAACTCCAACAGGTACAGCCCACCACCCATGCCCTGCACATCCAGGGTGTGGTAGTGCCCGGTGATGCGTTCGCGCAGCACCTCGCGCCCCAGCGCATCGCGCAGCAGCAGTTCGCCACCCGACGGCACCTGTTCCAACGCCACGGTAAGCTGCGTGCTGGCCGGGTTGGGGTACACCCGCCATGGCAAGGCCTGCTGCTCCTCCACGCCCACGTTCAGCCCATGTAGGCGGCTTACCATGCGTTGCAGTGGGTCGTTGGTGGTGCCGTCGTCGTAGCCGTGGTAACTCCCCCAGATGTAGTAGTGACCATTGCCATCTGGGAGGATGCCCGAAATGCTGCCCTTGATCAACCCCTGGTCGTTCCATGTACCGCAACCTCCATCGGCGAAAAGGTCATCCAATAGGTTCCCGGCCGTGTCGATCAATGCAATGGCTCCACGGGGCTGCTCGTCGATCGCCCGGAAAGCGCCAAAGACGATGTGACGGTCCGATGCAATGGGATAGATGCCAACCCATGGATACAACCCGCCGCCTTGTTCTGTCGACGACCGCAAATGGTTGTTGAAGGTGGCATCCAATTGCCCATCGGGCATCAGGCGTACCAAGTGCAAGGTGTCGGGGTCGTCTTGAAACAAGAACCGGCCGGCCGCCAAGATCTTCCCATCCTCCTGTAGGAGGTATCCCAATGCCTGCCCCCAGTGAATGCTGGTTTGGAATGTGGTGTCCAGCTCCCCATCGGGATGGATGCGGAAGATGCGGCCAACCGGGCTGCCTTCGTAGGTGCTAAGCACACCGCTTAGCAGGAACTGGCCATTGGGCAGGGACTCTATGTCGAAGACTGCACCATTGCACTTGCGGTGTATCCGCGTG
>JBGTES010000041.1:0-69649 GCA_041747675.1 Flavobacteriales bacterium
AACCCTTCGCCTACCTGCGCGACGTCATCGCCCGCATCCCCGAGCATAAGGCCAACAAGCTCAGCGAGCTGCTGCCATACAACTGGCAGCCCTTAGCAAATTAGCGCTCCACTGCGGGTGGTAGTTGGCCGGACGCTTACCTTGTTCGGACTGAGCAAAGGCCATTAAAGGCATGGACAAGCAGAGAGATGCGAATAGGTGTGAAGAGAGAACTCGAGTCATTGCGGAACGGATGTCTAGGCGACTCTCAAGGATAGCAACTTTATTGGGATTGAACAACTAGGCATAGTTCCTTGTGATGGACGGCCTCACCCTCAAACATTGGTTGGACCCGGGGAGTGACCACGAACTACGGACCAGCAGGTTTAATTCTTCTTCCTTATGGTGGGCTCAGAGTCGACCGAGCCTATTAGATAGAAGTAATGCCGAACCGACTCAAAGAAACTCTTGGTCATGGTTAAGGCCTCATAGATGGCATTTCCAAGGTCGTAAACTTCAGTGTTCGTCTTAATAATCTGGGGGCCGAATATTTTGAGCGCTTCAGCCTTGTCAATTACGAAGCCATGATCTTTGTACTGATAGACCAGTGTGTGTGCAATCTCCCTGGGTGCTCGATGGAAGTCGCTAGAGTGGGTCACCAACAGATTTTCCGCATACTGCGCAGCTGAAGACACCATTCGTTCATAGTACCCGAGGTTTATTGGCGGAATGCTAAGGTGCATATACTTCGCCAACATCTCGGATGCCTCGGGAGACGTTTTCACCAACTCCGCCAAGTGCTCAATCGCGTGCTTCAGTCCAAGAGCTGGAAGTCCATCAATCTGGGGATCAATGGGCCCTAATTCGCTTAAGCTACCCATGTGGATTTCATTTGCGGCACAGCACAAGAGCGTGGCGGCCGATTTAGCAAAGCGAGGCACCACTACCGTGAAGTGGCTGTTACAATACTCAAGACAAAGTTTACCAATCAGATAGGCAGAGCCAACTGATCCTCCGCGTGAGTATAGGACGAGCAGCAAGGGTTTATTCTCAGTAAACGCACCAACTGCCTTGTAGATATTATCCGCATCATTCTTCACTAGCGTACTATCGTCATGGAGAATGAGAATGTTGTACTTCTCTGAGCACGGATATCGACCAATAACCTGCTTGAGATACTCGGCAAACGCCCGCTTGAAATCCTTCTTCCCTTGATCAGTGGGTGTATCGCCATAACCGGCAAGCATTGCTGTAATCAAGTCCATGACAGAGACCTCCTTCGCAGGTGCAGGGGTTCCTGCTTTCTCTGGTGTGCTTGGCTCAGAACCGTTCTGGGCCAATGGAACGTGTGTAGAGCCTTTCTCCTGCTTGCCCATGACCTTGATAATTGAGTAGTCGAAGATAAGCAGGACAGCTAAACGCGACCCGCGTGACGGATTGAAGCGGAAAGCCCGCAAGCGAGGAGGCACGACGAGTGCGGACTTGCAGCGGAAAGCCGGACCCTGAGGCTTTGCGAGGGGGCACGCCCCCTGTGCCCTTCCATGGAGCTAGACCAGGCTGCTCAATCGCTCAGGGAGTCGACCAGTGCGTAGGAATTCAGTCGCCTCCTGTCCCTTCAGTCGCACATTTCCACAGTGTACCTCTAGGTCCTGCCAGCTGCTCATGATACGATGTGCCACCTGCATCAGGTCGCTGGATTGATGACTATCCTGGAGGCGTATCACACATCGGTTGTCCTTGGGCCAGATCGCAAAGACAAATAGACCGTAATGACTCTCAGACATACGGCCCAGGTGTTGGATAAAGTACCCGCTGTAATCCGGGAAGGGCACGTGCTCAGGCTCGATCATCTCACTCCCGAGATACCGAAACCCAACGTTCAGACCATTCTTATGAAAGGCATCTATCCAGGACTGCGGTGTGGGTGGAGCAATTCCAGGCGTTGAGACGTCCACTTCCCTATTGCTGGTCCATGGCTTAGTGAGCGTATCGATATAGCGGGGTTCGCTCACTTCGATCTCATCACAGACCAAATGAACCTTGGGGAAGTCGACTTGGATACCAAGGTCAGCATCGATCATATCGACGCTTTCGATGATGTCTTCAGGATCTACCGTACTTGGTCCATTCCAGAGTGAAACACCTTGGGGGATCAAATCGAATTCGATGGTGCGTTTGGGGTCACCAGCGATCATGGTTCCACTCACCTGGTAGCCGATCGTCAATTGGAGTGGTTCATCAGGTGCGCTGATCTTCGCGATGAAGCCGTCTTCGAACCAGCCGTGCTCTTCAAGCCAAGTTTGCAATTGTTGACGTGAAACGATGCGCATGGCGTACATCTTCTCTACTACCTACCCAGCTTTCCGCAAGTTTTCGGTCCTAGCTCTCATGATCCTGCGCTGCACCACCTTGTACTCCGGGCATCCGCCGTACGGCGGACCAGTGAATCGCTCACGCTGCTGGTGATCAGGTTGAGCATCATTTCCGGGCAGGTTTGGCCCTGGGAGCCATGTCGAGCAACCGCTGTACCGTCGGCTCCCATTCCAGATTCCCGCACGGGACTTCACTAAGCATCCTCACACCGGTCTGCTCACGTGCAACATCCTCGTCCACGGTCCACATGTAGTACGCGGCTTCAAATTGGTTGACCAAGCGCGTGGGATCGACCCGCGAACTGTTCGGCAACCAAGGGTGGTTCTCCTCCAAGTCGCGGATGAGCATCAGCGTATCCTCATGGAAGTAATACTGCGTGAGAGTTCTACCGTAGGACGGGAAGTACTCCTCTTCGATCTTGACAAGTCGGGTCCCGTGGTAGTGGTAGGTGATCGCACCTCCACCATCCAACCATACTCCTGTAGCAACTGCCAGGTCCACGGTATCAACAGTTAGCGAACGGTCCGTATCGATGGAAGCGACTTGTTGCTTGATGAAGTCCAGGCGGTTGGTTTGTCCGACCACTATGGTTGGAAGAAGGATAAGCGCTATGATGGTCTGCATGAACACTGAACGCGAATATCCGGTCAAGCCTTCACCACCACCTCCCCCGCCTTCCTCAAATGCCCCTTCCTCGCCTTCCTGATCCTGCAGCTCACCACCTTGTACTCCGGGCATCCGCCGTACGGCGGACCAGTGAATCGCTCCTGCATTGGGTTGAGCTTCATGTTTTTGCGACCACTTCGCCCGCACTGCGCAGTTGTGTTTTGCGTGCCTTTCGAATGCGGCACGAAACCACTTTATACTCCGGACACATCGCTAAGCTGTCACTTACACTCGACGTGATCAGGTTCAGCATCATTTCCGGGAAGTGGAAGGTGCTGCTGAGGATGCCCGGCTTCACCTCGTCGGTGATGCGGGCCTTGATGTCCACCTTGCCACGCGCGCTTTCCACGCACACCATGTCGCCCTCGGCGATGCCGTGTTTGGCGGCGTCGTCGGGGTGGATCATCAGCACGTCCTCGGTGAGGATCTCGCCGTTGCCGGTGCGCCGCGTCATGGCGCCGCAGTTGTAGTGCTCCAGCTCGCGGTTGGTGGTGATGATGTAGGGGTAGTCCTGCTCGTTGGTGCGCACTTCGGGGCTCTTCTCCCAGGCGTTGAAATGGAACTTCCCTTTTCCGCGCTTGAAGGTGCCGATGTGCAGGATCTCGGTGTCGCTGCCATCGGCCGCCACGGGCCACTGCTTGCCGTTGATGCCGAGCTCGTCCCACTTCACGCCCTTGAAGAAGGGCACGATGCGGCTGATCTCTTCCAGCACCCACTCGGGATCGTACGTTGCGCTGGCATTGCCGGAGCGGCGGCCGGTCTTGGCGGCATAACGCTCCATGATGTCGCAGATGATCTGGCCATCGGGCTTGGTGCCTTCCACGGGTTCCACGGCGGCGTTGACGCGCTGGATGCGGCGCTCGCCGTTGGTGAAGGTGCCGCTCTTCTCCAGGAAGCTGGCGCCGGGCAGCACCACGTGGGCGAGCTTGGCGGTCTCGGTCATGAAGAGCTCCTGTACCACGAAGAGTTCGAGCGCGCCGAGGGCCTTGCGTACGTGGTTGGTGTTGGGGTCGGTCTGGCCCATGTCCTCGCCGCACACCCACATGGCCTTGAGCTTGCCGGCGATCGCGGCGTCGTACATCTGGGGGATCTTCCAACCCACATGGCTGGGGATGTCCACGCCGTAGAAGTTGTTGTAGAGTTGCGCGTACTCGGGGTTGTCCACCGCGAAGTAGCCGGCGCCCTGGTGCGGCTGGCAGCCCATGTCGGCGGCGCCCTGCACGTTGTTCTGTCCGCGCAGGGGGTTCACGCCCACGCCGCGGCGGCCGATGTTGCCGGTCATCATGGCGATGTCGGCGATCTGCATCACGGTGAAGGTGCCCTGGAAATGCTCGGTGACGCCCAGGCCGTGGAAGCTCATGGCGTTCGCTGAGCTGGCGTAGGCGATGGCGGCCTTGCGCACCAGCTCGCGGTCCACGCCGGTCTCGCGCTCCATGGCGGCGATGTCCACGCTGAGCAGCTCGCGCTTGAAATCCTCCCAACCCTCGGTGCGCGTGTCGATGAAGTCCTGCTTCACCAGCCCCTCGCTCACGATATAGTGCATGAACATATTGAGCAGCGCCACGTTGGTGCCAGGCTTCAGCTGCAGGTGGAACTGCGCGTAGCGGGCCAGTTCGGTGCGGCGCGGGTCGATCACGATGAGCGTCTTGCCCTTCATGATCTGCTGCTTCATCTTGGCGCCGGTCACCGGGTGCGCGTCGGTGGGGTTGGCGCCTATCACCATGATGGTGTCGGTGTACTCCAGGTCGATGATGCTGTTGGTGGCCGCGCCGGTGCCAAAGGTCTTCTGCATGCCGAGGGCCGTAGGGCTGTGGCACACACGCGCGCAACTGTCGATGTTGTTGGTGCCGGCCTGCACGCGGAAGAATTTCTGCATCAGGTAGTTCTCCTCGTTGGGGCAGCGCGCGCTGCTGACACCACCGATGGCATCTCCGCCATGCTTCTCCACGATCTCGGCGAAGCGGTCCACGATGTAGTCGTAGGCTTCATCCCAGGTGGCGGGGACGAGTTCGCCGTTCCTCCTGATGAGCGGTGTGCGCAGCCGTTCGGGATGGTCATAGAAGCGAAAGGCATAGCGGCCTTTCAAGCAGGTGTGACCCTGGTTCGATTCCGCATTGTAGGGTGCTGTGATGGCGGCCACACGACCGTCCCTGATCTTCACTTCCAGGTTGCAGCCCACGCCGCAGTAAGTGCAGATGGTGCGCACCACCTCATCGGCCTTGGTCTCCTTGCTCTTGAACACGTCGGTGATGGCGCTGGTGGGGCAGGCCTGTGCACAGGCGCCGCAGCTCACGCAGTCGCTGTCCTTGAAGCTCTCGCCGGTGCCCTTCGCGATCCAGCTGTTGAAACCGCGTCCGGCCATGGTGAGCACGAACTCGCCCTGCACCTCGTCGCAGGCGCGCACGCAGCGGTAGCAGTTGATGCAGCTCTCCAGGTCGCTCACCATGTAGGGGTGGCTGGTGTCCTTCGCGAAGCGCGCATCGGGCCCAGCGGCATCCAGCGGGTGTGCGCCCTTGGGGTAGCGCACGCTGTCCAGGTCGAAGTCGATCTGCTGCACCACGTTGTAGAGCTCGTTGGCGCCGTGGTCCTCGGTCTTCAGCTTCTCCACCGGGTAGCTGGTGAGCACCAGTTCCACGATGTTCTTGCGCAGGCGTTTCATGCGCTCGCTGTGGGTGGTGATGAACTGCCCCTTCGCCACGGGCGTGTGGCAGCTGGCCATCACGCGGGTGGGACCGTCGGCCGCAAGCGCCACCTCCACGCTGCACACACGGCAGCTGCCGAAAGGCTCCAGGTTGGGCGCGTCGCAGAGCGTGGGCACCGGCTCGGGCCCCATGGTACGGCGCAGCAGGTCGAGGATGGTCTCCCCCTGGATGATGGGGTGTGCCTCGCCGTTGATGTAGGCGATGTCGGTGCCGGTGGCGGTGATGGGAGTGGCCTCTGCTTTCGCGCGGGCATCGGGCATCCGGGTCATGGGCGTGCGGGTTGAGTTACGAAGATAGGAAGTGGTGGGAAGGGACGCGGATGGGAGGGCGCGCCTGCGGCGCTATAAATGCGGCCGCAGATTTCGCAGATGACGCAGATTTTGAGCGGCTACCGCCGCCTTCCACCAGTACCAATAAGTCTCGTTCCACGGTGATCGAGCGACTACCAGATATTGCCCAAAGAGCCCCGGAACTCAACCCATGTGAATAGCAGCCAGACGTAGATCGGTTCGGAGCCCAGCATCCTATCCGTATACCTGAGGATGTGGAAGTCGGTCGGGAACGAAGAGTAGATGTATCGGTAGCTGACCTGCTTGTAAAGAAATGGGATTGACCGCACCGAGCATAGCTCAAAGACAATACAGTTCCGGGTTTGGAGGGTATCTGTGGCAAGTCGGATCGCGCCGAGGATATCGTCCATGGGGTAACCCTCGTATGAAACGTACTGGTAGAAATCCGCATCCACGTTCCCTCCAGCATAGAACTGCCAAGCATTATTGATCTGGATGGGTCGATAAACCGGGTTCGAGTTCCGAGCTACCTCTTCCAAGGGTGCATTATCCCGAAAGAACTCATCACCACAGGATGAGACATAGATACCCTCGCTCACGTTCTTGTTGTCCTTGTTGGTGAAACGTCGCTCAGTGAACTGCATGTATTTGTCGCAAGCCTTCCGCTCCATCATCCACTCGGACAGTAACACGTAGGTCAGGACATGGACCACGGCCAGCCCTATTCCAATGCGCTTCAGTCGCTTTCCCATGCCGTTCAGACTATCACACTCAATGTGGTAGATCAGGGACTACGCTTTCAACGCTTGTTTCCGCCGCCTCACCGTGTATTCCCGGATCAACGTTTCAGCCGGAATATCAAGCTCCTTATGCAGTGTGCGGATCATCCCCAGGCTGAGTTTGCGTGTGCCCCGGAAGATCTCGCTGCGGCGCTGGCGTGAGCCAAGCAGCTTGTCCAGATCGCGCTCGCTCATCCCCATCTGCTCCACGCGGAATTTGATGGCCTCCAAGGGTTCGGGGGGTGGCACAGGGAAGTGTTTGTCCTCGTAATCCTCCACCAACAAGGCGAGCAGTTCCAATTCGTCTGCCTCCGGGCTACCAGCACGTGGTTCCTGCTGCAACAGCTCGTACACGCGGGCCAGTGCGGTCTTGTGCGCTTTGGCGGACTTGATGAGTTTAGGCTTCATAGTGAATGCTGCTTACGTCCACGTTGTCGTACTCCCTATGGGTCATCACCCGCCCGATGAACACCAGGCCCAACCGGTATTCCACATCCGCCACAAGCCGGTAGTCGTTCCCTTTGATGTTGAACACCACGCGCTTCTTGTTGATGATGTCCGCCGTTCGGAAAGTAGCCTTGACGTCGTTCGGTTTGCTCCATGTTGCCTTGGCCACTTCAGCGTACCAAGCCAGCAGGGGTTGCCTTGCTGGTGGATGCTTCACAGCGAAGTCCAACAGGGTCTTTCGTTTGATGATCCGCATACGAAGATACGTCGAATGTAACCAATATGGTTACAAGTGTATCACCCCTCGAAGTACCCATCCAGCTCCCCCCGGAAATACTGCAACGCGTTCTTCACCCCCAGCGGCAATCCTCCGCCCAGCGCGCACAGGCTGCCGATCTCCAGCGTCTCCACCAGGTCGTTGAACAGCGCACGATCGATCTTGACGCCTTCCGTGCGGGCCTTGTGCAGCAGCTCCTCGCCGCGCTTGCTGCCGATGCGGCAGGGGAAGCATTTGCCGCAGCTTTCCACGGCGGTGAACTCGAAGAGATGCTCCAGGTATTCCACCATCGGGAAATCCTCCGGGATGCTGAGCACGCTGGCGTGGCCCAATAGAAAACCCTCCTTCTGGAACGATTCGAAGTCGATGCTCAGCGCATCGATCTTGCTCAACGGAACGATGCCGCCGAGCGGTCCGCCGATGTGCAGGGCCTTCACCTTCTTCTTGAAGCCCTGGCCGAGGTCATCGATCACCGTGCGCAAGGGTGTGCCGCATTCCACTTCGTACAAGCCGGGTCGGTTGAAGGCGCTGTCGAGGCACACGAGTTTGCTGCCGTTGGTCTTCTCCGTGCCGAGTTTCGTGTACGCTTCGCCGCCGTTCGCGATCACCCAGGGCACACAGGCCAGCGTCTCCACATTGTTCACCACCGTGGGCCGGTTAAAGAGTCCTTGCTGGGCTGGGTACGGCGGACGCGTACGCACCTCGCCGCGCTTGCCTTCGATGCTGTTGAGCAGGGCGGTTTCCTCGCCGCACACGTAACTGCCAGCAGCCTTGATCACCTTGAAGCGCCAGCTGAAACCGCTGCCCTGGATGTTGTTGCCGATCCATCCTTTCGCTTCCAGATCGGCGATGGCCTGCTTCACGATCTCCACCGCCTCAGGGTACTCGGCGCGGATGTACAGCACGCCTGTATCGGCGCCCACGCAGTAGCCGGCGATCATCATGCCCAGCAGCACCAGGTGCGGACGTTGCTCCAGCAGGTAGCGATCGCTGAAGGCGGCGGGGTCACCCTCGTCTGCGTTGCACACGATGTACTTGCGGGTGCCGGGGTTCAGGCTCACATCCTGTGCATCGCGACAGGCCTGGAGCTTGAATCCCATCGGGAAGCCCGCGCCGCCGCGCCCCCGGATCGTAGCGATCTTGATCTCGTTGAGAATGTCGGTCGGGTCGCTCTTCAGCACACGCTCCCAGAGGGTGTAGAATACCTCCAGGGAAGGCATTGGGGCGGTGAGGATGGGGGAGGGCATGGAGGTGCCTATGTGGTAGGCATCCATGTTGGCATAAGTGGCGGGGTCGACCCGGAGGGTCGACGGTGCCGGAGGAGCGGAGACGATCGCGTCGAGATCGGCGATCGCCCCCCCACTGTAATTCTTTCCACCTACATTGAATGCACTGTTCTCGTGGCACCGCCCCAGGCAGCACATGTGGCCGATCTCTTCGGGCTTGAAATGCCTGCTTAGTTCGTGATGCACCTTGTCCTGGGTACCAGCCACCAGACAGGTGCTGCCGTTGCACACGTAGGCTTTCACGCCCTTGTTCTCGCGCTTCAGGAAGTCGTAGAAGCTGCTGGTGCCGTAGGTGATGGCCTCGCCAATGAGGAAGTCGTCGGCAACATCGGTAAGAGCCCCTGCGGCGGGTGCTCCGTCATTGGCCTCGGCGGCCTGTTGCAGGCGTTCCCAGAGGGGGTCCTTCAGTTCTTTATCCGGCCGGCCGGAGAGCGAGGTGATGTTCTTGGACATGGGTTCCGAAGGTATGAATGGCGCGCCACGCCGACGGTGCTGTCGTTTTCAGGTACGATAGTTGCGCGGTGGCGTTCCGGAAAAGAGCCTACCTTCCTTTCACCAACACCAATATCCCATGCGCCTCCCCACTCTTTTCACCGTGACCTTGGCCGCCTCCAGCCTGCATGCGATGCAGGTGGTGGTGGTCGCCAGCGACATGCATGTGGTGGAGTACATCGCCAATTGTGATGACCGGGCGAGGGCCATGGGACGGCTTTCCGGGAATGTATACCGCGCGACGACCGTGGAGTCGTATGGGAGGGCTGGACAGACGGGGATGATCCCATACTACGACCTGACCGGCCGATATGCGCGGTCCTTGGTCGATCAGCCGACGCGGATCGATTGGCATGTGGTGGGCGGCGTGCCACCCTACCGGCTGATCGATGACCAGCGCGATCTGCATGGCAATGTGTGCATCACCGTGGTGGATGCCGAGGGACGAGTGGCCACTGGTTGTGCGGTGGTGCAGATGCGACGCACCCAGGTGGAGTTGGAGTGCCCGCCGGGGCAACGGGACGAGATCGGTGCGGAACCGGCACCGTCACCGCGCAAAGAGATCATCCACACCCAGATGCGGCCCAGCCGCCATATTTCCGGTGGTGACCGGCCTGCCGATGATCTCACCCGGACCCGCAGGGGAACGCAGGCGGGTGACGGTGTGGGGACGCGCAGCGCCACCTACATCCAGGCTGGTGGCCGCGGATCCGGTGGTGGTGGCACCGGCGGTGGCACCACCTGGGGCGGCGGGGTCGGCTCCGGCTCTTCGGTGCGTTGAGCCGATCGCTTACTGTTTGATGAACCGTTGATGCAGGATCCCGCTGGGGGTCACCGCACGGAAAAGATAAGCCCCGGCGGGGAGGAAGGACACATCGAGCGTGGGGGTGGTGATCCGGCGTTCATGCAGCACCTTGCCTGAAGCATCGATCAGCTGGACGTTGGCTCCCATCAGATCCACAGAGCTGTTCCAACTCAGCCGGTCCATGGTGGGATTCGGGTGCAGCTCCAATTCGCTGCTCAACACGGTTCCCGCCACATCCGTTGTGAAAGTTTCCACGATCACCAGCATGGTGTCCACCGCTGGATCGTACAGGGTCTGCACAATGCCCGAAGGCCAGTACACAGTGACCTGGTCGATGCTTTCCTCCTGCCCAAGCCCGAAGTGGGCCGTGAGACTGCTCATGAACTTGAAGCCATCGCCACTTCGGATGTCGCGGATCTGGGTGCCCTGCGCGGTCAACACCTCCACACGGGCACCGATGCCGTTGGTATTGCTTACGGTTCCTACGGTCACCACTTTCAGCCAGTGGTTGTCGTTGCCATCGTTGAAATAGGCGGTGGTGTTGTTCATGTAGTCCAGGAAACCATCGTTGTTCAGATCGCCAATGGGGCCATTGCCGATGTTCCCCGGCCGCATGCCGAAGGTCAGGTCCCCATTGCCCATCATCAGCCGCCCGCCGCCCAGGATATCCAGATACCCGTCGTTGTCGAAATCATGTGTCGTCCATTCGATGGAGGTGCCGCTGAAGGTGTCGAAGCCCGATCCCGGGGTGACATTGGTGAATGTGCCATCCCCGTTGTTGCGCATCAGTTTGTGGTAGTTGCTGCTGCTGCTGCCGATGAGTACATCCATGTCGCCATCATTGTCGAAGTCGCCCCAGGCACTGCTCCAGCTCTGGTGGTTATCGGCCATGCCATTGGCCGCCGCGGTGTTCGTCCAGGTGAGGTCCCCGTTGTTCATCATCATCAGGTCCACCGGGTCGCAGCCGCACTTGGCCACGAAGAGATCCACCAGGCCATCGTTGTCGATATCGGTGAAGATCGACCCATAGTTGCCGCAGGTGCTGCCCATGCCGCCCTGGTAGTAGGTGAGCACGCCCGAACCGTTGTTCAGGAAGTATACGTTCGCATCCACGTCATGGCATACGAATGCATCGAGGTGGCCATCGTTGTTCAGGTCCACCATGTTGGTACGCTGGCTGAAGATGTACTGGCTGAAGCCCTGCTGCGTGAATGCGGTGCCGTTGGCATTCTGGAACATGAAGGTCACTCCCGAGCCGCCTCCGTACATCAGGTCGTTGCGGCCATTGCCATCGATGTCGCCGGCCGCCAAGCTCCAGCTGGCGGAATGCATGGCTGGTGGTGTCGGGATGTTGGAGGCCACGAATCCGCCACCCGCTTGTTGGTGGTGGAGCACCACGAAATTGGTACCGGCGATCACCAGGTCATCCAGGTGGTCGCCATTCATGTCCACGATGCCCAGCGGGGAGCTTTGGGTGAGTCCGGGCTGGGGGGTGAAGGTGGGTCCTTCGGCCGGTGGCGGCGCACCAACACTGATCACGAATGTGAAACCGGTGGAGGAGTAGCGGTTGTCGAAGGCGATGTAGTACAGTGTGTTCGCATTGGCACTCACTACGGCGTACGAAAGGAAACCTGTTCCACTGTCATCGTCACCACCCACGCATACGAGCGCAGCGCATGATCCGGTGTAGATCTGCACACGCGTGTCCACCCCGGCGTTCTGCGGCAGGTCGGTGGAGACGATCAGCGTCTGGTCCGAGGTGGAGAAGAAGGTGTACCACTCGCCGTTGTCCGCCGTGCCGGCGCCAATGCAGGAAGGGGACGGCGCCTGGCCATCGATCACATCCACCACGTAAGTGCCCACACCAATGGGGAGGGCCGTGGCACAGGTGTTTTGTGCGAGCAGGGATGGTGTTGTGACCAGCAGGGCAAGTAGCGTAAGGATATGTTTCATGGAACAGGTTTTTCAGGGACATTCAGGTGAAAGGCTTTCGATCCAAGCCTCGATGAGTTGCAGTCCTTCCTCGTGGACCAATGTGCGTCCCAGAATGGGCATGCGCACATCCACGGCCGTGGAACCCATGCGGTGTGCCACCATGCTGCGGTCCGGACGGCCGCGTGAGACGATATGGGTGATCTGCGGTTCTATCGGGTCATGGGGCTCCACGCAAATGCCGAGGTTCTCCGGATCGGTGGTCTCTTCCCAGGCGAATCGCATCGGGCGGAAATTGCAGTATCCGCTCGCCGAGTGGCAATGTGCACAGTTGATCTCCAGGTAGGCGCGTGCCCGTTCACCCAGGTCGGCGGAGGTGTCGTCCCAGGCAGGCAGGGGGCTGGTCACCGGGGGATGGGTAGGATCGAGATAACCCGCCTGCACCCAGCGCACCAACTGGTTGGCCGGTCCATCCACATAAGGGTAGGTGGTGTCCATGTTGCGCGGTTTGGGACCGATGGGGATCCATTCACCATACGCTTTGTGACAGGCGCGGCATTCGGCCTCGGCCGGGATGCGATAGTCCACGTGCCGGGTGAGTCCCGTCTCATCCACCCAATCGATCGCTGTCACCGATCCTGCCATGTCCAGCACAGCCTCGGTCTGGTCGGCGTTCCACACGTAGTTCGCGAAGCGCCATTCGCCATCCAGCAGGAACATCACGCGGGTCTCCACGATGCGGCGGGTGTTCGTGGGTTGTACCCCATCATAATAGAAGGTCTTGATCAGCACGGTGCCCTCCTGGAACCCTAGGACGTTCCCTTCCCCTTCCCACGTTGCCCGCACCCCGCTGGGCATCCACACATGGCGCTGCTTCTTCGAGTAGTCGCTGAACAAGGGATCGATCACGGTGTAGGGCAGCACACCGGCATTGGCATCGAGTTGGGCGAGAGGCCCCGTGAAGAACTGGTACGCGGACAGGGTGGGGTAGGGCACCTCGGAGGGGTCGAAATGGACACTGCCCGCTGGGGGATCCACAGCAGGGGGCTCGGGCGGTTCCCTGCGGCAGGAAGCAAGGGCCGCCACCAACAGGAGAATGGAGAGGAGTGCTGAACGGCGGTGGCCCATCTAGGCCGAAAGTACGACGGCGCTGCCCCGTGCCCCATCAAGCCGGTCATCCGCATTGGACCATGCTTGAGATCCCGGAGCGGTCAAGCTCCGTTCCCGGGGTCCTTCTTACGGCCTTTGCGGCTGTACTTCTTCTTGTCGGGCACCACCTTCGGCCGGAACCGCCCATCCAGCGCTCCGGCCTCTTTCTGGGCCTTGCGTTTGGCGGCACGCTCAATGGCGTCCAACTCCTTCCGGGTGATGCGCTTCTTCTTCGCCATATCCCTGCGGGCATCGCGATCCGTTCAATCGTTCCGGCCCTGCAGGGCCTCCGCCCGCATGGTCAACGCGCGCTCCCTGCCAAGGTAGCCTTCAATACCCCAATGTGCCAGGTATATCAACGGCGTGCTCAGAATGGCCACCACGAACTTGTACACATATGCTGTAAGTGCCAGTGCCGTGGCCATCGCGAACGTCATGTCGCGGAAGATCCAGAAGGCCACGTAGGTCACCACGATGCTATCCATGAACTGGCTGACGATGGTGCTGCCTGTCGCACGCAACCAGATGAACTTGTCACCCGTGATGCGTTTGATGCGGCGGAACACCAGCGCATCCACCAACTGCCCGATGACGAAAGCCGTGAGCGAGCCGATGATGATGTTCATGCCCTGCCCGAAGATGGCGGCGAATGCGGCCTGCATGTCGGGCACACCATCACTGGCGCTGCTGGTAAGCCACCAACCCTGGTCCGCCGGCATGCCGATGGCCAGATAAAGCACCCCGAACATGAATGAGATGAGTACCACGGTGAGCAAGGTGAGGAAGCGCACGCCGCGCACCCCGTAGTAGTCGTTCACCACGTCGGTCATGATGAACACGATGGGCCAGGGCAGCACGCCCACGCTGAGGACGAAACTCAGATGTGGCTGTCCCAGCAGGCTGAAGTCGGCCTTGGTGATGCCCAGCAGATCTTCAAGCTGGAAGAGCTTCACGCCGATCATCTCGGCGATCAACGCATTAGCGACGAAGAAACCACCGAGCACAAGGAAGAGACGCGTACCCTTGTCGGCGAGGATGTTACCGTTCATCGGGGAATGAAGATAGCAGACGTCCCTTACTGGCTTCCACCCATGGGGGTGTTCCCCTGCCCGGACGGGGCCTTCTTGAAGTAACGCAGGTTCCAGGTCACCACCAGCATCACATACTGCCCCAGCACATTCGTCCGGCTGTCCTCGATCCATGTCTCGGTGATGTTGCGTGCGATGCTGTTGTTCTGGCCGAGTATGTCGAAACAATTCAGCGCGACCTCCAGGCTTCGGTCCTTCAGCAGCTTGTAACCCACCGATCCATTCCACAGCAGATAGTCCGCATCGATCTCCTCGGCCAGACCGTCGAAGCGTGTGTAGGCCATGTTGCTGCGCAGCACCACATGCCCCAGTGTGGTCCACTGCAGGCGCAGGGTACCGGTGGTGGAGAGGAAGTCGTTGTCCGCGTTCTGTTGCAGGCTGTTGCGCACAAGATTCCAGTTGGCCGTGTAGCCCAACGCGAAATCGATCCGCTCACTGATGTTGCTGCTCAGCATCACGCCATGGCTCAGCGCGTGGTTGCTGGCCAGGTTGGTCTGGTCGTTGATCAGTGCAGGCAGCTGGTTGAAGTTGTATGCCCCATTGATGTTGATGTTGCTTTTGATCTTGTTGATGGGCATGCCGTAGGTGACGAAGGCGCGGGCATTCCATGCACCATCCAGGTTCACAGGCCTGCTAAGCTGCCCCCCCGCCGGGATCAGGATGCCATCCACTTCCACAGGTGCATTGGTGGCCACCGTTGAACTGGTGCCGATGTACGCATCAGTGAGGCCCCCACCCACCAGCGCGAAGAAACTCGTCCCTTTCTCCGCCACGGTCCTTCCGTACCGCGCGAACAGGTTGTGCGCGTAGCTCTGCGACAACAGCACATTGCCGGTGCGCAGGAACAAGGGGTTGCTGATGTCCACCACATCCTGCAACTGATCGATCGAAGGCTCCCTGGTACTGGTGCGGTAGAAGATCCGCAGGCTGGTGCCCTTCTGTGGTGCGTAGCTGAGCATCGCATTGGGCAGGGCGTTGTAGAAGGAGCGGCCCAAGAAGAATGGCGTGGGGAATTCACGGTCGCCGGTGAGGATGGCATACTGTGCGTCCAGGCCCAGGTTCCACGACCACTGATCGCCATTGTGGCGCAGGCTCACACCGCCGCGGTTCCGCTCGAAGGTGCTTTCGAAGCGGTTGCTCAGACTGCTGTCCAGCACGGAGTATGTCCCCTGGTCGGGATCGAACGCGCTGGCGACGCGGTCGGTGTGGCCCGAGGTGTAACTGGGCGCATAGTTCAATTGCAAGATGAGCCCGCCCTCCAATGGCTCGGTATAGGTGAAGCGTCCGCCAAAGCGGTGGCCGCTGGTGAGTTCATCGGTCTGTCGATCCAGCAGGTTCGTGTCCGTAAGCAGGTCGAATAGATTGAGCGAGTAGAGTAGGCGATCCGCTTCGCGTTCGCTCATTTCCACATCCGCCTGTGCGCTGAAGGTGCGACCCTTCTTCGCGAAGCGGTGCTGCCATAAAAGCCCGGTGTTGAAGGTCCATCCTGAACGGACACTTGTGTTGATGTTGTCCGTCCGGCTGTCCAACGTTCCCGAAGGAAAGGCGTTCACCCCGGCGGTGCGGTCGTCACTGCGGTTGCCCTGCACATTCAGGCGTGGAGTCAGGATGAAGGTGTTGGACGAGTCGGCGTTGTGGGTGAGCCGCAGGTTCACGCGGTGGTTCGCATTGCGGCTGTCGGCCTGTTGTTGCTCGGAGTAGAAGAGGCCGCTGTCGCCGGGCAGGATCTGCTCCCGGATGAGCGTGGTGCGAAGATCCCGTTCGGAGATGTTCAGGAAGTAAGAACCTGAGACCTCTGTGCGCTGGCCCCAGTTGTCACCATAGTTGAGACCAATGGCGTGCGTGGTGGCCACTCCGCCCAGCGGACCCACCAGGAAGTTGCCCGAACCGCCACCGCCGCCGCGTCCTCCACGCGTCCCACCACCACCGCGTCCGCCACCGCCACGTCCACCGCGTGTCTCGCCCTCGCCGGTCACGCCCAACAGATCCTGATCGCTGAAGTTCTGCTGGTTGATGTTGTTGCTCATGGCTACCAGCGTGATCCGCCGTGCGCCCTGCATAAGGTTCACATTACCACCGGTGCTGTATAGATCTGTTGCGTTGTGCCCGGCGTACAGGCGGCCGAATATGCCGTGCGCCATACCCGGCCGGGTGATGATATTGATGGCCTTGCCACCGGTGCCATCATCGAATCCTGTGAAGCGCGCCTGATCACTTTGCTGCTCGAAGACCTGGATCTTGGCAACGATCTCCGCAGGCAGGCTCTTCAACGCCAGACCGGGATCTTCGCCGAATAACTCTTTTCCATCCACCAGTACGCGCCGCACCTCTTCGCCCTGCACCTTCAGCGTGCCGCCTTCCTGCGTCACCCCCGGCAATTTCTTCAGCAGATCCTCGGCGCTGGCGTCTGGCGCGGTCTGGTAGGCACCCGCGTTGAACTGTGTGGTGTCGCCGATCTGCTCCGCACGCGTTTGGATCGCTTCCACTTCCGCTTCGGGCAGTTCGGTCGCAGCGCGTGCCATTGTAATGGCCCCCAGGTCGGTGATGGTGTTGCCCACCGTCACGGCGCGGTCCATTGGTATGTAGCCGATGAAGGTGGCCTTCAGAAGATAAGTGCCCGGTGTCAGAGGCCCGATGTTGAATCGTCCCTCAGCGTTGGTGGTTCCGCCGGCCCATCGCGTGCTGTCATCCGTCCGCGTGGCCACCATGTTCACGAAGGCCAGTGGAGCGCGGCCCGTGCTGTCGGAAACGATGCCGGTGATCGTCCCCTGGCCAGATGCTGTGGCGAAGGATGCCAGCACCAAGGCTGATGCAGCAAGGGCCCGGATCCGGTGAACGAAGGAACATGACATGGTGATCGTGACGCGCCAAAGGTCGCACGGTTCGATCAGGCGGCGGCGTTCTATCCCAGCACCATCGGATCACCGATGCGTATCCTGCCGGTCAGTTCCGCTACGGCGTTCATCCCGAACATCACATTGCTACGTTGATCGCGAAAGGTGGCCAGTGTGCGCAAAGGTTCCTTGCCACGCGCACCCGTGCGCTGGTCAGTTGTGGTGATCACACAACGTGCACAGGGCTTCACCAGGTCGAAGCGCACCTGGCCAATGTGGATCCGTCGCCATCCATCCTCTTGGAAAGGTGTACCTCCTGCGATCACCAGATTGGGTCTGAAGCGCTCCATTCCGATCGGGACGGGCAGCCTTTCATTGAGATCATCCAGCGATGCCTGTGAAACGATCAAGTATGGAAAGCCGTCACTGAAGGAGGTCAGCCCCTCCCCGTATTGCGCCTCGCTGGGGCGATGTGTGCTATCGGGCATATACACCAGGACGAGCGCTCTGGCCAGTCGCTTGCTAAACCAGGCGTTCACGTCATTGTGCGCGTATTCCACCCGGACGGTATCATTCCAAACCACCGCATGTTGACCGTCGCCGGTTCTCAGTGACCATGGCAGGTCGACCGTGCTTCCATCGCGTATGTCCGTTACCCGGAAGCCTTCCACCTGTGGGCTGCAATGGAGGCAGGCCATGGCAGGTAGATCGCGTTGCGTAACGAAGGTGCCTTGCTCATCCACCAGCATCCAGCGTCGGTCGTGCTCCAGGCCGCGGTCGGTAAGTCGTGCCTCCGCAACGGAGTATCCACCGAGCGACTTGATCGGGTACACATGGATCGAGGCGAGCGAAAGACTCATCGCCGTACGACGCGTTTCAATACGTCGGCATCGCCCACACGAAGATGCAGGTGGTAGAGCCCCGGCGTGGCGGGCAGATATGCGCGCACACCTGTGGCATGCTGTTCTTCCCGCACCAACACACGGCGCCCTGTGGCATCATACACGGCCAGCAGTGCCACACGCGCCCCGCGCCGGCCGGTGATGTT
Organism: Flavobacteriales bacterium; assembly: GCA_041747675.1. Taxonomy (GTDB): domain Bacteria; phylum Bacteroidota; class Bacteroidia; order Flavobacteriales_F; family PHOS-HE28; genus PHOS-HE28. The sequence continues at coordinate 18,148 of JBGTES010000041.1, forward strand.
CACCATGCCGTCGGCGGTGGGATTCGGGAATATCACGATCCGCGCATCAGGAGCTTCATCCACGCCCACGGGACCCACTTCCAGGGAGTCGGCGGCCACCTGCGTGGGTGTGCCATCGCTGGCTTCGAGCATGTCGCGGAACGCATCGATCTCGGGAGAGGAGAAGCTGAACATTTCTTCATTCCAGCCCGGGGGCACCGGTTGGTAATGCACGCTGACGAATGCCCGCAGTGCGCCGTCCTCGCCATTGAGCGGCACATGGTAGCGCACAATGTCAGTGCCACTGCCCTCCTCACCAAGGCTGTTCCGGTTGAAGTCCACATCGCTCAGAGGCACTCCCGCGATGCGCGTGGTATCATAGGCCGGATGCGTGGTGGTGAAGCCCAGTGGTGGCAGCCGGTTGTCCTTCAATGGCTCTTTGGCACGTTCCAATACAGTGGTCACATCGCCGTTCACATCACCCATGACCATCTCGTATATCTGCACCTGATCCGTCGTGGTGATCACATCATGATGCGGCTCGAAGGGAGCGCCATGGCCCTCCACCTCCAGGTCCTCCTGCAATACACCGCTTTTGAATACCGTGTCATTCTGCGCATCGAGCACCACGAATGTGACGAAGGCACGGCGCGAAGGATAACCGCTGGGGAAACGGTGTCCGGCATGGTTCACCAGGCGTACGGCGAAGAAGGCCGTGTCGTCCCAGCGGCCATCATACCAGAGCTGCAGGTCCAGCGTGTGCTGCGTGAGCATGCGGCGGGTGCGCGCGATGGTGCTGTCGAACTGCGTGGCGCTTGCCGGGATGCCGAGCACCTCGCGATTCGCCTTCATCAGTTCGAGCATATGCACATTGCCGCCCACCAGGTGATGCAATCCGAACGGCGACTGTGGGTTCAGGAAGACATACTCCGCCGCCAGGATCACCGGATCATCGATGCGCGGCATGTGGCAGGTATTGCAGTGCGTACCATTGGAGCTGTATATGCTGTTGAGCCATTCATGGTAGGTGGCCTGTTCCACGAAGTGATCGCCCGTGGGCACTCCGTCCAGATCAAGTGTTTGGGTGATGAGCGTATGGCAGCCAGCACATCCCTTGCTGTTGACGATGTGCTCGCCGAATCCCGGCCGCCAGCCCACGAAGAATTCCATGATGTCCGCATTGATCAGATCGTCCGCATAGGGACCGTACGCACGCGCGGAATCGAATTCCAAATGGCCAGAGAAGAAGCTGCCTGCGAGTGTCTCGCTCTGCATATGACAACTCAGGCAGCTCACTCCATCGATGCCCAGTGGGCTGCTATCCAGCATGGCCATGGTGAATGGCGCATGGCCAAGCAGCTCTTCCTCATGGAAACCCATGGGTGCGTGGCAGCCCAGGCATGTGCTTTCGATGGCCTGTTGGTGCTGGGGGTTCACAAGCACTTCATGTTCCACCTTGGCACGGAAGAAGGGGTCGCGCGCACTGTTGGCCATCATGGTGCTGCGCCAGTCATCCACCACGTTCACATCATTTCCCTGCGCATCCACACTTGCGATCCCAAGTGGGTCGCTGCCATGGCAGCCGGCACAACGGCCCGCCGTGGCGAACCATTCACCCACGAAAACCTCCAGTTCACCCGCACCGCGAAAGAGTGCCAGCTCCAAACTGCCGTGTGGCCCATGTATCGGACGGAGGCCTTCGGTCCATGCCGCCAGGAGCAGCACCAGGCCGAGCAAGCCCGCCATCATGCTCCATCGCCTAGTCCGTGACACCCGAGGTCCTGCCATACGCAGCGCAAGTTAGCGGTGCGCCATGGGGACGACCCCGGACCGTGCCCGTGCTCCCACGACATTTCGCATATCGATCGCCATCCCCGTCGCGTTGTTGATGGGTCGCGTGCTGCGCAGCATGCCTGCCGGACTTACGCGGCTACTTTCGCCCCCGATGATCGCCCCACTGAAGAACATGTCCGTTGAATGTCTGGTACACATGGCTCGAATAGCTCTGTCGGGCAGCACACTGTCAGTACTCGCTTTGTGTGCCAGCGCCCAATCCGTGGAACCCTTCGTGGACCATTGGGATGCAGGGAAGACCATCAAGCGCAGCGAAGGCCTCATGGTGAATGGGCGTGAATGGGGTGAATGGAAATTCTACGATCGCGAAGGGCGCCTTCTGGAACAGGCCGAGTTCAAATCAGGCGACCGAGACGGACGTGTGCAGGTGTTCCATCCTGAAGGCGGCCTGTTGCATGATGGCTGGTTCAAAAGAGGGGTGGAGGACAGCCTGCGCACCAGTTTTTACCGCGATGGTCATCCCATGGAACAGGGCCATTATGTCATGGGGAAGAAGACCGGCGAGTGGCGCTACTGGTACCCGGACAGCCTGCCCATGCTGGTTGAGCGTTGGCAGGATAGCCTGGTGATCGTAGTAGATGCTTGGGACCGCGATGGCACACACACGCTTGAGAAGGGCGACGGCATGCTGCGTACCTACTATGCCAGCGGTGCCCTACAAGAGGAGTGTACCTACCGCATGGGGGTGCCCGATGGTCAATACCGTGCGCTATGGCCCGCAGGTAACCCCAAGGCCATTGGGGAGTACCGTGGCGGGGTGAAGCACGGTGAATGGAACTACCGCGGCACCGCCGATCAGCCGGAGAAAATGGAGCACTGGGACAAAGGAGTCCTGCATGGTGGATATGTTCGGTGGCGCGACGGCGCGTTGGACGTCACCGGCCGGTATGAGAAAGGCATGAAAGACAGCCTGTGGACCTGGTACCGCTCGAACGGGCAGAAGGAAATGGAGGGTGGATTCCGTGCCGATCAGCGGGAGGGCGCATGGCGTTCCTGGCATCCCAATGGCCAGCTCAGCAGCACCGGCACTTTTGCTGAAGACAAGGAGCATGGCGAATGGGTGTACTTCTACGAGGGTGGGCAATTATGGAAGAAGGGAGCTTTCGAGCACGGACTGAAGACCGGTTCGTGGACCACCCGATTCGAGGACGGGAAGAAACTACAGGAAGGACCCTATGTGAATGGGAAGGAGGAAGGGCAATGGACGAGCTGGTTCTCGAATGGCAAGGAGCAGACCGTGGGCACTTTCAAGGAAGGCAGGATGGATGGCTTCTGGCGCGGTTGGTTCCCGAATGGGGATCCCGACTTTGAAGGCCACTACAAGGATGACCTGAAGCATGGAGCGTGGAAGTTCTACCACCAGAGCCCGGAAGACAAGCAACTCGGCGGCCGGGTGCGTGAGCAGGGGAGCTATGCTGCAGGGAAGAAGAGTGGGCGTTGGACCACCTTCAGCATCCACGGGACGGCGACGGCTGAAGGGACTTATGCGGAAGGTCGCGCCACCGGTGCATGGACCTACTTCGATGATGGGGGGGTGAAGATGCGCGAGCAAAGTTTTTTGCATGGCGACCCGCATGGTCCAAGCACGGTCTATGACCAGCGTGGCCGCGTGGTTCAGGTGATGAACTACCGGCAGGGCCGCCTGCACGGCACCATGACCTTTTATGATCGCAGTGGCAAGGTCACCAAGACAGCTGAGTACGAGAATGGTCAGTTGAAGAGGACCCCGCCGCCGGTGGCACCAAAGGGTACCTCCAAACCGGCACAGGTGCCGGGGCAACGGCGTTGATCCCACAAGGCGGTCCCACCCATGCCGGAGATCCGGCACAGGTGGGTCCCATCCCTGTGATCGAGGACTACGCGGTCTTCTTCCCGGCTCCAAGCACCAGCCCCGCTACCAGGCCCATCACGGCGGCCCAAACGGTGTTGGCCAGCACATCCACCACCATCACCGTGGAGCCGATATAGAGGTTCCACATGCTGTAGAAGAACATGGCCATGCTCGCGTAGACCAGGGCACCGATCACTGCGCCCACACGCAGGCCGCCCATGGCACTGGTGGCACCCATGCGCCAACTGGCCCAGGCCACCAGAATGCCGAAGAGGAGGTTGCCCAGGAAAAGCACCAGCAGATCCATCTCATCCTCTCCCTTCATCAACCCTTCATAACTCTCCATGTTGGCCTCATAGTAACCCATCAGCAGCATGCCGAAGAGCACCCATCCAAGCAGGAAACCGGTCACGCCGGCAGCGAGTCCGGCGAGAAGCATTCGCATATCCATGGTACTGGGGTTTAGGTTAATGTGGGTCGAACCTACAGTTGCCGCGCGGCCATGGCGGCCGGGTGATGGATGGGTTATCAACCGACCATGGTGACCAAGCCGCAGGAGGGCCCGGAGGATATCCACAGCCCGGCACAACCTTTCCACGATCACAAGCATGGCCCGTTCCTTGTCCCCATCTTTCGCAAGACTCCGTATCACATGCGTATCACCCTGTTCATCTTCGCCCTTGCCCTGATGGGCATTCCGGCCCACGATGGCGCTTTGCGTGCACAAGATGCGGGCCTGATGGCCCATGTGGGTTGGGATCCACTTCCCGACAGTCTCTATCTGGCGTGGGACCTGCCGGCCGATCAGATCCGCCGCCTGCGCGTGATCGAGGAGGACTACAATGCGGAACTGGCCAAAGTGATGGCCGATGTATCCTTCACCGACGTTGCCCGTGAAAGCAGGTTGCGGACGCTGGCACAGGCCCGTCTCAATGAGGTCCGTGGGGTGCTGCCCATGCGGCAGTACGATGCATGGCAGGACATGATACGCCGCACTCGGCGCTGACCACCAAGGCTTCGGGTCGAACATTATCGTGTTGACAAATGCGTGTGTCCCGCTGGCACTGCGGGATCCGGCCCGCATAGGTTTGTCCGGCACCCTGCCGCACCATGTCCTACCTGCCATCATGCGGTCCAATGGCCGCTATCCAAAGACGGAAGTGACCTCCTTACCGCCGGATCGTCCCGTGGGCATCCGGTGGAACAGGTGGGCCGCATCCTTCTAAAGGGCAGGAGCACAAGCACGGCCGGGCGATCACATACCGGACGGTACATGCTTGGACAACGACGTTTACCCATTCTGGCCTCGCAGGCCGCCCGCTTTCCCAGGAGATACCTGCGGTCCATCTTCGCGCTGGCGACCCTTCTCTTAATGGGGCAGGCCGAGGTGCATGCCACCCACGCCATGGGTGGGGAACTCACTTATGAGTGCATCGGCCCGAACCTCTACCGGGTGCGGCTCAACTTTTATCGCGACTGCAACGGGGTGAACGCTCCAAGTACCTGCAATAACGGGCGCCGTTTTCGAATGGTGAGCCAGGAATGTGGGGCCACCCTCACACCGTGTTTCGGCCTGGATGATGTGGAGATCGTGACACCGATCTGCCTGTCGGCCGTGGATCGTTGCACGGACCCCAGCGGGCAGTACGGCATACAACGCTACCGCTACAGCACGGTGGTGGACCTCAGCGCCTACGCGGGCTGTGGCACGGACTGGCTCATCGACTGGGACCTCTGCTGCCGCAACAACGCGATCACTTCGTTGAACAACCCCGGCAGCCGAAACCTCTACCTCTACGCAGAGCTGGACAATACCCTCACCCCCTGTAACAACTCACCGCGTTACCTCAACGACCCCACGCCCTTCGCATGCGTGGGCCAGAGCGTGAGCTACAACCATGGCTTCAACGATATCGATGGTGACTCGCTCTCCTTCGAACTCGCCCCGGCGCTGGGAGCGGGTGGGTCGCTGATCCCATACAACCCGGGCTACTCCTTCCTGCAACCCATCGTTACGACTGGTGGGGCCAATGCCGTGCAGATCGATCCCGCCACCGGCACGATCACCTTCGTCCCCAGCATACAGCAGTTCAGTGTGGTGACCGTGCGCGTGAGTGAATGGCGCGATGGGGTGCAGATCGGGACCTACCTGCGGGATGTGCAGTTCGCCATCGTGGTGTGTGCGAACAACAATCCTTCGGCCAGTGGGATCGATGGCACCAACCAATACACGACCTCGGTCTGTGCCAATGAAGAGATCTGTTTCAACATCGTTGCCAACGATGCGGACGCCGGCCAGACCGTTACCATGACCTGGAACGGTGGGATACCCGGTGCAACATTCAGCGTGGTGGGGAGCCCCTTGCCCACTGGAACCTTCTGTTGGACCCCCACGGTGGCCAACATCGGGCAGAATCTGTTTTCGGTGACAGTGGCCGATGATGCATGCATTCTGAATGGGGTGAACAACTACGGCTATGTGATCCAGGTCACTCCACCCTTCACACCGGCGAACGCCGGACCGGACCAGAGCGTCTGCGGCTTGAGCACCACCCTGCAGGGGGTGGTACCATATCCTTCCATACCCCGGCTTTGGACGGTGATCAGCGGCAGTGGCACCTTCTCCGATCCTACCAGTCCCACCACCACGGTCTCCGGCTTGAGCCCTGGTCCCAATGTGTTCGAATGGACCTTGAATTATGGCAGTTGTGGGATCACATCGGACCAGGTCACCATCGTCGCATACGACCCATCGCATCCGGGCGCTGACGCCGGCCCCGACCAGCAGCTCTGCACACCCACCACCGGTACCACCCTGGCGGCGAACACGCCCAGCATACCAGCCACAGGTGTGTGGACCGTGGTGAGCGGCAGTGGCACCTTCGCCGACCCAGGCAGCGCGGTGACCACCGTAAGCGGACTCGGTGTTGGTAATAATGTATTCCGTTGGACGATCGATAATGGCCCCTGCACACCCCCCACCTTCGACCAGGTCACCATCACAGTATTCAACAGTGGGCAGGCAGCGGCGAACGCCGGCCCGGATCAGCAGCTTTGTGCACCCACCACCAGTACCACACTTGCGGCCAACGCGCCGGTGTTCCCTGCCATAGGTCAGTGGACCGTGGTGGGTGGCAGTGGCACGTTCGCTAACGCGGCCAGCCCCACCACATCCGTGAGCGGACTGGGTATCGGGCAGAACACGTTGCGTTGGACCATGATCAATGGCCCCTGCGACCCGCCCTCCACCTTCGATGATGTGGTCATCACCGTATTCAACCCCAACAGCCCTGCGGCCAATGCAGGACCCGACCAACAGATCTGTTCGGCCGGCACCTCCCTGGCCGGTAATGCTCCCTCCCCGCCGGCCACGGGGCAATGGACCGTGGTGAGCGGCACCGGTGCATTCTCGGATGCAAGCTCTCCAACGACGGCGGTGAGCGGCCTGTCCATTGGTGTCAATGTATTCCAATGGACCTTGAACAACGGACCGTGTGCCAATGGCATCACCTCCGACCAGGTGACGATCACCCGTTTCGATGCGAGCGCGGTGCAGGCCAACGCAGGTGCCGATCAGCAGTTGTGTACGGCCTCCGGCCAGAGTACGGCCAGCGGCACCCTCAACGGCAACACACCAACACCGCCCAGTACGGGGACGTGGACTTTGATCAGCGGAAGTGGTACGATCACCACCCCGGGCAGCCCCACCACCACGGTCACGGGCCTTGGCATCGGTGCCAATGTGTTCGAGTGGACCATCAACAACGGCCCTTGCGTACCCTCGTTGACCAGCGATCAGGTGACCTTCACGGTCTTCAGCAGCAGTGCCGCCGCAGCCAGTGCAGGACCCGACCAGGAATTATGCGCACCAGTGGCCAGCGTGGCGCTCGCGGCCAATGCGGCCACCCCACCGGGCACCGGCCAATGGACTGTGACAAGTGGCACCGGCACCTTCGCCAACGCCAACAGTCCCACCACCACGGTGAGCGGCATGTCCATCGGTGACAACGTGTATCGCTGGACCCTGTCCAACGGACCCTGCCCTGGTGCGATCACCTTCGATGAGGTGACGATCCGTCTCTTCGATCCGGCAGTGGCGACGGCGGACGCGGGCCCCGACCAGGAGATCTGCGGCACAGGCAGTGTCACCCTTTCAGGCAGCCCGGTGAGCTTCCCGGCCACGGGCATCTGGACGCTTGTAAGTGGCACAGGGACCATCGTGAACCCCAACAGTGCCACCACCTCGGTGACAGGTGTGTTGGTCGGTGCAAGTGTTTTCCAATGGACGGTGGACAACGGGCCATGCGGAAGCAGCAGCGACCAGATGACGGTGCAGCGCTTCAGCAATGAGAACCCTGTGGCCAACGCCGGCCCAGATCAGAGCATCTGCGTGCCCACCGCACCGAATCAGGTGACGATGGCTGCCAGTACGCCCACCTTCCCGGCGAGCGGTGCCTGGACGGTGGTGAGTGGCGGAGGTACGATCGTATCACCCAACAGCCCCACCACACTTATCACAGGCATGCCGATCGGCGTGAATGTGTTCCAGTGGACCGTGGACAACGGGGCCTGCGCGGATCCGATAAGTTCCGACCAGGTGACGGTATCCGTGTTCGATGCCGGTACGCCCGCAGCGGATGCTGGCCCGGACCAGAGCCTTTGCTCCGAGAGTGGCAGCACCACCATGGCAGGCAGTGCGGTGCAGAGTCCCGCCACCGGCCAGTGGACACTTGTGAGTGGCACGGGCACCATCGCTGACCCCGGCGATCCCAACACGGCTGTGACCGGATTGGCAGTGGGACAGAACATCTTCCAGTGGACGGTGAGCAATGGCCCCTGCCAGAACAGTCTCACCACGGACCAGATGAGCATCTTCGTCTACGATCCGCTGCAACCAACTGCGGATGCCGGTGGTGACCAATCCTTGTGTACCACGGTGGGCAATACCATCACCCTGAATGGCAGCCCGGTGATCTTCCCGGCGACAGGACTTTGGACCGTGAGCGGTGGCCCGGCGAACATCCAGGACCCCACAAGTTCCAATACGCTCGTTACGGACCTGACGACAGGTACATACTTCTTCACGTGGACCGTGAACAATGGGGTATGTCCCGATCCGATCAGTAGCAGCACACTGATCACCTTGGTGGCCGATGGCAATGCGCAACCTGCGCAGGCCGGCGCGGATCAGGCGGTGTGCGGCACCAGTTCGGAGGTGATCATGGCGGCCAATGAACCCGAAGGGGTGGCCACCGGTCAATGGACCGTGGTACAGGGCAGTGCGACCTTCAGTGATCCCACTTCGCATTCGGCCACCGTCACCGGACTCTCCATCGGTGTGAACATCCTGCAATGGAACATCGACAACGGGGACTGTGGCATCACCACGGATCAGGTGAGCATCCTGGTGTTCGATCCGGCGCAGCCCGCCGCCAATGCCGGCCCGGACCAGCAGTTGTGCACCCCGCAGACCAGTACCACGCTCGCAGGAAGTTCGTTGATCATCCCCGCAGTGGGCCAGTGGACCTTGGTGAGTGGCACGGGCACCATCGCCAACCCTGGCAGCCCCACAAGCGCGGTGAGCGGTCTGGGCCTGGGTGAGAATGTATTCCAATGGACGGTGAATAATGGTGCCTGCGCGGATCCCATCACCACGGATCTGGTGAGCATATTCGTTTTTGCGAGCACTGCCGAACCCGCGATGGCCGGGCCGGATCAGGAGATCTGCACCCCGCAAAGCAGTGTGAGCATGGCGGCGAACGCTGCTGTGGGTGCAGCGGTCGGGACGTGGGCACCGGTATCCGGCGGCGGAACGATCACTTCGCCCAGTGATCCCAACTCCACGATCACCGGCCTGCCGGTGGGCCTGAATATTTTCAGCTGGACCATCGACAATGGAAGCTGCGGTATCAGCACCGACCAGGTGAGCATCTTCGTATTTGATGGGGAGAACCCCGACGCGGATGCGGGTCCCGACCAGGAGTTGTGTACCCCGCAGACCAGCACCACATTGGCTGGTAGTCCACTCACCTTTCCGGCGACGGGCCAGTGGACCCTTGTGAGTGGCACTGGGACCTTTGCCAATGAGAGCGATCCCAACACCGTGATCAGCGGCCTCAGCGTAGGGGCCAATGTCTTTGCCTGGACCGTGGAGAACGGCCCCTGTGCCAACGCGCTCACCACCGATCAGGTCACCATCTTGGTTTTCGATCAGGGCAACGCAGCGGCGAACGCGGGCCCCGACCAGGAATTCTGTACACCGGTGAGCAGTACGATGATGGCGGGGAACACGCCCATCTTCCCGGCCACCGGATCGTGGACCGTGGTGAGTGGCGCGGCCACCATCGCCGATCCCGCATCGCCCACCACCGGCGTGAGTGGACTGGCAGTTGGGGAGACGGTGCTTGCCTGGACGGTGAGCAATGGCCCGTGTGACGAAGGCCAGACCACGGATCAGGTAAGCATCTTCATCTTCGACGAGAACGACCCGGTCGCCGACGCGGGACCCGACCAGGAACTGTGTACCCCACAGACCGGCACCAACCTGGCCGGTAGCATGGTGACCTTCCCTGCCTCCGGTGCATGGGCCCTGGTGAGCGGTGGTGGCACCATCGCCGATCCGAACGACCCCAACACGGCGATCAGTGACCTGCCCGTTGGGGTGAACGTGTTCCAATGGACCGTGGATAACGGTCCCTGTGCACAGGGCATCACCTTCGATGAAGTGGCGATCACCGTGTTCGATGAGAACAACCCCGTGGCCAATGCCGGCCCCGACCAGGAATTGTGTACACCCACCACGGTGACCACCCTTGCTGGCAGTGCGCCCATTTTCCCCGCCACCGGTCAATGGACCCTGGTGAGTGGACAGGGCACCATCACCGCGCCTACCTCACCGACCACCACGGTGACGGGCCTGGCCGTGGGGGAGAACATCTTCGCTTGGACGGTCAGCAATGGTCCCTGCCAGGAGGGTATCACCATGGACCAGGTCAGCATCTTCCTCTTCGACCAAGGCAACGCGCAGCCCAACGCTGGCCCCGACCAGGAACTGTGTACACCGAACACCAGCACCACCATGCAGGCCGCCCCCGTGACCTTCCCGGCGGAGGGCGTCTGGACCCTGGTAAGCGGTGGCGGCATACTGGCCGACCCCAACGACCCGGCCACTTCGGTAAGCGCACTGCCGGTGGGTGCGAATGTGTTCCAGTGGACCGTGGACAACGGTCCTTGCGCCAACGGTGCGGGTAGCGACCAGGTGACGATCCTTGTGTATGATGAGAACAACCCTCTGGCCGATGCCGGCCCGGATCAACAGCTATGCACCGCCACCACCAGCATCACCACCCTCAACGGCAGCCCGGTGATCTTTCCGGCCACGGGTGAATGGACGCTTGTAAGTGGCACGGGCACCATCGTGAACCCCAACAGCCCGACCACATCGGTGATCGACCTGGGCATCGGCGAGAGTGTCTTCCAGTGGACGGTGAGCAACGGCCCCTGTGGTAGCTCAAGCGACCAGGTGACGATCGAGGTGTTCGATCTGAACAATGCCGTCGCGAACGCAGGCCCGGACCAGGAGTTGTGCACGCCCACGAATAGCGCCACACTGAATGCCAGCCCGGTGATATTCCCCGCGCAGGGCACCTGGACAGTGATCAGTGGCAGTGGCACCATATCCGACCCCAACAACCCCAACACCACCGTCACCGGCCTCACCGTGGGGGTCACCGTGGTGCAGTGGAGTGTGGACAATGGCCCCTGCCCGGGTGCTGCCACCAGCGACCAACTTACCATCACTCTTTACGAGGCCGAGAATCCATTGGCAGATGCCGGACCCGACCAGCAACTGTGTACCCCCACCGGCACCACGACGGGTACCACGCTCTTCGGCAGCAATGTGATCTTCCCTGCAGTGGGCACCTGGACCCTGGTCGATGGCACAGGTACGATCACCAGTCCCAACAGTCCGGTGACCACCGTGACCGGGCTGAGCATCGGGTCGAATACTTTCCTATGGACAGTGACCAACGGGGTATGCGCCGATCCGTTGACCACCGACATGGTGACGATCTTGGTGTTCGATGAGAACAACCCGGATGCTGATGCCGGCCCTGATCAACAGGTATGCACACCCCTGACCGGTACGTTCATGAATGGCAGTCCGGTGACCTTCCCTGCGGAGGGTACCTGGACATTGGTAAGTGGACAGGGCACCATCGTCGCCCCCAATGACCCACAGACTGAGATCACCGGACTGGGTATCGGCGACAACGTGTTCCAGTGGACCGTAAGCAACGGTGTATGTCCGAACGGTGTCACGTCCAGCCAGGTCACCATCACCCTCTTCGATGCGGATGCACCGCCAGCCGACGCGGGCCCGGACCAGGAGATCTGCGCCCCCGATGACAGCGTGACACTGATCGGAAACCAGCCCGTGGGCGCAGCCACCGGAACCTGGACACTGGTCCAGGGCACGGGCGTGTTCGACCTACCCAACGATCCGGTGACCGGGGTGAGCGGCCTCACGGTGGGAGAGAACATCTTCGCCTGGACCCTGGAGGGCGGCGAATGTGTGACCACCAGCGACCAGGTGAGCATCTTCGTATTCGACCCTGAGAACCCCGACGCATTCGCCGGACTTGATCAGGAATTGTGCGTTCCCCAGGACTCCGCCTTCATGGCCGGGAGTCCGGTGATCTTCCCGGCGGTGGGCACATGGTCTTTGGTGAACGGAGCCGGAATACCGGTGGACCCCAACGATCCGGCGACGCTGATCGAAGGCCTGGCGATCGGGGCGAACACCTTCCAGTGGTCCGTGTACAATGGCACCTGCCCCAATGGCCTCACCGTCGATCAGGTAACGATCATTCTGTATGACGATACCACGGCTGCGGCCAATGCCGGACCAGATCTGGAATTGTGCCTGCCAGAGACCAGCATCCAACTTCAAGGGGAAACACCTCCGGCGCCTGCGCAAGGCACCTGGACATTGTTGAGCGGCGGCGGCACGATCGTCTCGCCGAACGACCCCAACACGGTCGTCACCGGTCTGCCGCAAGGCATCAACACATTCGTCTGGACATTGGAGTGGGACCCCTGCCCGAACAATGGCATACTCACAGATACGATGAGCGTGCATGTGTTCGACCCGGCGGCACCGGTGGCCGATGCCGGCCCGGATCAGGAACTCTGCTCACCTGACAGCGAGACCGCGCTACAAGGCAACACCCCGGCCACACCCGGTGTAGGGACCTGGACCGTGGTCCTTGGTGGTGCGACGGTCACGGATCCTGCTGATCCCACCTCGACCGTCACGGGGCTCGAAGTCGGTGTGCATGAATTCGTCTGGGAGATCTACAACGGCCAGTGCGGATTCGGGCCGCCCAGCCGCGATACCGTGCGTGTGACGGTCTTCGACGGGAAGGCGCCAGAAGCCATGACCGGTAGCGACATCAACTGGTGCACGCCCACCAACAGCGCGGTGCTGCAGGCCAACGACCCGGTGTTCCCTGCCACAGGGATCTGGACCCCGCTCAGTGGCACGGGCACCATCGCTGATCCGAATGATCCCAACACGGCGGTCTTCAACCTGGGCGTGGGCCAGCACGATTTCCTATGGACGATCGACAACGGTGCATGCGGCAGCAGTTCGGCGGAGATCAGTGTCTTCATCTTCGATGGTGACAGTCCACCGGCCGATGCGGGTCCCGATCAGGAACTGTGCACCCCGGAAACCTCCACCACGCTGGTGGGTAGTGCACCGGTGTTCCCGGCAAGCGGTGTTTGGACCTTGGTGAGCGGCACGGGAACCATTGCCGATGCATCCTCACCGACCACTGCGGTGGATGGCCTGTCGATCGGTGAGAACACCTTCCTGTGGACGATCAACAACGGACCCTGCGGCAGCACCGAGGATCTGGTGACCATCGTGGTATACGACCAGAGCCAGGCCAATGCCAGCGCAGGCCCGGATCAGGAACTGTGCACACCCACCAACAGCACCACCCTGGCGGGCAACGCTGTGAGCGCACCGGCCATGGGTACCTGGTCGATCGTCAGCGGTAGTGGAACGCTGAGCGATCCGAACGATCCCAATGCCACACTGAGTGGCCTGGGTGTGGGGCAGGTCATCCTGCAATGGACAGTGGACAATGGTCCCTGTCAGGGTGGTACCACCAGCGACCAGGTGACCATCAGCATATTCGATGGCACGGCACAGGATGCCGCCGCCGGCCCCGACCAGAGTTACTGCACACCGATCACCGGGGAGGTGACCATGTTCGCCAGCAGCGCGGTCCCGCCCGCCACGGGGACCTGGACCTTGGTCGCCGGTGCTGGCACCATCGCGGATCCCACATCACCCTTCACGGCGATCACCGGTTTGGGTCTGGGCAGCAATGTGTTCCAGTGGACCATCGATAACGGTGCATGCGGCAGCAGCAGCGATGAGATCACGATCCAGGTCTTCGACCACACGGTGGGGGCCGCTGATGCCGGTCCCGACCAGCAGTTCTGCCAGGAGGTGAGCACCACCAACCTGGATGCGGTGGACGCCACCAGCACCGCCACCGGTCTGTGGTCGCTGCTGATGGGTACCGCCACCATCGTCGATCCAACAGACCCTGCAACGCTCGTTACCGGCATGCCACAGGGCAACCACTGGTTCGTCTGGACGGTGGACAACGGCACCTGTGGCAGCACGGCCGACACCATGCTGGTGTTCATCAAGGACTGCCTCACCCTCACCATCCCCGATGCCTTCTCGCCCAATGGCGATGGCGTGAACGACACGTTCGTGATCCGCAATCTGGAGTCGTACCCGGAGAACAGCTTCCAGGTCTTCAACCGCTGGGGCAACAAGATCCTGGATCGCAACCCTTACAACAACGACTGGGATGGCACCAGCCAGTTCGGCGCGGTGTTCGGGGAACAACTGCCGGAGAGTACATACTACTACGTGCTGGACCTCGGTGACGGCTCCGAGACCTACACGGGCTTCATATATCTGCGCCGATGAACCATCCGAGCCTTACACCGCACAACGCGATGCGAACGATCACCAGACGATGGATGGGTGTGGCACTGGCCCTGGGGCTGGCCTGCGGTCTGCAGGCCCAACAGGACCCGCAGTTCTCCCAGTACATGTTCAACCTGCTCGCGTTGAACCCTGCCTATGCGGGCAGCGCCGAGCGGGTGAGCGTAAAGGCACTGAGCCGCCACCAGTGGGTGGGCTTCGATGGAGCGCCCACCACACAGACCATCACCCTGCATTCACCCGTGTGGCACGAAAGCCTGGGCGTGGGTGGCACCATCCTGCGGGACACCCATGGGCCCATCACCCAATATACCTTCATGGCGGATGTGGCGTACAGGATCCACATGGGTTCGGCCAAACTGGCCTTCGGCCTGAAGGGTGGCCTCAACGTGTTGCAGGGGCAGTTCGCGGAGCTCAATCCCCTGGAGCCCAATGACCAGGTCTTTCAGCAGAACGTCAATACCAAACTCGATCCGCAATTCGGCTTTGGCATGATGTACTACAGCGATCGCTACTTCGTGGGGATCAGTACGCCGAAGATCGTGCGCACCGAGTTCTTTGAGACCGATTCGTTGATCTTCGTCTCCGAACCCGGCCAGCGCCCGCACTACTTCCTCACCGGCGGCTATGTGTTCGACCTGGGTCTGTACCACAAGTTCAAACCCACCGCATTGCTGAAGGCCGTGCAGGGCGCACCGTTGAGCTTCGACCTCAGTGCCAACTTCCTCTTCTATGACAAGTTCTGGCTGGGTGCCATGTATCGCCACACCGATGCGGTGGGGGCACTTGTGCAGTACCACCTGAGCAACGACCTCACCGTGGGCTACGCATATGACTACCCACTCTCCCCGTTCCGCAATTACAGTGGCGGGTCGCACGAGATCATGGTGGGCTTTGAATTCGGCAACAAATTGAAAGGTGTCCATTCACCGCGCTACTTCTGATGATGATCCCCACGACGCCCATCCCGACCCTCCGCGTGTTGCCCATGGCACTGCTGCTGGTGGCCGTGCTGCAGGCCCCCGGCGTGCGGGCCCAGAAGCTCAAGACGCGCATGGTGGACCGCTATGCCGAGGTGTTCGACCATCCACGCGTGATCGCCATCATCGAGGATCTGGACGCCAAAGGCAAGGCCGAACCCACGGATCTGCGTCGTCTGGCGCTCGCATATCGCAAGATGGGTGATAGCCGGGGGGCCGAGAGCGCGTACACACGGCTGGTGGCCTCGGGTGTGCAGACACCGGAGGATATGTACCACCTGGCCGATCAGTTGCGCGCCAACGGCAAGTACCCGGAGGCGCTGGAATGGTATGGCACCTATGCCACTTTGCGACCTGATGATCCGCGGGCACAGGCCTATCTGAAGGATCCCGGCATGTTCCAGCGTATGCTGGCGGACAGCACCAGCGCCACCATCCGCACGGTGCCGATCAATTCTCCCATGTCGGACATGGGCCTGAGCATACTGGAGGAATTGCTGTTATTCAGCAGTGCGCGCGGTGAAGGAGCCGGAGGGCGCCGCAAATACGCCTGGGATGAACAGCCGTACCTGAACCTTTACAGCGCGTTGTTGAAGGGTGAGACCGTGGAAGAGCCATTGGTGATGCGCAGGGATGTGAACAGCCGCTGGCATGATGGCACCGTCACCTACGACTCGCTGGCCAAGCGGATGTATTTCACCCGCAACAACGTGCACTACGGGGTACACGAACGGAGCCAGCGCGGCGAACTGAAGCTGGGCATCTACTTCACGGACATCGTTACAGGTGAGTTCGGCCAGCGGGAGTGGGGCAACCTGATCCCCTTCGACCACAATGATCCGGACCACAACATGGGTCATCCCTGCGTCTCGCCGGATGGCCGATACCTCTACTTCGTGAGTGACATGCCCGGTGGGCAGGGCGGCACGGACCTTTGGTTCTGTGAGAATCTTGGCAACCAGTGGGGTGCACCGCAGAACATGGGTTCACGCGTGAATACCCCCGGGGATGAGATGTTCCCATTCATGTGGACCGACAGCACGTTGTATTTCGCCAGCGATGGTCATCCCGGATTGGGCGGACTGGACGTGTTCCGAACACGTCTCACGCGGGACGGGCCTGGCAATGTGTTCAACCTCGGTCACCCGATGAACACCGCCCACAACGATCACGGCCTGATCTTGATCAATGACACCACCGGCTTTTTCGCCAGCGACCGGCCGGGAGGCCTGGGCAACGACGACATATATGGCTGCACCATCCGTCCGCCCATGGTGTTCCTCGCGGGTCGTGTCATCGACCGCGCCACACGCCAGCCCATCGAAGGTGCCACCATTCTGCTGAAGGATGCCGATGGCGCGCACATCCCGCGCACCCGCCTGGAGACCGCCGGGGGGGGCAGCTTTACCGTGGAGGTGCCCTACCACCGTGCCTATCTGCTCGTGGCCAACCGCAATGGATATTTCCAGATGGAGATGCCCGTGGTCACCGACCTTGATCCCCTCACCGAAGTGGTAGTGGAGATGGACAAGTACGATTACGCCTCAGACGGTCTTGTGCTGCACGGTGAAACAGGTGAGCCATTGGCCGGAGTGAAGGTGATGCTGACCGATGCACAGGAAAAGGTGCTGGCCGAATTGGTGACCGACGGCGGTGGGCGCTACCAATTCCCTTTGCAGCAGGATTCCGACTACCGGCTGAAGGTGGAGAAAGAAGGCTTCTTCAAGCAGAGCGCGAAGCTCACCACCAAGGGCAAGCCCAGCGCGGCCATCAGCACGGATTTCAAGCTCTATCCGTTAAAAGTGGATCAGGTGGTGCGCCTGGACGAGATCTTCTACGATTACAACAAGGCGGAAATAAGACCGGACGCGGCCCTGGAGCTGGACAAGCTTGTTGCCGTGTTGATGGAGAACCCCACCGTGAAGATCGAACTTAGCTCACACACGGATTGCCGGGGGAAGGATGCCTATAACCAGCAACTCTCACAGCGTCGCGCCAAGAGTGCGGCCGATCACATCATCTCCAAGGGGATCTCAAAGGACAGGGTGGTGAGCAAAGGCTATGGCAAGAGCCAGCCTTCTGAGAACTGCAAGTGCGAGGAATGCACCGAGGAGCAACACCAGCGCAACCGCCGCACGGAATTCAAGGTACTGTCGATGTAGTTGGGTTGGGATCAGGGAGATGGACGGGCCCCGCGCAAGTGGCGGCCCGTTCGTCTTTTCATACCGTGGCCTGTACGTCCAATTCTTGCGTGACCAACAGGTCGGCCAGTGTTTCACGCCGCCTGATGACGGTGGCCTTGCCATCGCGCACCAGCACCTCCGGCGGCCGGAAGCGCCCGTTGTAGTTGCTTGCCATGGCGTGACCATAGGCGCCGGCATTGTGGATCGCCAGCAGGTCGCCCTCGCGCACCTCGTTCAGTTTGCGGTCCCATCCGAAGGTGTCCGTTTCACACACGTTGCCCACCACGGTATAGATGCGCATCCGACCGCCGGGATTGGAGGTATTTACGATGTGGTGGTAGGCTCCGTAGAGCATGGGGCGAAGCAGGTGGTTGAGGCCACTGTCCACTCCGGCGAATACAGTTGCGGTGGTCTGCTTCACCAAGGTGGTGCGCACCAGCAGCGTGCCCGCCTCACTCACGAGGAATTTACCCGGCTCGAACCATACCTCCACCGGAATATCACGCTCGCGGTTGAATGCCCCGATACGTTCGGCGAGCCGCTTGCCGAGCTCCTCGATATCGGTGGTCACATCGCCCTCCTGGTAGGCCACCTTGAAGCCGCTGCCCAGATCCAGGTGGCGCAGTTCAGGGAAATTCCCAGCACGGTCCAGCAGCAACTCGGCGGCCTGCAGGAACACTCCGGTGTCCAGAATGTCGCTGCCGGTGTGCATGTGCAGTCCATGTACATGCATGCCATGGCTGGCCACGATGCGCTCCACATGCCGGAGCTGGTGAATGGAGATGCCGAACTTGCTGTCGATGTGACCCACGCTGATACGCTCGTGACCTCCGGCCATGATATGTGGATTGATGCGCAGGAATACCGGCACGCTGCCACCGAACTCCTGGCCGAAATGTTCCAGCACGGGGATCGAATCGATGTTGACATGCACCCCAAGTTCCACCGCCCTGCGGTACTCCTCGAAGGGTACCATGTTGGGCGTGAAGAGGATCTCATGCGGTGCGAAGCCCGCGTGCAGCCCCAACTCCACTTCCTGTATGGACACCGTATCCAGTCCGGTACCAGCGGTCTTCATCAGTCGCATGACATGCAGGTTGGGCAATGCCTTGCATGCGTACATGATGCGTGTGGGCATGCCCGTGAAGGCGTCCTGCATACGCTTCACCTGGCGTGAAATCACGGCGGCGTCGTACACGTAAACGGGGGTGCCTACCAGGCGGGCGATCTCCTCCACCGGCATACCGCCGATGTGGCCTTCAGTGTGCATCATGGGTCATTGGAATGGGGCGGCCAAGGTACCCACCCGCTTCACTCTATCCGCTCCTTCGCCTGCGCCGCATAGAATCCACCCTGCGCCGCGATCCGGCCGAATGCTTCCTGCGCGGCGGTGTGCTCGCCCAACCGTCCCAGGAACTCCTCTGTGCACTGACGTGCGCGTACATCGCAATTATTGCGGGTGGAGGTCCGATCCGATCGGATGGCCTCAATGTGCGGAATGGCTCAGCGAGGCAAGCCTGCCGCTCCTCTTCAACACGGGCTGATCGCCGGCAGGTCTCGCCAGGATGGTTTGAGTTGAATGGGCTGGGGTCATGCGCGGGGTGAATGCTGCAAGGGTCCAGTCCATTGCACATGCGCCGGTGTCAAGCTACTGGTCAGGAGTCGTCGCAGTAGCGAATGCCATCAAAGAACATGTGGCATGCGTTCCACGATGAAGCGCCAGGTGTGCTCCAGGTCCTGCTTGTTGAATGTGGGGCCACCATGTAGCCACAGACGCCAACTGTCCCAGGAGAGTGGATCGTGTTCTACACGGGAGAACATGATATGCTGTACGCCTTCATGCCCGGCATGGCACAGGCCGAACCAGTGACCGATCTCGTGAGCAAGTACCACCTTGGAGAAATAAGGTGGATAGGTGTCGCGCCAAGTGCATCCACTCCCAGTGGGGGTATCGTCGGGCAGGGTGCTCGGCCTGTTGGAGTGATCGTCCGATCGTCGGAGGATATCCGTAATGCAGCCATCCGTGGTATCGCCTGGCCCGCAGGGGCTGCTCGGATCGATGCTGCGTTTCAAGTGTCTGCCATATGCCCGTCCGTTCAACCCCCGTCTCCTGAAAGCGAACACACCGATCGCGAGCGCCTTATGGTCCATCTTCTCGCTGCCATTCTGGTCGGTTTTCTCAGCGAACCAGAGTGCCCCATCGTGGGATGCCCTCCTGTCCAGATCACGATCATCATTGGAGTAGAACAGGAATTCATCCTCGGTCAGACATTCCTGCATGGGGAAGGTCTGGAAGCGGGCGAACCATTCCGACGGTTGGAAGCGCAGATCCACGCAAAGGGTCCTGTAGTGTTCCTTGGCGAAGCGCATGCCTTGCCCTGCGGCCCAATTGGTCATGGCGTACGCGCGCAATCGTGGGGCATCGGAAGCGCCTTCCAGGTAGTGCGATATGTCCCATCGCGTTACAGGGCGCAACCAATTGTCCCTCCCATCCGGATGCACATGGGTAACGCGGGTGCGTTCATGACCGAAGCGGAAGCTGTCCACGCTAAGCAGGCCGGCCATGGTATAGAGGTCCAGTTCTCTACGGCGGTGCATGTCGTCCAAGGAGAATGAGTCGGTGTCGGCGGCGAGCATCCGCACATCCACTGGCAGGCGCAGCCCGAAGTGGGTGCTGCCCCACCCCAGGCGCTCCAGGATCTCGGCGGCACGTGCACTGTCGAATTCCGATAGAATGAGTTCCCGGATGAAGTTCCGATCGCGATCCCTTTCATAGTAGCCAGCCACACCTGCGATGAATGGTGCAAGCGTGATCAAGCGAATACCCAGCGCGATAAGTTCCCCGAGGCCGATCACCAGATCGACCAGGGCGCGGAGCATTCCGCTGATATCCAAAGCCAACAGTGCACCCAGGAATCTGCCTACGGTGCGCAGGTTGTTGATCGTGACTTTGGTCCAATCCCGCAACCAGTCGATGTTGCCTTTAATGATCCCGAGTGGCACGTTCAGGATGGCTGTGACCCAGTATGGTGCATTCGTAGCCAAGAATTCCTGGGCACCATCCAATACTCCGATGATGCCATCCGCCACTGCATCGACCACATCCTCGGCCACTTCGGTGACCACGTCGAAAAGTGTCTCCACGGCATCACCTGCCGCAGAGAATGCGGAACTGACAGCCTCGCCAACGGCTTGAAAGAAGTTCATGCTCGGCCACGAAGGAATCGAGCGACAGTGCGATCCACAATAGAACGTTTGTTAGTACTGCTACCGCGCCATGGTTCTCGCCTGCGCCGCATAGAATCCACCCTGCGCCGCGATCCGGCCGAATGCTTCCTGCGCGGCGGTGTGCTCGCCCAACCGTTCCAGGGTCAGTGCATGGTACCAGGCGGCCTCCTCGTCGAACACGGGTACCGCGTGCGTGGCTGCACGGTGTAGCAACGCACGTGCATGCTGGTACATCCCCAGGTTGTAGCAGCACAACCCGGCATAGAACAGCGCATTCACATCGTCCGGGAATTGTTCCATCAGGTGGCGCAGTTCTTCCAGCGTGCCTTTGTGGTCGTTGCGCTTGAAGCGTGTCAGGGCCCGATCCATGAAAGGCACATAGCCCATCGTGCGGTGAGGATCTTCAGCAGCATCCTGTGCATGGCGGTCCTCGAAACGCGCGCGCACACTTCCCCCCGGTCCCACATTGTGTGGGTCCTTGTAGCGCAGGTCGTCCGGGTGCGCCAGTTTGAAGCCCTGCAGGTAGATCAACCGTGTCACGGTGCGTGGGCCTTTTTCCGGAATGGGTGGGGCTGGCGGTTTGCCCAGGTCCTTTGGCATCGATCCGCCGATGATGCGCTCCGGCACGGGCTCTCGTTCCACCGATGTTGCGGAGGCTGCTTGTTGGATATGGCGATCGCTGGTCAGATGTCCGATGCGCAAGGACTCGGGTTGTTCCACGGCCGCATCGATCTCAGTCACTTCCAGCGGGATGTTGAGTTCGATCGGATCGTCGGCCACCACCGGCTGTTCCGGGAGGATGGTCATTGCCGGTTCTTGGCGCTCCAGAATGGGTGACAGGATCAACCATGCCCCGGCCACGATCACCAGCATACCTGCCAGGGTCCAGGGTGCCCAGGGCTTGGTGTAGGGCCGCATCCGGTCCAGTTTCGGCAATGCCCCCATGGCGCCGGGCATTGTCATACCCTCCATGGCTTCCCGCAGCATGGGGTCCGCTTCCAGGTGCTGCTCCACGGCATGCTGCTGCGCGTCGTCGAGCCGGCCCTCCGCATAAGCCAGCAGGGTGTCGCGGTCCGGTGGCGTGCCGGGGGCGAAGGGTTCAGGTGTGCTTCTGATCGGCATGGCGAAGTAGGGTGAGGCGCAGGTTGCGGCGCCCGTTCTGGAGATGGCTGCGCACCTGTTCGATGGTCTGGCCGGTGCGTTCGGCCACCTGCGCATAGCTGAGTCGTTCGAGGTGGAAGGCCTGGATGCAGGCCCGTTGATCCGCATTGAGTGCCGCGATGGCCATCTCGAGGCGCTCCAGTGTGGCTTCGCGCAACATGGCTTCACCAGCGGTCGGATCTTCCTCCCCCTCGCTGCGCTCAACATCATATTGGGTCGTAGACCGATCACTGCGGAAAGCGAGCAGGCAGCGGTTCCGCATGACCGTGTGCACCCATGGACGGAAACGATCCACATGATGTTTCGCCAGCAGTCCGGGCAGGTCGGCGAACAACTCCACCACGGTGTCCTTGCTGCGTTCCACGTCCTTCAGATATTTCATTCCGATGCCGAAGAGCAGGTGCGCATAGCGGTCCCACAGGTGGCCCAGTGCTTCCCGTTCTCCACCGCATAGCCGCAGCACCAGCTCTTCATCGCTGGTGTCTGCGGTATGCTTTCGGCGAAGGAACATGGTGCTTCGATCCTAATCGTCCTCAAAGGCTTGTTCGGCCATGCGGGCACGCCGCGCACGTTCGGCTTGGAACACCTCCTGGTAGGTTTTGGTCTCGATCACGACCACTCCGCCCGTCACGTCGCCGTATTTGGCAGGAAGCCCACCAGTGTAAACACTGACGCTACTGATGGCGCTGGGTGGTATGCGCGGCACAGCGCCGCTCACCTTCACCCCATCGATAAAGGAAGCCATGTTCTCCGTGCGCGAACCACGGAAGTGCAGCCCATCGCCATTAAGCGAAGCAGTGACCCCTACAAAGTTCTTGCTGATGAAAGCGATGGGATCGCGAGTATTGGGATCGTTCTTGATGTCCTCCGCGAGCAGGCTCATTCGGCTCGGGTCGTCGATGCTGATTCGCGGGCGCTTGTATATCACGACCTCGAAGGTATCCAGGGCTGCCATGAATTTCATGCGTGTATCCTTGACATAGGTCGCGCGATCGGCCGTCACATCAACCCCCGGAAGGTCCACCGTCTTGAATCCTACGAAGGAGATGTGGAGGCCGTAGATGCCTGGTGGCAATGGTTTCAGAACGAAGCGCCCATCCAGGTCCGTGGTGGTGCCAAGGACCTGACCGTTCACATCGGTCATGATCGTGGCCGAGGGGAGGGCTTCGCCCGTGGGATCGACTACGCGGCCCCGGATCTCACCGTGCTGTTGGGCCTGGGCCGCTCCAGCGGTGAGCATGGCGGCCAGAAGGAGGATGGATGTGTTGCGCATGATGGGTGTGTTTACCCATGGGATGCGCTGACCCGGGAAAATACACACGGGCGGATGGAGTCCCCCGTCAGCGCATAGGTACACATTGTGCCCAAGGGGTCACCTTCAGGCGCTGCGCCTGGCCACCGGTGTACTGGGCGGCGCTGGAATGGGGGTAGGCCTCGGGGCTGGCCGCCAGCTTCCATTTTTCCTGCAGTGGGTTGCGGTGTATGTAGCCGAGCTTCTGAAGCACCATGTTCTCGGAGACGCAGTACTTGATGTCGGAAGAAGGCTTCCACACGCGGAACCATTGTCCCTTGGCATGGCGTGAAGTGTCCACATCCCGTTGCAGGCGTGAAAGCATGAAGGTGTCGCGTGCGGTCGTAAGCCGGTCGATGATCACCCTGGCCCACCAGCGCTTGCAGTTGGCGAGGACATCGTTCACGGAGAATTGGTCCGGCACATACAGGAGCAGGTGTACGTGGTTCGGCATGATCACGTATCCATTGACCGCGCAGCCCTTGTCCACCCAGCGCTGAAGCTTCTCGTAGATGGCGTCGTGGCAGTTGGTGCGGGTGATCAGGTGCAGATGGTCCCAGCAGACGAACGTGCAGAAGTAGATCCCCGCTCGTTGCGGGAGCCGCTTCCCCAAAGTCATGGCCGATCGGGTTTTTCTTTGTTTTTTCGAGGGACGTCGTCTACCTCTAGTTTCGAGGGACGTCGTCCCTCGAAACTAGAGTTCCTCCGCCACCACCTCACGCACTCCGGGCACCTCGTGCTTCAGCAGGTTCTCGATGCCCAGCTTCAGGGTGACCGTGCTGCTGGGACATCCGCTGCACGATCCGCGCAACGAAACGGTGACGATGCCATCGTCGAAGCTCTTGAAGGCGATATGGCCGCCATCACCCTCCACCGCCGGGCGGATGTACTCTTCCAACACACGGATGATCTTCTCATCCTCCGGGCTCTTCGCATCCGCGTGGCTGCTGGCGCGCTCGTTGGCATCGGCCAGGGCCTGGGCCGGGGCGTCCTCGTATACCACGCGCCCATCGGTGTTCAAGTACTCCTGGATGTACTCGCGCAGTTCCATCTGTACCAGGTCCCAGTCCACCGAATTGTTCCTGGTGACGGTGATGAAGTTGCTGGAGATGAAGACCGCCGTGACAAAGGGCAGGTTGAAAATGTGCTCGGCAAGTGGCGACACTCCCGCGGGCTCTTCCGGCGACCGGAATTCAAGAAGGCGGCCATCCGCCACCAGCAGGCGGCTGGAAACGTAGCGCATGCTGGCCGGGTTGGGTGTGCTTTCGGCATAGACCGAGGTGGGAGGGCGGGTCGCCGTGGTGTCCATGGGCAGCAAAGGTATGTCCGTGGCCGTGGTGGCTTCCCAAGGAAGAAGCGGTGTGGAGCACTTCACAGCTGGCATGCCTGCCGTACTTTTGGGCACCATGCGCCGCCAATTGCATCGCCATCGCTGGGTCACACTTGCCGTGACCGGACTGCTGATGCTTGCCACCAGCGGTATGGCACTCTCGCGCATGACGTGCCTGAAAGCCGGGCATAGCGTACTGGCGCTTGGGCAGATGGAGGACTGCTGCCCGGAGGGCATGCCTGTGGATGGCCCCGCGTTCCACGATGTGTGTTGTGTTTTCGGACAGGCTGGAGGTGATGTGCTGCCATTCGTACCCACGGAAACGATGGCCGTATCCCCGCTTTGGTTCGCACATGCGGTGCCGCCCATGGTCACCACGATGATCGGGAACGGTGAAGCGCTGCCCACGGTCTTCATCCGGCCACCACCGGGAACCGGCACGGAAAGGCTGGCGTTCCTCCGCACGTTCCGCGTTTAGCAAGGGTCCTTGCTGCCGGAGAACTATCCGGCCGGTGGCAGCCTGCCATCACGTGTCGTCCATTCCACACGTTGCCAAGTAAGACCCATGACAAGGATCGTTCATGCTTCCCTCAATATTCTTCTGACCTTCTGGCCGGTGATCCTTGCCGCACAGGATCCGGTGCGTGGGGTGGTGCGTGGTGGTGAGGTGGGGGACAGTTCGACGCTCCCGGGCGCGAGTGTCTTCTGGGCCGGTACATCCGTGGGAGCCGCTACCGACTCGGAAGGCCGCTTCAGCCTGCCAGCCCCCGGGACCTGGCCCGCCCGCCTGGTCGTATCCTTCGTAGGGTACGCCACCGATACCATCCTCATTGAACGCCACTCCGGCGATCCCCTGGTCATCACCTTGCGGCCCGGTGCCGAGTTGAAGGGTGTGGAGATCGTGGAGCGCCAAAGCAGCACCCTGCTCGATACCCGATCGCAACTGGCCACGGAGATCATCACCGCCATGGAACTCAAGCGCGCTGCATGCTGCGACCTCAGCGAGAGCTTCGAGACCAACGCCACGGTGGACGTGAGCTACAACGACGCCATCAGCGGCACCAAGACCATCCGCATGCTCGGCCTCGATGGCAAGTACGCGCAGATGAGCGTGGAGAACATCCCCTTCATCCGCGGGCTCTCCACGGCCAGTGGGCTCACCCTCATTCCCGGCACCTGGATCCACGAGATCAACCTCAGCAAGGGCATCGGCACGGCGGTGAACGGCCCCAATGCCATGACCGGCCAGATCGACCTCTGCCTGGTGCAGCCTTCCGCAGAGCCGCCCCTCTTCGTGAACCTCTACGGCAACAGCCAGGGGCGCATGGAGGCCAACATCCACACGGCGCAGAAGACCGGCAAGTACAGCGACAATGTCCTGCTGGTACACGGCAACTGGTTCAACACGGAGATGGACCAGAACGGCGATGGCTTCATGGACATGCCCCTCACCCAGCGCATCAACATCATGGACCGCTGGATGTACCGCGACGAGAACCGCACCGGTCAGGTGACCATGCGCTATGTGAACGATATGCGCACCGGCGGACAGTCCGCGAAGCACGGCGCGCTGCCTGCCAACGGCGAGCATGCCGGCCACGGCCTGGATGGACTGTACGGCATCGACATCCGCAACGAGATGGTGGACGTGCTGGGCAAGTATGGCTTCATCCTGAAGAACGACCCTACCAAGAGCATCGGCTTCATCGTGGCGGGCAGGCGGCATGATGTGAACTCCCTCTACGGCGAGCGCCGCTACACCGGTGTGCAGGAGAGCCTGTACGGCAATGCCGTGTACCAACAATTGCTGGGCACGGGCAACGACCAGCTGAAGGCGGGCCTCAGTTTCCAGTTCGATGACTATCGCGAGGCCTTCCTGGATAGCGCCTTCGCACGCACGGAGATGATGCCCGGCGCATTCGCCGAATACACCAGCAAGCGTGACAAGGTCACCTGGGTGGGCGGCCTGCGCGTGGATGCCAACGATCTCTTTGGCACGGCGGTGAGTCCGCGCTTGCATGTGAAGTACGACCTGGGCCCGCTCACCACGGCACGCCTTTCCGCCGGTCATGCCTTCCGCACGGCGAACCCCCTGGCCGAAAGTGCCGCGGTGCTGGCCAGTTCGCGGCGTGTGGTGGTGGAAGGGGAGCTGGGCATGGAGCGCGCCTGGAACCTTGGGGCGGCATTGCTGCACAAGTTCAAATGGCTGGAACGCAAATGGGCCGTGGGCGTCGATGGCTACCACACCCGCTTCACCCACCAGGTGGTCACCGATCTGGACCGCGACCCGCAGGCCATCGCCTTCTACATGCTCGACGGCCTCTCCTACGGCACCAGCGTCCTGGCCGATGTACACGTGCAGCTCTCGCGGGTCTTCGACCTGAAGCTCAACTACCGCTGGTACGATGCGCGCACCACCTACGATGGGCGCCTGCTGGAGCGCCCCTTCACACCCATGCACCGGGGCCTCATCGACCTGGCCTATGCCGACCGCAAGGAGCGCTGGCGTTTCGATATCAGCCTCAACATCTTCGGCGAGAGCCGCATCCCCAGCACCGCCGCCAACCCGGAGGAGTACCGCTTCCGCGAGCGCGCGCCCGCCTTCGGCACCCTGCACGCCCAACTGACCCGGATCGTGGGCCCTTGGGAGTTCTATCTCGGCGGGGAGAACCTCACCAGCACATTGCAACAGCGGCAGATCATCGCGCCAGAGGATCCCTTCGGACCGTATTTTGATGCCTCCCTGATCTGGGGACCGACCAACCTGGCCATGGTATATGGCGGACTGCGCTTCACCCTGCCCCGTAGAATACCTTCAAGCCCCAACGAACCATGAGAAAGCTGCTGTTGATGCTCCTACTGTTGCCCGCCCTGGCGGCCACCGCCCAGAACAAGAATATTGACACCCTGTCCATCCGTACCTCCGCGGTGTGCGACATGTGCGTCACCACCATCGAAGGCGAACTGATCTACGAGAAGGGGGTGAAAAAGGTGAAGCTTGACCTGGCCACCAACCTCATCCATGTGGATTACGACCCGCGCAAGACCGACCCCGATGCCATCCGCAAGGCGGTGACCAGGCTGGGCTACTACGCCGACGACCTGCCCGGCGACCCCAAGGCCTTCGCGGCGCTGCCCGACTGCTGCCAGAAGGAAGGCTGTGGCCAACCGATGCAGAAGGATTGAACCGTGGGACTGATCCGTAGCGTGCGCGGCTTCACACCGCGCTTCGGTGCCGATCCCTTCCTGGCCGAAACGGCCGTGGTGATCGGCGACGTGGTGATGGGCGACCAATGCAGCGTGTGGTACAACGCCGTGGTGCGCGGCGATGTACACAGCATCCGCATCGGCCATCGGGTGAATATCCAGGATGGCGCTGTGCTGCACTGCACCTACCAGCGGGCAGCACTCACTATCGGCAGCGATGTGAGCATCGGCCACAACGCCATCGTACACGGCTGCACCATCCAGGACAAGGTGCTTATCGGCATGGGCGCCATCGTCATGGACCACGCCGTGATCGGCGAAGGCAGCGTGATCGCCGCCGGTGCCGTGGTGCTCCAGAACACCGTGGTGGAACCTGGCAGCCTCATGGCCGGCGTGCCCGCCAAGCGTGTACGCGAAGTGGGGCCGGAGCTCTCCAGGAACGAGATCGAACGCATAGCGGCGAACTACCTGAAGTACGCGGGGTGGTTCAAGGAGGGGGAGGGGGGCGAAGGGTCTTGAGCCCTGTTGCGGGGCGGATCACGCCAGCGGCTACACCGCCCCTTGTACAGAGAAGGCCCACCGCCCTGTTGCCAGAGTAGCGGGCCTTCCTACACGCACCGGAGCGACCGAGTGCTGCTGCAATGTAATAGGATGGGCGAGGGGATGGGTGGTTGCCGAGCAAGCGGAAGCGGGGCATGAGTAGGCTCGGTTCCCGCGCGAAGCGCGGACGGACCTACCTATGCGCCAAACCGCCGAAGGCTGAGTTGGGCCGAGGGGCCGCTGTGGCTGGCGATCGTATCCTTGCAGGACGGTTGGTCTCTCGGCCCAACTCAACTTTCAGGTCAAGATCTTTGACGAGCTGTGACACCGGCACAGGCGGCCACAGGCGCAGCGGATGGGTTGTGAAAGGCTTTCAGGTCAAGATCTTTGACGAGCTGTGACACCTGATCTCGGCGCCACGCGTCAAGCCCGTATGTTGTGAAAGGCTTTCAGGTCAAGATCTTTGACGAGCTGTGACACCGGCCAGCATGGGCGTACCCATCATGCTCGCGTTGTGAAAGGCTTTCAGGTCAAGATCTTTGACGAGCTGTGACACCCGGCAGTCGCGAGCGCGCATTCCTGGCGCGTTGTGAAAGGCTTTCAGGTCAAGATCTTTGACGAGCTGTGACACCGCTTGCACTGGTATGAGATGCCCGCACACGTTGTGAAAGGCTTTCAGGTCAAGATCTTTGACGAGCTGTGACACCGTGCCGCTTGTCTGATCCCTCCATGAGTGTGTTGTGAAAGGCTTTCAGGTCAAGATCTTTGACGAGCTGTGACACCGCCACGGTGAGCAACGTGCTCGCCGGTAAGGTTGTGAAAGGCTTTCAGGTCAAGATCTTTGACGAGCTGTGACACCATATTCCCCGATGCCCCGCCCGTTGAAGAGTTGTGAAAGGCTTTCAGGTCAAGATCTTTGACGAGCTGTGACACCTCGCGGCCGCAGGCCCAATCCTCTTCCACGTTGTGAAAGGCTTTCAGGTCAAGATCTTTGACGAGCTGTGACACCGTAGTGGAACGCCACCTGGTCCTCACGCCCGTTGTGAAAGGCTTTCAGGTCAAGATCTTTGACGAGCTGTGACACCACAGGCATCCTGAACCGCTACAGCCACGTGGTTTCAGGGTAGTGCTGGCGATGAGGAAAATGCCACAGCGGCGAAGGCCATCCGGAATGCGGATGGCCTTTCGCATTTCCATTCGGCGCTGTTCTACAGGGATCAGAACATTTCCAGTTGCTGGGGCGTGTCCGGGGCCAGGGCTTTCTTCTTGCCTTCGAAGAATTGGATCATGCCGAATTGCTTGTCGGTGAGGGTGAAGATGATGACCTCACCGGCCGGGGGTAGCAAGCCCTTCACCCGGCGGATGTGTACCTCCGCATTCTCGTAGCTGTTGCAGTGGCGCACATAAATGCTGAATTGCATCATGGTGAAGCCGTCCTCCTTGATCTGTTTGCGGAAACGGGCATGGTTGCGCCGATCCTGGCGGGTCTCGGTGGGCAGGTCGAAGAATACGAAGACCCACATGATGCGGTATTCATCCAAGCGGCCCATGTGGGCGGTTCACGGCCGCTCCGGATAAAGCGGCTTGCGCGACCCGCCTTGGAAACATTGTGCCAGGCTGGCGGTGGTGCGCTGTACACCCACCAGCAATGGGCTCCGCTTGCCATCCAGTACCACATCCTGGGTGGGCAGCACCAGGAGTTTGCCCTTGATCTCGGTGTTGAGTTCCTTGGCGTCGATCCGGTCCTGCACCACCATCTTCAGCACCAGTTCATCCACCCAGGGTCGGTAGGGCTCCATCACGTCATCGGCCAGGCAGTAGGCGTTGTATTTGTTGCGGTGGTGGATGCCGAGCGTTGGCAACAGGCCGCTGCCCACCAGGCTGCGGGCTACGATGGCGCGCAGGATGGCATAGCCGTAGTTGAGCAGGTTGTTGGGCGGGTCGCCGTGGCGGTGCCGCACGAATTGCAGGTGGCTGGGAAAGAGGTGCCTCCAATAGTGGGCAGCTCCCCGTGCCTCCAGGTTATCCGGGTCGCCGCTGCGCACGTTACGAGCATATTCCCGAAGCACATCGCCGGGTATGCCTACCTGTTCCAGCACAGCGGCCTGGTTGCGCAATTTGGATTGCACGGTCTGCATCCACAGGTTCTTTCGCAGCGGCTCGCTGGCCTCGATCTGGTGCCGGAACAGTTCGGTCTGCACGGTATGCCCATCCAGGTTCAGCAGAAGGCCCGTGGGCATGTGTTGCTCGTTGCAAGTGATCACAGCTACATTGTTCTCCAACAGCGCAGCCAACAGCATCTGCGTGATCACCACCTGTTGGTGATCCAGCAACACCACCCCGATGTCTTCGATGGGCAAGGTCTTGTCCGGCAGGCCAAGGTCCCTGGGGTATTGCACCACCAGTTGTTTCTCCCGGCGGCGCAGCGTGCAGGGACTACCGATATGGATGGTGCGTTTGATCAGAACGCGAGAGGGGTAATTTGGCTTAATCGGTTAACGCTGACCGGCATGCACACGAGCTTGACATTGGTAGGGTTTTCCAGTTCACGATCTACGTACTCATCACAGTGCCCATCCCTGAGCTCCTTGATTCCGTCAATGCCAACTGGAGTGCTCATGGTTACAGGTGCACAGAAAAGTCGTTCACCGGAATATTTCACCACACGATATGTTCTTTCGAGAAGCATATCCTGTTCGGTCCAGTTCACTGCATCGGGGTCTTCACCGGGTCTTGGAATGTAGATGACATCATTCTTGCGCAGCATGAAGAATCGCCAACCGGGCCTGGGATCGAACAGAGGCATATTGTTCAAACGACGCTCCACGGCATCAAGAAAGGGAACAACTTCGAAAGCGCGCTCCTTGGTCTCTTCGTTCACGAACACCGCCAGCGCATGGTTCTCTCCCTTCTCCACATGCAGCTTGTGGTTCGGGTCGTCTTTCCTCAGGAAGCGCTTGCGGCCCATGGCTTCGCCGATCATTGTATCGTCCATGCGGCACCTCACTTTGTGGATGGGTACCGGGAGTCCATTGTTCATGTTGTGCAGGGCCTCTGCGGTGAAAGCCTTCTTCGGTTCGTTGCCATAGGACCTGAGGTGCTCGTCGATCAAGCGCTGCACCTTCTTGTCGATGATCTTTCCAACCATCTTTTCCGTGAAGAGCGGGGATAGGTTGCGCGTGATGCTGTACTTGGGCACCAGCACTGTGAGTTGTTCAACGCGCTCGTTCTTGGTGTTCAGCAATGGGTCCTTCCTTAAGGCCTTCTTCATCTTCTCAACGCTGCCCTCATACTTGGATAAATGGGCATGCAGCCATGTGGCTTCATGTGTGTGCGCGAGGAAACGGTTGGCATAGTCGGGAACGGTGCGTTCCAAGGGTCGGATGGCATGGAGCGGATCCCGTAGATCGCTCAAGTAGGAGAGCACATCCTTCAAGAGCCATTTGCGTTGCTCCCGCACCTCGCCCAATGGCTGCTCATTGTGCAGGGGGCCGCGCACGGCCCGCAGATTCCCCTTGGTCTGCTTGCGCAGATCTGTCTTGCCAGATACCGGATCCACCAAATAGCGGGTATGATTGGCCGCCTTGGTGAGCAGCCTTTGCCGGTTCTTGATGCTGGGGATGGTGCGTTCCAACTGCTCCTTCACCATGGTGCGCAGGTCGGGGTGGGGCAGGGGGTACCAAGTGGGCCGTTTCATGGCCTCCTTCTCCTCGGGGGTGAGCTTCAATTGGTTCAAGGTGCTCAATCGCTGGATGTAGCCTTGCCGGGTGAGCGCCACCACCAAGGCATCCAGCGCATGGTGCCGGTGGTCGATGCGCTTGTCGAAGCCTTCGATCTTCCAATCGCCGTGGCCGTTGCGGCCGGGGATCGGTGCAATGAGCGTTCTACCGGTGACGCGCTCCAGGCGCTCGAAGCGCGGGATGAGCACTTCCTTGTACACCTTGTCGAGACCCCATTCGTTCTTGAGGGCATCGGTGATGATGCCGAGCGTTGTGTTGACCTTAGGTACGATAGGAGCGAGTAGTTCGGTGACTTTGGTGCCGATGTAACGCGTTTCCTGCAATTGCCGGTTGATGAAGCTATCCGGCACTTCTTCCGCCAACAGGTACTTCTTCTTGCCCCAGCCGCAACGCAGCTTATTCACGCGGTCCACATACGTTTCCCAAGCTCCCGCACCCTTGGCCTGCATGTAGTTCGCGGCCAGTTGCTTGTCCTTGTCCGCATTCTCGCTGCGTAAGCAGAGCACTTTGTTCTGGATGCTGTCGTCGTAGAACAGCGCGCGGGGTATGATGTGGTCCACGTCGGTATCGCGGGTGTCGAAGAGCTGGCTTTTCTCAATGGCTTTCCCGGAGTAGATGCAGCGATGCTCCTGCTGCACCCACAGTTCATATCGTTCGATGTCCTTGCGGCCGGGCTTGGGTCGGTTGAACTCCGTAGTGAGTCTTTCGACCACATCCTTGCGCTCTTTGTCGCGCTTCTTATTGTTGTCGAATGTCCGTTTGCGTTGGTCCTGGTTCTGCCGCAGTTCCCGCGCCAATTCCACCCGCACACTGGTGGGCCGCCCATAGGTGCTCCAGATGTCGCGCATGATCATCAGCGTCTCGTTCACGACTTGTTCCACTACAGGATTGCGCAGAAAGCCACGGGACAGGGTCCTCACATCCTCTGGCTTGTCGAAGGGCTTTGCTGAAGCGGCGCGGTGGTCCCCATAGAGCACGGTGGCGGCGAGCCAATAGGGCATGCCTTGGTAATGCTCCAACGTGTTGTAGGGTGTAAGGCGCACGCGCACCTCATTGGGCAGCCGGTCGATCTCCTCGCCGGTGGCGATCTTGTCGATGACCTCGGAGATGCGGTGCTTGTCGCGTTCGTGGATGTATTCCGGTTTCCACACTTCGCCGCACAACATCAGGGGCAGGATGCGCATGGCGGCACGAGCCGATACCGCGCCGTGCTTGCGGTCGTAGCGCACCTTGGCCAGGGCGTCCAGCTCTTCCGGGGGTATCCCCTCGATACCCGCGAGGGCTTGGCGCCGGTGGTCCTCCATGGGGATGGAGTAGAGGATGTGCCAGATGCGGAACAAGCTGCTGGTCTGCAACACATCAACGCGCATTGCCTCTGCGAGCAGCTGTTCCCACAACAGCGTCTTCTTCAGGCGGGCGCGCAACGGATCCAGCGTCTGGTGTCCAGGCAGGCTTGCGCGCAGGTTGTTGTCCAGTGCCTCGCCCTTGCGCCCGATCTCCTTCAGCAGACTATCGGCCTTCAGTTCCTTGCTCTCCAGCAAATGCTCCACCACCATGTTCTTCTCAGCAGCCGATAGCTCATGCTCCTTGCCATACTTGTCTATGAGCCGGATGTTGTTCACCTGCTGCCAGATGCGGAAGAGCTGGTAGATGGGCGAGCTCACCGGCATCACCCGGCTGGGCGGAATGGCTGGTTTGCCATTTCGGGCAGGAGCACCCGTTTCAAATCGACACTGGCCTTTGTCCTTCGCCTGGCTCTTGAGCGGCCGTTGGAAATAGATCACATAGTCGCGGATGAAGGTGCCCAGGTCCCTGGCGAGCCAGCGCTGCTGTTCCTTCAGGTTGTTTGGGATGAGCGCTCGCACCACCTCATCGCGAACGGCATCGCTGGTCAGGTTCGGATGATCCTTGGCCTGTCGCGCCCAGATCTTGTTGAACTCGGCTTTGAAAGTGTCACGGAGTACGATGCGCTCTTTGATGCGGTATAAGGCGTCCGCTTTCAACTCCTGGTGGAAGAATTGCCCGGGTGTGAGACCGCTGGCATCGATAGCCTGGTTCAGGCTTTCCATCCCCTTGCGCCAATCGGTCTTCAGCGCCAGCCTGAACTCGATGGTGGTGCCGCGCTTGGTCTCCTTCGTGGTCACCTCAAGCTCCTGTTCGGTGCCTTGCATCTCTTTCATAGTCGCAATGGTGGAGGTGCCCACACGACCATCAGCGAGCGTCACGAGGTATTTGAGCTTCTTTCCTTTCTCGTCATCCACTTCCACCTTCTCGATGAACACCCTTTCGATGGTCTTGCCATCGTCCTTGGCCGCCTCACTCGGCGAGGCGTCATCCTGCTCATCCATGAGGTCGCCAATGTCCTTGTATCCCCTGCGCTGGTTCATGTGGTACAGGATGCGCCCAAGCTCCTGCAAGGAGACGGGGTTTTCCACGGCCAAGGCCCGCAGGCCATACAACTGTAGAGCTGTGCGTACCGGTCCATCAGGGTCGGGTCTCTCCCCAAGTCCTTCGGGCCAGGCACCGATCAGCTTAAGCACCCGAACGAGCTGTGCTCTACGGAGCTTGTACCGTTGGTGGTTCCTGCGCATGCTCCGCTTCTGCCTACGCGTGGCGTTCTTGGTGATGCGCTTTCCCTCCTCATATTCCTTTAGCTCAGGGCCCATTGGAATGATGCGGCTGCCCATGCCATGGATCTTCTCCAGGCGATCGGCGTGCATCTCCACCACAGCCCAGCCAACGCTGTTGCTTCCAACGTCCAACCCAACGATCAATTCGTTCTTGTTTCCCATAGCTGTAAGTGATCATGCTCGCCTGATGCATTGGCCGGAGCGAACCTCAACGGCAGGGAGCGGCATGAAAGTAGGAATTGCTTGCATATCTTTGAGGCGACCTGAAGTCTTTCACAATAAGGATTATTCCGTTGTGAGAACTAACCTTCAATGGTTTCCGCGGCCCCGAAAGGGGTCGCGGTCTTTTTGTACCACCTGGTCATCTCTCTGTTGACTTGGAGCCCAGCAGCCTTAGGGTCGGCGTTCCCGCCAAGCACGTGCGTGCCGTGGGCCCGGACCACTCTTCATACCCTCCGAAAGGCCTCACGCAGTGGACTCTGCCGCACATGCCAACCCCGAGGCGTACCCCCAACGCAAAGCGCCCAGAAGATCAACCGTACGTCGGACCACCTTTCGGCCGGGCCTTCCGGATCTGATACTGGACGCCTTTCAGGGCGAAAATAGATCGTCTTCCTGGTGCGGCTCGTGCGGGGTAAGAGGCCTTTCCGCTGCACGGCCGGTACCTATATATAAGGTGTAGCCTGTTCATGGGCATTGGGCATTAGGTGGCCGCAGGCCATTGCTTCGTTCCTCGCAATGTCCGCCTTCGGCAGCCTATCGGCCGCTGGCCGCCTGTCCCCGTGGAAGATCCACCTGGGGGCAGCAACCGTCAACAGTCATAATACAGGCCCCAAAGCCTTTCGGCCGCTGGCCGCCTTCCAAATACCGGTTTCTGGGTATTTCATAGATCTGCAGCGCGGAATAAGTTGCGGCCATGGCGAACCGCAAGCAACAGCGGCGGCAGATGTTGCGCAAGGCGCTGGGGCGACGCATACAGCTATTCCGCCAGGTGCGGGGCATTACACAGGGCCACCTGGGGCTGGAGGTGGGGGTATCGCAGGGGCAGGTATCCAAATGGGAGATGGGCGACAAGGAGCCTACCTACCTGGAGATGTTGGATGTGGTGCGCGTGCTGCAACGCCAGATGGACGATTTTAGCGATCTGCTGGGCAGCACGCCCCAGATAGAGGTGGTACACCGCCACTACAGCGAGCCTCCGTCCATGGGCGAGCACACCCAGGGACAGGCGTGAGGCCCGGGCCATCCGGCGGAAGCAGGTCTTCCTTTGATCTTCCAGATCGATCCATACTGTAGGATGATGGTCTTCGGCTGACCTACTTGATCGATCCATACTGCAGGATGAAGGTCTTCAGCTGACCTACTTGATCGATCCATACTGCAGGATGAAGGCCTTCAGTTGATCTACCCGATCGATCCATACTGTAGGATGAAGCTCATCAGTTGATCTACCCGATCGATCCTTGCTGCATGATGAAGGTCTTCAGTTGACCTACCTGATCGATCCCTACTGTAGGATGAAAGTCTTCAGTTGACCTACCTAATCGATCCATACTGCATGATGAAGCCCCTCCCATGGCCGTATGGCAAGGCTCACATGGCATACATTCCGGGTGGTATACCTTATTCTGATTGGAATGTAATGCCACTATTGAACGGGACATAGACCCACCGGCTTATTCCGAACGGAATGTTCGTACACATTTCAAAACCCTACCCAAGGTGCGCCGTTGCAACCGCCACGGACCACTCACAACAACGGCGTGGTACACCGGGTCCGGGTACCGATCAAGATGAAAGCGAACATCAAGCTTTCCCTGAGCAAGTTGAAACCGTCGGACCTGCTCACGTTCTTCCGGAACGTTATCGCGAAACTGACGGGTAACCCCCACTACCCCGCGCTGCCGGTGGCGCTGGCCGACATGGAGACCACAGCCCAGGAGCTGGAGGACTTGATCGAGGCGGCGATCCAGGGCAGCAAGCAGAGCCGCTTGTTGCGCGACGCGAAGATCGGGGAATCCACGGTGATCCTGCGCAGCACAGCGGACTATGTGCGCATGGTGGCCCAGGGCGACGCGGCCATCCTGGAGAGCAGCGGCTTCCCGCTGGCGGCGGCCCGGCTACCGATCGGCATACCGGGTGCGCCGCTGAACGTGGAAGCCCGCATGACCACCCTGCGTGGCGAGGTGGAAGTACGCTGGAAGAGTGTGCGCGGCGCCCACGGCTACCAGCTGTGGATCACCGACCAGGACCCGGCCACGGCCACCAACTGGCAGGCGATCGCCTACACCACGCGCGTGAAGCACCTGGTGACGAGTCTGGAGAGCTACAAGGCCTACTTCTTCTGCGTGAGTGCCATTGGCACCGCGGGCGAAGGCGCCCAAAGCGATCCCGCAATGGGCCGCGCGGCCTGAGCATACCGCGCGTGCCCACGAGCGGGGCACACGGTGGCTACTTGGTCAAGCTCTTACATGCAACGGCCCCGCGAATGTTCGCGGGGCCGTTGCGTTGGGGGGGGCTGGTCAGCGTTCTGGCTCAAGGCAGAATAACAGCCCGCAGTCCCGTTGCCACACAAGACCTACACCACCCGAAGTACACCAGCCGGTTCAACCAAAGCTGACCGTGCCGTCCGGCTGCCACTGGGCCGCCCGCACCTCAATGCCCGGCATGCCGATGCGCTCCATCATCGCCGCGAAGGCCGCAGGGTCGCCGGTGGTATGGCAGAGCAGTTCACCCTTGGCATCCGGGGGTGCTTCCAGCGCATGTTCCTTCAGCAGCCGCTGCACTTGACGTGCCACTGCGGGCGCAGGGTCGATCACCCGGACACCCGGCCCCACGATGCGCTCTATGAGCGGTTGGACCAGCGGGTAGTGGGTGCAGCCCAGCACCAAGGCATCGATGCCCTGGGCAAGCATGGGTTCCAGCCAGCCGCGCAGCAGGGCCTCGGTGGCGGGCGTGTCGAAGGCCCCGGCCTCGATCTGGCGCACGAGCCCGGGGCAGGGCTGGTGCAGCACCTGCACATCGCGCCCGAAGCGTTCCACCACCGAGGCGTACACCTCACTCTGGAAAGTGGCCGTGGTGGCGATCACGCCCACCACCTTGGTGGTGGTGATCTCCACCGCAGGTTTCACGGCGGGTTCCATGCCCACGAAGGGGACGTGCGGGAAGCGGGTGCGCAGGTGCTTCAGGGCCGCGCCGCTGGCGGTGTTGCAGGCGATCACGATCAGCTTGCAGCCGGCGTGGAGCAGTGCTTCGGTGATGGCCGTGCTGAAGCCGCGCACCTCCTCCAGCGAACGCTGGCCGTAGGGCAGGTGGGCCTGGTCCCCCAAATAGAACAGGCGCTCCCGGGGGAGCGCCTGCCTGATGGATGTCGTGACGGTGAGCCCGCCGATGCCGGAATCGAAGATGCCGATGGGGCGGTGGCCGGTGGACACGGTGATCAGATGCCCAGCTTGGTCTTCACCAACTGCATGATGTCCTCACCCTTGTCCCAATACAGTACGAAGCCCGCACTGGTGTCGAAGATGTAGTTGAAGTTGTTGGCATCGGCCACTTCGCGGATGGCCTTGTTGGTGCGCTCCACCATGGGCCGCAACAGTTCCTCTTCCTGTTTGGCCAGATCTTCCTGCGCCTTTTCCTGGGCGGCCTGGATGCGCTGTTCCAATTCGCCGATCTCACGTACGATCATCTCCCGCTCGGTGTTGGTCATCGTCTCCGCATTGGCCTGGGCATCGCTCACCTTCTGCTGGTATTCGGCACCCATGGCGCGCAAACGCTTGTCCAATTCTTCGGCGAAGCCTTGCATCTTGGTCTCGGCATCCTTGCGCTCGGGGAGCATCAGCATAAGCTTCTGACGGTCGATGTGGCCCAGCTTGGTGTTCTGGGCGATGGCCGATGGAGCCGCGCTGAGCAGCAGGCCGAGTGTGATCAAAAGGGTCTTCATGTTCATGTGTTCAACGTGGTTTTGCCGGGGCACCGCCGCCACCGCCGCGCCCGCCACCTCCCTGGAGGCCGGGGCTGGGTTGCGTGCCGCTGTCTCTGGGGTTGGACCTGTCGTCCTCCGGGGGAGCACCGAATTCTTCGTCATCGCTGCCGCCCTCCGCATCACCCTTGCCGGGACGAATGCCGAGTTTGCGCAGTACGCTGTCGCTCTTGTCGTACTTCTCGCTGGCAAAGAGCAGGTTGCCGCTCTGTGCCCCAAGGTCGAAGATGGCCACGTAGCTCGTGCCGGCCACCTCCTTGATGGCCTGGTATACACGGTCCTGGATGGGCTGGATCAACTCCTGCCGTTTCTTGAAGAGGTCGCCGTTGGGGCCGAAACGCCGTTTCTGCAGATCGCGGGCATCACGCTCATGTTGATCGATGTCCTCCACCCGCGAGCGTTTCATCTCCTCGGTGAGCAGGATCCCCTCTGCGTTGTAAGCCTCGCGCATGCGCTTGAGTTGGGCGTGCCTGTCGTCGATCTCGTCCTGCCACTGCCGCGAGAGCCGGTCCAGCTCTTTCTGGGCGGCGGAATAATCGGGCATCTGTTCCAGGATGTACTTGGTGTTCACGAACGCGATGCGTTGTGCAAGGACCTGGTGCTCCGCCCAGAGGACCGCCGCGAGGGCCAGGGCGAGGGGGATGATGCGTTTCATGGGCGTTCGGGGCGGCGAAAATTACGGCGATCGGCCTACAGTTCGCCAAAGTCTATGCCGATCGTGAAATGGAACTGGCTACGGCCCATGTTGGGCAGGTCCGGCACATCATCCAGGCGCCAGCCATAATCCAGGCCCATGGGACCGAACATGGGCAGGAACAGGCGCAGGCCGAAGCCCGCCGAACGATACATGCGGAAGGGGTCGAATTTGTCGAAGTTCTGCCAGGTGTTGCCCGCCTCGAAGAAGGCCAGGGTGAATATGGTGGCCGAGGGGTTGAGTGATACCGGGAAGCGCAACTCGGTGGTGTACTTGCCCACGATGAAGTTGCCCACCTGCGGGGCCAGGGAGAAGTCGTCGTACCCGCGCAGGCTGATGATCTCCCGGCCATCGAGCTGGAAACCCGTGAGCGGCACACCTCCCAGGAAGAAGCGCTCGAAGGGTGAATCGCCAACGGCGTTGTTGTAGCGGCCCAGGAAGCCGAATCCTGCCCGGGCCATCAACACCAGGTTGTGGCCGCTCTTGCTGTTGGTGAGCTTGTTGTACCAGTGCGTGGTGAATTTCCATTTGTGGAATTCCACCCAGTTGTAACGCTGTTCAGGGGGCAGCGAGGCCCAGTCGCGATCGGGTTGGAGTAGCGAAAGGGGCGGGGTGGCCTTCACAGAAAGCGTGATGTCCGAACCGCTGCGCGCGAAGAAGGGCTGGTCCACCGAATTGCGGGAGATGGAGATCTGCGGTGCCAGCACGTTGGCCGAACCATCGGTGAAGGCGAAGATCACCTGGCCGGAACTGAAATTGCGCAGGTCATAAAGCTGGTACCCCAGGTTCATCCGCAGGATGAAATAATCGTCCGGCACAGTGAGGCGCTTGCCCAGGCCCACCGTGGCGCCGGTGATCAGCAGGGACTGGCGCAGTGGGTTGTTCACGCGGCCATTGGTTGTGCTGATGTATTTGTCCTCACCATTGGTCTGTACGGTGTGGTACAGCGAGAAGCTCAGGGCATTGGGTTTCCGGCCGCCCAGCCAGGGCTCCACGAAGCTCATGCTGTAGCTCTGGAAAAAGCGGCCGTTGGTCTGTGCGCGCAGGTTCAATGTCTGTCCATCGCCGCTGGGCAGGGGCGTCCATGCGTTCTTGTTCAGCAAATTGCGCATGGAGAAATTGGTGAACGAGAGACCCAGGGACAGGATCAAGCGCCCCACGCCCCAGCCGCCACTGAGTTCCAAGCGGTCACTGGGTTTCTCCTCCACGGTGTATTCCAGGTCCACCATGCCGGTACGCGGGTCCTGGATGGGATTCACGCCCATGGTCTCCGGGTTGAAGTAGCCCAGGGTGGACAGCTCCCGTTGTGTGCGGATCACGTCACTCCGGCTGAACAGCTGCCCGGGCTTCGTGCGGATCTCACGGCGCACCACATGTTCGTTGGTCTTGGTGTTGCCCTTGATGATAACGTTGCGGATGCGGTACTGCTTGCCTTCGCGGATACGGATGTCCAGGTCGATGCTGTCGCCCTCCGCAAGCAGTTCCACCGGGTCGGGGTAGAAACTCAGATAACCATCGTCCATGTACAGCGAGCTGATGTCGCGTCCTGCCGGGTTCATGTACAGGCGGCTCTCAAGCACTTTGCGATTATACACGTCGCCCTTCCGGATGTTGAGTATGCCACGCAATACCTCATCGCTGTGCTTGGTGTTGCCCGTGAAGGTGATGTTGCGGAAGTAGAAACGCACGCCCTCATCCACGTTCACCTCCACGCGGATGCGGTCCGGGGAGACATAGTACATGGTGTCGCCAGTGATGGTGGCGTTGCGGAAGCCCTTCTCATTGTAAAGGTCCAGCACCTTGCTCTTATCGGCCTTGAATTCGCTTGGGATGAATTTGCTGCTGCCGAAGATGTTCCACCAACGTTTCTGCCGGGTCTTCTTCATCGCCTTGCGCAGCCGCTTGTCGGTCAACTCCTCATTGCCGTTGAAGACCACTTCCGCGATCTTCACTCGCGGACCCTTGTCCACGTCCAGTATCAACAACACACTATTGTCCAACAGGGTGTCGCCCTGCTCGGTGATGGTGGTGGTGGCCTTCAGAAAGCCCTTGTCCCGGTAGTAGCGGTGTATTGCGCTTTGTGTGTTGGCAAGCAAGGCCTCATTCACTTGCTGGCCACGCACCAGTTTCACTTCCTCGCGCAGTTTGTCCGCTTCGTTCTTGTTCACGCCGTTGAACTTGAAGCGGCTCAGGCGCGGGCGCTCCACCACTACGATGTGCAGGAAGATGGTGCGGCCGCGGATCTCGGCCACCTCGAAGCGCACGTCGCTGAACAGCTTCTGTTCCCACAGATTGCGGATGGCGCGGGCCACATGCTCGCCGGGCACGGTGATCTTGTCGCCCACCTGCAGGCCGGTGAAAAGTTTCACCGCGTTGGGGTCCGTGCTCAGGGTGCCGCTCACAGTGATACCACCGATCTCGTACTCCTGGGGGAAGTCGTAGTTGATGGTGGGTTCACGCCCGGTCTGCCCTTGGGAGGTCAGCACCGAACAGGCCAACAATACAGCGAGGAGTATCCGGGTCATCATCGGCCGGTCGCCACCTGTTCACTGATGCGGCCGAAACGGCGCTCGCGATCCTGGAAATCGAGCACCGCCTGGAAGAAGTGCTTCTTGCGGAAATCCGGCCAGAGCACCGGCGTGAACCACAACTCGGCGTAGGCGATCTGCCACAGCAGGAAGTTGCTCACGCGCAGCTCCCCGCTGGTGCGGATCAGCAACTCGGGGTCGGGGATGCCATGGGTGCTCAGGCGTGCGGCGATCTGTTCTTCGCCGATGTCGCCCGGGGCCAGTTCCTTGTTGCGGGCCTCTTCCGCCACCTGGCGCACCATGCGCGTGATCTCCCAGCGCGCGCTGTAGCTCAGGGCCAGGGTGAGGGTGATGCGGTCGTTGGCGGCCGTGCGTGCGATGCCTTCCTCCAAGGCCGCGCGGCAGCTGTCCGGCAGGCTGCCCAGATCGCCGATGGCGTGCAGGCGCACACCGTTCTCGTGCAGCTCGTCCAATTCCTTCACCACGGTCTGTACCAGCAGGTCCATCAGGGCGTCCACCTCGCTGCGGGGGCGGTTCCAGTTCTCGGTGCTGAAGGCGTAGAGGGTGAGGTAGCCCACGCCGATCTCCCGCGCGGCGGTGAGGGCCTCGCGCACGGAGCGCACCCCGTTGGCATGCCCCACCACCCGGTGCTCGCCATGGCGCTGGGCCCAGCGACCGTTGCCGTCCATGATAATGGCCACGTGGCGCGGGACCCGTTCCGGGTCGATGCGCTCACGCAGGGTGGCCGATGTCTTGTCCGTTCTTGCCAAGGGGGCGCAAAGTTGGCCATTCGGCCCGTTCAGCGGTTCTGGCGCATCCAATTGTACTGCTCGTCGCAGTCGGAGAACCGGCTGATGATGTAAGTCAGCGTCAGGCCGGTGTATTGGTACCAGTCCCGCGTATTGCTGTTCCCGCGGGCGCGGCCCGTATTGCTGAAACCGGGCAGGTCGTTCAGTCCGCTGCGGTCCGCCAGGGCGGCGGCCAGGGGGCCACCTTCCACGGCCAGCATGTCCTGGTCCACATAGGTGCCGCTCACATCATCGATGTAGTCCGTCCAGGTGCGGCGCAGGCCCCATTCCATCTGCAGGTCGAACTTGCCCAGGTTGATCTTCAACCCGGCCCCGAAGGGAAGGCCCACATGGTCGATCTTGTAGGGTTCGCTGTCCGGGCGGGCCGTGGTGCCCTGGCCTTCGGTTCCCAGGGGTTGCAGGTCGTACCAGGTGTCGTTCAGCAGGGCTTGCGGACTGGCGCGGAAGTAACACAGGCCCCCGAAAACGAAGGGTGTCCAGCTGCGGCTGCCCTTGTCGCGCGAACGGTACTTGAAGAAATTCACCTCCATCAGTACAGCGGCTTCATACAGGCGGGTGCGGAAGTGCAGATCCCGAAGCACTTGGAGCGGGTCGTCGCTGTTGCTGTCATAGGCCTGCAGGGTGCCGTACAGGCCTTGCAGGCGCATGGCCCAGCGGTCGGTCAGGTTGTGGCGGAACACCGCCCCGAAGGCGGCCTGGGTATCCTTGGGGTAATGCCGCGTGGGGTTCAGGTCGCCGATGTAGTACATCGCGCCACCGGTGATGCCCACCTCGTTGACCTGCGCGCGCGCTGGGGCGGCGAGGGCCAGGGTCAGGACGATCAGCAGGATACGCGCCATAGGCTGCCTAACGCAGGGTGCCGGGTGATGGTATGCCCTGCTTTTCAGGGGCCGAAGTTAACCGCCACGGGAAAGGCGCGGTCAAGGAGGACCCGGCGGGGCAACCCACCCTGCCGCCTACTCCACCACCATGCTCCCGCTGTACGGGTCACAGATCAGCTTTCCGTCTTTTGCTTCAGGAGGTCGAAGGAAACCACGGATCGCAGATCCGCGGCAGCCACTGGAATAATTATTTCTTCTTTTCCAGTACCTCGAAGGTAAAAGCACCTTCCAATACATCCGTCGTTTTGTTATATATCTGCCAATCAAAAATATCATCTTTCACGAATCCGATCGTTGCACCTTCTTCGAATTGCTCTGTGAGTTCAGGTTTCGTAATTAGAACTCCCATGAAATGAATGTCATCATACTTTCTAAAATCAGATACCCAGAGAAACTCGATGGCTTCTTCTTCTACCACTTTAACGTATGCTCCATAGATCTCATAGTCCTTTCTCTGCTCTGTTGCGCGTGAAATAAATTGATCTAAGGTCTCCTTAGCCTTTTCAAAGGCATCTTCCATTTCCTTGTCCCCACTTTCAACCAAGATCAATCTTCCATCATCTTGAGCCTTTGCAAATAATGAGCATACAATGAGGACAAGTGTTTTAAGTATTTTCATTTTTTCAGTTTAGGGTAACTGGCCTGCGCTTGCCGCCTTTCATGATCAAGGCATGGACGAAGTTATCATGCTTCAATGAGAGTTTTCCCCCGCTTCCGCAGATCTATGATCCATGCTCCTGATCATCCCCCCCCAAACGGCGACAGCCTCGCCCTTTCCCCCGTGCAAGGGGATCGGAACGGGGCTGCCAGCCTTGTAGGGAGGCGGTGTGGCGCTTAGGCGGCGGCCATCACCAGGCAGGGCTCGCTCTTGCTGCTTTCGCCAGCGGCACCCAGGGCGCTCACGGCGAACCAGTTGAACGTCCCCGGCTCCAGGCTGTCGGCGTTGAAACGACTCTTGGTCGTAGCGCCGATCAGCTGCCAGTTGAAGGGGGCGTTGCTGGTGCTCATGAACACGTGGTTCATATCGGCATCAGGATCGCGCTTCCAGTGCAGCGC
Source organism: Flavobacteriales bacterium (assembly GCA_041747675.1). GTDB lineage: Bacteria > Bacteroidota > Bacteroidia > Flavobacteriales_F > PHOS-HE28 > PHOS-HE28. Next base: position 63,090 of record JBGTES010000041.1, read on the forward strand.
CACACGGCCCGTGAAGTTGGTGAGCCGCGCGCCCAGATTCTGGGGTGGAGGCAGCTCGCCCACCCGCGTGGGGCGCTTGGCCACATCGAAGTTGGCGCTACGGATCACCACGGGGTTGCCGAGGCTGGCCGCCTGCACGTAGCCGGCCCAGGCCCGGATCGCATTGCGCAGCGCGGTGTCCGCCTCGCTGCGGGCGAAGATCTCGGCCGGGCCCTTGTTCGCATCCACATTGGCGTTCGCCGTCACCAACGTATCGATCAAGGCCTGGAACTCGGCCGGGGTGGGGATGGGGTTCGGGAGTTGCACGTTCCCGACCATCCCATCGTGAAGGCTCTGCGCCTTCGGGACCAGTGCCACTGCACTGAGTCCGCTGGTATTCATTGCTACTGTTGCCATGTCCTGGGGCACTTCTTATGCGCGACCCCGGCGCGTTGGTTAGGGTCCTTTTTATGCGCGCACAGGCCGTTTCGTTCCAGCTAAAGCATCGGGTATTTACCCGATGGTTAAGCCCAGCCGGAGGGCAATTGGCCTGCTCCCCTATATAGTATGGTATAAAGCGCAGCGGCTGCTGCCCGCCCAGGCGGAAAGTAGAACAAAGTGCGCGGAACTTTGAACAAGAAAGCCGGGACATTGAACAAGATGCCCGGGACTTTGAACAAGTTCTGCGCTACTTAGAACAAGATGGCCGAGACATTGAACAAGAAAGCCGAGACATTGAACAAGTTCTGCGCTACTTAGAACAAGATGGCCGAGACATTGAACAAGAAAGCCGGGACATTGAACAATTTCTGCGCTACTTAGAACAAGATGGCCGAGACTTTGAACAAGAAAGCCGAGACTTTGAACAATTTCTGCGCTACTTAGAACAAGATGGCCGGGACATTGAACAAGATGTGGGGCCGTGGGACCTCTTGACGGCCAATTGGCAACCATTGGTCCCTGCCGGATCGCTTTGCGAAGCATTTGCCGGCCTTTATATTCGCCACAGTACTGCGCTCCGGTACACACGCCCAGGCCCGTCTTCCACTCTAGTGGGAGCCGGGTCTGGTGCTTGTGGGGCCAGCGGTCAAAAGGCGGCCAGCGACCGAAAAGCCTCCCGGCTGACTGGCCGGGGGCCACCTTTAACCCAACATGGGATACGATTGGGAGGATGGGCGAAAAGGTCGCGTAGCGAAAAGGCAAAGTGCTTAGAGGCTGTTTGGCCTGCGGCCACCTTAACCCACCAGAGAGAACACTTGGGTGGATAGTAGAAGGTCGCGGAGCGAAAAGGTCACTAGGCCTATAAGCTGATTGGCCTGCGGGCACCTTTAGCCCACCACGGGATACGCTTGGGTGGATGGGCGAAAAAGTCGCGCAGCGAAAAGGCCCAAACTTCCCCAGGGTCTTCCGCTGGAAACCCTACACCAAGTGTGAGCCATTCCCATTCATTCCCTTACCACCCGTTGCACATGCCGCATACCCTGCGCATCCAGCAGTGTAACAAGGTACACCCCGGTGCTAACTGTACCCAGGTCCAATTGTAGCGGGCCTTGTGCTGTGGCGGGCAGTGCCTGTTGCAACACGAGGCGGCCCACCGCATCGGCAACGAATACCTCGCGGGGGCGCAGGCCGTACAACGCTACGTGCAGCAGGCCGGAGGTGGGGTTGGGGTGGAGGGTGAAGGAGGATTCTCGATCATTGTAGTGTACATCAAAACCCACCGGTTCACTACACTCCGTTTCATACTCCTCGCCAATGAACTTAGCCGCCCGGTTCACCGAATCGCCATCCAGCACGGCACCGCAGGCCACGAAGAGCGTATCGTGGTAAAAATCCATGGACCAAATACCGCCTGACGCACGGAAATCCCCCGGCACCGCGCACCACTCGTTTCCATCCCATGTGGCGAGCCCCAAGGCTTCGATGCCTCCGGCCGCCCGGTACCCGCCGCCCACGAAGAGCTTGCCGTCATGTTCCGCCAAGGCCAGCACTGATGCGATTGAGGTGGTATTTCCCAACCACCATTGTACCCCCTGCCCCAAAGCATGGAACTGAGTGCCATCCCAGCGCATGATGTTCTGCCCTGGGTTGCCCGGAGCGATGGCGATCTGGCCGCCCACATATAGGTCACCTTGGTAGACGGCCAAGCAATGTGCGCCGGACATCGGGTTGACGATGCCTGGACCAAGCGGAGACCAATTTTCACCATCCCATTGGGCGATGTCGGTAATGCCCTCGATGTTCACCCCGCCAATGACCACCAAATTCCCGGAGTACTTGATGATGTCCAGAATGCTGCCTTGCGGACTGAATGAACCAACAGGCTCCCATGAACCACCAATCCTTCTGGCCACTCCAGGAGCCGGATGACCATCTGCCAAGTTGAATCCGCCGACCGCATAAAGTTCGCCGTCGAGCACACGGAGTTTTCGGATGATACCGCCTTCGATGTTGCCGTAAGGCTGCCACACCACTCCGTTATGGTAAGCAATGCCCTGGCACGGGGTGCCACTGCACTGGAAAAACTGCCCGGCGGCGATCAAAGTATCATTGAAGAGGACCACCGAGTAGACCAAACCGTTCAGGACGCCCAGTGTATCCCATTGCCCGTTGGAGTAGCGCATTACGGAATTGCTTTCCGCCCAGTACTGTGGGCCGGTAAAGCTGATCGAGCCAGCAAAGTAGACCGCATCACGGGACTCGTTGGCATAAACCTGTCGCAACAAGCCTACGATCTGGCCGGGAACACCGGCTGTGGTCCATTGGGATTGGCCCATCGCAGGGGCCTGCCACAACAGTAAACCAAAGAGACCGATGGAGCGAATGCATGTGGCCATGGCTCTCAGGGTTGATGGACCAAGCGCTGGGTGCCGATGCCGGGTACGTGGACGACGTAAACGCCAGGTGCAGATCCATCCAAATCGAAACGCATCGGGGCATCGCTCACCATGGAGCTCCGGTCAAGCACGGTTCGTCCACGTGCATCCAACACGTACCATCGGTGTGTTCCGAGCGGAAGGCCCACAAGCTGGTACCAGCCTTCCGGTGCATACTGCACGATGAAACTTGTGCTGGGGGGCGGCTGCATTGCCTCTGGAACCGAGGTCAGGAGGTCTTCGATGCAGAAGGCCGCCAGGAAGCCATCTGTTTCAGGCATGAACGAATCATCGAACCAGTCATCATCACCTAGTGGATCGGTGAAGGGGAAGAAGGAAGACGGTCCGAACGCGGAATACGTTGTTCCGGAGGCAAACAGCCGATCAGCTCCTGCAAGGGCAAGCGTTCGGATTTCGTCTCCATAGAACCCTCCTTCATCCCCGCCGAAGTAGGTGGACCAATACATTTCCTGCTCACTGGAGAAACAAAGTATGACCCCATCGCCAACACCGTACATGGAGGTCGCAGAGTATATCCCGAAGCCAGGTTCAAGAATGAACGTAGGGTCCCAACTGGTACCCGCCACAAATATGCGCCCCAAATCATCGGCGAGAACCGCGTTAAGATGCGTTTCTTTTTGGATCGTACCGAGACCTTTAATGTAACTTAGCCATTCAATGGTTCGGTCATCACCGTTGATCCGTAGGACGTAGCCCTGAATCCCGGGTTTATGTTCGTCGTCATGCCAATTCGGTCCGTTTTCCAGAGGAAGATCATCGCTGGAGGACCTGCCAACGATAAATATGTCCTCCCGGCCATTGACGGAAATGGGCTGCACGGCTAGTCCCTGGTCGCCAATCATTTCACCTAAACTTCCCCCGAAATAGGTGCTCCATTCCTGATGCCCTACAAGGTCGAATTCCATGATGAAGACATCGCCATGGCCATGATATTCCTCATTAAGGGCATCCTGCCCACCGTCTTCTTTTAAGGGTAGGTTCGTACTCGTTGTCTGCCCGGCGATCACGATTTTCTGGTTTCCAAAGCGGACGGTCTCCACCGCATCACCGTAGTTTCCTGGTATGTAGGTTGACCAGATCGTACGGCGGTCTGAATTGAAGAGAGTTATGAATCCATCACCGGGGTAAACCGGGGCGAGGGTGCCTTGGTAATCCCAGTGATCTGCGGTCGGGTCCGGTGTTTCCTGTTCTTCTGGCAGGAACCATCCAGCGGTTCCGACGATGGCGAAATTCCCATTTGGATGTAGGTCTACGTCCAATACACTCCAATCCTGCCCATCGCCAATGTACGTGGACCATGTCGCCGCCCCTGTCGCGTTGAACTCGGCCAAGAAACCTCCTCTGCTTGAACTCGGATTATAATAGCGGTCATCACTGGGAGGGAATGACCATAGGTCGTTCGCGTTCGTGTAGCCACCCACCAGAATTTGGGGATCGGTTCCGGGCCTCACCCGAACGCAACGAGCCTCCTGCCAACCGAATGATCCCCCATAGAAGGTAGACCATCGGATCTCGTAACCGGTGCCGAACTTGGAGGCAAAGGCGATCGGCGATGCCTGATAGTAGACCTGACCTTCCTCGATCGGGAAATTGATAACCTGCGAGAATGTGTGACCCACCACATAGTAGTTTCCATCCTCGTCCACATCACTATCCTGAACAACATCGCGGCCATCACCGCCCAGGTATGTACTCCAGCAAACACCTTCGGTGGTGTTCTGCCCCGCCACCACCGGCGGCCACCCCACCTGGATCACTAAGGGCAGGTCCGGGTCGTACAAAGCACTGAAACCCATGCCTAGATCCACCACGGGGCTACCGGCGCTGTTCAAATAGGCCACCGAGTCGATCGGCACCACCACACCCATGTTGTTCACTTGGTATGCGAGGCCCCCCACCAAGGGGAAGGTCATGCTGCTGGCATGCACATGCAACACGCCATAGCCATCCACCGTCAGGCTGTCCTGGCCCTCGAAGGTCAGTTCAATGTTCTCGAAGTCGCCACCGGGGCGCACCACGAAGGCCAGCTTGGGGCCACCGCTGCCACTGTAGAAGTGAAGATCGATGAACGGATAGATGTCCTCGTACACCACCCTGCCAAAGCCACGGACCGTGGCGCCTTCGGGGCCGCACCATGGAAGATAGTAGTTGCGGTAGTGGTCCGTGGGATCCACTGCCATGGGCACCACCGCACGCACCTTGCCACCACTCAGGCGCATATCCACGCGCCAGGCAGTGTCGGGGGTGGCGATGATGGTATCCGCACGGACCATGGTGAAGGAGACTCTGCTGGAGTCCCGAAGGTAGATCCCAGGCACACCACCATCGGTGTAGTACCGCACATCGGGCCGGGGTTGATGTTCCGTGTCTACCACCTGGCCCTTGTTGTGCCAATAAGTATAGGTCTTGCTCGCGGGTTCGCCGTAGGCATCCGGCAGCACTAGCAGGATCTGATCAGCACCCACGTCCGGCGGGTTGTGTCGTTCGGCACCATCGTGGTCGAACATGACACCAGTGCCGGTGGCACCCGCGCCTCTAAGGGCGGCCGCCCCGGGGCTGTCGTACTGGATATGCAGGTCCGTCTCATCGGCAGGGCCATTGGCATGCACGAAGCCAGGGTCCGTGGACATGCTGTTGCCGTCCTCCCCCGTGGCACTCTGCCATGCGGACAGGGTGGTGCGGTCCGTGGTACCCTCGCGGCCCACCACGCCACCAGTGCCTGTAACGTACAGACAGTTGTGGTCACTCGTCAGGTCCGTAAGGTCGGCGTTCACACCCACGGCGTAGTGCTTGGCCGTGCCTGCGGCATTGCTGCGGTCGTTCCACAGGATGTTGTTGCGGTGGTCGCGTGTGCCGGTCACTTCGCTGAACAAGGCATAGGTGTGGTTGGTGGAGGTGCTTACTGACACCGTGCCACCAATGTACACACTGTTGTGGAGTATGCCATGCTCGCCGGCCGCCTCATGGATCCCTTGGAACACCAAGGCGCTGCCCACCGGTTCCCCGGCACCGTCAATACCGAGGCGCACCATGTTGTTGCTTAACGTACTGGTGCCCGCCGCGAGGTGGATGCCCTGGAGCACAGAGCCTGTGCCCGTGCTGTTGCGCCACAGCGAATGGATGAAGTTGCCATCGATGAAATTGGCCGTTTCACGCAGCTTGGCATGGATGCCATAGACCCGGCCATTGTTCGTGGCGTGATCGCTGTACAGGGTGTGGATCTTGTTAAAGCGCAGCAGCACGGCGTGCGTCCCCGCATTGTTGTCCACACCGATCCCCACCACACCGGGCACGGTGGTGCCCTGGCCGTTGCCGTTGAGGTCCGAGATGAGGTTGTCTACGACCGTGATCGAGGCGTTGACCGTGAGGATGCCGCAAACGGTGGCACTGGTTCCAATAGCAGGATTGGTGAGGCCGGTGATGGTATTGCCTGTGGCGGTGAGGGCACTGTCCTCCACCGCGATACCGTACACCAGGCGGTTGCTGGAAACGTTGGTCGTGCCCGTGAGGCCCGAGATGGTGTTGCCAGTGAGCTCTGCGGGCGAACGGACAGACCATATGCCTGTAACGCTCAGCGCCTCCAACCCCTGTACCGTGTTGTTCTCGGCCGTGAGCACCCCGTCGGTGACATACATGCCTACGGTCCGACTCGATCCATTAACAAGGTCTACGATGGTATTGCCC
>JBGTES010000042.1:0-33783 GCA_041747675.1 Flavobacteriales bacterium
CCGCCGCGCGATCGACACCGGCACCAACGATATGCGAGGCGAGCAGGTGGGCCTCCACCTCCCCGGGTGTGGGGTCCAGGCCGAACTCCCCGAGCACCGCGAGAATGCGTGCGCGGCGTGCGGTGGCGCGATCATGACCATGGGCGATATTCTGTGCCCCACGGCGATACAAGATCAAAGGTTCCGGGATGTTGCCGAAGGCGGTATGGCGCGCGAGAGCGGACCAGAAGAACCAATCCTCACCGATGCGTGGCCAATGATCCTCGTAACGGATACCATGCTGACGCAACACCGCGGTACGGAGCATGCTGGCGCCCTGCGGCACGGGCACGCCGAAGATGAGTTCGGCGCGACAGTCGGCATCGGTGCCCGGATAGGACCACAGCGCTTCCTCCGTACCGAAGAGCCGCACGCCACCCCCGCTGGCCCCCACCTCCGGGTGGGCATCCATGTAGTCCAACTGCAAGGCCAGGCGCTCCGGGAGCATGAGATCATCGGCATCCATTCGTGCGATATAGGCGCCCCGGGCGAGGTCCATGCCCCGCTGTGCCGCACCGGCCGGGCCCAGGTTGCGTTCCAGGGCCACCACATGCATGCGCGGATCTGTGAATGAACGCAGGATCGCAAGGCTGTCGTCGGTGCTGGCATCATCCACGGCGATCAACTCGAAGTCCGTGAAAGTCTGGCCCAGGATGCTGTCGATGCACGCGGCGAGCCAGGGCGCCTTGTTATAGACCGGAACAACAATGCTGACCTTCATGGCCTGGTGGTCGATATGCGGCCTGGACGGCGCAAGGTCTTCGCGGCGAGGTAACGCCATCGTGCAGGCCGGAAGTCCCGGCTGAGCCGCAGGTGGGCCAGTCCGGCACCGCTGTCCCGATCCGCAAGGGCGAAAAAGAGACGGTCCCAACGGCGGCGCGACTCATCTACAAAGAGGCGCTCATCACATAGGGCACGTTCCTTCATGCACACAGCCAGATGGCCCATCCACTGCCAGAGCTTCCGCACCTGGGTGGCGTCCGGCGCCCTGCGAAAAAACTTGTGCAGCATCAGTTGCAGATCGATCTCAGCCTCTGTGACGGCAATGCCCATGCGCTGGAACACCACGCGGTAGAGGCGTGCGCGATCCTCCAGGGGGTCACTGCCATGCCGCATGTTCTGCGCCCCGATGCGGTACTGGAGCAGTTCTTCCTGCAGGTTGGCGTACTGCGTGAATGGCGCCAGCGAAAGTGTGAAGAGATAGTCCATGCCGGGATGGCGCCAGGTGGTGTCACAACGCAGGCCGTGGCGGTCCAGCACCGCTCGACGGAACATGGCCGACCCATAAAGGACGGGGTCACCAAAGAGCGACCGCGCACGGCATTCCGCATCCGTGGCCGGCCAGGTGCTCAACTCCCGCGCTTCGCCGAATTGCCGCGCCCACGAGCCACATGCGCCCACACTGGGGTGCGCATCCAGAAAGGCCACCTGTCTGGCGATGCGCTCCGGATGCATCCGATCGTCGGCATCAAGGATGGCGACGTATGCGCCCTGCGCCGCATCGAAGCCGGAGTTGGCCGCGGCGGCCCGGCCCCGGTTCTCCGGATGGGTGATGATCCGCACGCGAGGATCTCCGATGGCCCGCACCTTCGCGGGGCCCTCATCGGTGCTGGCGTCGTCCACCACCAACACCTCCAGATCGGTGAAGGTGCTTGCCAGAGTGCTGCGTACGGCCTCCTCCACGAAGGGTCCCTTGTTGTAAAGGGTGGTGAGGACAGTGACCTTCACAGCGCAATGTTACTGCGGCCCGGCAGCAGGATCTTGCAGAAAGGCCGGCCCCGGCGTGCCCACCGCACGGCGATGGCTGGCGATCGCGGTACGATCCAATGTGCCCAGCAGCTTGTATCGGTGCCATGCATCGCGTGCGCCCGCGCGATCCATCACCAAACCTGCCCCGACGGCGCTGCGGAAGTGATGGAAGCGCTCGGCCGAAAGGCGCGCGGCCTGTGCGGGATCCGCATAGCGCAGCAGGGTCTTGCGCAGAAATACGGCATCCGCATCCTCCCGTGGGCCTGCACCACCCCGGTCATGATGCACCCACGCATCGGGCACCACGCCGATCGCGGATCCGTGATGGCGCATGCGCTGGACATATTCATCATCCTCGCCATAATGGAAGAACAGGGGGCTGAAACCGCCCACGGTGCGCAGGCAGCGCGCGCTCACCAGCCATGCGGCGGCGTTGATGAAGGCAGCCGGGTAGACACGCCCTGCCGCCCGGCCATGGAGCAGATCACTGTATAGGTCCGGGCAACGGCCGGGTGCCACATAACGGGAAAAGGCGGGATCCAGGGCATCGCCCGCACCATTGCGGTGCATGGGGCTGAGCACGCCGAAGCGATCGTCCGCCTCCGCGCGGGCCACCAATGTTCCCAAGGTATCCGGCAGCACCCATGCATCCTGGTTCAAGAGGAAAACGTGCCGCGCACCCTGTGACATGGCCTCCTTGATGCCGCGGTTGTTGCCCTGCCCGAAGCCCAGATTCCGACCTGTACGGATCAGTGCCACCCCGGGGAAGGCACGCGCGATGTGTTCCGGCGTTCCATCGGCGCTGCCATTGTCCACCACCACCACCCGGGTGGGCATGGTGCTGGCCCGCAGGCTGCCCAGGCAACGGTCCAGCCAGGGCATGCCGTTGTACGTGACGACCACCGTGATCAGATCCGGCGCAACCTGGTCCGTGTCCCGATGTGCGGTCATGGCATCACTGGCTTTTTCCGCCCATGCCGAATATGCGACCCCGTATCCTTTCCAACATCATGCGTAGCATATCGCGTCCGGTAAGTTCGGGACGCTGGCGTTCCCTTTCATGACAAGCCATGTAAGCTTCACGCAAGCCACGTAGAAAGCGCAGTTCCGGCTTGTTGAAGATGTGCTCCACGACGGCGGGCCGGTTGTTCTTCGTGGTGGTGTTCACCATGGAGGTACCTCTCACACGATAAGCGAAGAAATGCTCCGGGACATGCCGGAAGGCAGCCCCCACGCAGATGCAACGCAACCAGAGGTCCCAGTCTTCCAAACCCATGGCGCAGCCTGTTTCATCCGGGCGCGGACCCATCCGTTCGTCATATCCACCAACACGCTCCCAGATGGACTTGCGGAAGCAGGCGCAGGCATCGATCCGGTTGCGTTCGATCATCTCCGCGAGATCATGGGGTCCCATGGTCCAGGTGCCGCTGCGTTCACCGAAGTAGATGGCATCGCCATAGACCACATCCACATCCGGTTCCGCATCGAGGATGGCGATGCTCCGTGTTATCATGGCCGGCAGCATGCGGTTGTCCGCGTCAAAAGGGATGATGTACTCCCCCCGTGCTGCACGGATCCCGTTGTTGCGGGCTTTCGCCAGGCCCATATTCTCCTGCCGGATCACATGATACCGTGTGGTGTCCAGTGCATCCAGCACCGCTACCGTGGCGGGGTCCTTCGATCCGTCGTCCACCACGATCACTTCCACTGCGCCATCCACCATGCCAGGGTCTATGCTGGCAAGCGCCTCCTCCAAATAAGCACCGAGGTCATAGCAGGTCACTATAACGCTGAGTCTAGGACTTGTCATGCGCGGGAACTTATGCTGTGCGAACAAAGCGCCGGAGCATGGGCATGCCGTAGTCGTGGGGAACGAGAAAGGGTCGCTGGCATGATGATCCGCCGGGGTCTGGAGGCCTGCAAAGGAAGCAGATCCAATAGGCCCCGGTGGCCGTCAACGCACGGGCTTCACCAACGGGGTGGCCCAGATATGCTTGAGGCTGCCGAGGGAATTCCGTATGCGCCGCAGGAAAGGATGCACCGCCATGCGCAGGCGCTCCGTGGTGTTCAATGCCCACCAGCCGGGATCGGCGTAGCCCAGGTCGCGCAGTAGATCGCCCACCATGCGGTCCATCACCCAGCGTTCCTCCAGGCTGAGCCTGGTCTTCCAGATGGCCCCCTCCTTTTTTCGCAGCGCGTTGAGCGAGGTATCGGCCCAACTCACTTGATTTTTTTCGATGGCATGCTCCGCAGCGATGCGTTCCACCAGCCCGGGTGTGACGGGAAGGCCCGTGAATTCGAACAGGCGCTCCAATCCCGGAACGGTGTCCGCCATGAGTTCCTCGTACCGCACTTCCATGTACAGGCCGGGACCCAGTAGTTCACCGTCGCGGCGCGCGTTGAGCAGGTCGCGCGCCCAATGTTTCGCCGCGCCGCGAATATCGCCCGCGCCGAAGCCCACACGCTTCTTCGCCCCCATCATGCTCACCACCACCTCGCGTCCGTCCCGGATGATATGGATGATGCGGCAACCTGGGAGCAGGCGCTGGATCAAGGGGATGTGGTTGCTGTAGTTGGGATGTTTGTCCAGGATGTGCGTGGCCTCCGGCCGCCGCGCCAGCACACGGTCGTATACCCCTGCGGTGATCGACCGCATACCTTCCTCGAATTCCTCCGGCGTGTACAGCAGGGGCAGGCCCTGCACCCAGTTGCCCGCGTGTATGTGATGCACTTCCGAATCGAAGCGGTCCACCACCGGGGCGAGGTATGAGGAAAAGAGCGTGAGTTCCTCGTTGATGGATGCCACATGAGGGTGTGCCGCGATCATGTGGTGCAGCCAGGTGGTCCCACTCCGTGGTGCGCCCAGCACCACTACCAGTTGTTTGTTGCGCAGCATTTCCATATCACCTGAGCGGTTCCAGTTCCCGGATGTTCATCGTTCCAACAGGTCGAGCCGTTGGCCAAGCAGATCTTCCAAGCGGGCGAGCATCGGCGCGAAATGTCGGTGAAGTTCGGCGGCCAATGCGGGATCGAGGGGCGCCTCGTAGGGCCGCACGTTGCTGCGCCTCTGGAACGCCCGGTGCGCGGCTGGCAGGGGTTCCAGTCCCATGGTGCGGAGGATGTCCGCCACCAAAGCTGGCGCATCCTGCTTCAGGTCCTTGAAGGACCTCACCATGATATGGTGCACAGGGAGGTGTTCCCTGAAATGGCCCAACAGGGTGGCGTAGTCGCTCATGGCGAGATACTGGTACGTAGGGTCCGTGGTGCGTCCGGCGAGTTCATCCTCCACAGCCTGCGCAAAGGGTCGCGTGTCACGGACCTCCGGAAAGCGGTCGTTGGGTCTGCGCACGAATGCCCGGTGCATGTTCCAGGCCGAGTAAGCGCGTTGCACAGGGTCGCGCAGGATGGCCAGGAGGGGGACCCCTGGCAGGTGATGGGCGATACGCGGAGCACTCTTCTCCGCCAGCCGCAGATAGCTGGGCGAGGCCTCCAGGGTTTTCCAGCCTGTGGAGCGCAGGGGCACCACCGGAAAATGGGACCTGTAGTGGCGCATCCCCTTATCGTATTCCTCATCCAGACTGAAATGATGTATCTCCTTGATGCGGGGGGGCAGGATGCGCGGGTGTTCGGAGAGGATATCGAAAAGTGTGGTGGTGCCGGCCTTCTGCGCCCCGATGATGACCAGCGCAGGGCTGAGCCTTGGCCGGATGGCCTGGCTGAGGGCACTGATGCGATGTTTCAGGTCCATCACTTTTCAGGGAACCGGATGATAACGGGCCAGTATGAATGCGCGACGTGCATCCTCCTCGTGCAGCAGTTCGGCGCGGTAGCCCATGGGATGCAGCAGCTCCTGTACGTGCAGCATGCAGGCCACCGAATGTATCTCCACCAACAGCAAGGGGTGGTCCCGGCGCAGCATCTCCACCGCGCCACGCAGCACAAGGTGTTCGGCGCCCTCCACATCGATCTTCACCAGGCCGATGCCCTGCCAGCCATGTTCCGTGACCAGATCGTCCAGCCGCCGCACCTTCACATTGATGTCCCGGAATCCGGCCCTGGCATAGTCCGCCTCCGGCAGCCCGGGGCGCACGCTGCCCAGGTAGCCGCCGGAGCTTGTCTGGTCCTCGATCTGGGCGGAAGCGCGCATCACCGTATCGCCGTTCTCATCGGCCAGGGCAAGAGGAAGCACGGTGATACGCGTGGCCAGCGCTGGTTCGAGGCGCAACTGCGCCTGGATGCGCGCCACATTCACGGGATTGGGCTCCATGGCCACCACCTGCGCCGCAGGGAACCGCGCAGCGAATGCGAGTGCGTGGTATCCGATGTGGGCCCCCACATCCAGCACGATGGCGGGGGGCGCATCGGATGCGATGGCCTCGTGGAGAAAGGCATCATAAGAGCCCTCGATCATCTGGCGGAATGCCGGGGCACGGTCGTTCACAAACATGCGCAAACCTTTGGCCGGGCCACCGCGCACCACGTGCACGGCCGGCTCCAGTGGAGATGGAGCCTTGCCATGGCCGGAAGGTCCCAGGATGTTCCGCAGGCGGTCCGTCCATCCCATCGCACAAGCATCAACGCTCCCAGCGGAGTTTGGGATGGACCACACCGGGGCGTCGCACGTAGGGTAGATCTTCCTCATTCTCCTGGCGCATCTCCAGGATCACGGCATCATTCACCTGGAACAAGCGCTGGTTATTGCGACGGAAGATGGCCGTGAAACGATAGCCTCCTTCATTGAGTAAGTACGCGGGGATCGTACAACTGACCTTGCACCGGCCGGGTTCCCAGACCATGCGGCCCACTTCCCGTTCCATGTTCGAAACGAACGCGACCACCTCGTTGTGGGTGCTTACACGCAGGTTGATGTTCAGGTCATCGTCCGTGATCCCCAGATTGAGCAATTCGAACTCGATGCGCAGCGGGTGACTGGTGAGGAGTTCCCCGCCAGGGGCCTCACAGGTGGCTTTCACCCCCAGGAGGCGCAACTCCTCGGTGCCGGGGGCGTGCTCTGCCTCCCACTCCTGGGCATGGGTCTCCACCGCATACTTCTCCAGATAGGAACGCACCACTTCATGGGTTCCGCCGCTCATGCGCAGCTCACCCTGGTCCAGCCAGATGGCCGAGTTACACAGATTGTGGACGGCGTTCACATTGTGGCTCACGAGAAGGATGGTGCGGCCACTGTCGGCCACCTTGCGCATGCTTCCAAGACACTTCCGCTGGAACTCCGCATCACCTACGGCGAGCACCTCATCCACGATGAGGATGTCGGGGTCGAGGTGTGCGGCCACGGCGAAACCCAGGCGCACCTTCATGCCGCTGCTGTACCGCTTGATAGGCGTGTCCAGGTGGTGTTCGATCCCGCTGAAGGCGATGATCTCATCGAGCTTGGTCTCGATCTCGGTCTTGCGCATACCGAGGATGGCGCCGTTGAGATAGATGTTCTCCCGGCCGGTAAGTTCCGGGTGGAAGCCCGTTCCCACTTCCAGAAGGCTGGAGAGTTTGCCCTTGAGTTGTATGCGTCCCTTGGTGGGCAGGCTGATGCGTGAGAGGAGTTTGAGGATGGTGCTCTTGCCTGCACCATTGCGGCCCACAATGCCCAGGATGTCGCCCCCGCGCACCTCGAAGGAGACGCCCTGCAGGGCCCAGAAATACTGGCCGCGGCGTTGCTGCACATGGGCCTTCTCCACCAGCAGGCGTGGGTCGGGCCTGCGCCGCATGCGTGCCCAGAGTGCGGACACTTCGTCGGTCAGCAACGAACTGCCAATGATGCCCAGGCGATAGCGCTTGTGCACGTCCTCCACACGGATCACGGTCTCCTGATCCATCTCAGATGAAATCGGCGAATGAGCGCTCGGCGCGTTGGAAGACCAGGATGCCCACCACCACGAGGACCATCCCGCAGGAGGCCCCATAGACGAGGGTGGACCAATCCATTGCGGAACCCACCAGCACCGCGCGGAAACCTTCGATGACCGGGGTCATGGGATTGAGTTCGAGAAAACGGCGAAGCACACCGCCCTCGGGCACGCGGCTCAGGGGGAAGATCACCGGGCTCAGGTACATAAGGAGCTGTATGCCGAATCCCAGCAACAGACCGAAGTCGCGGAACTTGGTGGTGATCGAGGCCACGATGAGCCCCGCACCGAAGCCGATGGACATGAGGACCAGCACCAGAACAGGCAGCATGGCAAGCTCTTTACCCAGGGTCCAGGCGTGGAGGCCACTGAGGTGGTAGTACAACGCGAACAGGGCGAATGCGCCTAGTTGGACCAGGAAGCTCACCGAAGAGGAAAGCGTGGTGGCGATGGGCGAGATCAGTCGCGGATAGTAGACCTTGGTCATCAGCTGGGCATTGAAAACCAGGGTCTGTGCTGTGCGGTTGGTGACATTGGCGAAGAAGAGCCAGGGAACCACGCCACTCATATAGAAAAGCAGGGGTGGTATGCCGGCTTCGGACATGCGGGCCAGAAAGCCGAAGATCACGGCGAAAGTGAGCGATGTGAGCAGGGGTTGTACCACCTGCCAGGCAGGTCCCAGGATGGTCTGCTTGTAGACCGCGAGCAGGTCGCGCCGCACCAGCAACACCAGCAGGTCGCGGTAGCGCCAGATCTCCCGCAGGTCCACCAGCCACCAGGCGCGGCTGGGGTCGATCACCACGTCCCACTGATCCTTGTCATCCTTCATGGCCATCGGTCATTTCCTCGCACCATCATCCTTCTCCGTGGTCCGGCTTCGCGCGCGGCGGCCATAGCCATAGCCGTAGCCATAGCCGCTGCCATAGCCATATGCATAGCGATAGCCATAGCCGTAGTTGGTGTTGTAGTAGTACTTGCTCTTCTTCATCCGCACACCGTTGAGCACCAGTCCTACGGTCTTCACGGAATGCTGCTCCATGGCCTCCATGGCGTTGTTCACGTGGTCCTTGTTGGCGAAGCGTGTGTTGAGCACGAAGAGGGTGATGTCACAGTGGCGCATCATCAGCAACGCATCCGTGATCAGGCCCACGGGCGGGGTGTCCAGGACCACATAGTCGTAGTCGGCGCGGGCCTCCTTCAACATGTGGCCGAGCTGGTCGGAAAGCACCAACTCCGAAGCGTTGGGCGGCGTGGGGCCTGAGAGGATCACATCGAAGTTCTCGAACTGCGTGGGCATCACCACGGCGCGCCAATCCACCTTGCCCACCAGCATGTTGCTCAAGCCTACGGCATTGCTCATGCCCAGCCCCACGCCCACCTTGGGTTTGTGCAGATCCAGTTCCAGCAGCAGCACCCGCTTCCCCGCTTTGGCCAGGATGGCACTGAGGTTCACCGAGCAGAAGGTCTTCCCTTCGTTGGGGCGGTAGCTGGTGAGCATCACCACCTTGCCGCGTACACCCTCATTGCCACGCACATATTCCAGGTTGGTGCGCACCGTCCGGAAGCATTCGGTGATGGCGGCCTTCGGGTCGCTGTCCACCACCACATAGTTCTCCTCGGCCTTCTCGCTCAGGATGATCTCACCAAAGATGGGCAGCTGCACGATCTCCTTGAGTTGTTCGGCATTCTCGATGCGGTCATAGAACATCACCCGTACGAACACCACCAGCATGGATACCACCAGGCCGGCCAGGAGGAACATGTAGAAGATGCGCATCTTGTCGGGCCGCACCACACCGAGGCTGCGGGCACTTTCGATCACCTTGGTCTGGGGCACGATGCTGGCCCTGGCGATCACCGTACTGGCCCGCTTCTCCAGCAGGAAGAGGTACATCTTCTCATTCACCTGCAAGCGCCGTTGGATGCGCAGGATATCCTGCTGACTCTGCGGCATGTTGCGGATCAGATCCTCATAATCATTGATCTGCAGCTGCACATCACCCATCCTGCCCCGGACGGCGTTCAGACCATTGCCGATATAGGTGAGCAGATTGTCGCGGATGAGGCCGATGGCGCGATCCAATTCCTGCAGGGTCATGTTCTCCTCGGTCCCGGAGAAGAGCATGCGCGTACGCTGCATCTGCATCCCGTACAGGTCCGTGAGGGTCTGCCTCAGAAAGGCGTCGTTGGTGATGAAGACCGCTGGCGGCAGCAGGCGCTCATCCGTGCTTGTAAGCAGGTACTCCCGCAAGGCCTCCAGGGACATGATCTCCAGGAGCATCTCGCGGCGGCGTTGGTCATAATTCACCAACTCCTCGAAGTAGAGTTGCTCCTCCTTGCCCAGGTTCAGAATGTCCTTGCTCTCCTTGTAATCCTGCAACTCGGTCTCGTCAGACTCCAGGAACCGGCTCACCTCTTCGAGCTGCCGGTCTATGAAGACGACCGTGTTGTTGTTGATGTCGAATTCGCTTTGCAGGGTATAGTCGATGTACACCCTGCTGAGGGTATCCAGGAAGGTCTTTGCGCGGGTCGCCACCTCATCCTCCACCTGGATCTGCAGGATGGTCGTGAAGTCGTGGTTGACCACCTGGATCCGGCTCTTCCAACGACCCACCATGCCATGGCGGTCGTGCCGCACCAGGCGGTAATCGGATTCCATGTGTTTGTCCAGGTTCTCGCTGTTGACATAGGGGTGCAGCGTCACCTGGATGCGCAACTCCTCATTCCCGGCCACTTCTCCGAAGGGAAAGCGTGCACTTACGATCTCCCCTTTGCGGTCATAGGTCAACTCATAATGCCCCAGGTCGATGATCTTCATGTCCAGGGGTTTCTCATAGAGCCGCGGATCAAGTATTTTCAGGTCCACTGTGAAGGGCAGGGTGCCATGGACCTGGGAGGTCTTGAAACGGCCCACGATGAAGTAGGAGATGTCGAAGTCGAGCTTGTCCAGTGTGGAGTTGAGTAGATCATAGGAGGTGAGGACCCTTTTCTGGTTCACCAGGTCACCATACGCATCGGCATAACCCAGGCTTTTATACATCCCGGCCTGGTAATCATAGGTATCGCGGTCCTTCAGGAGCAACTGTGTGCTGGCTCCGTAGATGATGGGCAACTTGTAACTGTAGAGGTAGGACAGGACCGAGGCGAGGACCAATGCGACGGCGACGAAATACCAGTTGCGCCCGACGATCCGCAACAGGGAGCGGATGTCCTTGGCATCGATGATGCCCCCGCTCTGGGGACGCTGTGGGGCTTTGGTGGCCATCGATGGCTTGAGGCCGGCGGATATGGCGCGGCGGCCGGATATGCCGCCCAACCGGTCTTCTGCGGAGGTCGGCAAATATAGGCCGAGCCACCCATGGCATCGGGATTGGTGTGCGATCCACCGGACAGTTCGTTAATCTCTTCCCTTCGTAGTGATGGAATTCCTACTTTTGGCCACCCTTGGTGTATCCGCTCCATGAAGATCGTACTCCGTAGTTTCTTGTTCCTAGTGTTGGTCCTGGCACCTTGGGGGAGCATGCTCATGGCGGCTCCTCCAGTCGGTGGGCCACCACCATGCTGGCCGCCACCT
The DNA here is from genome assembly GCA_041747675.1 of Flavobacteriales bacterium. GTDB lineage: Bacteria > Bacteroidota > Bacteroidia > Flavobacteriales_F > PHOS-HE28 > PHOS-HE28. The sequence continues at coordinate 11,224 of JBGTES010000042.1, forward strand.
TGCATTCCCATTGATGGTGGCCTCACGGGCTTGATCGTCGCCGGTGCTCTGCTCGGTGGCCGCAAGGCCTTGGAGTTGCGACGCGCACGCCGCAAGTCCGGAGCCTGATGAGTTCCCCCTCCACCCCAGTGGTGGTGAAGCGTGATCCCGTCATCCGATTCTTCCTGACCGCAGGGGTCCTCTACATGGGCTGGTACCTGCTTTATGGACAACTCCTACAACCTTACGGTCACCTGGACCGCGCTGTCATCGCCAACCTCGTGGACCTCTCCGGCGCCTTACTCCGCCTGCTGGGTCATGACCTCATTCCCGAACCGGCCAACCCGGAAGGTCTTCGTACCATCGGGGTTCAGGGGGGCCACCTGCTTTGGATCGGCGAAGCATGCAACGGCGTGGGGCTCTTTGCCGTGTACCTCATCTTCCTGGCCGCCTATCCCGGCCCCATGCGCCACAAGTTCTGGTTCGGCGCCCTCGGCCTGCTGTCCATCCACCTGATCAATGCCCTGCGCATCGCGGCGCTGTGCATCATCGTGGTCTACGACTACGAGCTGCTGAACTTCAATCACGATTACACCTTCTACGTGGTGGTCTATGGCTGGGTGTTCCTGTTATGGGCCATTTGGGTCAAACGCTTCTCACCACGGGGCAGGAACACCACGGCGACATGACCGGCCGCCGGTGGGTGATGGCCGCCATTCTGATGCTGGCCGTGGTGCTCGGTGCGATGCGCGAGTTCCTTTTCCTCAACCTCAACTATCAGATCGCCCATGTGCGGCATGGCAGCGCCGTGTCTTACGCCCACAGCCTGTTCCAGGGTTGGGTGGAAGGTGTGGGCCTCGATGGGCTGCTGCGTCTGAAGTGGATACTGGCACTGATCATGGCGGCCTCAATGCTTGGCTTGTCGGTGTTGCTGGCCCGTGTGCTCTGGGGCGATCACCGTTACCGCCTGGCCATCATCGCCGGCTTCGTGATCATCGGTGCACTGGCCCTGGTCTGCCACCTCCTTGTCCCCGCCGTTCCCGCGCTGCACATCGTGTCGGTGAAGCTTCTGCATGCCTTGCAGTATCCCGTTCTGCTCTTCTTCCTCTGGGCCGCATCGCTGCTTCGCACTCCCACCCATGGCTGAACCCTGTGCGGCCCGGCCGGATACCTTTGAGCCTTCAAAACAGGGATCGCATGACACGTGACACCACCATATTCGAGCTGATCGACCAGGAGAAATGGCGGCAGATGAAGGGCCTTGAGCTGATCGCCAGTGAGAATTATGTGAGCGGTCAGGTGATGGAGGCCATGGGCTCGGCGCTGACGAACAAGTACGCCGAGGGCCTCCCCGGCAGGCGCTACTACGGTGGTTGTGAGATCGTGGACCAGGTGGAGAACCTGGCGATCGACCGCCTGAAGGAACTCTTCGGAGCGGCCTGGGCCAATGTGCAACCCCACAGCGGTGCCCAGGCCAATGCGGCCGTGATGCTCGCCTGCCTCGAACCAGGCGATACGATCCTGGGTTTCGACCTGAGTCACGGTGGCCATCTGACCCACGGCAGCCCGGTGAACTTCAGTGGCAAGTTGTACAAGCCCACCTTCTATGGCGTGGCCAGGGCCACAGGCCGCGTGGACATGGATATGGTGCGCGACAGGGCCAGAAAGGAAAAACCGAAAATGATCATCTGCGGTGCCAGTGCCTACAGCCGCGATTGGGACTACGCCGCCTTCCGCACCATCGCCGACGAAGTGGGCGCACTGCTACTGGGTGATGTGAGCCACCCTGCGGGGCTCATCGCCGCCAGACTCCTCAATGATCCGCTCCCGCATTGCCACATCGTAACGACCACCACCCACAAGACCCTGCGCGGCCCCCGCGGCGGAGTAGTGATGATGGGCACCAACTTCGAGAACCCCTGGGGCCGCAAAGATCCGAAGGGTGGCACCCGGATGATGAGCGCCATATTGGATAGCGGCGTGTTCCCCGGCACCCAGGGCGGCCCTCTGGAACACGTGATCGCGGCCAAAGCCGTGGCCTTCGGTGAAGCACTCGACCCTTCCTTCCGGGAGTACGGTCAGCAGGTCATCGCCAACGCCGCTGCCATGGCGCGCTGCTTCATGGACAAGGGTTATGATGTGATCAGTGGTGGCACGGACAACCACAGCATGCTCATCGACCTGCGCAGCAAGGAGCTCACAGGGAAGGAGGCCGAACAGGTACTCGGGCAGGTGGACATCACAGTGAACAAGAACATGGTGCCTTTTGATGACCAGAGTCCCTTTGTCACCAGCGGCATCCGGATCGGTTCGGCGGCCATCACCACCCGTGGGCTGAAGGAGCCCGAATGCGAACAGGTCGTGCATCTGATCGATGCTGCGCTCACCCATCGCAAGGCCAAGGGCGATCTGGACCGGATCCGTTTCCAGGTGAATGGCATGATGCGACTGCGCGCACTGCACGGTTTCGGCTGGAGCTCCTGATCGGGGACAATGAATGCATTCCGAAGCCGCCTTCTTCAACGCTGGGCCGAGGCCCGGACCATATCCCCCGGAATGCGGCGTTCGAATGGCTGGGATCCGGGGAGGTATCATGACAGGACCGCACAAGAGTATTGTGCACGCCACTGAAGCGAACGGCCGTTCCATGATGCAGCATCCTCATCGTGCGGTCATGCGAATGCGATCCAATATGCTTTCTGTTAAATGCTGATGATACTGGGCCCATTGCGAAAACTTTTCGGGGGAGTTCCTGATCCTTCGGGGCCTAATGGGCGGCCACGCATACATATGCTCCACATCGGCAAGACCGGTGGCACAGCCGTGAAGCACGCGCTGGGACCATACCTGGCCAGCGGTCCCTTTGAGATCATCATGCACCCGCATCGCGTGAAGCTCCATGACATCCCGGAGGGCGAACGCGTATTCTTTTTTCTCCGCGACCCACCGGGCAGGTTCGTCAGTGGTTTTTACAGCCGTCAACGCCAGGGAGCCCCCCGGTATTCCTCTCCATGGAGTCCCGAGGAGGAGGAGGCATTCAGCCACTTCGAAACACCCAATCAACTGGCGGAAGACTTGTCGCATACGGATCCCGCCCATCGCCAGCGTGCTGAAAAAGCGATGCGGGATATCCGGCATGTCCGCGACGAGCAGATGAGCTTCCTCGGTGGAAGGCACACCTTTGAGCAGCGCGTAGACGATCTCTTCTTCGTAGGCTTCCAGGAAACGCTGGATGCCGATATCACCGAGTTGACCGAGAAACTCGGGCTCCCCCCCGGGATCTCCCTGCCCAAGGACGATGCGCAAGCGCACCGCAATCCGGCCCATGTGGACAGGAGGTTGAGCGAAGTGGCAATGGCGAATTTGCGCACATGGTACGCCGTGGACCACGACCTGATCGCGATCTGCCGCGCACGGATGGCACGACCTTGAGTCCTGAGCCGCCTTTCAGGGTAGCGGAGTGATGTGTGGTGATCGAAAGCCGCGCATCAATATCCGTGTCTCGCTGTTGGACAACCAGATGATGTAACCCACCAGGAATGCGAAGGCCATCTCTGGGATCCCCAGCCACACGGCGGTACCCAGGTGGAAAACAACGCCGAGGAGCATCCAGGGGACACGCGTCCTGCTACACCAAACCGCCAGGGGAAATGTGAGTTGAAAGCCCAGTACCACCCAGGTCAACATTTTTCCCAGCAAAGGGAAGCCCGCGATCCATAACGGGCCGAAGGTGGTATCGGTGGCGACCATGCCCATGGCGGTGCCATCCAGCCAGTGCGTGCCGGTGAGCTTGTGCAAGCCGGTGACCGCATAGGCCAGCAGCAGTTGCAGGCGGATGATCCAGAAGGCGGTGGCACGCGCTGTGGCCGCCACCGGCGCCTGATCATCCTGGCCGACGGACAGCAGGATGTTCCAGAACAACAGGTTGGCCATGAGCTGCTGGCCACCGCTGGAAGCCACGAAGGCCAGATGCATCAGGGCATTGAAGCACACCCATAGCAGCAGTGCGCTCCACCAGCGCGACGGACGGAAAAGGCCGCGCACAGACAGCACCAGGGCCAGGAGAACTACCCCCGGCGCTGCCCCCGACGGTAGCAACTTGCCGAAGGGATGGACGAGATCATAGCGCCAGCCATCGTAGGACAGGTTCGGCGAGATCGGATCCAGCCAGAGCACATCCATCACGGGCAGGGCGGTGAGCAGGAACAGCAGCACCCACACACACAAGGCGCGTTGGAACAGCATGACAGATGCGGCAGGGATCATCATGGTCCATAGAGCGGGATGATCCGTTCGGTGCGCGTAGCCGGTGCTGCCGGGTCGGTCACACATCGCTCCACGATGCGGAACCGCGGAACCGCCGCCTCGTCCGGTCGTGCCAGGCGAAGCAGTCCCTTGCGGGCAAGCCGCTCCGCACCGAAAAAATCTTCGGCCAGCCAGAGGCAATGGTTGTGTACCATGCGCCGCTCCAGGTAGTGCATGCCCTTGGTCGCCACCGACCGCCAGTCGCCATCACCGTTATGCCACTCCAGCGTACATGAACAGGTGGGCGGGTCCGGCGCGAAGAGCCTCCATTGCTGATGGAAGAGCGGGCGGGCGTACCATTGACCCAGGATGCGCAACTTCTCCGACACCAATACCTCCGGTAAGGTGTAAGCCGCAAGTAGCGCGATGTGCAGCGCGACCAGCACGGCGGCCACCGCCTTGGTCTTTTGTGAACGGACATCCCCTGGCATGCCGTGAAGTTGATGAACCCCGCGACATTTTCCACCCTTTGCACCTTTGTGCCATGAGTCAACCTGTCAATTCTCCCGCGCTCAGATCCTGGATCCCGGTTCCAGGAGGAAGCGACTTCCCCATCCAGAACCTTCCCTTCGGCATTGGCAGCTGGAACGGTGAGCCGCCCGTGCCGGTCACGCGCATCGGCGATACGGTCATCGATCTCAGCATCCTGGCGGAAGCAGGACTGTTGGACGGCACCGGCATTCCCCGCCAGGCCTTCATGGCACCACACCTCAATGAGGCGATGAAGGGTGGAAAGCCTGCCATGCGCGCCCTGCGTCAGCGGCTGAGCGAGCTGCTGCGACACGACAACGCCACGCTGCGTGATGACAACACCCTGCGCGAGGACGCCATGTTGCCCGTGGACCAGGTGATGATGCACCTGCCGGTGACCGTGGGTGACTATACCGACTTCTACAGCAGCCGCGAGCACGCCACCAACGTAGGCACCATGTTCCGAGACCCTGCGAACGCATTGCTCCCCAACTGGCTGCATCTGCCGGTGGGTTACCACGGACGTGCTTCATCCATCATCCCCAGCGGGCAGGCCATCCGAAGGCCCATGGGCCAGCGCCGTCCCGATCCGGAAAAGCCGCCCGTGTTCGGCCCGTCAGTGCAACTCGACTTCGAGCTTGAGGTAGCCTTCATCACCTTCGATGGCAAGCCCCTTGGGCAGCGCATCAGCATTGCAGAGGCTGAGGACCACATCCTGGGGCTGGTGCTCTTCAACGACTGGAGCGCGCGCGACATACAGGCCTGGGAGTACGTGCCGCTGGGACCCTTCCTCGCCAAGAATTTCGCGAGCAGCATAAGCCCCTGGGTGGTGACGCTGGATGCACTTGAACCCTTCCGCGTGCCAGGCCCTGTGCAAGAGCCCGAGCCCCTGCCCTACCTGCGGATCGACAAGGATGGTTGCTACGACATCGCATTGGAGGTGGGCATCGTCCCTGAGAACGGCACCGAGACCACCGTGTGCCAGAGCAACTTCAAGCACATGTACTGGAACATGGCGCAGCAACTGGCCCACCATACCGTGAATGGTTGCAACATCCGCCGGGGCGATATGATGGCCAGCGGTACGATCAGCGGCCCCACGCCGGACAGTTATGGCAGCATGCTGGAGTTGAGTTGGCGTGGCACCAAGCCGGTGAAACTCAGCGACGGTAGCGAACGCAAGTTCATCAACGATGGTGACACGGTGGTGATGCGCGGGCATGGCGGGAATGACGGTGTGCGCATCGGCTTCGGCGAGGTGCGTGCGAAGGTGCTGCCTGCGGTGGAGTAGTCCCCTCCGAGGGGCACCTTGCCTGTTGCGATACGGGACGCCTGTGTAGCTACGATCCAAGGCAGCTCCGCGCCTTCCTTCAGCGATCGGCAAACCCTCCCCACCCGGATACCCTTGCGACTTGCGCCCCGCTACCTTTGGGTCCAATGGACAATGGCACCCCGATCGAAGAACCGGCAGTCGGCAAGGCAACGCCAAAGCCCGCCAAACCCATGATCGACCAGGAGGCGGAGAAGGCCGAGATCCTGCGCCGCTACCGGGGTCTGCTGCGAAGCATCCGCGGAGAGCGTACTCCGGAGGACACCCGCCTGATCCGCAAGGCCTTCAATATCGCCGTTGAGGCCCACAAGGATCAGCGGCGGAGGAGTGGTGAGCCATATATCTACCACCCCATCGCCGTGGCACGCAGTTGCGCTGAGGAGATCGGCCTGGGTACGACCAGTGTGGTCGCCGCGCTTCTACATGATACGGTGGAGGACACCGACCTGACCCTCGAGGACGTCCGGGACCTGTTCGGGCCGGTGGTGGCCACGATCATCGACGGGCTCACGAAGATCAGTGGCATCGAACTGCGCTCCGACAGCATCCAGGCCGAGAATTTCCGCAAGGTTCTGCTGACCCTGGCCGAGGACGTCCGCGTGATCCTCATCAAACTCGCCGACCGCCTCCACAACATGCGCACCCTGGAGGGCCTACCCCGGGACAAGCAGCTGAAGATCGCCAGCGAGACCATTTATCTCTATGCACCGCTGGCGCATCGCCTGGGCCTTTACAATATCAAGAGTGAGTTGGAGGATCATGCCCTGCGCTTCAAGGAGCCCGAGATATACGAGGAGATCAGCCACAAACTGAAAAAGGGCGAAGCTGTCCGCAAACGCTTCATCAGCCGCTTCACCCTGCCGATCCGCGAAGCGCTGGATCGTGAGGGCTACAGCTACGAGATCAAGGGACGGCCCAAGAGCGTGCACAGTATCTACAACAAGATGCTGAAGAAGCACGTGCGTTTCGAGGAGGTATACGATGTCTTCGCCATCCGCATCATCATCAGTTCGCGGCAGGAACTGGAGAAGGCCGACTGTTGGAAGGTCTATTCGATCGTTACGGACTACTACCAACCGAACCCCGACCGGCTCCGCGATTGGATCAGCCTCCCCAAAGCCAACGGCTACGAAAGCCTGCACACCACGGTGATGAGCCCCGGCGGACGCTGGGTGGAGGTGCAGATCCGAAGCCGACGCATGGACGAGATCGCCGAGATGGGCCTCGCCGCACACTACAATTACAAGGACGACCTGGAGCAGACGTCGGTGCTCGATCACTGGCTGGAGCGCATCCGCGAAGTGCTGGACGATCCATCCACCAATGCCCTGGACTTCGTCAACGACTTCAAGTTGAACCTGTTCAGCGATGAGATCGTGGTGTTCACCCCCAAGGGTGAGATGCGGAACCTTCCAGCCGCTGCCACCGCCCTGGACTTCGCCTTCGACATCCATACCCAGATAGGCCGCCAGTGTATCGGGGCCAAGGTGAACCACAAGCTCGTGCCGTTGAGTCAATCGCTGAAGAGCGGCGACCAGGTGGAGATCATCACCTCGCGCAAACAGCAACCCAAGGAGGACTGGTTGAAGTATGCCACCACCGCCAAGGCGCGGCACAGGATCAAACAGGCGCTGCGTGACCAGAAACGCAAACTGGCCGTGGTGGGCCGCGAGACCGTACAGCAGCAGTTGCGCAAGTGGGGCGCCAAGGTGGACACGGCCAACATTAAAATGATGGTGGACCACTTCCAGGCGGGCACACCCACGGACCTCTATTACCACGTGGCCAGGGGCCGCTTCGATCCCACGCAGGTGGGCGGCGTGCAGGTAAGGAACGGCCGGCTCCAGCTCCCGCGCGTGAAGCGCAAACCCGAAGAGCATGGCCTGGAGGAGATCGTGGCCAGCATCCGCGGTGAAAGCGGCGCACTGTTGATCGGCGACGACCTCCACAAGATCGATTACAAACTCAGCCCCTGCTGCAACCCCATCGCCGGTGACGATGTGTTCGGCTTCATCACCGAGGACGAAGGCATCAAGATCCATCGTGTAAGCTGCCCCAATGCCGTGCAGTTGATGAGCAACTTCGCCTATCGCATCGTGAAGGCCCGTTGGAAGGGCAAGGACACCGTGGAATTCCTGGCGGGCATCAAATTCAGCGGTATCGACGACGTGGGACTGGTGAACAAGATCACCACCATCATAAGCCACGAGCACAACGTGAACATGCGCGCCATCAGCTTCGAGAGCCATGATGGCATTTTCGAGGGGAAGGTGATGGCCTACGTGCACGACACCGACCACTTGAACGCGCTGATGGACAAGCTGAAGCGTGTGCGGGGCGTGCGCAGTGTGGTCCGTGTGGAGCAGTGAAAGGTGGCGCCATGTCGGCACTTTGTGGCATGCGGCCACCCCTTACCTTTGAGGCCATGGCAGTGGCCGAACAGAACGACAGTGTACGGCGGATCTTCACTGAGTTCCTCGAAAGCCGGGGGCATCGCAAGACCCCCGAACGTTTCGCCATCCTCAACGAGGTATATGCGCACGATGGTCATTTCGACATCGAACGACTCTACGGCCGCATGAAGGGAAAGAATTACCGCGTGAGTCGTGCCACCCTGTACAACACCATGGAACTGCTGCTGGACTGTGACCTGGTGCGGAAACACCGCTTCAATGGAACGCAGGCCTGGTTCGAAAAGGCCCATGCCTACCGCCAGCATGACCACCTGATCTGTGAACGATGCGGTGTGGTGCAGGAGTTCTGTGACCCGCGCATCCAACAGATCCGAAATACCGTGGGTGAGGTGATGGGCTTCCGGGTGCACCACCACGCCCTGCATATACATGGCCTCTGCCAAGATTGCCAAGTGAAAAACGAAGGAATATGACCGTGACCGACCGACCTACTTTCGACCTGGCCGTTTCCGAGGAGAACGGTTGCAGGGTCTTCCACCTGAAAGGGCGCCTGATGGACCAGCAGCAGGCCGACCGTCTGATGGAAGCCCTCGATGCAGAACTGGCCAAGGGGCACCACTCGGTCATCCTGGACCTGTTGGAGCTGCAATACATGAATAGCACAGGGCTGAACATCCTGATCAATGTGCTCACCCGCACCCGCAATGCCGGTGGCGACACCCTCATCGCCGGGATGAGCAACAGCGTCCGCCAGCTATTCCTGGTGACCAAGCTCGACTCGGTCTTCATCATCACCCCGGACGTGGACGCCGCCGTGGCCAAACTCACCTCCTGAGCCTCCGATGAACGCGCGCATGGACGTGCTGCTCGGCGCACAGTGGGGCGATGAGGGCAAGGGCAAGGTCGTTGACGTGATCGCCCCGGACTACGAGGTGATCGCCAGGTTCCAGGGTGGACCCAATGCCGGCCATACCCTGATCTTCGAGGGTTTCAAGCATGTACTGCACACCATCCCCAGCGGCGTATTCCGTGAAGGCACCATGAACCTGGTGGGCAATGGAGTGGTGATCGACCCGGTGATCTTCCTCAAGGAGGTGAAGGCTCTGGAAGCCGTAGGCATCGATCTGCGCAAAACGCTTCTGATCTCCCGGCGCGCACACTTGATCCTGCCCACCCACCGCGCGCTCGATGCCGCCAGTGAACTGGAGAAGGGCAAGGCCAAGATCGGCAGCACGCTGAAGGGCATCGGACCCACCTATATGGACAAGACCGGGCGCAACGGCCTGCGGGTGGGTGACCTGGAGCGCCATGACATGATGGATCGGTACCGGACCCTGGTGCGCAAGCACGAACGTCTCCTTGCCCAGTATGAGCGCCAAAGCGATGTGAAGGAGAGTGAAAAGGAATGGCTCGACGCGGTCGATCAGCTACGCCAGATGACCCTGGTGGATAGCGAACACTATCTGGACCAGGCCATGCGCGATGGCAAACGTGTGCTGGCCGAAGGCGCACAAGGCACCCTGCTCGATATCGACTTCGGCACGTATCCATTCGTCACCAGCAGCAGCACCATTTGCGCAGGAGCATGCACCGGGCTCGGGGTGGCACCCAATCGCATCGGCCGGGTCGTGGGCATCTTCAAAGCCTATTGCACGCGCGTAGGCAGCGGCCCCTTCCCCACCGAACTCCTCGATGACACCGGCGAGCATATCCGCAAGGCGGGCCATGAATTCGGAAGCACCACCGGCCGCCCCCGGCGCTGTGGCTGGCTCGACCTGCCCGCCCTGCATTACGCCGTGATGGTCAATGGCATCACCGAATTGGCCATGATGAAGGCCGATGTGCTCAATGGCATGGACACCCTGCGGCTTTGCACACACTATCGGGTGAATGGCCAACTCATGGACCGCATGCCTTACGACATCACCACGGGGATCGAACCGGTGTATGAGGACATCCCCGGCTGGGGCGACCTGCGTGTGGACACCGCGCTGCCCGACACCTTGCAGCGCTACATCGCCCGCATCGAGCGGACCGTGGGGGTGCCCATCACCCTGGTGTCCCTCGGACCCGACCGCGCGGAAACATTGCTGCGCGACATCGCCGCTGTTCTATGACCCGGGGCCATGGCCCGCGTGATACACCGGCTTGCGGCGCATCAGGAAGGTCCCGTGCTGCCCGGCGCATTGCGCCATACGCTTGAGGATCTGATCCCAGGCGAGGTGGAGGCCTTGGAACAGGCGCTTCGCGCACCCCCGCCTACCAGTATCCGCATTCATCCCGCACGAGCCGGGGCACCAAGGGGTTCGGCCATCCCATGGTGCGCCACCGGACGTTACCTGCCGGAAAGACCTGTCTTCACGTTGGACCCCGCCCTCCACGCAGGTGCGTACTATGTGCAGGAGGCAGCCTCCATGCTATTGGAACAGGCCTTCATTGCCACGGGCCTGATGCAGCACGATATCGCGGCCATGGACCTGTGTGCTGCACCGGGCGGAAAGAGCACGCATCTCCGGAGCCTGATGACCCCGGGCTCCCTGTTGGTGGCCAACGAGGTGGATCCCAAACGCCGCAGTGTGCTGGCGGAGAACCTATGGAAATGGGGCATGCCTAATGTGACCATCACAGGCAGCCCTGCTCAGGACTTTTCCATGCTGCCAGGAACCTTTGACCTGGTACTGGTGGACGCGCCCTGCTCCGGCGAAGGCATGTTCCGGAAAGATCCCTTCGCACGCCGGCAATGGAACACTGACCTCGTCCGGAGTTGCGCGGCCACACAATCAGCGATCCTGCCCCATGCCTGGCAAGCCTTGCGCCCAGGTGGGGTGCTGATCTACAGCACCTGCACATGGGAGACCGCCGAGAATGAGGGCCAACTGATGCCCCTGGTCCGCCGTGGTGCCATCTCCATTCCGATCGGAGCGGATCCGGGTTGGGGCATCAGACCTTCTGCAGTGCAGGGGATCCACGCGCTGCGGTGTTACCCACACCTATTGCTTGGCGACGGCTTCTTCCTGGCCGCACTGCGCAAGCCCGGGACATGGGAACCACAACCCCAGGCACGTCATGTTCCGACACGTGGATCACCTGCGGAATGCTGGACGTCCTGGATGCATGGAAGCTGTGATCCGGCATGGTTCGACCATCAGGGAGTCTGGCATATCGTGGATGCCCGGCATGCCGCGACCATGGAAGCTCTGCACACCCGGCTGCGCGTGCATGCACCAGGGATCCCAGTGGCCATGCGCAAAGGCAACGCATGGCGCCCGCATCCGGCACTCGCCTTGAATGCGTTGCTGCGTGATGATGCTTTCCCGAATATTCCATTGACCGGCCCGGAAGCGCTGCATTACTTGCGGGGACAGGCTTTACGCACTGGAACTGCCCACGGTACCGCCCTTGTATCTTACAACGGGCTTCCCCTTGGGTGGGTGCAAGGAGCAGGGACCCGTTGGAACAATGGTTGGCCGGCACTGTGGCGGATCCGCATGCCCGCGTGTTGAAAAGGGCCAGTTATCTTTCGCCAAACACCTCGACAGCATGGAACTCATCAATCCACCCGTTTTCGCTTCGGCTCCCAAGGCGGACGCCGGTTCACGCATTGGCGCATACCTCATCGATGTCGTCCTCATAGCCCTGGTCGGTTGGATACCGATCCTGGGCTGGATCGTGATCCTGGCCTACCTCCTCACACGCGACGCCTTGCCCTTCCTTGATGGCCAAAGCATCGGCAAGAAACTGTTGGGATTGCGCGCCGTGGATGAGAATGGCGCGGCGCTCACGGGCAACTACGGCCCTTCTGTTGTGCGCAACGTGGTGCTCCTCATTCCCTTCTTCCCCCTGGTGGAGTTGATCGTGCTCTTGACCAACGCGGAAACACTGCGCCTGGGCGACCAGTGGGGAAAGACACGCGTGGTACGTGTGAAATGAGGCTGGAACGGCGTTCCTTGCAGAGGCGGCAGCGAAGCGGCCGGGCATGATGAACGCTCTGTTGGATTGGATCGAAAGGCACCAGAACGGGGTGGTCGGAACCCTGGTCCTGCATGCTGTGCTATTCCTGTTGCTCACCATATGGACCATCCGGGCCACCCCGCGCGAGGAAGACCGCAGCGAGATCCGTGTGGAAGTGGTGACCAGCGAGGAGGCGGAGGAGATGGAGGAACGCATCACCCAGGAACTCGAGGGCATCCCACAGGAGGTGCGCGACCTCTCCAGCAACATCACCGCGGATCCCGGCCGCACGGCATATTCCGAACAGCGGATGGCGGAACGCGTGGAGCAGGACCTGCGCGAAATGGAACAGGCCGAGTTCGAACGCCTCGCCGAAGAACGCCGGGAGCGTGGCGAAGAGGTGGAGATCCCCGAACTCGATCCAAGTAAGTGGAACAAGGAACTCTACATGGAAAAGGCCGCCGAACCGGTGCGCATCGAGGGCGCCACCACCGTGTGGCACGATCTGGAGGGCCGTGAGCGTATGCGGGATACCCCCGGCTATTTGTGCCGCACTCCTGGAAGGGTGGCCATGCGCGTGCAAGTATCCCCCTCCGGGGCGGTGCTCAAGGCGGAGTTCGACGCGGGGCGAAGCGCCAACGCGGACGATTGTATGGTGGAGCACGCCCTGCGCTCCGCCAGGCGCGCGCGCTTCAGCCCGAAGAGCAACGCCCCGGACCCACAACTTGGCACCGTGTTCTTCCTATTCCTGGCCCAGTAGGACAGATCGTCGCTGTACCGAGGTCTGTTCCGGAAAGATCGTCCGGCCTTTTACCCCGGCAAAGGTTTTGATCGCGTCCCGCCACATGCGTACGAACCAAAAACCTACGACAATGACGATCGTGAAATACCGTCCACAGAATTCGTTCGTCAGCCCATTCGGTGCCTTGGTGAACGACTTCTTCAACCGCGACCTGGGACAGCTCCTCGGTCATGATGACCTGAAACATCTTCAGCCCGGGGTCAACATCGTGGAAAGCGATGGGGCCTTCGAACTGCGTATGCAGGTGGCCGGTTTCAGCAGGCAGGACCTCAAGCTGCACATGGAGGATGAGCTCCTGACCATCAGTGCGGAGAGGAAGGTGGAAGACCTGAAGGAGAACGAACGCTACACGCGTCGTGAGTTCAGCCACAGCGCCTTCAGCCGGTCCTTCAGGCTGCCCGAGGGGACCGATACCGAGAACATCTCCGCCAATTGCATCGACGGCGTGCTGGTGGTGAGGATCCCCAAGGCCGAGACCACCAGACCACGGACCCGCGAGATCTCCATCGGCTGAGAAGTACCTACATGAAGAAGGGGGCCCTGTGCCCCCTTTTTCATGGTTGGAAGTTCGGCAACCCCACGGCGCGTCTTACGTATCATGGACCTCCCCAAGCCATCTGCCATGCGAAAGGAAATGCTGCACTATTACCAGGATGTACTCGAACGCATCAGTCACGCGGACCGTGGCGTGTTCCGCAAGGAACTGCGCAAGGCCATGCGCGGTCTTTCACCGATGGAAAGGCATCGTTTGAAGGAATGGTTCCGCAGCCAGTGCGTATGCCGGGTCGGTCCGACCCAAACCCCGGCCTGACCGCCTCAGTTGAAGTAACGGCTGTTCCAGGCCTGCGTGCTGAACTGCCCGAAAAAGGCGAACCATGCGAACACTGTGAAGCTGGACATCACCATGGTGCTCCAAAGGAGGAACAACAGCCGGTGCGCTCCCCAGAAGCCAGCCTGAGGGTCGGTGGTGATCAGATGAGTGGGCACTACAGCGGAGAGCACCAGGGCCATGAGCAACACGCACGCGCCCAGGGTCCAAGGTGAACGGGTGGGCCAGCCCAATACGATGCGGGCCGCGTTCAGGTCCTTCCCCCATCTATGCACCAGGTAGTACCTGCCACCGCCCAGGGGCGCGAACAGCAGAGGGTCGACCTCGCTATCGCATAATCGGAACATTTCTGCCGGGGCCATCATCTTGAAGCTGTGCAAGGGACCGTCGGACCGCCGTTCCAATAGACGAATGGCATGCACCGCCTGGGCTGGCAGTTCACCCTTGTACAGGCCCGCATCCAGGAAGCGCAGGCGGTACTTTATGCAGAGGTCCCGTATGATGGCCTCATCGAATATCCGCTCTGGTTCGGGATCGGTGATGCGCGTGATGCGCTCCCGGCGTGAGGTGAGTACGATCGCCCGTCGGATGTCATCCTGCTTCTGCTCTTCCTCAAGCAGTGCATGCACCTCGTCCAGGAATTCCAACTGACCTCGAAGTACCTGTTCGAGTCTTTCGCGTTCGGTGTGGGTGGCCATGTTGTTGCGGTATCGATGCAGGAACGCCGATCCGGGCCGATCGGTTCATCAGCCCTCACTTCTTGCGGCCATGCTCATCTCCCGGGCGATGCGTTCCTGTTCCCCTCGATCCAGTGAGCGCAAAGACCCGGACGCATCGACCGGAACACTGGATCGCACATTACTCATGGGAGGGATCACGCGGCAACCCGCACTCACCTCCAGGGGATCGCGATAGGTGCCCTTCTCCACCACAACGTTCCAGACAGAATCAAAGGGCACCACGAACCGCACAGGCGACTCTTCGAAGCGCCCCCCAAAGTAGGTATGGGTCTTCCCAAGCTTGTAGGCTTTCATGTCCAGACCGGTCATGAACTTCACATTGGTGGGTTTGTCGATCTCCACCTCGATGATCTCCTTCCGTTTGGCCTCGAAGGTCTTGTGCAGGAATCTCATGGTCGCGCGTGCTGTTGGCGTAAAGATAAGGGTGTGGCGATGGGCTAAAGTTTCACACTCAGCACCGGGAACGATGTGTGGTTCACGATGTCCTCCGTGAGGCTGCCGTTCACCACATGGAAAAAACCAGTGCGGCCGTGCGTGGCCATGGCGATCAGGTCGGTATCGATGTCCCGGGCAAAGTTGAGGATGCCCTCCTCTATGCTCAGATCGTTGTATATGGTGGCTGTGAACCGCTTCAGCTCGTACCGCTCAAGGAAGGCGTCGATGGCCCGGTTACTATCCTCGCTCCGCTCGAAGGTCTTCGGGGTGTTGACCTTCAGCAGGTGGATCTTGGGATCGAAAAGATCGAACAGCGGTCGGAACGCATCGAACTTCTCCACGTCCTGTGGAGAAAAGTTGGACGCGTATACCACACTTTCCAGGTGAAAGTCCTCGATGTGGTTCTTGATCACCAGTACCGGCATGGGCGCCTGTCTTACGATCCTCTGTGTATTGGAGCCCACCAACCCCTTGAAGCCCTTGGCCCCATGGCTCCCCATCACGATCAGATCCACCTGCGCAAGACGCTCGTTCTTGAACATCTCAGGCAGTGACATCTGCCGGAGCATGAACTTCTTGAGTTCCACACCTTCCAGGAATGGCATCTCGGGGACCTTGTCCAGCCTGCTCTCGATCTCCTCCCGGATGCGCTGGTTCTCCGTATGGAAATCCGTCATCTGCTCGTAGAGGTGCACCACATCTATACATGCGCCTGTAGCGCGGGCGATCTTGCTCGCCACGCGCAACGCATCCGTGGCGCAGTCGGAGAAATCGTAAGGGACCAGGATGGTTCGGATGCTCATAGGGAGGGCCTGGGATTGGGTCGGGAGCGCAGGTGAAATGTAAGGCGGGCGATGGAATACCCCAAAAAAATGGACATTCCCGCCGATGGCCTTTCCATCTACATTTGCCTGCCATGCGGGCGGATGAGGCGATCTACAGGCTTGCGGCCACGGACAAAACACCGCTGGTGGAGCTTGATGCCGCACAAGGTGTGCTGCGTATCAGCGGCACCTCCATCCCGGAGAATGCCGATGGTTTCTACGCACCCCTTTTCGACCTTGTGGAGTCCTATGCCGCTGCTCCCGCCCAGCGTACGCGGATCAGTGTGGATCTGGACTACTTCAACTCCAGCTCGGCCAAGTACATCCTTGATATCCTGAAGCGAATGGAGGACCTCCATGCTTCGGGCTCCTCCACAGTGAGCATGGAGTGGCACCATGCACAGGATGACCTTGACATGGAAGAGGCTGGCCGTGACTACGGCGAGCTGCTGGAGTTCCCTGTGAAGCTTGTGGGGCGTTGATCAGCGGTCACTGAAGGCCTCCTCCCAGGCGCGCCCTGGGACCACTACACCATCCTTGAAATGGACGGTCTCCCCCCAAGGGTGGTCCACCTTGCGCCAGATCGTGGCGCGGCCATCGACCACCACCACACGTTCCAAAACAATGGCGCGGCCTTCCCGGACCGTCCGCTCAGTGATCCCATCCGGCAACTTCACATCGGGCTCCGCAGGTGCCGTTCCCGGACGATCTTCCACCGGCATAGCAATGGTCTCCTTCCTGGGCAGAGGTCCGGACAGAAGTGGTGCGGTGGTCCTTTGCTCAGATGCTACAGGGGTAGGGTCCAAGACCGGTACTTCTTCGGCAGGTAATGACAAAGGGCCTGGATGCGCTGCGGGTTGGATGTGAGGCAGGGCTTCGGCCGCTTCCGCATCACGTCTGCTGATCAGCACCTGGAGGTCCTGGATCTTCACCTTCGGATAGACATTGTACGGCCGCATGCCCCGGGCCACCTGGTAGCGCTCCAGAGCCTCCTCGAAGCGTTGTTGCCGGAAGAGATCCTCAGCTTCGGACATCACCAACTGATAGCGTTCGTCATTCACGGCCTCTTCCTGCTCCAACTTGGCGATCCGTGATCGTTCCTTGGCGCTGAGCTTGCCGAATTCCTCGGTCAGGCTGCTGTCCTGGCCCATGGTGAGGCATGACCAGAGGATCAGGAGGATGGGCAGCATACCGCGTGGCATGACCTGACGTTTGAGGCGTGAATATGGCAATACTCCCGGACCCAGGCCCGGGATGGAGCCTTGCTACGTGCGATCCTACCGCAGCGTTGCGCAGCATCCGTCACGCTCTTGCTACTTTTCGGGAGCCATTCAAGGCTGGAATACATAACAAGCCACGGCCCCACACCGTTCCCATCCACACGCCCCGCATGCTCATGAAGCTCAGATCTTTTGCCGCGGCCACCAGCCTGTTGCTGCTGGCCGCCTGCCAGGAGGACCCACGGTCCACACCTCAATTCGAGCAACTGGCTGAGGACAACCGCCGGGCCGAGGCCCAGGTAGCCGAAAAGGACTCCCTGATCAACGAGCTTTTTGGGACGGTCAACCGGATCAGTGAGAACCTCCGCAATATCCGTGCGCGCCAGGGGCAACTGACGGCCCCCTTCGATGGCACCGAGCAGGGCGCGGGCATGGAGGACCGGATCATGAATGAGATCCAGGAGATCGACGGCCTCCTGGCGGAGAACCGTGCGCTGATCGAGAGGCTGCGGAGCCAGGCCAAGACCTCCGCCGCCGGTTTCAGCGAGTTGCAACGCACCTTGGACGAGTTCGAGGCGAGCATCCAGGAGAAGGACCAGGAGATCGCTGACATCAAGGAGGAACTCGCCAGCGCCAACAGTTCATTGGCAACGCTGATCGACATGTACCGCGACAAGGCACAACTCTCCGAACAGCGATCGCGCGAATTGAACACCGCGTGGTATGCCGTGGGCACTTCCCGCGAATTAAGGGACATCGGTGTGCTCACCAAGGAGGGCGGTGTGGCCGGGTTGGGAAGCGTGGACCAGTTGAGCCGAACGTTGCCCCAGGATCGATTCACACAAGTGGAGGTGGATCGCACGGATGGGATACCCTTGCTCGCGAAAAAAGCCAGGCTGATCACCACCCACCCAGAAGGGAGTTATCGCCTGGAAGACGGTGCCCACCATCTCAGGATCCTGGAACCAGAGAAGTTCTGGAGCATCTCCAAGTACCTGGTGGTGGTGGTGGAATAGCGTGTGACCATACGGAACGACATGGAATGAGAAGGGCCGCATCATCGTGCGGCCCTTCTCATTCCATTCGGCGTGTGGCGCTTCACCGGCCACCCTCACGGGTTCGTTCCGGTGAGATCCTGCTCCCATCAGTAGGGCGCGATGGTGCGTCTCCGGTGGGGCGGGCCTGCACGGGTTTCGCCGCTCCTTTGCCGCTGTCCTTGCAACCGCGTGGGTCCGTGTAACTGTCCCACGCACCTGTACTGCGGGCCATACGCAACTTGGTGCGCTGCTCCTCGGTGAAGGTCTGATCCACCACGTTAAGCTGCTTCTTAAGCGTCTCGTCGATCTCACGCTGGGCCATGGCCAGTTTTTGCCGGGCAGTGATCAGATCTTGTTCGGCTGCCATGAAAGTTTCATAGACCCTGTTGAATTCCTTCTCATTGAGGAAGAGGACACGGGCATAAGCCCCTGCAAGGTCTTTGGAAGAGGTTTCGGCCTCAGCGCCCGCCTTGGGCTTGGGGCGATCCCCGGCGGGCCGTGCAGCGGCATCACGCCCACCATCGGCAGGCTTCACATCCCTGCCCCGATCCTGCGCCTGGGCGAAAAAAGTCAACAATACGGCACCTGCTAGGGCCATCATCTTCGTCATTTTCATTGGTCTGGGTTGTTTGCTTGGGGCAGCAAGATAGAATGTGCCCACGAGTGTGTGGGTGCTCTAACAAGTATCGTACCCGGAACCCAAACGGTCCGGATCGGCCTCAACTTCCCTTGGCACCCCGTACCATCTGTTCGATGGCGTCCCACATGCCAGGCTCCACCATCTCCAGCATATTGAACTGTCCGGCACCTTTGAGCCATTCGCCGCCATCAATGGTGACCACCTCCCCGTTGATGAATCCGCTGTACGGAGAGATCAGGTAGGCCACCAGGTCGGCCAGTTCCTGGTGTTCGCCCATGCGGCCCAGCGGCACACGCTTGCGCATGTCGAACTGCTCCATCATCTCGCCCGGCACCAGGCGGCTCCATGCCCCTTTGGTGGGAAAGGGCCCTGGCGCCACCGCATTGGTGCGGATGCCATGGCGGCCCCATTCGGATGCAAGCGATCGCGTAAGGGCAAGCACGCCGGCCTTGGCACAGGCACTTGGAACCACGTAGCCACTGCCGGTCCAGGCATAGGTGGTTACGATGTTCAGCACGGCCTTGTCCCTTTCGCCCTTGACGATCCATTGCTTGCCCAGGGCCAGGGTGCAATTCACACTGCCCATCAGCACGATGTCGATGATGGTCTTGAAGGCATTGCTGCTGAGCCGCTCGGTGGGGCTGATGAAGTTGCCGGCAGCGTTGTTCACCAGGGCATCCACCCTGCCGAAGCGCTCCAGAACGGCATCGCGCATGGCCTCCACCTCCTCGTACTTCCGAACGTCGCAAGCCAATGGCACCACCGTACCACCGCACTCTCCCATGAGATCGTCCGCTGTCTTGGTCAGCACTTCCAATTTGCGGCTGGTGATGCACACCCGCGCGCCGAGCTTAAGGCAGTAGCGCGCCATCGCCAGGCCCAAGCCCGTGCCGCCGCCGGTGATGATCACCACCTGGTCCTTCAATGCGCCTTCGCGCAGCATGCCTTCCCGTTCGCTCATTCTCAGTGTATCGGTTATGGTGCGTTGCGGCGCTCTGGCGCGTTGGTCCGTGGGGCCACGGGCATCACCGGTGATTCTACAGGAGCAACTGGCTTCATTGCCCCGCAATGCGATCGCATCAACTCCTCCACCTCATTGCCGTAGAGGGCTGTGAAGTTCATTCCCAGCGCGGTGCGCAGGTGGGTGCATCCCTTTTCCGTCTCTCCCCGCTCAATGGCGATCAACGCAAGGTTGCGGTGCACATAGGGGTTGTTGCGCCGCTTACGCCCTGCGAGTTCTATGTTGCGCACGGCCTTGTCCGTCTCGCCCAACTTGTACAGCGCCCAGCCCCTGTTGTTGAAGGCGAAGCTGTAGTTGGGATCAAGCTTGATGGACCGGTCATAGTCGGCGATGGCATCACGCCAGCGGCCTGCGCGGGCATGCAACTCATATCCCCTGCTGTTCCAGTTCGCCGGGTCGCGGGGAGCCAGTTCAATGGCGCGGTCCAGATCGGCGCGTGCGGCGACGGTATCCCCCAGCATGGCATGGCATCCTCCCCGCTCTCGCAGGCCCACAGTGCGGTCAGGGTGCCGTTCCAGCACGATATCGAAGGCTTCAATGGCTTCGGCGCAGCGGCCAGCGACCTTATCCATCTGACCGATCCGCAGACGGGCATCGCTGTCGTCGGCTCCTCCCAGTGCCGCGTTGTACCAGTGGCGTGCGCTGTCCGGAAAACCCAGGGCGACCAGCGCGATACCCAATTGAAGGGCCGCGGCTCTGGTGGTATCACCGGTCACATGGCCCCGCGAAGCATCGGCATCGCGCATGGCCTTCTCATAGGCGCCGATGCGGTTGTGCCCCTCGGCCCGCAGCACCAGGAAACGATGCCCGGGCACTTTGGCCGCTACATGCTTGTTGCACACCTTGATCCCCGCATGCACCTTGCCCTTGGCATAGAGCGACTCCACACGGACCCAGTCCTTGTCGGCCTGGGCGATGAGCAGCAGTGGCGAGAAGCAGGCAAGCAGAAACAGCAGGCGCATGGGGCGAAGGTACCGCGCGGGCTTTAGCCATACGGTGATCATGTAGACGCCGGGGGGATCTCCCGCAGGGGACCTACCTCCTCCACGAAACTTCCGCATCGACCTTTACAAGGCACCGCTCCTGGTTCTACTCCACCACCACCTTGCCCCCGGCCAGCCAGCGGCTGTTGTCGATGAGGTGCAGGTAGTAGAGCCCAGCGGCAAGCGGCAAGTTGGCCAGTTGGCGAGTGCCTGCGCCTGTGCCGATGGACTCCTCATGCACCTGGCGCCCCGTGGCATCCAGGAGCACAACACGTAAAGGGCCGTTGGGGGTGAACGTTGGCGGTGGGCTGAAGCTCAGTTGCAGCGGCGTACCACGTGCCACCGGGTTGGGCCAGATGCGTAGATGCTCGTTAAGGTCCATCACGTATTCCTCCACGCCTACCAATTGGCAACCCGGCACCACGCAGCCCAGGCTGTCGGTCTTCACCACCCAGATGGTCTGCGTTTGCTGGATATCCGGATCCAAGGGCGGGTAACGCCAGGCGATGCCCGTGGCAACGAAGCCTCCGTCGCTGGTAGGCTCCACGTCAAAAAGTTCATGATGACCGCCCAGCATGGAATAGCCCCGCGTCCAAAGGCTGTCGCCGGTGCTACTGAACTTGCAGAGCATGGCATTGAGTCCGGCCTCGGCACCATATGCCGTTCCAATGAAGGAACCGTCGGGCAGCAATTCCAGATCGTAAGCGAACCGGTAATACCCATAATGGCTCTTGCGTTGCCATTCGATATCCCCGGCGGCATCCCACTTCGTCAACATCAACTGGTTGTGGTATGGCGGCCATCCATTCTCCCGATAGTATGCCCAAGTAACGACACCCCCATCAGTGGTCACTTTCACACCACCGTTCTCGCCACCATTCTGGACTCCATAGCCACCATAATACCGCACCCATTGCTGATCACCATTCGATCCAGTACGAATTAAAAAACACTGGTCGTTCGGACCGGTCCTATACCCACTGATTACGAAGCCTCCATCAACATACTCGTCCAAGGTCAATGCATAATGGGCCGTGTTCGCACCACCATAGCGCCTCGTATAGATCGTATCACCGTCTACGTTCAACCGTACCAAGTAAGCTCTGCTCCCGCCCATACCTAAAGGGCTAAAAAACCCCGCCATTGCATAACCCCCATCGGCAGTGCGGCGCACTTGTTTGATCGAATGCGTGATCGAATCCTCGGCAGCGAAGGCATACAGGAAATGCCTTCCCACCCGTTCACCGGCTTCATTGAAGGTATACAGCCAAGTGCTGTCCGTATAACCCCAGCCCTCTGGCACAGCGGCCACGAATGTCCCATCCGGGCCGTATGCCACGGGATCGATCCGGCCAAGGTCATAATGCCGGTTGTCGCCGTAGGTGAATTCATGCTCATGTAAATAGTTACCCTCCATATCGAGCCTTCGGGTAAAGACATGCATCTTGCCCGTTCCATCATGGGAGAACTGGTGGCTGAAAACCAAATAACCATCGGGAACCTCCCTGACGGAATGGGCACCACCGTTCCGACCGGCTTGGATGCTGTCCAAGTGGATCATAAAGCCGTTCTGAGCGGA
>JBGTES010000043.1:0-75529 GCA_041747675.1 Flavobacteriales bacterium
GAAGCTGCCGGGCAGTATGTCGCCCTGTGTATTTGAGGACTTCGTGAGGAGCAACCCGGAGAAGAATACCTACACAGTGAAGATCAACTACTGAAAACCAGTCAACGCTATTCAGGCGAGGTCAGCCAGACAACCGACAACAGACAACCGACAACCGCCCCCTATGCCACGCAAGATCAAGAGCGGCCTTATCCAGATGAGCCTTCCGAAGACGGAGGGCGAAGGCACCATACCGGAGATCATCGACGCGATGGTGCAGAAGCACATCCCGTTCATCGAGAAAGCGGGTGAAGCAGGTGTTCAGATCCTGTGTTTGCAGGAGATCTTCAACACGCCGTACTTCTGTCCGGGCCAGGACCGCAAGTGGTACGAGAGCGCCGAAAGCGTGCCCGGCCCCACCACGGAGCTGATGGCCCAGTACGCGAAGAAGTACAACATGGTCATCATCGTTCCGATCTACGAGAAGGAGCAGGCGGGCGTGCTGTACAACACCGCTGCTGTGATCGACGCGGACGGCACCTACCTGGGCAAGTACCGCAAGAACCACATCCCGCACACCAGCGGATTCTGGGAGAAGTTCTTCTTCAAACCCGGCAACCTCGGCTATCCGGTGTTCCAGACGAAGTACGCCAAGGTGGGCGTGTACATCTGCTACGACCGCCACTTCCCCGATGGTGCGCGTTGCCTTGGATTGAACGGTGCGGAGATCGTCTATAACCCGAGCGCTACCGTTGCCGGTCTCAGCGAATACCTCTGGAAGCTGGAACAACCAGCGCACGCCGCGGCCAACGGATACTTCATGGGCTGCATCAACCGCGTAGGAGAGGAGAAACCCTGGAACCTCGGCAAGTTCTATGGGCAGTCTTACTTCGTGGATCCACGCGGCCAGATCTTCGCACAAGCTTCACGGGACGATGACGAGTTGCTCATCGCGGAGTTCGACCTGGGCATGATCGAGGAGGTCCGGAGCACATGGCAGTTCTTCAGGGATAGAAGACCGGAGACGTATGGGAAGATCGTTGAGTTGTGAAGGGGGTAGAGGGTATCGGGTACAGGGTATTGAGTATCTGAAAGGGCGGATGTGTTTTGGAACTTGAGCAGTACCAAGTACCCGATACCCAGTACCGAGCTATCTTCCGACCACAACCAACAACCCCCACTACCATGCATGACTTCATGAAACTCCGTGTTTGGAACGATGCCGTTGAATTGGTGACTGACGTGTATAAGGCTACCGATAACTTTCCGAAGGATGAGCGTTTCGGCCTGACAAGCCAGTTGCGCCGCTGCGCCGTGTCGATGCCTTCCAACATTGCTGAAGGCGCTGGACGAAGAACACCGGGAGAGTTCAAACAATTCCTCGGGATCGCGATCGGTTCCAGTTGCGAACTTCACACACAACTCATCATCGCCAACAAACTAGGCTACCTCGAAGCACAAACTGTATCGGATCTTGTGGCAAGGATCATCCTTATCCAAAAAGGCGTCCACAAGCTCGACGAGTCCATACAGGGCAGGAAGTAGCACCAACACCATACCATCGGGTATAGGGTACCCACTACCCGGTACCCTATACCCGATACCTCCTCAAATGGCAGAATACAAACGACCAACCACGGAAGCCGAGTTCGCGGCCAACTTCCACCCGAAGAAGCCGCTGATGAGCGATACCGAGGCTTACTACGAGAGCTCCCGCTGCCTCTACTGTTACGATGCGCCCTGCATTACCGCATGCCCAACAGGGATCGACATCCCGCTCTTCATCCGGCAGATAAACAGCGGCAACAAGGATGGTGCTGCCAAGACGATCTACGAGAGCAACTGGTTCGGTCATGCCTGCGGCAATGTGTGCCCAACCGAGGAGCTGTGCGAAGGCGCTTGCGTGTACAATCATCAGGATGTGAAACCGATCGAGATCGGGCGGCTCCAGGCACATGCCACGGACAAGGTGATCCGGAGCGGGAAGAAGTTGTTCCGTACCGGCAAGGAGACCGGCAAGAAAGTGGCGGTGATCGGTGCTGGTCCGGCGGGTGTTTCCTGCGCATGCGAGTTGCGGATGCTTGGCCATGCGGTGGACATCTACGAAGCGAAAGCGAAGCCCAGCGGCCTGTGCGTCTATGGGGTGGCGCCCTACAAGCTCACCAACGAAGAGGCGGTGGACGAGATCGCCTATCTACAAGATCAATTCGGCTTCAACATCCACTACAACAAGCCGGTGACGGGCCGTGCCGACTTCGACAAGTTGGAGAAGGACTACGACGCCATTTTCATCGGCATCGGTTTGGGCGGAACTTCAACCCTCGGCATTCCCGGCGAGGACAAGAAAGGTGTGATGGGCGCGCTGGAGTTCGTGGAAGAACTACGGAACAAGCATCACATGACACCGGTGGGCAACAAGGTCATCGTGCTGGGTGGTGGCAATACCGCGATGGATGCCGCGAGCGAAAGCTGCCGCATGGGCGCCGGGAGCGTGACCATCGCATACCGCCGTGGACCGGAGGAGATGGGGGCGTACCCCTTCGAATTCGACCTGGCCAAGAAGAGCGGGGCGAAGGCCTTGTTCAATGTGACGCCGGTGGAATTCATCGGCAACGGCTCCGTGACCGGTGTCAAGTTCATCCGCAACAAGGCGGCCTATGGCAAGATCGAAGCGATCCCGGGCAGTGAGTTCGTGGAACCGTGTGACATGGTGCTGCTCGCCACCGGCCAGGGCAAACAGGTGGAGTTGCTGGAGCAGATCGCTGGTCTGGAACTGGACAAGAAGGGCCGCATTTTGGACAACCGGGGCCGCATCGTGGTGAACGAGCACTACCAGACAGCTAATCCGAAGTACTTCGCAGCTGGTGACGCGGTGAACGGTGGAGTTGAGGTGGTGAACGCGGCTGCGGAGGCGAAGAGAGCCGCGCACGGGATACACGGTTTCTTGAACGACCGGAAGCATTGATCATCTGATCTTCTGATCATCTAATTATCTGATCGAAACATGGCTGACCTCAGAACCAACCTCGCCGGTATCAAGAGCCCGAACCCTTTCTGGCTTGCCTCCGCGCCGCCTACGAACAGCGGCTACCAGATCATGAAAGCCTTCGACGCGGGCTGGGGTGGTGCCGTGTGGAAGACCCTGGGCGTGCCCGTGGTGAACGTGAGCAGCCGGTACGGCAGCGTGAACTACCGCGACAAACGCATGGTGGGCTTCAACAACATCGAGCTCATCACCGACCGGCCGCTGAAGGACAACCTGCGCGAGATCAGCGAAGTGAAGAAGCGTTTCCCGGACCATGCGGTGATCGCCTCCTTGATGGTGGAGACGAAGGAGGAGTGGCATCAGATCGTCCGCGATGTGGAGAACGCCGGTTCCGACGGCATCGAGCTGAACTTCGGTTGTCCGCACGGCATGTGCGAGCGCGGCATGGGCAGCGCCGTGGGGCAGGAACCCAAGGTGTTGCAGACGATCGTGGAGTGGGTGAAGGAAGTGGCCAAGGTCCCGGTGATCACGAAGCTGACGCCGAACATTTCGGACATCACCCGTCCGGCGCGTGCGGCAAGGGCTGGTGGAAGCGACGCGATCTCGCTCATCAACACCATCCAGAGCATTGTGGGTGTGGACATCGATCAATTCGTGCCCTACCCGATCGTGGATGGCAAGAGCACCAACGGCGGCTACTGCGGCCCGGCCGTGAAGCCCATCGCGCTCAACATGGTGAAGAACTGCGCGCAGCACCCGGACGTGAACCTGCCCATCAGCGGTATCGGTGGCGTGGAGAACTGGCGCGATGCGGTGGAGTTCATCCTGCTTGGCGCGACCACCGTGCAAGTGTGTACCGCTGTGATGCACTTCGGCTTCGGCATCATCCGCGAGATCCTGCCGGGTATCGAGCGCTACATGGACGAGAAGGGTTTTACGACCATCGAGGACTTCCGGGGCAAAGCGCTGCCGAACATCAAGCATTGGGAGGACCTCAACCTGAAGTACAAGGTCGTCGCGAACATCAATGAGAGCAAGTGCATCGGCTGCCAGCTCTGCTACACCGCCTGCGAGGACGGCGCGCACCAGGCGATCGCGCTAAGCAGCGATCCCGCGAACCGCATTCCGAGCATCATCGACGAGAACTGCGTGGGCTGCAACCTTTGCTCGCTCGTCTGCCCCGTGGAGGAGTGCATCACCATGGAGCGTCGCGACGATGGCAAGCAACACCTCACATGGGGCGAGCGCACGGCCGCTGGGGATATTCCGAAAAGCTTTGATGATCCGCTCGCGGGTGGTTTGCACCATTGGGTTCCGGAACCTGCGGAGGCGTTGGAGAAGAAGAGTCCGCGTCATTACAAGGGGTAAGGCCATGGACCCCCACATGCAAGCGGCCATCGACGAAGCCCGCCTGGGCCGCGCAGAGGGCGGCATCCCCATCGGTAGCGTCCTGGTGCGCGATGGCCAGATCATCGCCCGAGGGCACAACAAGCGCGTGCAGGAGAAGAACCCGATCCTGCACGGCGAGATGGACTGCCTGAACAATGCGGGCCGCATCGGTAGCTACAAGGGCACCACGATCTACTCCACGCTGATGCCCTGCTACATGTGCGCGGGCACCATCGTGCAGTTCAAGATCAAGAAGGTGGTGGTGGGGGAGAGCCGCACCTTCGCTGGTGCCAGGAAGTTCATGGAACAGCACGGCGTGGAGGTGATCGATCTGGACCTGCCGGAATGCGTGCAGATGATGGAGGAGTTCATCGCTGCGGAACCCGAACTCTGGAACGAGGACATCGGGGAATGATCGAAGCAGCAGCGGCGATGTGGATCAGATCACCTGATCGATCGTGATACCCTCTGCACACTTGAAGTGCCCCAGCGGACAGGCCTTGTGCCCGTGCAACCCGCAGGGTCGGCATTCGAGCTGTTCCGTCGTTTCCACCACACGCCCGTTCTCGCGCAGCGGCCCGAAACCAAAGTCGGGCACTGTGCTGCAGAACACCACCGTCACCGGGGCATTCATCGCGCTGGCGATGTGCAACGGGGCGCTATCGTTCACGTAGTTCATGGTGGCACGCTCCATTAAGGTGGCGGTACCAAGTAGGGAGAGCTTGCCTGCGCGTACTTCTCCACGACCTGCGGCTTTGGCGATGCGTTCACACAACGGTACATCGCCCGGCGCACCGATCAGCAACACTTGCTTTTCTGCAGGCACCGCGTTGATCAGTTCCACCCACTTGTGCTCCGGCCATTGTTTGGTGTACCAGACGGAAGCTGGGGCAATGCACATGTGCCCATGTGTCCATGTGCTCATCCCGCTATTGCGGGACAGGTCATGCGCATGGGCCTCCGAACGTGCCTTATCGTCAGGGTACAGACGGGGTAGGGGGCGGGTGCTGTTCGTGATATGTTCGATCAATGCGTTGAGGCGGTCCACTTCGTGGCGGCCATCTCCAATGACGTGCTTCACTGTCCGCGTGAACAGAAAGCTCAACGGGTTCTTGTCGTAGCCGATCTTCTCCTTGCCCTTGGCCAACACGGTCATCAGGCCCGTGCTGAAGAAGCGCTGGGCGTTGATGATGTGGTCGTAGTCGGTCTTCCGCAGTTCACTGATCAGACCGAACAGTGCGCGTGTCTTGCCTTGACGTTTGTCCCAGACGAATAGGTGGCGTAGGAAGGGGTGGGTGTGGACCATATTGGCGCTGGCATGTCGACGCGGAGGGTCGACGCTGCCGGTGCGTGCCGCACCGTCGCTGCCAGCCCCGAACAGCCCCTCATTCCCACTACGCACCACCAGATCGATCGCGGCATCCGGGTAGTGCGCGTGCAGCTTCTCCAGGATGCCCGTCACCAGCACGGCATCACCCAGGAAGGCGGTCTGGATCACGAGGAACTGCTTGGGCATCGGCGGCTGGGCCGGGCCAAGTTAGCGGAGGCCGGGGTTCAAGCGGGCCTTCAATGTCTCACGAAACGAGTGGTGGCCATCCCGCCCTGCCCGTTGTTCACACGCAGGATGTACATTCCTTCTGCGAGCTGCGATACATCCAGGACGCCGTGAGATGCCATGGACGCGAAGGACATCACCAACTCCCCGGTCGTGCTGAGTACCTCGGGAAACCATTGTCCATCGGGCAGCATCACTCGTAGGAGCTCACTTGCCGGGTTCGGATGGACCAGGACCCTGGGATCATCTTGTGCAGCGCCAATGGTGGTTGGAAGGGCCACGATGAGGTCGGCATCGTTGGTGCGGATCGGCTCATTGAAATCGAAGTAGATATCGGCCGCGTTCCTCAGCAACATCCCGGGTTCGAGACCCGGTGCGGGCCAGATCCTGAAACTGGCAAAGCCCTGGCTGCCCAATGGGTCACTGGAGCTGTCTGGCAGCATGATATTCTGGAAGTCGTAGCGAAGGACACGGCCCGGGAGCACCTCCACGGAGAAGGAATGGGACGCGGTGATCACCCAAAGGGAGTTCAGGTCGAATTCCGGCGCGAGGGTATCGATGAGGTAAACGTTCACGGCCGCAGTAGTGCCCGTGTTTTGGAATCGAATGGTGTAGTCCACATATTCATCAGAACCCAGTATGTAGCTCCCTTCACTATGGCCGGTACTGGTCCGCACAAGTTTATCGTTGGGGTCCAGGGAATTAAGGATGGTGCGCGTGATCGCATAGTGATCATTCTCCTCATTTGTGTCGGGCTCGTCCTGGAACAGCGTCAAGGCCGCTGTGACAACCTGCCCTGTTAGCGCTTCATCCTCAGGAATCAGACAGGTGAAAGTAAATCCTTGTATGCCGCCAGGCGGAATGGAAGGTACGGCCCATCTGAGGTGACCGGGACCTAACTGGATAAAATCCACACTGCTGCTTTCTATGGTCAACAATGGATCCAGAGTGAGTTCAACTTCCAAGGGTGGATGTACCATGTGGGGTGACCCATAAACATAGGCGATATAGGTGACTTGAACGCCGACCGCATGTGGGCTTCCGATGAGGTAAGCGACCATATCTGGACCATTGGCGAGAGTACCGCCACAGTTGCTACCACCGGCGCATGGACCCCCGGTCAATGATACTGTGATGGCTGCATTAGCACATAATACATCCCATTGGGTATTACAGCAGAATGGATCAAAACTGCAAATGAAGTCAGCGCACGCTTGAGATTCGCAACCGGACCCAGGATGAGGTGAGCAACAAGGCCCGGTCTGCGCCCTCAAGCCAGGCACTGACAAACAGCAAAGCGTCAGAACAAACGTGAAACGTCGGATCTTGGGGGGGGACCAGACAGTACGCATGGCGTAGAGGATTGTGGACAAGATACGGCCCGGGGAACCGAAATCAATACTTCGCGACGAAAGGCCTTGTCAGTATCGTTGTCCATTCCGCGCGAATCATGCGCACGGCGGTTCCGTGTCAACCCGTGCCATGACGCAATTCAGATCAGGGTGATCAGCACCTTGTCGATGCGGTTGCCATCCATATCAAGCACCTCCCCACTGAAATGTTCGTCCGCGATGCGGTCACCGGCTTTTGGGACGCGTTCGAACTTTCCGAGGAAATAGCCGGCCACCGTGGCGTAGCTGGTCTCTTCCTCGTCCATGACGCTGCGCCCTATCCGCTGGTTGAGGTCGCCGATCAGTATCGAGCCATCCACGAGCCAGCTTCCATCCGGCCGTTGCGACATCTCCGGGAGGTCCGATCCATCCTCGTCCGGCAGGTCACCGACGATGGCCTCTGTAAGGTCATGGAGCGTCACCAATCCTTCGAACTGACCATGTTCGTCCACCACGAAGGCGATATACTGTTTGTTCTTTTTGAAAAGTTTGAGGATGTCAAAGGCTTCGGCATTCTCGGGCACGAATATGGCCGGACGCATCGCATTCGCGATCGGCGATCCCGGTCCATCGACATGCTCCAGGAATTCCCGGGCGTGGATGGTGCCTTCGATCTCGTCCACCGTACCCTGACAGACCGGGAATTTCGAACGGAGACTTTCACGAAGCTGGGCTTCAATTTCGGAGACCGGCCGCGTGCTGTCGATCCATTCCACCTCGTTCCTCGGGGTCATCAGGCTGCGGGCCCGAAGCGCGCTGAAGCGGAAGATATTCTGGTGTGCCTCGGTCTCTTCGGTATCCAGTACGCCCTGCAGGTTCGCGGTGCGCAGGATGTTTCGCAGTTCCTCGGGGCTCATCCGCTCCTCGGCCACGGCCCGTACCGGCAGCAGTTTTAGCAGGAGGGAGGTGGATACGGACAGCAGCTTCACGATGGGAAAGGTGGCCATGGCGAACACACGGATGATCGGACCCACGAAAAGAGCGATGCCTTCGGCGTTGCTGAGTGCGATGGTCTTGGGCACCAGTTCGCCCACCACGATGGTGAAATAGGTGATCCCACCGATCACCAACACCAGTGCGATCTTGCTTGCGTAAGGAGCGATCGCAGGCCAGCCAACGAGCAGGGCTTCCATGTCGTCCGTCAGGTTGGCTCCGCCATATGCGCCAGCCACGATGCCGATCAGCGTGATCCCCACCTGCACAGAGCTCAGGAATCCTTCGGGATCGGAAAGCAGCTTGAGCACAGTGCGCGCCCGGCGGTCGCCCTGGTCCGCCTTTGCCTGTATCCGCGATACCTTCACGCTCACCAGGGCGATCTCGCTCAAGGCGAAAAAGCCGTTCAGCAGCGTGAGAAGAAAGATGACGAGGAATTCCATGGTTTAAATGGCCGCACGGTAGCGCATGAGCGTGAAGACGGTGCACGCAACCATACTGGCAACTGCCAGATGATCACTATCATTCAAGGCAAGGAAAACGGGGATCGATCCGGTCATGCGGCCTGGGACGCCGCCAAGTTAGCCCGGCATCCGCGACC
Organism: Flavobacteriales bacterium; assembly: GCA_041747675.1. Lineage (GTDB taxonomy): Bacteria > Bacteroidota > Bacteroidia > Flavobacteriales_F > PHOS-HE28 > PHOS-HE28. The sequence goes on from JBGTES010000043.1 coordinate 8,835, forward strand.
TGGCCTACCGTTCACTGCTTCACGAAGCGCGCATTCACAACGTGGCCATGTGCATCAAAAAGGCGCAGGATATAACTGCCCGGCGCCAGTGCGGCAACGCTCAAGGTATGCTGCGGGCCCAGCGGCCGGGACGCCATGGTGATGCGGCCATCCATGCCGATCACCTCCGCCCTCCATGCACCAACGGGAACGACCACCTGCAACAGATCCGTAGCCGGATTTGGGAACACCTGGATCTCCTTACCCGCTTGGTGCTGCACTCCAACACTGAATTCCACCACGAGGTCCGCGTCGTTGGTTCGGATCGGCTCATTGAAGTCGAAGTAGATGTCGGCGGCATTGCTCAGAAGCATGCCGGGTACGAGGCCATCCACGGGGCGCAGGCGGAAGCTGGCGAAGCCCTGACTGCCCGCAAAGTCGCTGGTGCTGTCGGGCAGCATGATCTCCGGGAAGTCGAAGCGTAACACCCGACCCGGATGCAACGAGGCCGAGAAGTCATGCGAGGCGCCGAGGATCTGCAGGGAAGCAAGGTTTAACTCCGCGGCGATGGTATCCAACAGGTACACGTTGATCGCTTCGGCGGTGCCCGTGTTCTGGAAACGGATGGTGTAATCCACCCATGCATCCTGGTCGAGGAAGAAGACCGCATCGCTCAACTGAGAACTGGTCAGCACCAGCTTGTCGTTGGGGTCGTAGGCACCGATGATGGTGGTGGTCACGGTGTAGCTGTCGTTGTCCGGATCGCTGTCGGGCTCGATCAAGTCCAGCGCGGCAAGTCCGGTCACCTGCGTGCCGATCAAAGCGGCGTTGGCCGGCACGGTAAAGGTGACGGTGAACGATGCGGTGCTGTATGGCGCCAGATCGCCCAGCACCCACTGAAGTTGTCCGGGGACCACAAGGACACCACCGCCGTTGTTGGTAACGGTGAGCAGTGGATCGAAGAACAGGTTGAGCGTGGCCCCGGGAAAGTTGAAAGGACCTTCATTCACCGCGCTCAGATGGTAGTCCACCTCGAAGCCGGGGCGGTGTACGCCCAGGGAAAGGAAGGCACTGGCATCGGGGCCGAAAAGCGGTTCCATGGCGATATCGATCTCCACCGCAGGTGACGCGGCATCGAGTTCAAAGCTCTCGGGCAACGCCGTGCATACCTCGGCATAACCTGCCTGCGAGGTGTTGAGCGCATAGCCACCATAGAAGAGTTCGGTGTAGTACGCACCGCTTGAGTTGCTGAGCGTATAATGATCGCCTGGCTGGATGGTGAGCACACGGTAGGGCATGCCCGGGTCGTCGGGACCCTGGTCACAGTTCGTGTCCAGGTCTGCGTAAAGTGTCCCACTGATGCTGCCACAGGGTTCGTTGCTCACGGGGACAGTGATCTGGAACACGCTGAAACAACTGCTGGAGCCGCCCGGCGGGTTGCCCATGCTCTGGTATGCATACACGTCGATCGAGTAATCACCAGGTGGAAGGTTGCCGAGGAAGTAGGGATTGACACTCGGGGCCCATAGGTAGCCGTCGGGTCCGTAGACGATGATCGAATCCGCCTGGTCGAAGGTGAGGGTCATCGTTCCCGTGGCACCACCCGGGCAACTGCCGGTGACGTTGGATGACAGGAGTTCTGGTGCCATCTCACCCAGTACCTCGATAGGGCCCACCACACCTGTGCAACCGCTGGCATTGACCACGGTGGCCGTGTATGAGACCCCGGGACAGAGGCCGTTGAAGTATAGACCGTTCGGACTGGCACCACCGGTAGGTCCAGGCGGGTCGAAGACAACGGTGTACGGCATGTCATTCCCGGGCAATGGGATGTAGTAGTAGAAGTTCGCATTGCATCCGTCATCGCAGGACCAGGCGGGTGGCGGGGTGAACGGCGGGAACAGCGCATCGGTCTGAAGGAGTTCCACCTCCACGGTCGCTTCGGAACCTTGCGAATCCGTGGCGAGAAGTGTGTAAACACCGGGGGGGGCATTCGTCAGCGACTGGTTTGCTGATCCAGTGCTCCAGAGATAAGTGTATGGTGGCGTACCATTGATGGCATAGGTCCAGATACTGCCGGTGGTGTTGCCACAGACCGCATGTTGGATGTTCACCACGATGTCCAGCGCGGACAGGGGCGCGCAGATGGCCAGCGCGAGCATGAGGGGTAGGGTACGAAGCATGAGGTGATGGGTAAGGACTGGACGAGGGCTTGACGCGGCCGTCATCCATTCCGTTGCCCTGGTCACGGAACTACACCGCCACATTGTGCTCGCGCAGCGCCTCGTTCAAACTGGTCTTTCTGTCGGTGCTCTCCTTCCGCTGCCCGATGATGAGTGCACATGGCACACCGTACTCACCTGCGGGGAATTTTTTCTGAAGCGTACCGGGGATCACCACGCTGCGTGGCGGAACATATCCCTTCATCTCCTTCGGTACAGGGCCGGTAACGTCGATGATCTTGGTGCTGGCGGTGAGCACCACGTTGGCACCCAGCACCGCCTCGCGGCCCACATGAACGCCTTCCACCACGATGGCGCGCGAACCGATGAAGCAGCCGTCCTCGATGATCACCGGTGCGGCTTGCACGGGTTCCAGCACCCCGCCGATGCCAACGCCACCGCTCAGGTGTACATGCTTGCCTATCTGTGCGCAACTGCCCACGGTGGCCCAGGTGTCCACCATGGTGCCTTCGTCCACGTAAGCTCCGATGTTCACGTAGCTGGGCATGAGGATCACACCGGGGGCCAGGTAACTTCCGTGCCTGGCGATGGCGTGTGGCACCACGCGCACGCCGAGTTGAGCGTAGCGTGTCTTCAAAGGGATCTTGTCATGGAATTCCATTGGGCCCACTTCGAAAGTGTGCATCGCCTTGATGGGAAAGTACATCAGCACGGCCTTCTTCACCCACTCGTTCACCTTCCAACCATCTGCGAGCGGCTCAGCCACCCGCAGTTCCCCGCGATCCAGTCTCTCAATGACGCCCTCCACGGCGAGGATCACCTCCTCATCGCGCAGCATGGACCGGTCATTCCACGCCTTCTCGATCAGTTCATGCATGTTCTACCCGCCGAAGCCTTGAGCGAAGACGGTGTGCAAAGATGAACAGAGCCCATGCATGACCGATCGCGCAACAGAACCTGTGCACGGGCTCCCTTACGACACCGATCTTTGTTCTCCCACCAGTGACCTTCTCATCATCTGATCGCCCGATCATCTGATCGCTCCCCATGCCCCGCGTTCTCGCCATCGACCATGGTCTCAAGCGCACCGGTCTCGCGGTGACCGATCCGCTAAGGATCATTGCTACGGCGTTGGACACCGTTCCCAGCCACGCATTGATGGACTACCTCAAAGGCTACGTGGCCAGGGAGGAGGTCGATGGCTTCGTGGTGGGCTTGCCCACCGGTCTGGATGGAAAAGCAACGGATGCCACACCCCATGTGCTCGGATTCATCGAACGTTTGAACAAGGCCTTTCCGGCCAAATGGGTGGAGACGATGGATGAACGTTTCACCAGCAGGATCGCCCGGGAGACCATGCTCGCCAGCGGCATCGGGCGAATGGCCCGCAGGGATAAAGGCACTGTGGACCGCATCAGTGCCACGATCATTCTACAGGGGTGGCTGGAACGGAAGGGTCATTAGGTCCCCGCAGTAGCCGATAACATCGCGGCTGTTCCTGCTCCTATCCGCTTACCTACTTTTGCCGACCCTGATCATGATCCTTCCCATTCGCGCTTATGGCGACCCTGTGCTGAAGAAAGTGGCCCAGGACATCGCACCTGGTCATCCCGGCCTTGAGCAGCTGATCGCCGACATGTTCGAGACGATGTATGCCGCCAACGGCGTAGGGCTGGCCGCTCCCCAGGTGGGCCACAGTGTTCGCCTCTTCATTGTGGATGCCTCTCCCTTCGCGGAGGAAGGCGAGAACGGGGAGCCTGCGGAGGAACCGGAGTTGAAGGACTTCAAGCGGGTGTTCATCAACGCCCATATCCTGGAGGAAGAAGGGCAGGAGTGGCCCTTCGAGGAGGGCTGCCTCAGCATCCCCAACATCCGCGAGGAGGTCCTCCGTCAACCCAAGATCGTGATGCGATACCAGGATGAGCAGTTCGTGGAACACGAGGAGAAGTTCGATGGATTCGCTGCACGCGTGATCCAGCATGAGCATGATCATCTGGACGGTATCCTCTTCACCGATCACCTGAATCCTTTGCGCAGGCGCCTCTTGAAGGGTAAGTTGCGTGACATTTCCATCGGCAAGACCGACGCGAAGTACAAAATGCGTTTCCCCGCGACTAAATGAACCCTGCCATGCGCAAAGATCTTTTGTTCACCATCCTGGCCGCATTCACCCTGGCCGCATGCGGCAGCGGCTCAGAAGAAAAAGGCCCTGAAGCAAAGGCATTGGAGATGCGTGGCCGCATCGCCGCCATGGAGGATACACTCTTCAATTCCACCGGCTTCGATCAGCGGGGAGCACAGGAATTGCTGGATGTGTACAAGGCATATGTCGCCGCCTTCCCTGTCGACAGCATGGCGCCGGAGTACCTGTTCCGCGCGGCGGGCGTGTCCAAGGTGCTGTACGATGGCCACCAGGGGATCTTTCTTTACGACAGGATCGTACAGGACTACGGTGGCTGGGAACGCATCCCGGATGTGATGTACATGAAGGCCTTCACCCTCGATAGCGAACTTGGAATGAAGGGCGAGGCCAAGGAGGCTTACCAGCAGGTGATCCACAAATATCCCGACCATCCCTTCGCGAAGGATGCACGCGTGATGATGGACAATCTGGAATATACCGACGCCGAATTGATCGAGCGCTTCAAGGCGCAGCAGGAAGCGGCGGATGCGGCGGCTGCGGCCGGCCGGTGACCAACGTGGTCAACGGGCACGCACATCCTTTCCAAGCAGATGGCCCAGTCTTGAGCCTGCCGGAGTGATGATCCCCAAGGGACGGCCCGTGAGGGGCTGCCCGATGAAGGGCGTGTTGTGCGAACGGCTTACCAGGTCCTCTTCGCGCAAAGTCCATTCGGCCACGGGATCGAACAGGGTGATCTCCGCAGGGGCTTCCTCGGCGATATGGATGGCGGGCAAACCCAACACCGCCCGTGGCCCGTTCGCCAGGCGGTCTATCAGCCTGCGCAATGACATGCGCCCCTTCAAGGCGGTGTTCGCCACGGCGAAACAACTCTCCAGGCCGATGATGCCAAAGGCCGCCTGGCCATATTCCACCACTTTGTGCTCCCGGTCCTCCGGCCGGTGATCGCTCACGATCGCATCGATCGTGCCATCCTTCACCCCTTCTCGCAGTGCATCGATATGGCTGGCGTCGCGCAGCGGGGGCATCACCTTGTAGCAGGTCTCGAAGCCACGCAGGCATCCATCGTCCAGCAACAGATTATGCGCTGCCACGCTGGCGGTCACCTTCAATTTCCTGGCCTTGGCCTGGCGCACCAGTTCAACACTTCCACTTGTGGAGATGGTGGCGGCGTGCAGATGGCCTCCCGCATATTCAAGAAGGTCGAGATCACGGGCCAGTTGGATGGATTCCGCCATGGCAGGCAGTCCGCGCAGGCCCAAGCGGGTATTCATGGGCCCTTCATGCATCATGCCCATGGAGCACAGGTCGGGGTCGTTGGGATACACCATCACGGGCCCGGAATTGCCTGGCAGGCCTTGTATGTACTGCAGTGCCAGCAACATCAGGCGACTGTTGCGCACGGTGTGTTGATCGTCGCTGAAAGCCACCGCACCGGCCATCCGTTGATCATGCAACTCGGCAAGCTCCAGTCCTTTCAAGCCCTTGGTGATGGCTCCCATTGGAAGCAGGCGTACCGGGTGGCCCTGTGCACGGCGTAGCAGATACTCTATGCCGGCTTGTCCGTCCGTGACCGGCAACGTGGAGGGCAGCACGGTCACAGCGGTGAAACCTCCGGCGGCGGCGGCGTCCAAACCGTTCTCCACGCCACACTTCCACTCCTCACCGGGGTCGCGGAAGTGTGCCCGCAGGTCCATCCAACCGGGACTGGCATGCAGACCGGGAGCCTTTATCTCCAGTGCATCGCCTGTCGCGATCCGCCTACCCAATCTGGCGACGCGTCCATCACGCACCAGGATATCGATCTCTTCGTCATGGTGCGGCCCACCCGGGTCGATCACCTTCACGTGGCGGATCAAAAGTTCGCTCATCGCAGTGCGCGTATCAGGAACACTTCGGCGGCCAGGAAGAGCAGGGCGAGCAGCAGGCACCATTTCCAAAGTTTGCTGCCCTGGCCGAGTTCGGTCAAACGTAGCGAAAGATCGCCTGTGCCCGCGTCCAGCACACTGAAGGTGCCCAGCCCGCGCAGGTCGAGTTCCGCGCGCAGTTCTTCCGGGGTCATCGCTCCAAGATCACTTTCAAGGCGGGACATGTTCAAGGAGAACAAGGCGATGGTGTCGCCTTCCACCATGACGGCATATGGACCTGCGGGCAGTTCGATGTCATGGAGTGCCAGGGAGGTCCCACCCTGCGACCGGCGCACCTCCGGGGTAAGTACGATGCCATCCGCTCCATGCACCGTGGGCGGTCGTTCACCGGGCAGATCGACGCCTTCCAGCGGAATGAGCACCTCGCCCCCGATCGTATGGTAAAGGGCGCCCATGGGCCGGGCGAGTTCGGCCATGCGCAGCAAGGAAGTGGCGAAGAGGGCATGGCGTGTCAGGTTGCCGGCCCGCTCGGAAAGTGGTGATGCGGCCAGGTACACGGCGCCGCGTCCTTCCACGATCCTGGCCAGGAAAGCGCCGCCACCCTGCATGCGCAGCAATACATCACTGCCAGGCGGGGGTTGAAGTCTCCACCTTTCCCGGGCCATGGGCAGGTCCACATTGCGCGGCATGGTCTGGAAAACATCGCGGTAAAAGGGCTGCTCCAGGTCGATGCGGTCCACGCGTACGGTGCCGGTATCGAGGCGTACAGGTGGGGCGGCCCGGAAGCGTGCATACAGTTCCGCGTGACCGGCGGGATCTTCATCAGCGGGTGGGAACACCGCCAGGCTGCCACCCTCCGTCACGAAGGTCGCAAGCGCATCAAGGAGGCCGGAGGCCACTTCGGGCAATGCATTGAGCACCACAAGATCCTGTCGCGCAAGGATCGAGGGGTCCACAGCGCGATAGGATATGGCCGCGTAGCGATGGATGCTGTCGCCCTCGAACACGGCCCCCAGGGCACGATCGCCCGCAGCATCGCCGCCGCTCACCAATAGCACGTTCAGCCGGTCAGTGACCCGGTAACTGATGTGCATGCGGTCATCGAAGGTCACCGGTTGGTCGTTGATGACCACCTCACCGAAGCGATGACCGGAACCACCACCAGTGAAGCGCAGTACGGTATCCACGGTGCTCATGCCCTGCGCACTGAAAGTGGCCAATGCGCGCTGCTGGCCGCCCAGGCTGAGCCGCAGGGGCACGTTCACCAGATCCTGCTCACCGAAATTCCGGATACGCACATGCAGCGCTTCGCTTTGCCCCATGCGCCGTACCGGCGTGGCGAACCAAACGGAGTCGATGCTCAGGTTGGCTGACTGGCCTGGCCGCAGGGGCACGACCACCGTGGGCACATCCGCGTGATCGGTCCACTGGTCCACATCGGTCACGCTGCGCTGCAGGTCGGTGAAGAGGAATGCGCGCTTGGCCGGGGCTTCGCTGGCCGCCAGGGCCTCGCGCTGGCGTAGGATGGCTTGGGAGAGTGGCCGGACATAGGGCCCCACTTCAACTTGCGACGCCGCTTCCATGGCATCGTCGCGGCTCATCAGCAACTGCTGGCGCCCTTCAAAGCGGCCCGAGATCACCTGGAACCGATCGGTGGCGCCATGGGCCATGACCGTTTCCTGAGCCGCACCGCGGGCCTGGTCGAGCAGGCGGCCCTGCGCATTCTGGCCGTCCATGCTGAAGCTGTCGTCGATGAACAGGGACACGGCGCGTTCGCCAGGGGAGTTCCCGGCCTCCGGTGTGGGGATGTAGGGCTGCGCGAACGCAAGCACCAGAAAGGCGACCGCCAGCATGCGCGCCAGCAGCACAAGCCAATGAAGCACTTTCCGGCGGGCACGCGTCTGTTGGGAGACCTCCGCCAGGAAACGCACATTCGGGAAGTCGATACGCTTGAACCGGCGCAGCTGGAACAGGTGGATGAGCACCGGGATGGCCAGGGCGCTCAGTGCCCATAGGAATGCCGGATACAGGAAGGCCATCGGGGTGCGAAAGTACGGGGTGTGCGAAGTTGGTGGCAGCGGAGGGATCCTGTGTGTCTCATATCCACCCCTCGACCCCGGCGGCGAACATGGCGATATCGTAGCGCACGGGGTCCTCAGGGTCAAAGTGCCGAAGTGCGGCGGTGAGTTCCTCCACGGCGCGCCAGTCATCCTGCTTTCGGGTGAGCAGTCCCAACCCACGGCCCACGCGGCCGGTATGCACGTCCAGGGGCATCATCAGTTGGGCCGGGGTGATGCGCTTCCAGAGCCCGAGGTCCACACCCCGGTCGGCGGGGCGCACCATCCAGCGGAGGAACATATTGATGCGCTTGGCGTTGCTTCCCCTGCCTGGATCGGCCACGTGCTTCCGGGTACGCGGCAGATGGTGTGGCTCGAAGAATCGTTGTTTGAAACGTGAAATGGCCGTGCCCATGTCATTCAACCGGCCATTCTCCAGAAATGCCGGCTCCAGGCCGCCATGCTGTGTGTAGAGGTGCCGCAGGCTGCGGATGAATTGCTTGAGGTCGGTGCCATTGAAGGTGCGGTGGGCGAAATGATCCAGGGCGCGCAGATCGTGGGGTCCCGCTTCCATCACGAAAGCGTAAGGGCTTTCGTTCATCTGGTGGGCCAGCTTCCAGGCATTGGCGATGATGGTGCGGCGCTGGCCCCAGGCGATGGTGGCGGTGAGGAAGCCCATGATCTCGGCATCCTCGCGGCATGCGAAGGCATGCGGCACCTGGATCGGATCCCCGGCGATGAAGTCCGGCCGGGCGAAACGCTCGTAAGCGTCATCGAGCATTGCACGTATTTGTTCAGGGTCCATGGCTGCGGATGCAAAACTGATCCGATCGTTCGGCTATCTTCGGTCGAACTTGATCACACACATCATGCGCGCCCTGCTGTCCCTTCTTCTTATCACCCCTGCCACAGGCTGGTGCCAGGGGGTCATTTGCGATCCTTCCGCCAACCTGCTGATCTATTCCAATTACGATGGCGGGCGCCTGTTGATCAATATCGACGAGGACATCCCCGACCTGCGGCTGGGCTTGCTGAGCTACGAGTATAGCGTTGTGGAGGTGATGGGCGCTTACGCGGGCAACGTCACCCAGGTGCTCTTCGCTGGGTACAACGCCACCAACGATCATTGCAACCTGGGAACCGGTGGTGAGAACACCGTGATCGGCGCCCCCAACGCGGTGATCGATATACTGCAATTCCCGCCGGCCACAGTGGCCAACCCATACGGCTATGGCTACATGATATGCTGCTACAGCTGCAGCACCGACACGTATCAAGGGGGCTGCAACACCGCCGATCAGGTGGAGGCTTTCTTCCTGGCCACATTGGGCGGCAGCCTGCGCCATCACTGGACCCAGTATGCCTGCTGGCAGGGCATGATCAGCGTATCGCAGGGTGGAACCTGCTGTACAGGAGACATCGTGACCTCCATCGCGGAGGAGGATCAAAATGCGGGCGTGCGGCTATTCCCCAATCCTGTTGAGGACCTATTAGGATTGGAGGTGCCTGGCGCGGTGGAACGGGTACAGGTGTTCGATGCCCTGGGCCGTGATACAGGTTTTGGTAGAGCTGTGAACGATACCCCGATGCTGATGGATGTTCGGTCCCTAATGCCGGGCAGCTACCTGCTGCGGGTGGATCACGGCGAGCGGCGCAGCTGGCATCGTTTCCAGGTGAAGCGATAGGCCGGGATCAGCGCCCGCCGAAATTCATCACCGGCATTTCCATGACATCGTAGCCCTGCAGGCTGAAGACCTTCTCATCCACACTGCCCATCTTCAGGTCGCGGGTGTGCACCACCACCCGCTCCTTCCCGTCGGCACTGGTGAATTCGGACTCCAGCGGGAACCCGTTCACACCACCCGGCGTGGCTTTGAGCTGCCCCTTGCCGCCGCCCATGGACCGGGTCATGTCCGTGAACGGTGTGGCCATACCCTCGGCCACCCAGCCCCTCCACGTTCCGTCCTCATTCGTGAACACATACTGGTGGCAGGTGTGGCCATCGATCATCCGGGTTTCACCAGTGCGTACCACCTCGGGTTCCTTGCCGTTGGCATCGGCCTCTTCAGGCATCACCAGCTTCATCTTGCGCATCTTCATCGCGGTGCGCTTGCCCTTGTCGTCGGTCATCATCGTGTACTGCCATTTGCCCTTCAGGTCGGTCAGCATCTTCATCTCCTGCATCCCTTTCTCCTTCACTTCGGGCCACATCAGCACCATGTCGGCCTTGCTGAAGAGGCGTATCGTCATCGGGCTGTCCTTTTCCTCGTTGCCGTTCTTGTAGCTGTGCATCACCATGGTGAAGCTGCCGATGAATTCGTTGGGTTCGAAGGGGTCATTGTCCTCCACCATCGTCACACCACCCATGGCACCCTGTTGGATCAGGGCGTTGAGATCCGGCTTCTGGGCCGATAGGGTCACGGGTACAGCGAGGAATAGGGGCAGAAGGAAGTGTACCGTCTTCATGGTGTGGGATCTATTGCGGTCCGCAAGTTAATCTCTTACGATCGTCCCGTCGCGCATCACAAGCCTGCGGTCGGCCATGGCGGCGAGCTCCTCGTTATGCGTCACGATCACGAAAGTCTGACCGATCTCCTGGCGTAGTTCGAAGAACAGTTCGTGCAGCTCCTTCGTGTGGGCCGAATCAAGGTTGCCGCTGGGCTCATCGGCGACCGGGTCAGAGATCAGGCGTGTATCAGGCATTTTCAGCCTGTGCTTTGATATGTCCGAGGACACGTTCGTGGATCTTTTGGATGATCATATTGCTCCAAGGTTTCCAATAGAACTCCGGTGCAATGCGATGGTGGTACCATGTCGTCCCTTCCAGTAAGGTTCGGCCACCGTCGAGGGCTGTAAGCTTGAACTGGCCTTTTTCTGATACGAAGTAGCCGTGCAGGTGTGCCGCGTCGATCTCGGTCAGGCCTATCTCTCTCATCGGGGCAGGTTGCTGGAGTACGTCGAACGCGAGCAGTTCCGGTTCGATCCAGGTAGTGATCGGTTCCACGAATGCACCGGTGTTGAAGTTGCAATAGCGGATCGCTCCCACACCATGCCCTTCGATCCTGGCATCGATCGGATAGGAGATACCCGAACGGAAAATGAATTCCGTGGGTGCCGGTATGCGCTGGAACTGGATCACATGGTCCCATACTGTTGACCTGTCGGCATTGATCACTACGGAAGTGGTCACCTGCGACCGGACCGGCTCATTGTCACGTTCAACGAATGCTGTACCTGGGATCACGAGGCTCGCAATGAGCACGGGCAGCATTCCTTCAGGCCGTCGCAAGCCGATCAACAGGCAACCGATCCACGAAGCAATGAGACAGATGGGTATGGCAAGCGGAAGCGCCATCGCCAGGCAAATGAGACCTTCCCATGCGAAGAGGAACAACCCGAGGCTATACAGGCCCATCGACGTGAGGCCCATGACGAACGCATCTTTCTGTGAGATCGAAAATGTGCGGCCATGTAGAATTACCGGAAGGATCCCCAGGACGAACGGGGTTACGATAAATGTGGCTGATCCATAGTCTTTCCAATGGACAACAACAAGGTAGGTGGCAAGCCACGCTAGGCCCACGGAGATCCCGATCGATATCCAGTAGCTGCGTTTCCTATCCATGGGTCCCTTCAGATCACCCCATCCTTCATTACCAGCTTTCTGTCCGCCATATCCGCCAGTTCCTCGTTATGCGTCACGATCACGAAAGTCTGGCCGATCTCCTGGCGTAGTTCGAAGAACAGTTCGTGCAGCTCCTTCGCGTGGGCCGAATCAAGGTTGCCGCTGGGCTCATCGGCCAGCACCACGCTGGGCGCGTTGAATAGTGCCCGCGCCACGGCCACGCGCTGCTGCTCGCCACCACTGAGTTGTCCGGGTTTGTGCTCCTTCCGGGGCAACACGTTCAGCCTGGCCAGCAATTCCTCGGCACGTGGGGCGCAGGCCTTGAACGCCTTTCCGGAGATCAGCCCGGGCATCATCACATTCTCCAGCGCGGTGAATTCGGGCAGCAGGTGGTGGAACTGGAACACGAATCCGATATGCTTGTTGCGGAAGGCACTCAGTGCGTTGCCCCCCAGTCTGGTCACCTCCTGCTCGTTGATTCGGAGCTTGCCTTCATCGGCCTTCTCCAATGTGCCGAGGATCTGCAGCAGCGTGGTCTTGCCCGCACCGCTGGCCCCCACGATGCTCACCACTTCGCCACGGTCCACCTTCAGGTCTACTCCCTTCAGTACTTCCAGATCGCCGAAGCGCTTGCGTATGGCGGTGGCCTCTATCATCGGCGCAAAGGAAGCGACGGGAGCCATTCGATGGCACGCTTACTTTCGCCCCGCGAACCAAGATCCCCTTTCAGCATGAACCTGCACGAGTATCAAGGCAAACACATCCTGGCCCAGCACGGCGTCCGGATCCAGCGCGGCCATGTGGCCTACAATGCGGATGAGGCGGTGGAAGTGGCCAAGCGTCTGGGACAGGAAACGGGCACCAAATGGTGGATCGTGAAGGCCCAGATCCATGCCGGAGGGCGCGGCAAGGGCGGTGGCGTGAAGCTGGCCAAGAGCATCGATGAGGTGCGCGAGCGGGCCGATGCGATCATCGGCATGATGCTGAAGACACCGCAAACCCCGCCTGATGGGAAGAAGGTACACAAGGTGCTGATCGCCGAGGATATGTACTACCCCGGTGCCAGCGAGCCGAAGGAGTTCTACATGAGCGTGCTGCTGGATCGCGCCAGCGGTCGGAACATCATCATGTACAGCACCGAGGGAGGGATGGACATCGAGGAGGTGGCCGAGAAGACCCCGGAGAAGATCTACAAGGAGACGGTGGACCCCCGTGTGGGATTGCGGCCCTTCCAATGCAACAAGATCGCGGTGAACCTGGGCCTCACCGGCCAGGCGAAGAAGGAGATGGCCAAGTTCGTGGCCTCACTTTATCGGGCATACGAAGGATGCGATGCCGCCATGTTCGAGATCAACCCCGTGCTGAAGACCAGCGATGACAAGATCGCTGCGGTGGATGCCAAGGTGCGTCTGGACGAGAATGGCCTGTTCCGCCATCCCGACTACAAGGAGATGCGCGACAAGACCGAGGAGGACCCCATCGAGGTGGAGGCCGGTGAAGCAGGTTTGAATTACGTGCGACTGGACGGCAACGTGGGCTGCATGGTGAACGGCGCAGGTCTGGCCATGGCCACCATGGACATCATCAAGCTCAGCGGAGGCGAACCCGCCAATTTCCTCGATGTGGGCGGTACGGCCGATGCACAACGCGTGGAGAAAGCCTTCCGGATCATCTTGAAGGATGAACGCGTGAAGGCGATCCTGGTGAACATCTTCGGCGGCATCGTGCGTTGCGACCGCGTGGCCCAGGGCATTGTGGACGCCTACAAGAACATCGGCGACATCCCCGTGCCCATCATCGTGCGCCTGCAGGGCACCAATGCGGTCGAAGCCAAGGAGCTGATCGACAACAGCGGGTTGAAAGTGTTGAGCGCCGTGGCCCTGCAGGAAGCGGCGGATCGGGTGAAGGAGGTGCTGGCGTGATACAACGCACGAGTTCTCTCGCCATGTGCACATGCGACCATGTGCACATGACCCCATAGGCACATGGACCTCCTCCTCCTCCACGGCGCCCTCGGCAGCCGCATACAACTCGATCCGCTTGTAGCTGCGCTGGCTGAACACGCTGTCAGATCCATCGACCTTTCAGGCCATGGCCGCATGCCCATTCCCAAGGGTGGCCTCACCTTCGACCATTTCATCAAAGACATCGAAACCGCACTGGACGAGGCCGGCTGGAGGGATGCACACCTCTTCGGTTACAGCATGGGTGGCTATGCGGCGCTGCTTTATGCAAGACGCTTTCCGGCACGTGTGCGTTCGGTGGTGACCCTGGGCACCAAGCTCAATTGGGACCGCGAAGGACTCGACCGGGAACTCCGGATGCTGGATCCGAAGAAGATGCAGGAGAAAGTGCCGCGCTTCGTGGCGCAGCTGGCTCAGGAACATGGCGCCGACCGCTGGGAGCCGCTGGTGAAGGAGACCGCCTGCCTGATCACCGGGCTGCATGAGAAGCCCCTGCTCACCCCTGATGCCTTCGCCATGATCACATGCCCGGTACTGCTCTGTGTCGGCGATCGAGACAATACCGCAGTGCCGGAACATACCCTCCAGGCCGCGCGTCTGATGCCCAAGGCCGGTACCCTGGTGCTTCCCAACACACCCCATCCATTCGATGCGGCGGATCGGAAAGTGCTCCTGCCACATCTGCACGCCTTCTGGGCCTCATCTCCGGCCTGATCACCAGAAGCGCCACCACCGCCTTGCCTCCTTCACTTCCTTCACCTCCCTCACCTTCCCTCCATCCTTGTTTTCGCGCCCGTTGGGCGTAGCTGTTGGAACCTGCACTGGAGCACCTTTCGTCGTGGCCCATCCCTCGATCACCACATGGATCGACCGGTGCTCCTCGCTGAGTGATCTCTCATCGTTGCGGATGCGTGCTACGGCCTTGTTGCGGTCGCCAAGCACCACTTGCACGATGCTGAGGTCCACAAGGCTCTTCCATTCCGGCCAGATCTCGCCCATACTGTAGGTGCCGATGCGGATGGTATCGCCGGGTGCCATGGTCCAGGTGCCGCCGGGCATCGCTGGTGAGGGATCCTTCGGCGTAGCCACCACGCGTACGGCTGAATTCGTGGGGTTCACTACGAATAGTTCGGTCTGGAACATGCGCTGGCATTCCACCACCTCCTGCCTGGGTTCCTCCTTGGGAGCGGGCGCTTTGGGCTGTGGTGGCGAACGATCCGGCGGCCAGTCCAGTCGCGGGATGGGCCCATAATTGTCTCGGCCATGCTCACTGAACCCGGTCTTGTGCCCATCCTCATCGAAGGTGGTGGTGCTCTTGTACCACTGGATGCCACCGTCCGGCGCATCGCTGGTCTCCACCCTGCTCACGGCGCCGCTGGGGTGGTAACTGAAGCGCACCGAAGAATGCCCGGCGAAACGACGGGTTTGTCCGTGGAAGATCACATCGCCGCTTCTGGCATAGGCCCAGCTCGCTCCCCATTGATCATTCTTATCGGTCCATTCCCTGGTGCTGATCCCGCCCTGCTTGAAGTGGTGCAGGATCACCGTGCCACTGTCCGTCTTCAATTCCTTGCGGCCGATCTGTGCCCAGGACTGGCTGATGAGCAGGGTGACGAAGAGGGCGAGCGGGATGCGCATGGAAGGCCCTGGCCAAAGATCAAGCCAAGCCTTCGCATCTTCGCGGTCCCCGGCGGGTATGTCCGGGCCTGGAGATCATGGCCAAGAAGCAGATCAATAAACTCCTCATCGCCAACCGCGGCGAGATCGCCCTGCGCGTGATGCGGTCCGCCCGGGAAATGGGTATCCGCACCGTGGCCGTATTCTCTGAGGCCGACCGCGTTGCACCCTTCGTGCGCTTCGCCGATGAAGCCGTGTGCATCGGCCCGGCTCCAAGTAAGGAGAGCTACCTGGTCATCAGCAAGATCATCCAGGTGTGCCAGGATCTGAAGGTGGATGCCGTGCATCCGGGCTACGGTTTCCTCAGTGAGAATGGCGAATTCGCACGTGCGCTGGAAAAGGCCGGGGTGATCTTCGTGGGGCCTTCCCCGGAGGCGATGAAGGTGATGGGCGACAAACTTGCCGCCAAGGAAGCGGTGAAACGGTTCGATGTACCCTTGGTGCCGGGCACAGAAGGGGCGGTGGTCGGATTGGATGAGGCCATCGCCGTGGCCAAGACCATCAAGTTCCCCATTCTGATCAAAGCTGCGGCCGGCGGGGGCGGAAAGGGCATGCGGATCGTGGAGGAGGAGGCTGGGCTGAAAGAGGGTCTGGAACGTGCCATCAGTGAGGCCACCAATGCCTTTGGCGACGGCAGTGTGTTCATCGAGAAGTATGTGGCCGGTCCGCGCCACATCGAAGTGCAGATCATGGCCGATATGCATGGGAATACGTGCTACCTCTTCGAGCGGGAGTGCAGCATCCAGCGGCGCCACCAAAAGGTGGTGGAAGAAGCCCCAAGCGCCGTGTTGACACCCGCACTGCGCAAGCGCATGGGCGAGGCGGCCGTGAACGTGGCCCGCAGCGTGGACTATCTGGGGGCCGGGACCGTGGAGTTCCTGCTCGATGCGCAGGGCGATTTCTACTTCATGGAGATGAATACGCGCCTACAGGTGGAACACCCGGTCACGGAGATGATCACCGGGCTCGATCTGGTGAAGCTGCAGATCCGTGTGGCCGAGGGGGAGAAGCTTCCATTCCGGCAGGAAGATCTGCGCATCAACGGCCACGCCATCGAGGTACGGGTGTATGCAGAGGATCCTACTAACAACTTCCTTCCGGACATTGGCCGGCTGATCACGTACCGCCCCCCTCTGGGACCAGGTATCCGGGTGGATGATGGCTTTGAGGAGGGCATGGAGGTACCCATCCATTACGACCCCATGATCGCGAAGTTGATCACCCATGGAGCCACGCGAGGAGAGGCCATCGCACGTATGATCCGCGCCATCGATGACTATGCCATCGGCGGCGTTGAGACCACCTTGGGTTTCTGCCGCTTCGTCATGGAGCACGAGGATTTCCGAAGTGGGAAGTACGACACCCATTTTGTGCGCGACCATTTCAGCGCAGGTAGTTTGGATGGGACGGATAAGGATGCCATGGCGGCGGCGGCATTGGTGGCCGCAGGGCGCTCCCTGCGGAAGTCCGGGCCGCCCACTTCTTACCGGGTGGGCCAGGGGCCCAGCCCTTGGAAACTGAAGCGCCGTTGAGGCGTAGAAGGGAATATCGGCACGGGTGTGGCGTTGGTACCTTCACACCCGGGATGTCACCTCCCATGGTCCATAACATACGTTCCTGGAGCTTCGGCCTGCTATCCCTCGGGTGCCTTCCCAACGGAGCATGGGGTCAGCAGGAAGTGCGGCACCACCTGGTGATCGCGCATGTGGTGGATGGGGACACGATCCCGGTGATCCAATTGCCGGAAGCGCTCGTGCAGGGCCGCTGGCGTCCGCGCGACCGTAGAGAGGCGGCCCACTATGACCGATTGACCAGGAATGTGCAGAAGGTCTATCCGTACGCAAGGATCACCCAGGAACTGCTCCGGGAGTATGAGCACGATCTGTCCCAGATCAGGCGCGACGGCGACCAGGAACTTTACATAAAGCTGGCGGAGGCCGAGCTGCGGGCCGAATTCGAGGCCGAGGTGAAGGATCTGACCATGAGCCAGGGCAAGATCTTGGTGAAACTCATCGACCGTGAGACCGGCAAGACCTCCTATACGCTGGTGCGGGAATTACGCGGTTCCTTCCACGCTTTTGTCTGGCAGGGCATGGCACGGCTCTTCGGACACGATCTGAAAAGCACATACGATGGAACAGGGGAGGATAACATGATAGAGTTGATCGTGCAGCGCATCGAGAACGGCGAACTGCCCGTTTCCATGCGCAAGGCACGAACAGAGAAAGCGCAAGCACGCCTGGAGAAGCGCAAGGCCCGCTTATACCGGAAGTACGGCCTTCCCGAGAAGGGGGATTCCTGAACCTGTTCAGTGGACGATCACCAGGGAATGGGTGAAGGCGGTCGCATTGTCACCTACGAACCAGAGTTGGTACCTGCCGGGCGGTAACCAGGAGACATCCTGGGGACCATCCGCGTTCAGGACCCTGTGCAGAAGCAGCTTGCCACCTATGTCCACGATGAACATGGTCAGAGGATGGCTCATTCCTGTGACCACGATATGTCCGGATGCGGGATTCGGATGGATGATCACGCCGTTATCCACCATCCCGGTCATACCCGTATGGTTGTCAATGGTGATCGGGAAGCTCTCGGAACATCCATTCGTATCGGTCACGATCAGATCATACTGTCCACTGGCAAGCCCATCGGTGAACAGACCGATAGGTATGCCATCCAGGGTGATGTTGTACGGTGGTACACCCCCGAAGACAAACAGCTGCAGTGTGGCGTCAAGACCTTCCACCTCGGGGGTGGCAGCCCATTGCACGAAAAGTTCGGCCGGGTCCTCCAGGGTCACCTGGCCGCTGGCCTGGCAGCCATTGAGGTCTGTGAAGATGAAGGCGTACATCCCGGCGGCCAAGCCATCGATCTCCGCACCAGTGGCTCCATGGTCCCAGATCACGCCAGATGGCGGCACCCCAGCATTGTTCTGCAAGGCTATCGTACCATCGGCAGCACCGTTACAGGAGGGTTGCGTAAGGTCAGGGACGATGAAGGGTTGAGGATGGACCACCACGGTGACCTGCTGGCTTTGTGCCTGCACACCGAATTCGTTCTGGACCGTGACGCTGTATGTCCCGGATGTGGTGACAGTAAGGAAGCGCTCCGTGTGGCCGTTGTTCCAGAGATAGGAGTGGTGCTCTCCGGCATCGAGCAACACTTCGCCTCCCAGACAGAAGACCGTATCACCCAATATGGTGATGGTGGCCAGGTACGTTTCACCTTCGATCAGAAGGTGGGCCTGGTTGATGGCAAGATCGTAATAGCTGTCGGTGTGTCCGCTCACGTATTCCACCTGCACCGAATCGATGGTTCCATTCGTGCCCAGCCCGAAGATGTGATGCTGTGAATTCTGCCCTACGAAATTCTCGCCGCAATGGGTGTACTGCGTCTGGCACTGCCCGTCTGAATAAACGCGGATCCAGCTACCAATGGCGAAATGATTGGAGACGGTCCCTTGCAGGGTGATCTTGATGTGATCGTTCGGCCCGCCGGAATTCTTCCACACAAAGGGTGGGTAGGGGTTCTGTCCCTGTACGGCGATGTCGTAGAACCCGTTGTTGTCGAGGTCGCCGCGCGCCACGCCGAAACTTTGGGCGACATGGTTACCCATGAATATGGACACGGCGTCCTCGAACTGCGTACCTCCGAGGTTCCTCAGGAAGTAATTGGCGTTGACCGGCCCCATCGGCCTTCCGGAGGCGACATAGAGGTCCTGGAATCCATTGTTGTCGTGGTCCACCCAAACACCGCCCCAGCACCAATCATAGATGTCGGTGCCATACTGTTCGGTGGACTCTGTGAAGCTCCCGTCATTGTTGTTCACCAGCAGACGGGCAGGCTTGTTCACGATGCCCGTGTTGCTGAAGAAGATGTCCAGGTCGCCATCGTTGTCGAAGTCACCCACGGTGTTGGACATGGGGTCCTGGAAGGCGAATCCGATGCCGGCCTCCACGGATACATCCGCGAATGTGCCATCGCCGTTGTTCCGGTAGAGGCTGTTGGCATAGAGCCGGTCATTGATGATGAAAAGGTCGGGCCATCCGTCCTGGTCGTAGTCAAGCCATACAGATTGGAAGGAAAGCTTCACCCCGTCACCCACCCCGGCCTCCATGGTCACATCCGTAAAGGTGCCGTCCCCGTTGTTGCGATATAGTTTGTTCAGGTAGGCGTATATCCCAGGATCGCCATCCAACTGGTATTTGCACACATACAGGTCCAGGTCGCCATCCCGGTCATAGTCGCCCCAGGAGGCGCCGTACGTGGTCGAAGTGTATTGAAGAATGCCCGAGGATGCGGAGACGTCAGTGAAATTGAAGAAGCCGTCGTTCCGATACAATCGGTAGCTTCCGTTGTACGTCGTAATGAACAGATCGAGCACGCCATTATTGTCATAGTCCACCCACAACACGTGTTTGGTCTCCCCGGGCCCGGGGATGAAGGCGGGAAGCCGTACGAACGTGCCCTCCACGTTCTTATAGAAGGCAATGCTATCGTTGCTGCGTGCGAAGGTCAGGTCGTCCCAGCCGTCACCGTCGAAATCGTAGAAGGAGACCCCATTCCCGAAATCGTCGCTGTTCACCAGTATGTCGATCCCTTGCGCAGGAGCGATGTTGGTGTAGGTCTGTGCATGACTTCCAGAAGCGACAAAAAGCCCTGCGAGGCATACCACTGCGAGTGGTTGGGGATATTTCCAGTCGATCATCTTGAAATGTGCTGGGAGGGGGGGCAATAGATAAGCGCGGCACAGGAATGTGCCGCGCTTATCCAGCTATTGATGATCGTGCATCATTGTCCCTGTACCAACAGTTTAAGGTTGTGCATGACCCCACTGATGTCGATGCGCGCATGATACATGCCAGATGCGAGATCGGGAATGTTCATGGTATGTGTGCCTTTGGTCAGGCCCCCGAGGTATACCCGGTGCACCAGGGCCCCGCGCATATCAACTATCTCAATGGCCACATCATTCAGGTCGGCCATGGTGAGCAACTGAAGCGGGTGGCCTGCGAGCAATGGGTTGGGGAACAGCGCCAGACCGGCCTGCGAGAAGAGTTCCTCGATATTCACCAGCTGCAGGTCGATGGAGAAGTAATCCTCCATCATCACCGGCACCAAGAGGTTCCCGGCCTGGTCACGCGCTTCGGCCAAGGTCACACCGATGTCAGCGATCGATGCATCGAGGTTGGCCACGTCGAAGGCGTTCCTGTACGTGGATGTATTCAACCAACCCGAGCCGGCAGCATTGGGGGTGAGTACATCGCTCAGGGGCACGGAGAAGTCCACTTCAGGGAGGCTGGCCTCATCCATGGCCTCATCGAACACTGAAAGCACGGTGAAACCTTCGGGGCCCATGTGGCTGTTGTTGATCGAATAGGTATTGGCCGTGACGACCAGCAGCAGCGGATTGCGGGTGTCAAGGTCGACCACGTTCAAGCCCGTATGTGCCACCTGGTTGTTGCCGGAGAGATCCTGAGCGAAGTTCACGGATACCCCGATCCCCTCCACTTCCAGACCCTGGTCGGTCACATTGAATACCGCGCGGTAGGTCTGTTCATCCTCCCAGGCACTTTGGACCAGGTTGTTCGCGAAAGTGGTTCCGATCCCTGCGCCGGTCAATTGCACCAGGGCGGGTTGAGCGGTATTCATCACCTCGGGGAAGTGGATATCCATATGGAAGCCACCGGTCCCTACGCTCGCATCGGCCACCACAGGCACGGAAGGTGTCGTGGCGGTTACTTCCGGGCGCTTGGTATCCACCGTGAAGAGGCCATCGATGGTGGTGGTGGCCGGTTCGTTCCCTGCCATGTCGGTGAAGTCCACCATCACGGATGTGATGTTGAAGAACTCCTCGTCCGCATTCAGCAACGTATACGACTTGCGGTAGGTGGTAGCGTTGAGCCAGAGGCTGTTCAGCGGCTCGGGGATCAGCGAGGTTCCCAGTGGGTCCTCACCGGGGAAGGAGAAGTTCGGCGTCAGGGCCGTGTCCATCTCCTCGTCGAATTCCACAGTGATCTGCAGTGCGCCGTTGCCCACGTCCGCCAGTGCGAGCATTTCATTGTTCACGCCTATGTCGGCAAGAACGGGGTTGCGCGTATCAATGGAAAGGATCATCGCGGCCTCATGCTCCTCCTGGTCATTGCCTGCCTGGTCCAATACGTTGGAAAGCGTGATGAACACTTCCTCGATCTCCTCTTGGGCATCGGTCAGGTTCAATCGTACTCGATACTGTACAGGCGAATTCCACTGGCTACCCGCTGCATTCACAGCCAGGGAAGCCGAGGGATCGGTGGTGCCACTGAGAACGATCACTGGGGTCTGGCTCGTGGCGCAAGGCTCGCTGAAGTCCACCAGCACGTCCAATTGCCCGGTGGCGGCCAATGCATCGTTCAGCAGGTCGTTCGGACTGGTCACCAGCACAACCTCGGGGCGGTCCGTATCGATCGAGAAGGGGCGTGCCACAAGATGCACATCCTGATACAGCCCATTCAGGGCACGGGCCTCATCGATCCGCATGAAGATGTCGGTGAGGCGCAATTCGGAGGCCTCCACTTCGAGGATCAACGTGTAGTTGAACGCATCGAGCCAGGCTGCGGTCACCAGGGAAGCCGCTTCCAACATGGGGTCCTGTACCAGGTACTGCACGTCGGGCGTAACACTCTGATCCATCGGACGGTCATAGGTGATCGTCACCGAGAAGGTGCTGCCGATATCGGCGATGTTGAGCACCTCTTCCGAGGGTGTCACATTCACTACAAGAGGCCGTTCCGATCCGAAGATGCTGTTGGAAAGATCCACCGCATCCGCACCCACCACGATACCGATATGCCGACCCGCGATGTCATCCATCGGTGGGTGGATACCACCCCAGATCCGTGACAGGCTGCACTGATCCGAAGCATCACGGTAGGTGGCCCACTGTAGCTCGACCGTTTCACTGGGTCCGACTTCGAACTCCAGGAAATCGTTCTGCGAGCAGGTGACCACCCGCATACCGCCTGGGAAGAAAGGATCACCGGTGATCATTTCCATGACCTGTGCCGCAGTGCTGGAATAGGTGGAATGCCCACTGATGTAGCCTGCGAAAGGCGGGGAGACGAACCAGGGGCGCTGGTAAGGCCACCAGTTCTCTGCCAGGATCCAATCCACACCTGCGTAGTCTTCCTCGGGATCCTCGATGTATTCGGGGCCTTTCCAGGTATACAATTTGACTTTGCCCACGTGCTCGTCATTGTCGCCGGCAAGCGGATCACCAACTTCCACCAATTCAATATTCCCAGGAACGAGGGGTAGGCCGGCGGGATGGAAATTGGGGCCGTCAGGGTCGCTGCACTGGCCTTTCTCTGCCATGTATCGGATGGCGGAGACCGGCCGGACGTAATCGTACCAGCCTTTGATGCTCCATGCGGTCTCTGCGGCATCGTGCATGGCCCCACCCATCACGAAATGGGCCTTCACATCATACTCCAGATCGCTGAGGATATCGCCCTGGCCCATCCAGCGGCGTTCGAACAGGGGATGGTCATTCGCATCGTGCATGATCTTGAACCAATGCCCGGGCGGGGTCACGGATTGAGGTCCATCAGCCCAGTATTCGGCAAGGATCCTGGCATAATCACCGCGGCGCACGATCTGGGGCTCGTATGGCAATCCTGTGGCAGGATTCATGGCATGGCCCGGGCTGGGTACGCCACCTTCCAGGTAATCATAGAAATCAAGGAACGCATCGAAGTCCTGAGGATCTGGATAGCTCTGGAGATTCCCAATGCTGGCAGGAGAGGTGTCCCACATGGTGTCATCGTTGGGGTCGAGGTGCGACTGCCAAACCGACACCAATGTGAAGTTCCATTTGTAGAAGGACTCCAGCCCGCTGGCATCAGTGGTGTCCAGATAAGTGGGAGGACCGGGGTCATGGAATACCGGGTAGGGGTGACCATCCCGCACATATGGGGTCGCTTGTGCAGGGTCCAGGGCGAAGGGTACCACTTCACCCCAGTTGTGACCTATTGCGGCTGGTGTCCCGGAAACTGGGTTGCCCGCCTGGTCGATGGCGTTGGACAGTGTGATCGGTTGCCAATTGTTGGGATGGATCATGTCCGGGTTCCCAGGCAATTCCACCTCGATAGGCGGGTTGATCGGGGTGTAGTGAACGTTGGCATAGTTGTTCGTCTGGTTGGAACCATCAGTGAAACCGAAGGCGATGTACTGCTGCGCCACGTAATTCCCCAACTCCGCAGGACCTCCATTGATGTAATCAGTGGAAGTGTTGGTGATATCGTAGCCCAGGGTGGCCATCTTTCCATTGATGATCTGCATCGTCACGGCCACCCCCGGGGAGTTCTGGAAGCGCTGGACTAGCATACGGTACATGGCGAAGCTGATGGCTTGATGCCGTGCGGCTTCAATAGCCTGAGGGGAATCCGGGATGTCCACGCCGTTGAACGGACAGTCGTAGGTGCCCCGCAGGCGCCCCAACAGGAAGGGCTCATGGCTGGGGTCATATGCTGCCCATGCGTCGTACATCGCCGCCGAGGTGTGGAACAGGTTCCTGGCATGGATCGGGGGGCGGGCGAAATCGCGTGAGATCGCTCCGAGTAGTTCGTCGCTCCACTGTCTAACTATGGAATGCTCCTGGGCCATGAGCCCGCTGCTGATAAACAGCAAGAGCGCGGCAGGGGCCATGAATAACAGGCGTATGGATCGCTTCATTGGTACGGAGGTTTGGAGGAGTTAGGAAGGGAAGGGAGAGGAACGAAACCTGTGGATGCAGGTGGGGAGGGGCAAGGCCAGCTTAGGTTAAGCGGGAGAGGAGAGGGCTTCAGCGGGTGAAAATAGGGGTATGTTGAAAGGAAATGCAAGTATCCGGTCCACAATTATTGATCTCCATGGTGATCAGTTCGGGATGCTCAGTCAATGTCCGTAATGCATACCATGGAGCAGCGCAGGGGCCATACTGGGCAGTTCAACACCGGTCATCCGTCATTTTCTGAAGCTGCGGAACACGATCGCATACGGCAATACCACGCACAACAGGAGATGCCGAACATTAGACAAGACGCCGTTGTTCATCAGGGTTGCCTTCCCTCGGACTGGAAGTCCATTTTCACGCAAGCGAGCATGGACTTCGTGTATGGAGCCGGCCTGCAGCGAAAGACGGAACACGCTAGATATGCTCGGTCAAGCCGATCGGGCGCACCAATACGTGATCGTCCATCACGAAGCCCAGCCCGATCTCCGTCACTTCGTCGCGTATGATGTTGAAGCCCTGAAGCAAATAGAATTGCAGGGCCGGGTTGTGCCGGTTCACGCATAGTTCGATGGCATGGTCCCCCACATCACAAGCCGCATCGCACACGGCCTGTAGCATCGTTTTTCCTGCACCGGCGCCTTGTACCTCGGGCGCTACATATAGCTTGTGCAGCCGGGTATGGCCGGAATGGCGGTGGTCATGCTCATACCCGGCGAAACCGATCGCCCCGTGTTCCGCCAAAGCAAGTATGAAGTGATGGCCCTGCATCAAGATCTGGTCGTACAGGGCAGCTTCACTGTACATCAGTTCCAGCATGTAGGCCAATTGGACAGGTGAGAGGATCTCCCTGTAGGCAACAGGCCAGGTGCGCTGTGCGATATCGCGGATGATCGGTATGTCCTCAGTACCAGCCGGACGGATGTTCATCACACGGCCCACCTGATTCATTTGCTGAACGAAGGGGACACCACCTGGTCCTTGTTGCCAGCGGTATACTTGTAGAATCCTTCCCCGCTTTTCACACCGAGTTTCCCAGCGGCCACCATTCGCACCAGCAGCGGGCAGGGTGCGTACTTGGGATCCCCAAGCCCTTCGTGCAACACACGGAGGATGGCCTGGCAGGTATCCAGCCCGATGAAGTCGGCCAACTGCAGCGGACCCATGGGGTGGGCCATGCCAAGCTTCATGATCGTATCGATCTCCTGCACACCAGCCACACCCTGCCACAGCGTTTGGATCGCCTCGTTGATCATGGGCATCAGGATCCGGTTGGCCACGAAGCCAGCATAGTCATTCACCGTCACGGGCACCTTGCCGATGGCCATGCTGAGGTCGACGACGGCCCTGGTCACCGCATCGGTGGTATCGTATCCGCGTATCACTTCCACCAGTTTCATCACCGGCACAGGGTTCATGAAGTGCATGCCGATCACCTGCGCAGGACGCTTGGTGGCGGCTGCGATGCGTGTGATGCTGATGGAAGAGGTGTTGGTGGCCAGGATACAATCTGATGGTGCGCTGGCATCGAGTTCCTGGAAGATGCGCATCTTCAGGTCCACGTTCTCGGTGGCGGCCTCCACCACCAAGCCTGCCTCCTTCACCGCCTGGGCCATGGCCGTGGAGGAGTCGATCCGCCCCAGCGTTGCGGTCTTTTCTTCCGCGTTGAGCGTGCCCTTGGCTACCTGGCGGTCAAGATTCTTACCGATAATGGCCAGTGCCCTGTCCAGGTTGGCCTGCGAAGTGTCGATAAGGATGACGGAATGCCCGTGCTGGGCGAAGACATGCGCGATGCCGTTGCCCATCTGGCCGGCACCAATAACGGAGATGTTCATGGATGGGAACGCGTTTGGCCCGGCAATGTAGGGGCGGATCATGATCCGCCCCTACTTGCCGTCGCCCTTCAGGATGATGAGCACCGTGTACGCCAGGATCTTCAAGTCCACGGCCAGGCTCATATTCTCGATGTAAAGGATATCATACTTGAGTCGGCGCACCATCTGGTCCACGTTCTCTGCGTAGCCGAACTTCACCTGCCCCCAGCTGGTGATCCCTGGGCGCACCTTGTGAAGATGGTGGTAGTGGGAGGCGACCTCGGAGATCGCATCGATGAAGTGCTGTCTTTCCGGACGTGGTCCCACCAGGCTCATGTCACCCTTCAATACATTCCAGAATTGCGGCAGCTCATCCATGCGCGTGCGACGCAGCCACCGGCCGACGGGGGTGATCCGCGGGTCGGAGCTACTGCTGAGCTGTGGGCCATCCTTCTCGGCGTCGCTGTACATGCTGCGGAACTTCACGATCATGAAGGGCCGCCCGAATCGGCCGATGCGTTCCTGGCGGAAGAACATTGGTCCGGGGCTGGATATTTTCACAAGGATGGCGATGATCAGGAAGGCCGGCGCAAGGACCACCAATGCCAGCGCGCTTACACTGATGTCCACCAGGCGCTTGATGCTGAACTGCCAGGCCGGCATGATCTCGGCGTTCACTTCAATGAGCGGTGTGCCGAAGATGCTTGTCATCTTGACCGACCCTGAAAGGATGTCGTACATATCCGGGATGATCTTCACGCGTACACCGGTGCCTTCCAATTCATCCATGATGCGACTTATGTGCTCATGCTCACCGGAATCCACCGCTACGATGACCTCCTCCACATCATGGCGCTCGATGATACCACGCAGTTCGTTCCACTTCCCCAGGCGTGGCAGGCCCACATTGGAAAGGAGTTGGTCACCCCCGTTCACATTCACGAATCCGATAAAACGGTTTCCCGGGGACTTGGGCATTCCAGTGATCTCCTCATAAGTGGCGAGCGCGCGCTCATTGCCCCCCACCAACACGGTGTTGAAGCCGATCTTCCTCTGGTGCACACGGCTCACCGTGATGCTCGTGAGGATGAAGCGTGGCAGGAAAGTCAGGCTGAAGTGCAGGAAGAACAGCGCGAGGAACGAACGGTAGTAGTACTGATATCCGGCCACCTCGTCATCCAGAAGTAGCACGAAGAAGATGATCACCACACCGAACAGGGAGATCAGCAGTGTCTGGCCCAGCTCCTTTGTGCGGTAGCGTCTGAAAATATCACGGTAGCCACCGATCACTGTATACAAGCCGAACCAGAAGAGCGGCACCAGTACCAGGCCCTTGTAGAAATTGGAGTCCAGTGCGATGGGCACCGGTCCATCGAATTTGATGGGTTCCAAATAGACCTTGCGATAAATGTAGAACAGCGCCCATGCCAAAGCCGAACCGAGCAGATCGCTCACCACATACCTGGCCACCTGTGCGCGCCTGCTGTTCATGGGGTGTTCCGTACCAGCTTGATATTGTCCAGATACACATGACCCAATGAAAGATCTTCCGGCAGTGTGGCCTCGAAGAAGATGTTGCGCTGGGTCACCGCCTGGTTGAAGACAGGGGACAGATCGATGTACATCTTGTTCCAGTAGGAAGTGCCATTGTCGTGCAGCGTGGGTACAACGAACACGTATGGAAGGGCTTGTGGCTGGCCTCCCGAGTTCAACAACACCCCAACTGTGAACACCATGTTGCACCGGTAGTCCATCTCCAGAAATACCGGCCCACCGGTCATCTGGAAGTCCTCCGTGGTGAACAA
This sequence comes from Flavobacteriales bacterium, assembly GCA_041747675.1. Classification (GTDB taxonomy): domain Bacteria; phylum Bacteroidota; class Bacteroidia; order Flavobacteriales_F; family PHOS-HE28; genus PHOS-HE28. The sequence continues at coordinate 36,696 of JBGTES010000043.1, forward strand.
CCTGATATAGGGATGGGCCCCATCTAGGATGAAACCGCCACATGGGGATCCATTCAACACCACATCGGGGTGTTCAACTGGTGTGAAACGGATCAGTGTGGTGTCACTATTTTCCGTCACACTCAGGGCGGAACCCGCCTCCTCGAAGCCTTCGATCCAGAAGTTCGCCTGGCTGGTATAGCTCACTTCTGGTGAAATGGTGCTCACTTCCTTCAGTTCCAGATCCACGCCGGAGGTCCATGATGTGTAAAAAGGGTAACGCAGCCGGTCGTCGAACATGCCGTTGCGTTTGATGCCCGGTGTGACCCTTATCGTGGAGGTCCCTTCGCGAAGCACCGGAACGCGCGCCGGCAGTTCCCAAACACCCATTAATTCTTCATCGGCGTATACCCATACGTCGGTGATCTTGCTGGTGGCGCTGCCCTGCACATCTGAAGTGATCAGTCCTACGGAAGGTATATCCAAGTAGGACGGTACCTTATCGCCTTTCTTGCAGGCGATAAGGATAAGTATCAGGACCGGTAAGAGGCGTATGGTTTTGATCATCCTCCGTTTGGCGGGCAACGCATGGGCAGGGCCGATCAGTATGCGGGACCGGTCATTGATGATGCCATGTCTTCCAATACCCGCAGCGCGACATCCAGCGCGGCCGCCCCGTCCGCCAGGGTGACGGGTGGGTCCTTGTCCTCCATGATCGATGCGGCGAACGCACGTAGTTCCTCCCGGATGGCGTTGGTCGAAGGCACTTCCGGTCGTTCAAAGGAGATCTCTCGCAGACCCCTCCCTTGTCCAAGATCCATGGTCACCGCGAAAGGATCTGGTTCCCCTTCCACGGCACGCATCCGTACGATCTCTGTCTCCTTCTTCAACATATCCACGGCGATATAGGCATCACGCTGGAAGAAGCGGCTCTTTCGCATGCTCTTCAGGCTGATACGGCTGGCAGTGAGGTTAGCCACGCAGCCATTGGCAAAAGAGATCCGTGCGTTGGCGATATCCGGCGTGTCGCTTACCACGGCGACCCCGCTGGCGATCACCTCCCGGACCGGTTGGCCAACCACATGCAACACGATGTCGATGTCGTGTATCATCAGGTCCAAGACCACGCTCACATCAGTGCCACGCGGGTTGAACTGGGCCAGCCGATGTGTTTCGATGAACATGGGATCGCGTAGGTAGGACCTCGCAGCGTGGAAAGCCGGGTTGAAACGCTCCACGTGGCCCACCTGGGCCCTGCACCCGGTAGCCCGTGCCTTGGCGATCAAGGCTTGCGCCTCCACCATGTCGGTGGCAAGTGGTTTCTCGATGAAGACATGTTTGCCTGCATCCATCGCCGACATGGCAAGGTCGTGGTGCGCGCGGGTGGGTGTCACGATATCCACCGCATCGCAGGCATCGATCACAGCGCGGGCCGAAGGAAATGGCACGACACCGAATTCTGCCGCGATGACCTGGCTGCGATCAGCATCCGTATCGTAGAAACCCACGACGGCCAGTTCGGGGATCTCGAGGGCCTGCTGGATGTGGATGCGACCCAGGTGGCCCGCACCAATTACGCCAAAACGTATCGATCCACTCATGGTCTATGTCGTACTGCTTCCACCGAACCGTTCTGCGTTCGCAGTGGGCGGCAAAAATAGGTTCTGCCGTCAGGCCCGGGCCGCCGGTTAGTTTTGCCCCCCAAGGGGAAGGAACATGGTGGATGGATACAGGCACAAAGGCTTGCGAAAAAAACTCGTGGCCGAACTGGCAGGGAAGGGGATCACCGATGCCCGGGTGCTGGATGCCATCGGGCAGGTGCCGCGCCACCTCTTCATAGATGATACCGCCTTCCTGGAACTGGCTTATGCTGATGCGGCATTCCCCATCGGATGCGGCCAGACCATTTCACAGCCTTGGACGGTGGCCTTCCAAACACAACTTCTGGATGTGGCCCCCGGAATGCGGTTACTGGAGATCGGTACCGGAAGCGGCTATCAGACAGCCGTACTGGCGGCCATGGGTGTGCGCGTGTTCAGTATCGAGCGCCATCGCCCATTGTACCTGCGCACCAAAGATCGCATGCGGCAGTTGGGGTCGAAGGCATTCCTGCAGCATGGCGACGGATACTTGGGCATGCCGCGCGAAGCCCCTTTTGATAGGATACTGGTCACCTGTGGCGCACCCAGGATCCCGGATGCCTTGAAGGAGCAGGTGAAGGTGGGCGGTGTGGTCGTGGTACCGGTGGGGCCTGGCGATGTGCAACATATGATGCGCGTTGTGCGTACCAGTGCGGAAGTGTTCGAAAGCACGGAGCATGGGAGCTTCCGATTCGTACCCATGCTCGAACAGCGTGAGGGATAGTTGCACAGATGCGATGGTTTTCTATTTTTGCCCCGGCTTTTAGCAGACCAATGCCTTGTTGAGATCGACGAAAGTGGCTTGGCCTGCGACCCTCCGAACAATCCGCTGTTGATATCACGGACCCAGGCAACTGAAGCATTCCCAACGAGGGGCTACTTTTGGCCGCTAAGAGCCTTCGCCATCTAACCGAAAGCAAACCAAAAACGTTCGTCATGAAGAAGACTGTACTTTTCGCTGCAGCGATCGTCGCCGCTTCAGCGGTGTCCGCCCAAACGGGCGAGATCACCAGCAACCGCGGTGAGAACTGGCTCAGCCAGGACGGTGACTGGGGCTTGACAATCGATGCTCAGCCCTTTCTGTATTACGTGGGCAACCTGTTCAATGGGAACATGGACAACAGTGGTCCCTCGTTCGACTTCCCCAACGACTACTTCGCCATCCAAGGCAAGAAGTTGGTGGATGCCAATACCGCCTACCGTGGAAAGCTGCGTGTCGGCTTCGGTTCCACCAAGGTGACCGACCTGGTGAACGCCTCCGTACAGCCGGATCCCGCCCCCCTGGCGCCGGTGACCGTGGAGAACGAGCGCAAGGACAGCTACTTCGCCCTGGTGCTGGGTGGCGGTCTGGAAAAGCGGGTCGGAAGCAGCCGCGTAGTAGGTATTTATGGTGGCGAAGCCAACATCATGCTTATGAGCAGCAAGTCCGCCTGGACCTATGGCAACGCGCTGAACGCTGACAACACCGGAGTGGGTGAAGGCGAAGAGCCTGGCACCGGCAGCTTCGGCGGCGGGCGCACCACCGAGCGCAAGAATGGCAGCAGCTTCGGATTCGGCCTCAACGCCTTCGCCGGCGTGGAATGGTTCTGTGCTCCGAAGATCTCCCTTGGTGCCGAGTACACCTGGGGCCTGATGCTGATGAGCCAGGGCTATGGTGAAAGCAACGAAGAGCGCTGGAACCCCAGCCTGGGTGAGAACGGAGCGCTGGAGACCCGCACTATCGAGTCCGGCCCGAAGAGCAACAGCTTCGGTCTCGACACCGGCATCAGCGGCGCCTCCATCAACCTGAACTTCTACTTCCAGTAAGCATTTGAGAAGGCCTCTTCAATGAACCCCCCGGCAGCCGCCGGGGGGTTCTTGTTTTGACCCTACTCGCACGCCCATATCTTGCATTGATCATGCTACCTGTATTGAATGCGGCCCAGATGCGTGCAGTGGATCTTGCCACCCTCACACGTAATTCCTTGGATGCCCTGGACCTGATGGAACGGGCGGGAGCGCAGCTCGCGGCCCGCATCCTGCATCACCACCGAAATGGTCGATGGGGCGACCCACAGACGCTGAGATATAGAGTGGTGGCAGGTATGGGTAACAATGGGGGCGACGGCCTGGTCATCGCCCGGCTTATGCTTGCGGCAGGTATCCCAGTATCGGTGGATCGCATCATGCACCGCATGGGTCCATCCCCGGAGCACTCCGCCATGCTGACCCGGGCGGTGGAGGCAGGGGTTGGGATCAACGATGTGACTGTTGGCCATGCGTGGTCAGCAGAGAAAGGCGAGGTGATCATCGATGCACTGTTCGGCACCGGGCTGGATCGCCCGCTGGACGGAATGGTGGCGGAGATCATTTCGACCATCAACAACTCGCATGCGCCGGTCATCGCCATCGACATTCCTTCCGGACTGTATGCGGGTGACAACCGGGACAATGATGCGGATCGTATCGTGCGCGCCACGCTCACCTTGGGTATCGAACTGCCCAAGCTTCCTTTCTTTCTTGCGGAGCATGCCATGCAAGTGGGGAACTGGGAATTGGTGCCCATTGGACTGGATGCGACGGCCATGAAAGAGGAGGCCAGGCATCACTGGATGTTGGAAGAGGAAGACATCACTGCATTGATGCCCGTCAGGCCGCGCTTTTCGCACAAGGGGAGTTTCGGCCACGCGATGCTCATGGCGGGTTCCCGTGGAATGTTCGGCGCTGCGGTGTTGTGCGCGCGTGCGGCGCTGCGCAGCGGTGCGGGTCTGGTCACAGCCCGCGTACCCGCGGATGCATTGTTCGTACTTCAAGTCCTGGCACCTGAGGCCATGTGCGCATTGGATCCCTGTGCGGACCATTTGTCCGAGGTCCCCGCTTTGAAGGGTATCACCGCGATCGGGATGGGTTCGGGAATGGGCATGCACAAAGACGGCGCTACGGTCCTGAAGCGGTTGATACAAGGATCTCCAGCGCCATTGGTGATCGACGCAGATGCATTGAACCTGTTAGCGGAGAACAAGACCTGGATGGCCTTTCTGCCTCCGGGGACGATCCTGACACCGCATCCGGGCGAATTCGATCGTCTGATCGGTGAGCGTGCGGACAGTGGCATGGAGCGCCTTGAACGGGCCCGGGAGTTCGCAGTGCGCTATGGGGCCGTGCTGGTGCTTAAGGGTGCATACACGGCCATATGTGCGCCGGATGGAAAGGTCTACTTCAGCACCACCGGAAACCCGGGCATGGCCAAGGGCGGCACGGGCGATGCACTTACCGGTTTGATCACGGGCATTGTTGCGCAGGGACTCCCAGCCCTTTCCGCAGCGCTGGTGGGCGTTTGGGTCCATGGATATGCGGGTGATCTTGCGTCCCTTCGGCGTGGTATGGATGGCATGACCGCCAGCGATCTGGTGGAGGCCATCCCCGAGGTTTGGAAGCACCTACGCGGCGCTTCAGAGCAGTCCTTCCAGTGAGCCCCTGCCTTCGCGAAGCACTACTGGCCCACCTTCGCTCACATCAAGCACGGTGCTCCCTTCGAGGCCACAGATCCCACCGTCGATCACCAAGTCGACCTGGTGGCCGATACGTTCCTCGATCAACTGAGGGTCGCTGGTGTGTTCGAGGACCTCATCCACATCATGAACACTGGCCGCCACCAATGCATGCCCGAGTGCCTGCACAAGTGCCTGGGGGATGGGATGGTCCGGCACACGGATGCCCACTGTTCTTTTGTTGTTCTTGAACAGTCTGGGGATCTCGTTGCTGGCCGCCACAATGAACGTGTACGGCCCTGGAAGTGCCTTTCGCATCAACCGGAAGGTAGGTGTATCCACATGGCGTGCATACAAAGCCAATTGACCCAGGTCCGCGCAGATCAGGGATAGGTCCGTCTTACCTGGTCTGCCTCCCTTGAGCCGGGCCAGGATCTCTATCGCACGCGGCTGGTGTGCGCTGCATACATAAGCATATACAGTGTCTGTTGGACACACCACTACCGCACCGCGCGCAAGCCGTTCCACAACGGCAGCGATCTTTCGGGGCTCGGGGTCCTTAGGGTGTATCGCCAGAAGCATGGCCGTGGATCAGGCCTTCACACCTTTCTGCGACGCCGCCTTGCGATGGTCCGCCAGGAATTTCTCCAACCCAATGGTGGTAAGAGGGTGCTCGAACAGTGCGGTGATCGCGCTCAAGGGACATGTGGCCACGTCGGCGCCCACCTCGGCGCACTGGATGATGTGCATTGGATGCCGGATGCTCGCCGCAAGGATCTCGGTGCCGAAACCGTAGTTGTCATAGATGATACGGATCTGCTCGATAAGCGCGACACCGTCGGTACTCACATCGTCCAGCCTGCCGATGAAGGGGGATACATAGGTGGCTCCGGCTTTCGCTGCCAGAAGGGCCTGCCCGGCGCTGAACACCAGGGTACAGTTGGTCTTGATGCCCTTTCCGCTGAAGTATTTCAATGCCTTCACCCCATCGCGGATCATGGGCACCTTCACCACGATGTTGGGATGCAGCGCGGCCAGGTCCTCGCCTTCCCGGATGATGCCTTCGAAGTCCGTGGCGATCACCTCGGCACTCACATCCCCCTCCACGATCTGGCAGATGTCCACATAATGCTTAAGCACCGCATCGGTGCCGCTGACGCCCTCCTTCGCCATCAGCGAGGGGTTGGTGGTGACGCCATCGAGTACACCGAGATCCTGCGCTTCGCGGATCTGGGTGAGGCTGGCCGTGTCGATGAAGAATTTCATGGTGGTCCTGCGCGCCTTGTTCGGCGCAGGCCAAAGGTAGCCGGATCCCCCGCCAAGGCCACGATGCCCGCCCGTAACTTTGCGCTCCATGCTTCAGGGCACCATCCTTTCAATGTCGCTTGGTCTGCTTACCACGCTGGTCGTGGCACAACCTGCGAATCGCACCGACGCCCAGGGCCGCAAGCAGGGCGAATGGGCCCGGACGTGGGACCACAATGGACGCTTGCGCTATTCCGGCACCTTCAAGGATGGCCGGCCGATCGGTGAGTTCAAGCATTACGACGAGGAGGGGGCGCTCACCACCATACAGCGACATGCAGGCGATGGCCGCACCAGCCGTGCAGAGCATTTCCATGCACAAGGCAGGGTGCTGGCCCGTGGGAAATACGTGGACCAGAAGAAGGACAGTCTTTGGTCCTACTTCGATGCACATGGCGCGTTGCGCCGCACCGAAGGCTACAGGATGGGTACGCTGCACGGCGACCGGATCAGCTATTACCCGGATGGCAGGGTGGCCGACCATGAATACTTCCGGGAGGGTGTCCAACATGGCGAGCACAAGGCCTGGTTCGCCGATGGTTCCCGCCGCCTGGAAGCGCGCTATGAGAATGGTGTGGCCAATGGTATGATGACCTTTTTCTATCCAGGAGGGAAGAAGGAGATCGAAGGGCGCATGGTGAATGGCGACCGTGACGGGGCATGGTTCTACTACAACCCCGATGGTTCGATCCAATTACAAGTGCTGTACAGTCGAGGGAGGATGGTACGTGAGAAAAAGGAGAATGGCACCTTCAAGGAATTCTACGACGATGAGCGTCCCATGTCCGAGGTGACCTACCGAAAGGGCATGCGGGAAGGGCCTTTCACTGAGTACCACGACAATGGCCAGTGGGTGATCGAAATGGTACCGGCGGATATGGCATTGGGCGCCCCGGCTTTCGAGCAGCGGGTGTTGAAGGGCCAGACCAAGAAACGGGAAGGCACCTACCGGAATGACCTGTTGGATGGGGAGGTGAAGGAGTATGACGAGCGTGGAAAACTCCTGCGCACCACCCGATACATGGCGGGCGAGGTCGCCAGTGGCAGATGAGCAAGCACGGGCGCATACTGGTGGCCATGAGCGGCGGAGTGGACAGTTCCGTCACCGCGCTCATGCTGCATGAGGAAGGCTACGAGGTGATCGGGGTCACCATGAAGACCTGGGACTACGCCGACGCAAGTGGTGGCAAGCGCATCACCGGTTGCTGTGACCTGGACAGCATCAATGATGCACGGAACATGGCGGTGAGCCGCGGCTTCCACCACATGATCATCGACATCCGGGAGGAGTTCGGCGAGGCCATCATCGGCAATTTCACCAGTGAGTACCTGGCGGGTCGCACCCCCAACCCCTGCGTGCTGTGCAACACCTTCATCAAGTGGGAGGCGCTACTGAAGCGGGCCGACATGATGGATTGCGCATTGATCGCCACGGGGCACTACGCACGGGTGAGGCAATTGGCGCACAACGAAAGGTGGGTGGTGAGCAAAGGGGTCGACCATACCAAGGACCAGAGCTATGTTCTGTGGGGCCTGGAGCAGAAGAACCTTGCAAGGACCCGCTTCCCCATCGGGGGCTTCCGGAAGAGCGAGATCCGCCAGATGGCCATGGACAGTGGATTCCCGGAGTTGGCGCACAAGAGCGAGAGCTACGAGATCTGCTTCATCCCGGATAATGACTACCGGGGATTTCTGAAACGGAAGGAGCCCGAAGCCACCGCCCGGCTGGCACAGGGGACCTTGGTGAGTGTGGAAGGGGAAGTTCTGGGGGAGCATGATGGATACCCCTTCTTTACCATCGGCCAGCGCAAGGGCCTTGGGATCGCCACAGGAGAGCCGCTGTATGTAACGGAGATCGTTCCCGAGACGAACACCGTGGTACTTGGCCGCAAGGACGACCTGAAGCGCGTGGACATGTGGGTGCGGCGGCCGAACTTCCAAAAGGTGAAGGTATTGGAGGGTGAGTTGGAAGCCATGGTGAAGATCCGGTACAAAGATCCGGGCGCGCCAGCGACCCTCACCATGGCAGGCGATCGCGTGAAAGTCAGCTTCCATGTCCCGGTCTCAGGCATCGCTCCGGGGCAGAGTGCCGTCTTCTATGATGGGGAGGATGTGGTGGGGGGAGGATTCATAGACCGCCAGAAACCATGAAACACACGATCACATCCGGATCACTGTTGTCAGCGGCGGGCATCGCCATTCTCTTGGCAGCCTGTAAGGGCGATACCGTCACGCCGATGGACCCCGGCCACGATTATTTTCCCACGGCCATTGGTACCTGGGTGGAATACCAGGTGGATTCCATGTGGCGGGATGATGAGTTAAAGATCCACGACAGCATCAGCTACCGTTTGCTGGAACGCATTGAGGAGCATTACATCGATCCCGCAGGCCGGCCGGCGCAGCGCATACTGCGCTATGTGCGCAATGAGCAGGGCGATTGGCAGGTGCGTGATGTGTGGATGTCGACACGGTCCGAACGCTATGCGGAAAAATTGGAAGAAGACATTCGCCGGCTGAAACTTTCATTCCCCTTGCGGGAGGGCCGCGCTTGGGACATCAATGTGTACAATACAGAAGATGAATTGCCCGTGGCATTATCCGAGGTGGATGTGCCAGCTTCCGTCGGTGACCTGGCCTTTGACAGCACGGCGGCCTATGCCAATACCATCCCGGCCAACCTGGTGGATCGGCGAGACTATCGCGCGCGCTATGCCCGCAATGTGGGCATGGTGAGCCAGGACTGGGAGGAAACCGATACACAGACGACATTTCCACCAGGAGGGGGAGTGGTCATCAAAGTGAAGGGTTTCCGCCTCCGGATGGAAGCCGTGGCATACGGAAGCCAATGACGATGGGGCCTACAAGCTTGCTCCTGGGCCTTGGAAGCATTCTCTCCTGCCTTTTCGCCCAGGCACAGACCGCACCCGAAACCTGGTGGGTGGCTTTCACCGACAAGGAGGATACGCCATACAGCCTTTTCGATCCCGGTGCATTTCTCAGTGACAGGGCGATACAGCGCCGTGAAGCACAAGGGATCGGATTGGATGAGCTGGACCTACCTGTGGATCCGGCATACATCGCCATAGTACTTGCCCAGGGGGAGGTCCAGTTGATCAACCGGAGCAAGTGGTTCAACGCCATCACCATCCGCACCAGCGACCAGGAGGCGTTGGATGCCATTGCCGAATTGCCTTTCGTCAGCGGAATACGAGGCACGCGCTCACTGGTGATGCCGTTCCCGCTACTACAGGAGGATAAATTCACCGTCCTGCCGGGCACCGGGCCACGGGGTGGCGGGAACGAAGAGGACTACGGCGCTTCCTTTCACCAGATCGCCATGATGAACGGCCATCTTCTGCATGCGATCGGTGCACGGGGTGAAGGGCTCCTGATCGGAGTACTCGATTCGGGCTTCGAAGGCGTGGACGTGCTGCCCGCCTTTGAGACACTGCGTGATCGCGATGGCATCATCCTTACACGGGACTTCGTTGACCACGACGGTGATGTCTATCAGGATCACTGGCATGGACGCTCGGTACTTTCCTGCCTGGGCATCGAATGGACCGGCATATTGATGGGCACGGCACCCCTGGCGGATTATGTACTGCTGCGCACGGAAGACGTGGGTTCGGAGTACGTGATCGAGGAGGACAATTGGGTGAGTGCTGCTGAATTCTGCGACAGCCTGGGCGTGGACATCCTGAACACCTCGTTGGGTTACACCGTGTTCGATGACAGTACGCAGAACCATACATACCCCGAGCTCGACGGGGCCACCACCCGGATCAGCATCGCAGGCGGCATCGCGGCAAGCCGGGGCATGATACCCGTTACAAGTGCGGGCAACCAGGGCGCCAGCGATTGGTACCACATCAGTGCCCCCGCGGATGCTTTCGACATTCTCGCCGTTGGGGCGACGAACGCCGATGGCCAGCCTTCGTGGTTCTCCGGCCATGGCCCCAGCGCCGACGGACGCATCAAGCCAGACGTGTCGGCCATGGGTGAGGGCACCATGGGCCTCAGTATCGATGGTTCCGGACCGGAAGCGATCAACGGCACCTCCTTTTCCGCGCCATTGGTGGCGGGTCTGGTGGCCTGCCTCTGGCAGTTGCATCCCGATCGCAGCGCGCTGGAGATCATGGAAGCTGTGCGCCGAAGCGCCTCGCACTACGATGCTCCTGAGACCCAGTTGGGTCATGGTATCCCGGATTTCATCGCGGCACATGCCTGGCTCACTTTGCTATCCGTGGATCGCGTTCCGCACGCGGGCGACTTGTTCATACACCCCGTGCCCTTCACGGATCACTTCACCATTCACACCACAGGCAGCAATGGTGTGGTACGGGTGGAATTGATCAGTACCCAGGGTGCACGGGTGCTTGAGCGCCAGATGGCCACAGGCCCGACCATCATTGTGAATGGATTGGGACACCTTGCCCCAGGTCCGTATTTGCTCCGGCTCTGGTCCAATGGAATGGTGATGAGCCGAATGGTCCTGAAGGCATGGTGATCACGGGAGGGCAGGTGACCATGATCCCTGTGGAGGTGTTGTACGCTGCGTATACACAGGGCCGATTCCCAATGTGCCATGAGGACGGTGAACTATACTGGCATGATCCGGACCCGCGGGCCGTGTTTCCATTGGAGCTGATCCGCCCCAATGCGAGGATGAGGCGCCACATGCGGCATGATCGCATCGAAACCACTTTCGACCGGTCGTTCGAGAACGTGATCCGGGCCTGTGCCGCACGACCCGGGACGTGGATCGATGAACGCCTGATCGCCTCATACACCGCATTGCATGGAGCAGGGCATGCACATTCGGTGGAAGCCTGGCAGGCAGGGGGCCTTGTGGGGGGCATTTATGGAGTGTCCATCGGAGCGGCCTTTTTCGGCGAGAGCATGTTCTCACACGTGAGCAATGCGGGCAAGGTTGCCTTCCATGCACTGGTGGACCACCTGCGGGCACAGGGCTTCCTGCTGTTCGACACGCAATACATCAACGCGTTCACCGAGCAACTGGGCGCGGTGGAGGTGCCGCGCGAGGACTACCTCCTCATGCTCCGCGAAGCCATCGAGGCGCCGGTGGTTTTCTGAGCGGAGCACTACGCGGTACCCAGCGGTGCCGGCAGTGCGTCATGGTCGATCTTCGAGCGGTGCCGGTGATCGCGGGGGATGTGCTTGATCACACGCACTGCCTCAAGCGCTGGGTGTCGCTCCTCCGCTCCGCCAATTTGCCCAGCCCTTTGTCGCCCTGGAGGCGGCGCACGATGCGCTTCAACATGGTCGCGGTGGTGCTCATGGTCCTTCGCTTGGCAGCTAGTCCGGGCAAGGTAGCTGCGGCTCGTCAATGGGGATACGTCATGCAGCGATCTTTGGCCCGCTGTTTTCCCTATGCGGACCATGCGAACGTTCCTCCTTGTCACCTTCTGGTCGCTCACCTCCGTGCTTCAGGCGCAGGCCACCCTCACCGTGGAGGTCACCTTGAACAAGCCCGCTGCGGGGGGCATGGTGCGTACGGCGCTCTGCCCTTCCAGTCAGGCGTTCACTGCGGAGAAGGGGTGCAAGGTGGGACAGGTCAATGCGGATGGCACCACGGTTGAAGTGCACTTCGAGGAAGTACTGGATGGGGAGTATGCCGTGAAGGTTTTCCATGATGTGAATAACAACGGCAAGCTGGACACGAATTGGATGGGGGTCCCCAAGGAGCCTTATGGATTCAGCAATGATGCGATGGGCACCTTCGGCCCACCCTCCTGGGAGCAGGCACGCTTCACCGTGAAAGGGCACACGCTCATCCGGATCCGATCGAAAGGCTGATCGATCATCGCTCCGACTTCACCACCTCGGTGGTGATCCCCGCCCGGTCGGCCAGGTAGGCCTGGTAGATCGGACTGTACGAGATGCGGTGTTCCAAGACCTCGCTGGGCCGTCCCGCAAGGCCGATCATCAGTTCGCACACTTCGCGTAGTCCATGCTCACCGCCCCCATGGTGCGTCAGGAGGTCCGCATCACCTTTGCCCACGACATGATTCTCCAGCAAGGGACTGCTGCGTCGTTTCATCAGCACACGGAAGCCGCATTGCCGCGCCACGGGCAGGTCCAGCACATCATCGTAGAAGAAGGCCGCATGGCGTGGCTCAAGGTCATGCTTGGCCAGGAATTGCTCGAAGGCCATGGGCTTGTGGGTGAAGCCCATGTAGATGCCATTCAAATATTCACGCTTCGCGAATCCCTCCGCGATGGGGTTGTGCTGGCCGGTGATGATCGCGCATGGCAACATCTTCTGTTCGCGTTGCCACAGCGTGAAACGAAGCAGGTTAAGGCCCATGCTGTCCACTTCGCTGAATGGGCTTCCCCCATCACGGTCTTTCCATCCTCCATTGAACACACCGTCCCAATCCAACAACAGTGCGCGCACCTGGCCCAATTGCCGTTGCAATGCGTCGGGCGGGCGCAGGAATCGTGTGCCCAGGGTGGCGAAAGCCTTCAGATAGTCCATGACATCACCCTGCTGTGGCTTTCAGTAGGTCCTGGATGTCCAGCATGCCCAGTTGCTTACCATTCTCACTTACACTGAGGGTGTCCACCTGATGCTGCTTGAACACCTTGTGGGCCTCCTCAAGTAAAGCCTCGGGGCTTACGGTGATGGGCTCATTGAACTTCAGTGTGCTCAGCTTCTTCGCCAGGAACTTGTTGCCGTCCTTCTCCAGCCCGCGGCGCAGCCCGCCATCGGTGAAAACGCCCTTGTTCCTGCCCTTGGGGTCCACCACCATCACAGCACCGAAGCCGAACTTGGTCATGGTCACCAACGCTTCACTCACTGTCGCGCTCTCCTTCACCACGGGGTTGTCGCGGCCCAGGATGTCCTTCACCTTCATGGTGATCAGGCGTGTGTGCTCGAAGAACTGCTGTGTACCCAGCGCGGTCATGTGGTTGTCCGTGAGCTGCTTCATCAGCTTCCAGGGCACGGTGATGGTGTGTACACCGATGTTGATGGCGTTGCGCACATGCTCCACGGTGCGCACACTGCTGAACATGATCTTGCTGTCGTAGCCGTAGTAGTTCACGGCCTCCACGCACTGTTGCACCAGGCTCAGCGCGTCGTGGCCCTGGTCCTGTAAGCGCCCCACGAGTGGACAGACGTATGTAGCCCCTGCCTGCATCGCCATGTAAGCCTGCTGCAGGGTGTAGACAAGGTGTACATTCACCAGTATGCCATCGTTGCGCAAGATGCGGCAGGCGCGTACACCCTCCAGGCTCACGGGGATCTTGAAGACGGTGGTCTCCTTCTTCAAACCCATCTTCAATTGGCGTTTGGCCTCTTTCACGATCTCCTCTGCGGTCTCACCCAGTGCTTCCACCTGAAGCACCGGGACTTTCTTGGCGAGTGCGAGGATCATCTTGTCGATGTCCGTGACCCCGCCACGGTGCATGAAAGTGGGGGTGGTGGTGAGGCCGGTGAGGAAGCCCAGCTTGAAGGCTTCGTCGATCTCTTTGATGTCGGCGCTGTCGAGGTAGAGTTCCATGGAAAGATGAAAAATGAAAAGTGAAAGCCGAAAAGTGAAAGTTGGGACGCGCTGTGCGCTGTGTTTGAACTTAGGCGATGACGGTTCGAGGGCGATGCTTCACCTCCATGGCGTGCAGGTCCAGCAGGGGTTTGAGGAATTCCTCCAGATCATTCACGCAAAGCTGGCTGGCAGCGTCGCACAAGGCTTTGGAGGGATCGGGATGCGTCTCAATGAACACGCCGTCCACACCAGCGGCCACCCCGGCACGGGCGATGGTGGGCATCACATCCCGATTGCCGCCACGCGGATCGGCGCTGGGGATGCCGTATTTGCGTATGCTGTGCGTGATGTCGAATACCACCGGATAGCCGGTCTTGCGCAGGTGGAAAAAGGCGCGTGGGTCGACCACCAGATCGTTGTATCCGAAGGTGTATCCCCGCTCGGTGAGGATGATCTTGTCGTTCCCCACGCTTTTCGCCTTCTCGGCCGGCTTGATCATGTTGTCAGGTGCCAGGAACTGGGCATGCTTCAGGTTGATGACAGCACCGGTCTTCGCGGCCTCGGTCACCAGGGTGGTCTGCATCACCAGGTAGGCGGGGATCTGGATCACGTCCACCACCTCTGCGGCGGGCCTGGCCTGGCTGGGGTAATGGATGTCGGTGAGGATCGGGAAGCCGAAGTCCTGCTTGATGCGCTCCAACATCTTCAGACCTTCGTCCAGGCCCGGACCCTGATAGAAGTCCACACTGCTGCGGTTGTCCTTGGTGAAACTGCTCTTGTAGATCACCGGCACCTTGAGTCGCTCGCTCACCTCCTTGAGTTTCTCAGCCGTGCGCAGCATCACCTCTTCGGTCTCGATCACGCACGGACCGCTGATGAGGAAGAGCTGCTCGCTGCCGCAGGCGATCTGGCCGACTTGAACGATCTTGGTCATGGTTCTCCTTGGCTTGCTCCGGCGAACAATGGCGCAAAGGTATCCGGTACTCAGGAAGCGAGGTGCTGCACGGTGAGCTCGAAGCAAAGCTCTCCGGTGAGGAAGCCTTCCAGGTGGTCGCCATGTTTCAGGGGCCCAACGCCTGCCGGGGTGCCTGTGAAGAGCAGGTCCCCGTTGTCCAGCCGCATGTAGCGCTCCACATGGGCGATGAGCGTATCCACACCGAAGAGCATCTGGCCACTGTGTCCGCTCTGCACCACCTGCCCGTTCTTCTTCAGCATGAATTCGAGGTGCTGTCCGGCCGGGAAGGAGGCCAGGTCCAGGAATGTATCGGCCACATAGGCGGACCCATCGAAGGCTTTCGCTTTTTCCCAAGGCAGGCCCTTGGACTTGAGTTCCTGCTGCACATCGCGCGCGGTGAGATCCAGGCCGATGGTGACCTGCTCGGCGGCCGCCCTGCCATTCCGGTGTGCGATACGGTACACCAGTTCCAGCTCATGGTGTATATCGTTGCTGAAGGCCGGCAGGTGGATGGGGCCTTCCTTGGCGATGAGCGCGGTGGTGGGTTTCAGGAAGATGACCGGTTCATCGGGCACGTCATTGCCGAGTTCCCGTGCATGATCCCCGTAGTTGCGGCCGATGCATACGATCTTCATGCGTGCATCCCTGACAACGCGTTGCGCATCACGGCCAGCGTGCTCCCCGGCAGTTCAGCTTTGGTCATCAGCCATTGCAGGTAGCCGGGATCGTTGCGGCCGATGTTCTCCAGGCTCCAGCCCTTGTACTTGCCAAAGGCGAGGCAGATGTCGCCCCGATCATCGAAGGCCAGCTTTCCGGCGGCATCGGGACTCCGCTTTCTGTCGCCGCTGAGTTCGCCCAGGAATTCCACCGTCCCTTGAAGGTGCTCGGGATAATGTTCCAGCTGGGCCAGCAATACGTCAGCAGTAGCCTCCACATCAGCAAGGGCATCGTGTGCACCTTCATGTTCGCGGCCACAGTAGAATTTCAGCGCGGCGCTAAGGTCGCGCGGCTCCATGCGGTGGTAGATCCGTTGCACATCCACCACGCGCAACGCGGCATGGTCCCATTCAACGCCTACGCGGTGCAGTTCCTCGGCAAGGAAGGGTATGTCGAAGCGCAGGCAGTTGAAGCCCGCCAGGTCGCATCCGGTGATCCATGGTATCAGGTCCGGCACCACGTCCTCCAATGGAGGGGCATCGGCCACCATGTCGTCCGTGATGCCATGCACGGCGGTGGCTTCGGCAGGAATGGGGGTCCCCGGCCTCACCAAAGTCTGGTAGCTGGTACGCGTACCATCGGGACTTAAGCGGACGACGCCGATCTGCACGATGCGGTCACGACCTACCCGGATACCCGTGGTCTCCAGGTCGAAAACGGCCAAAGGGCGCTTAAGGATCAAAGACATGTTCCAAAGATGTTCAAGAAAAGACCCCGGTGGTTGGCCGGGGTCCTTCAACTTCTTCACGATCCGGGAATTCAGCGCACCTTCAGTTTCACGTACTGGAACTTGCCGTATTTCTCGGTGTTCTGGTAGTCGCCGGTGTAGCGGGGTCCCTGCACCAGGTTGTTCACCGCTTCGAGCAACAGCTTGTTGGCATCGAGGCCACGGGCCTGCACGGCTTCCACAAGCCTGGTGCGGGCATCCTCCATGCGCTGGCGGCTGAGATTCTCGTTGGTGCCAAAGGTGCGGGTCGGCACTTTGGAGGCGCTTCCCTCGATCACTACGCGGGCCTGGCCGTTCTTTGCGATCAGTCCTGCCACGATATCGATGAACTCTTTCCAGCGTTGCTCGGACTGATCGATGTCCTTCACGTTGTATGCGTAATACTTGCTGAATTCGTCCGCGTAGCTCGCATCGGGTGTCACATGTACACCACCGGATTCCTTCACCTGGGCGTCGGTCTTCGGATCTTGTGCGACATCCGGCTTCTTCACAGGCTCACCAGGCTCCTTACTGCCTGGGGGCGAGCCCTTTGGCAGGTCCACTATGCTCGCCGGCCCAGCGAGGGACACGGGGTTGAGATAGATCTCCTTGTTGATCTCCTGGTATGCGGTCTCGCACTCCACGAAAATGTCCTCGGTATGGATCGTCTTGTCATTCACCCGGTAATCCAGGTTGTACTCACGGCAGGGTGGGAGGATGGCCACGTATACACCGTCACGCTGGCGGGGCTTGTATGATCTCACCTCACCAGTGGACTTATCGGTGACATAGAGGATGGTCGAAGGTGGCAGGCTTTCGCCCGGCGGGGGAATGATGAAGCCCTTCAGCACGGTGAGTCCCTCAGCCTCCATTTCGGTGGGCAGATCCACGAAGTAGATGTCCTTCTCGCCGTATCCACCCATCTGGTCGGAACTGAAATAGC
The DNA here is from genome assembly GCA_041747675.1 of Flavobacteriales bacterium. GTDB lineage: Bacteria > Bacteroidota > Bacteroidia > Flavobacteriales_F > PHOS-HE28 > PHOS-HE28. The sequence goes on from JBGTES010000043.1 coordinate 53,925, forward strand.
CGCGACGACCGTCCGCTGTGGTGATGAAGAAGACATCGTCATCGACAGTATTCAGGGGGTAGCCCAGGTTCCTGGGTACGGCCCAGGTGCCATCTTCCTGTAGTTCGGTCATGAATATATCGAAGCCTCCCATCGAGTTGTGGCCCAGGGAGCTGAAGTACATGGTGCGGCCGTTGGGGTGGATGAAAACACCATCTTCGTCGTACTTGGTATTCACCGTGCCACCCAGGTTCTGCGCCTTGCTCCACTCGCCCGTGGGCAGCTTCACTACGCGGTAGATGTCGCGTCCCCCGAAACCACCACTGCGATCGCTGATGAAGTAGAAGGTGTTCCCATCCGCGGTCAGTGCGCCGTGGGTCTCCCATGCTTTGGTGTTGATATCGGATCCCATGAGTACCGGCTCGCTCCATATCTCACCCACCAACCTGCTCTCGTAGAGGTTCCCGTCACCGCCGTCATCGCGATAGATGAACAGCGTCTGACCGTCGGCGGATACGTTCACCGTTGCCAGGTGACCGGCCCCGCTGGGGTTGATATTGAGCAGTTCAGGGGCCTGCCATACACCGTCGCGGTCCTTGTAGCTCACGTAAACATTCTCAAAGGGCAGGCCCGCGATGGCGTCGATGACGTTGAGGTTGGAACTATCCGGGCGGATCCGTCGGGAGGTGTAGAACAATGCGTTCCCATCCACGGAGAGCACAGGGCTGAAATCCGGGTGGTCGGAGTTGATCACCGGACCGGCGTTGGATACCTCATATGCCAGAGGGGCCGCCCGCAGGGTGCGTGCATTGGCGGTCATTTCCACTCCACGTACGGCCTGGTCATACAACGCATGGCGTTTGTCCACAGCACCTTTGAAGCGGTTGTAATACTCGTCGGCCTTGTTGAATTCGTTGTTCAGGTGATATGCCCTGCCCAGATAGTAGTCCACCTCCACCGGACAGTTGCGTTCACGTGCGTCGAAGGGGTCATAACCACTGGTGTTAAAGGAGCCATAACCAGTGGGTTTCCGCAGGTCGGAAGCTTTCTTCAGATGCGGCAGTGCCTTGGACCGCTGGTTGAAGGAGTTGAAGTAGGCGTAGCCGAGTTTGTAATTCAGGTTGGCATTCTCCGGGTCGGTCTCCAGCAGTTTTGCCCAGACCTCGGCGGCCTGATTGAAGAATTTCTCCTCCATCAACTTGTTGCCTTCCTCGAAGTTCCAGTTGAAGGAGGCATTCTCCTCCTGGGCGTGCAGGGAAAGGCTGGGTATGAGGAATGTCAGGATGGCCAGTATGGCTTTGCCCAAGTGCAGATAGGGGAGCGTTCTCATGGTGTTCCGGAGTGGCCGAGCGGCGGATAAATGTAGACTTTTCCTCATTCGGGTAAGTTGGATCAGAATGACCGGTCGATCGTCCATGCTTCGAGGATGTCGGCCACGCGTCGCACGAAGCGTCCGCCCAGTGCTCCGTCCACCACGCGGTGGTCATAGGAATGTGACAGGAACATCATGTGCCGGATACCGATCATGTCGCCCTGCGGGGTCTCGATCACCGCGGGTTTTTTACGGATCGCACCGGTGGCCATGATGGCCACCTGCGGCTGGTTGATTACAGGAGTGCCCAGGACATTCCCAAAGGTGCCCACATTGGTCACCGTATAGGTCCCGCCGGATACCTCGTCGGGCAGAAGCTTGCCCAGGCGTGCACGGTTGGCAAGATCGTTCACGCGCTTGGCCAGGCCCGTCAGATTGTATTGGTCCGCGTTCTTGATCACCGGAACGATGAGGTTGCCGTTGGGCATGGCCGCGGCCATGCCGATGTTGATGTCGCGCTTGCGGATGATCGTGTATCCATCCACCTGCACGTTCACCATGGGCAATTCCTTGATGGCCTCGACGATGGCCAGGATGAACACGGGTGTGTAGGTGAGTTTCTCCCCTTCCCGCTTCTCGAAATCGGCCTTCACCCGCTCGCGCCACAATACCAGGTTGGTGACGTCGGCTTCCACGAAGCTGGTGACGTGCGGACTGGTATGCTTGCTCATCACCATATGGTCGGCGATCAAGCGGCGCATGCGGTCCATCTCGATGATCTCGTCGCCGGGTGCGGCCTGAAGAGATGCTCCTGTGGCTTGTGTCTGCAGAGGTGCTGTACCTGTTCGCAGCGGTGCTGGTGCTGCTGTGGTACCGGCCTGGTCCCTGTTCGGCAGGTAATCAAGGATATCCTTCTTGGTAACGCGCCCGCCCTGGCCGGAGCCGGCAAGAGCCTCCAGTTCCTGCAGGCTGATCCCCTCGCTTTTTGCGATGTTGCGCACCAGTGGACTGTAGAATTTTCCCGTGGGGCCCGTTCGCGAGACCTCGGCCACCGCTGTGCGTGTTACGGAAGCCAGCACCTTTCCCTGGCCGTTGCCCGTGCCTGCCGGCGCAGGCTTCGGTGCTGCTGGCGCCGCGTTGGCAACAGGGGTGGCAGCCGGTGTTCGTGGAGCGGTGGTGGCACCCGCTTCCGCACCGATCCGAGCGATGGCCTGACCCACTTTCACCACGTCTCCCTCATTCACCAGCCGTTGGATCAGCACCCCGGCCTCCGGGGCGGGCACCTCGCTGTCCACTTTGTCGGTGGCGATCTCCACGATGGGCTCATCGGCCGCCACGTGGTCTCCCTCATTCTTCAACCATTTGATGATGGTGGCCTCGGCCACGCTCTCGCCCATCTTGGGCAACAGGATCTCGATCTGCGACATGTTCCAGTGCGTCTCTTCGCGGGCGCGCCAAAGGTAACCATGCCAAGGGATGGTCACTTGCATGCCCCATGTGCCGCGTTCAGGCTGCTCCCAGCCTGCGTGTCCCACGCATGATCAGCACCAGATCATCCCAAATGCTGTAGTCCTTGGCGTAGGTGGCGTTCACCCGTGCCACCACCAGCGGATCGGTCGGGTCGGCGCCGGGGGGCAGCGGATCCAGTACACCAGGGCGCAGGCGGGGCAGCCGTGGTCCATGTGCGCTGGTCTTGCGATATCCCACCCAACTGCGTTCCCCGCGGATCACATGCCAGGCGTTGTGCAGAAGGCCGGCAGGCTTCGGGATGAACAATGCAGCCACGGGCCACAGCACGATCGCCATGGCCGCCACGGCCACATCCATGATGCGCTTCATGCGCCGGGCGGAAGGTCCGGTCAGGGCATGGTCGCGCATCACGTACAGATCATGCAGGCTTTCTATGCTGCTTGGGCCGATGATGAATGCCCGGCCCGGTTGTGCGATCTTGAACTCGGCCCCCAGATGCCGCAATTGCTCCATGTGATCGATCACAGTGCGCCAGGGAAGGTCATGCGCGCAGAAAACCACCTCCCCCACACGATGCCGGCGTATCCTGCTCTCAAGTGATCCCCGATGTTGGTCAAGCTCCTCTGGTGTGATGGTCCCTGTCCATCCAAGGCCGAAATGGGTCTGCCACAAGAGCGCCAGTGCCTGCCGGCTTTCCTCCTCCGATCCCACCGCGAGCACCCTTTCACGCGCCTTATGGCGCAGCGCGTAGCCCTTGATGCGGAACGCGCTGAGCACCCACCGGGCGCTGAGCATCACCAGTGCGGCATAGGTCATCAGCAGACCGACCCCGGCCACATCCGCCATGGTATGCCCTATCGCACGCATGACCACTGCTGACAATACGAATAGGGTGGCCAGGCCGGCCACCGGCGATAGGATACGCAAGGGCCGGTCGTAGGCTCCAAACAAGGCGATCCATCCCACCACTGCCAGCCCGATGACCAGATCCAGGCCCAACTCTGGCAGGGCCGGCCACCGCTCCGGCACCAAGGGCGACAGGGCGAGGACCAGCAGTACGGCCAACAGGTCAAGTATGGGCAGCAGGGTGCGATTCAGGAAGCGTACCGCGATCGCACCGGCGGCGCTGAGGTAGATGCTGCCATTTATCAGGGGCGGGAAAATGCCCGCACTGCGGCTGGTGAAGTGCTTTTGGGCGAAGATGGCCATGGCGTTGTAGAACACGAACACGTAGTTCACACTGCTCTTCTTGGTGCTCTCGCCTTTGTAGTGGATGATCCGCGCATCGGGATAGTACCAGTTCTCATAGCCCCCCAGGGTGATGCGGTAGCTCAGATCGATATCCTCACCATACATGAAGAAGCTTTCATCCAGCAGGCCCACCTCGTCCAGTGTCTTTTTGCGAAGGAACATGCACGCTCCGGAAAGGATCTCGATGGGTGCGACCTCGTTCTCCGGCAGGTGGCCCATGTGGTACCTGCCGAACACACGGCTGCGCGGGAATAAACGAGTGAGGCCGATGATCTTGAAAAAGGCCACCTGTGGCGTGGGCAACCCGCGCTTGCTTTCGGGCAGGAAGCGACCCGTGCCGTCGATCATCTTCACGCCGAGCCCACCCACGCGGGGCCGCTCGTCCAGGAAGGTGATCGCCTTGATGAAGACTTCCTCACCCACCACCGTGTCCGGGTTCAGCAGCAACACGTATTCACCCTGCGCCACACGGATGGCCTGGTTGTTCGCGCGCGAGAAACCCACGTTCTCCGTATTCGCGATCAGTTTCACATCCGGGAACTTGGAGCGCACCATCTCCACACTGCCGTCGGTGCTCTGGTTGTCCACCACGAACACCTCGCCATCGATGCCCTGCATGGCGGTGGATACCGTACGCAGGCACTGCTCCAGATAGGCCCGCACATTGTAATTGACGATGACGACCGAGAGCTTCACGTGTGGCATGGAGGTTCCCATCATCGGTGGATGCCGGATGCGTAAGGCCTGCGGTCGGCGATGCTGCGCCCCAGCGTCAGTTCATCGGCCTGGTCCAGGTCGCCACCCACGCTGATGCCACGCGCCAGGGTGGTCACCAGCACTTCGTGGTCCTGCAATCTGCGATCCAGGTAGAAGGCCGTGGTATCGCCTTCAAGCGATGCACGCAACGCCAGGACCACCTCGCGTATCCCGCCTTGGGCGATACGTTCCTGAAGACGGTGGGTGGTAAGGTCCTCCGGGCCGATGTTGTCCATGGGACTGATGACACCACCAAGAACATGATAGAGACCCTTGTATTGACGCGTCTGTTCGATCGCGATCACATCGCGGATATCCTCCACCACGCAGACCAGGCTTGCATCACGGGCGGGGTCACGGCAGATGGCGCAGCGTGGTTCGTCGCTGATGTTGCAGCAATTCTCGCACTGGCGGAGTTCTTCGCGCATGCGCCGTATCGCCTCGGTGAAGCGCGCCACTTCCTGCCCTTCGCGGCGCAGCAGGTCCAGCGCCAGGCGCATGGCAGTGCGCCGTCCGATGCCGGGCAGGGTGGCGATCTGGTCCACCGCTTCCTCCAACAACGCAGATGAGAGCCCCATGCGGCAAATGTAGGCCTGGCCCTCAGGCGGGGGTGGGCCGCTCCTTTCGGCGGGGAGTGAAGCGCCACGTGGACCATATGATCAGTGGTACGCCCAGGAAGGTGGGGGCCAGCCACAACCACCAGCCCAGTTCCAATGAGCGCAGGGCGGTGAGAAGAAAGGCCGTGGTGGTGGCGATATAGGTGCCCAGCATCATGCCGATGTGCCTTTGCAGCCAGGCCATCGGAGGGGCCACACCACCGCGCGAGGTGCGTATGAATGTGCGTAGATCGGTGCCGGCCAGCAGGATGCTGATGCCACCGAACACCACCAACACCACATTCAGCGTCGATGCCATCCAAATGCCGTTGATCGCACCCACGGCGAGCATCGTCCGATCCTGGACCGCCGGGCGCAGGGTTTTGTTGTGGATGGATCGCCGGCCGGCATGTGCCATGTACAGGGAGAAGAGCGCGATGTGCGTGAGGAAGGCGTTGCCCTTGATGCCGGAGATCACCAAAGCGGTGACAGCCACCGCGACCATGCACCAGAAGAAGACCTCGCCGCTGCGTTTGTGCGGACGGCCACCCTTGCGGGTGACGATCGCCACCAGGCCGGTGGCGAGGGCGGTGGTTCCAGCAGCGATGTGCAGAATGAGTAGGAAGCGCAGGAAGGTTTCCATGATGGTGTGGTTGGATCGTGCTGCGAAAAGAGTTTGTGCCCGCGACCAATGCAAGCAACCTGGGACGATCCGGCAAGCTGTGGTATGAATGACAAGGCCGCAGGGGCCAACGGCAAGGGCTCAGGGAGCAAGGGCAAGGCGCCTGCGCACTTCGGAGGTCAGTTGCCGGGAGACCGGAACAGGCTCTTCAAAGCCTTCCAAATGCAGCTTCAGGCCCTGTGCGTTGCCGCTCACACGCAGCACCTTCCGCAGATCGACGAGGTGGCGCTTGTGGCAGCGCAGGAAGCGGTCGTTCCAGGCAAGGTACTCCTCGATGGACTTCAGGCTGCCGCGCATCACCGTGCGTTCGATGGATCGGCCTGCCTGGTGGAACACTTCCACATAGTTGTCCGCCGAGCGGATGATATACAATGCATCGATCGATAGGAGCAGATCGTCCTTGGCCTGCTCCGCCGGAATGCGCAGACCTAACGCGGGGTCCGTGACATCACCAGTGGAGGAGGCCACAGCTTCGGGCAGGTTCGCGTTGATACCCTCCGACCGTAGCGCGTAGATCCGGTTGAGTCGTACCTCGTTCAGCAGAATGGAAACGATCAGCGGGAAACTTCCAATGACAACGGTATATCCTGTGAAGACAGCGATGGTGAGCAGCGTCAAGGGAGCGAGCCCGATGGCCACGGTGTAGAGGCCATTGGCCAGGCCGATGGAAGCCACGTTGAAGGTGGTCCAGAGCAATTCCCGGCCAACGGTCCATGCATCCTCGCGGAACCAGCCTTCCAGCAACCTTGACAGCACCACGTTGATCACGAGCATCACAGCGGTGCATACAGCACCATACCCCAGGGCCACCCGGAAAAGGACACCCTCCATGAAGTGCAGCCCAAAAGGACGGAACACATAGAGGAATACGAACACGAACAAGCCGAATAGAATGGCCGACCTCACATGGCTGCGCGCGGAACGTTGGAGCGGATAGGGTCGGGAGAGAAGGGGGCGCATCGGGATGGTGCGAATGTCGGAGATCGCTTTGTGTGGCTCGGTCGAACCTGGCGACATCCACCGTTGTTGCATCCTTAACTTTCGGCTTCCATCCACCATTCCGATAAAGCCATGTTCCTCAAACGCTTCCTCTACTATCTGGACCCGCGCACGCTGTTCCGGAAGAGCGACGCGAACCTCAACCTGCGGTTCATGCATGGCATCAATCGCATCAGCATCGCGCTCTTCCTGGTCGGTCTGGTGGTGATGCTGGTGCGCGCCATGAACCGCTGATGGACCCCGAACGCTTCATGGCCCTGGACCGCATCGCACGGTTGGCACATGTGCGTGAGATGGGGGAGTACCTCGGCTCGCGCAGGCATGGCGGCCATCAGGTACACCTCTACCGGCTGGGAAGCCACCGGAACGAAGCTTTCTTCTGCGAAGTGTGGATGCGCCTCGGCTTGCGCTATGTGGAATGGATCGAAGTGGCGAAGAACGAGGAGGTGCTCACCGAATATGTGCACCTGGACCTAAGCGGTCTCTTCGGTGGGCAGTAGGCGGATCTTCAGCCTTCCCACAACCGCCACGCCGCCATGGCCTGCGCCTCCAGCATGGGCATGCCGTTGATCACGGTGGCACCGCGTTGCCGGCCTTCCTTCAGGAAAAGCGTTTCGGCGGGGTTGTATACGAGGTCGTACAGGATGTGCCGCGGACCGATGGCTTCGTAGGGCAGCGGCGGTGCTTCATCCGCATGCGGATGCATGCCCAGCGGTGTGGTATTGATGATCAAAGGACACACCTTGACGATCGTGGGGTCCATGATGGACCAGGTGAGGTCGCCCCGTTCCGGACTACGGCTCACCACGCGGAAGCGGATGCCCAACTCGCGCAGCACGAATGCCACGGCGCGGCTGGCCCCACCGGATCCCAGCACCAGTGCACGTGGACGCGCATCGCCGATCAGGGGCAGGAGGCTGGCGCGAAAACCTTCCACATCGGTATTGTGGCCGGTGGTGTGTCCATCACGCAGCAGGATGGTGTTCACCGCTCCAACTGCTGCGGCGATGGGATCAAGGGCATGGAGCAGGGGCATCACCGTCCGCTTGTAGGGAATGGTCACGTTCAGGCCGGCAAGGCCGTGGGTATCGCCAAGCACTTTGGACAATTCAGCGATGTCGTCCAGCTCGAAGAGATCGTAGCGATGGTAGGGCAGGCCCTCGCGTTGGAAGAGATCGGTGAACCAGCGCTGGCTGAAGCTGTGGGAGAGGGGTTTTCCGATGAGGCCGTAGACCTTCATGCGCGATCGGTCCCCAGCCGCTCAAGCCCCAGCAGAAGCAACGCACCTACGACCATCAGCACCAATGCCATGGCCGTCTGTGGGTCCTTGTCACTCACGCCCAATAAAACGTCCATGCTGTTGATCGTGGCATAGTCATCGGGCAGTACGTTCGATGTGAGGAAGGGTGCCAGATGCTCATCGGGTTTTCCCGCATGTACCGTCCGTACGGTGAGCACCTCCTTCCATGGCCATATGATGGTGAGGGAGCCAAGCAGGAAGCCGGTGAGTGTGGAAACGGTGAGATCGTGGTGCCGGGTGAACATCCAACCCAGCATCCGGGAGAAGACCATGAGGCCTGCCACGCATCCGGCCGCGAAGACCGCGATCACGGGCAGATCGAAGCCTTTGATGGCGGCCAGGACCGGTGCGTAGGCACCCAGCAAAAGCAGGATGAACGAACCGCTGATACCGGGGAGGATCATGGCGCAAATGGCGATCGATCCCGCGAAGAAGAAGAACCAAAGGCTCTCGGAGCCCTGGCCAGCTTGCAGCAGTCCGATGATGATCGCGACAGCGGTGCCCAGCAACAGACCGATGATGGGTGGCACGGACCAGTGTCGTACCAGTCGTCCGCAAAGCCACACACTCGCAGCGATCAATCCGAAGAAGAAGCTCCACAGCAGCACGGGCTGATGTTGCAGAGCCCACGTGATGGGGCGGACAAGCAACAGAATGCTGGTGGCGATCCCTGCGACAAGTGTGAGGAGGAAATCGCCATTCACGCGGCGCCAGGCAACAGCGATACCTTCCCTGCGAATGGTGCCGATCGATCCGGGCCCGATGGCGCGTATCGAGGCGATCAGTTCTTCGTAGATGCCGGAGATGAACGCGATCGTGCCGCCCGATACACCGGGAACGACGTCGGCCGCACCCATGGCCATGCCTTTGAAGAAAAGTTTAACGCGTTCGCGAAGGTCCATCGTTCAGTCGCAGTTCATGGTGCCATCCACCTGCTCATTGAAAGCCATCACCCCGCCGCGCAGGTCCAGCAGGTTGGTGAAGCCGTGCCGGTCCGTAAGGGCCTGCACCACGGCAATGGAGCGGTTCCCGGCGCGGCAGTGCACCACCACGGGGATATCGCGCCGGATCTCATCTATGCGATCGAGGATCTCTCCCATGGGGATGTGTTGGCCGCCGATGCCGCACATTTCCACCTCGTAGGGTTCACGTACATCGATCAACTGGTGCTCCCAGCCCGCCTTGCGCCGGCGGTCATATTCCTCTGTCTCGAGGAAAGGGATCAGGCGTTCCGTTCCAGCGGACATGTTCCAGATCAGCCGTTGTTCTGTGTGGGGACCTGCCGCAGCTTTTCGGCCACTTCTTCGGGCAGGTACTGGAAGAAGGTATCGCCACGCAGGCCAAGGCGCAGGGTCTCCAGCGGGATGACCTCCTCGGGAGAGATGTTGCCCAGGTTCACGTTCGCTCCGATCTGTTTGATGAACCACACCTGTTGCGCCTTTTGCGGGGCCTCCCACAGAATGTCCTGTGCGGGGATCTTTCCCAGAATGCGGTTCACCAGTGTGGTGTGTGCGTGACCGCTGGGCCGGTAGATGCCCACCGTGCCGCTCTCGCGCGCTTCGGCGATGACCTTCCAACTGCCTGAATCGAGTTCGGTACGCATCATACGCACCCATTTCGCCGGGCTGATGAGGATGCCCGTTTCCTTGCTGCCCACCTCGCTGAGTACGGTGAAGTCCTTCGCGAGTGTGGTGATGAAACCGCACTTTTCCTTGGTGCTCATGGTGATGGAACCATCGCTCACCTCGGCGGTATCGAGCCCCAGCTTGTCCAGCATCTTGCGGTACGCCTTGAATTGCCCACGGGCGACGAATGCCTCGAAGAGCGTTCCGCCGAGGTAAACGCGCATACCGGCACCCTGGTACAACTTGATCTTTTCCCTGGTGTTGTTGGAGACCACCGAAGTGCCGAATCCCAGCTTCACGATGTCTATCATCGCGCCACTGGCTTCGATCATGTCCTCCGCCTGACGCATGGCCAAGCCCTTGTCCATGACCATGGTGAGTCCCTCCTCGCGCGGTTTCGTGGACCGTGCGGGTATGTGCGTGAGACCATGGTTCATCTGCGATACAATTCCAAAAGGTGCATCACCTGCGGCGAATCAATGGCCTGTGGATAATGCTCCAGCAATTGTACGTGCGCGCCGTGGTCGGCCATCAGGGCCTCCTCCAGATCGAGGAGTGCCTGCTGCTGCATGCCGCAACGCAGCAGATAAGAGACAAGCCTGTAGCGGTAGCGTGGATCGAGTTTATGCACGAGTTCGCCATCGCGCAGTTTGCGCAATGCCATCTCAGGGCCCTTCAGTTCCAACATCAGATCGGCATGATCCAGCCAGCCTTCAAGATTGCCGGGTTCCAGCGTATTCAGTCGGACGAACGCGGCAAGGGCTTCTTCGTATCGTTTGGCACGTGCAAGCGTGTTCGCCTGATAGTACCAGGCGTCGCCATTCTCCGGTGCCAGACGGGTGGCCACCTCCAGGTCCTTCACGGCTTCCTGTGTGCGGCCCTGCATGTCCTTCACCACGCCCCGGCCGATCCAGGCGTCGGTCCAGTTCGGATCGAGCGCCAGGGCCTGATCGTAGTGGATGAGTGCCTGCTCGAAGCGCTCCATCTTCTCGAAACATTCGCCGATGTAACTGAAGGTGATCGCCTGCGGGCCGTCCTGTTCGATCGTCTCCCGGTAACATTCGATCGCGGCCTCGTAGTTCCCCATCACCAGCAGGTTGCGCGCCTTGCTGAAGTAGGCCGAGGTGAATCCTTCCTCGATCGCGAGGCACAGTTCCAGGGCCTCGTTGCTTTCCTCCAGACGTTCCAACCGGGCCAGCGCATTGCCGAGGTTGTACCAGCCTACGAAGGAGTATGGATGTTCATTGGTGAACTCCCGGAAGTAAGCTACTGAGGCCTGGTGTGCATCGGCCAGATCGTAGCAGTAGGCCAGTTCGTACAGTACCGCCTCATTCTCCGGGTTGATCTCCAGGGCACGCATCAGGCATTCGATGGACTGATCGAATGCTTCGATGTTCTCGTATTCGAACGCGAGGTCCAGCAGGATGTCGTCCAGGCCTTCCTCGGCGAGTTCCAGCGCCCGCTTGTAGTGTTCAATGGCGCGCCGGTAATTGCGCAGCTGGCTGTGGATGCCGGCCTTGTGCAGGTGCACATCCTCGTTGTAGGGCTCCACCTTGGCGATGCCATCCAGCACCTCCAGCGCACGGTTCAATTTGCCCATGTTCATCAACACATGTGCTTCACAGAACATGAGGTCCAGCGCACCGGGATGCTGCACCTTGGCATAGTCCAGCACGGCCCTGGCCTTGCGCAGGTCGTTCTGTTCCAGGTAGTGCTCGATGATCATCTCGAACTCCTCCACATCGAAGAAGTAACGATCGTTGCGATGAAGCATGGCCTCGTACCGTTCAACACAGCTATGCTGGTCGTTCCGGTCGGGAAGGGGTTGGTGGCCTTCGTTCATGAAATGCGACGCAACGGGGAGCGCGCCGAGCAAAATTAGGGATATCCGGCAGGGTGCGGCCTTGATACATGTGCTTTATGAACAGAAGCCGGTGGATCCGCGCCAATTCGATGCACTGCACAACCGATCGTGGATGTCAGGAATGCAGGTGGCAAAGGCCGGTTCCCCACTGCCGATACCTTTGGCGGCCTCTTGCTCCATGGCATAAAAGACCAGTGCATGACCTTGATACGTTCCATCTCCGGCATTCGTGGTACCATCGGTGGCGCACCGGGCGAGGGCCTCACCCCGGTGGATGTGGTGCGCTACACGGCCGCCTTCGGGACCTTCATTCGCGCCCGTTCCGAGAAGGCCCCCCTCCGCATGGTGCTGGGCCGCGATGCGCGCATCAGCGGGCCCATGGTGCGCGACTTGGTGGTGGGTACGCTCACCGGACTGGGATTCGAAGTGATCGACCTTGGACAGGCTTCCACACCCACGGTGGAAATGGCCGTGCCTGGAGAACATGCGCAGGGGGGCATCATCCTCACGGCCAGTCACAATCCCAAGCAATGGAATGCCCTCAAGTTGCTCGATGCCAGTGGTGAGTTCATCAGTGCGCAGGATGGTGCTGAAGTGCTGCGCCTGGCGGAAGCGGAGGCCTTCGATTTCGCTCCTGTGGAGAAACTCGGGACCGTGGTGGAACGCAGCGGTTGGACCCGCCGGCATATCGACGCCATCCTTGCCCTGGACCTGGTGGATACCGAAGCCATAGCCAAGGCGCGCTTCCGGGTGGTGGTGGATGCTGTGAACTCTGTAGGCGGTGAGTGCATGCCCGCTCTGCTCACGGCCCTTGGTGTGCAGGAGGTGGTGAAGATCCATTGCACCCCGGACGGCAATTTCCCCCACGACCCCGAACCCCTGCCTGAGAACCTCGCGGATCTGTGTGGCGCTGTGGTGAAGCACAAAGCGCATCTCGGCATCGCTGTGGACCCAGATGTGGATCGGCTTGCCCTTGTATGCGAGGATGGGGCGCTATTCGGGGAGGAATACACACTGGTGGCCTGCGCGGACCATGTATTGGGCCATCGTTCTGGAGACACCGTGAGCAACTTGAGCAGTACCCGCGCATTGGACGACATCGCCGCGCGACATGGCCGTGAACGCCACGCCAGTGCCGTAGGTGAGGTGAATGTGGTGACCATGATGAAGACCGTGGGAGCTCCGATCGGTGGGGAGGGCAACGGCGGTGTGATCCTCGGTGAATTACACTATGGCCGCGATGCCTTGGTGGGGATCGCCTTGTTCCTGACCCTGCTCGCAAGGCGGGGCGGCACCTGTTCCGAACTGCGGCGCACCTATCCGGACTACCACATCAGCAAGAACAAGATCGCCTTGCAGGAAGGCATGGACGTCCAGGGTATCGTGGACCGCATGCGGGAGCGGTATGCCGGCCAGCCGCATAGCACCGTGGATGGCCTGCGTATCGAATTCGGCGACACCTGGGTACACCTGCGCCGCAGCAACACCGAGCCGATCATCCGGGTCTATGCCGAAGCCCCGACATCGGCCGGCGCCGATGCACTGGCCCATAGGATCCTGAACGAACTCGCCGAAGAGGCGGGCATCACCGCACCGGCCCGGTAACTTCGCAGCGCGAAAAGCAAAGCGCCACCTCGCTCTTGGATCAGTAATGGACCGTATCTACCTGGACAACGCCGCCACCACCCGCGTGGACCCTGAGGTATTCGAGGCCATGGTGCCCTACCTCACCGAACACTACGGTAATCCTTCCTCGATCCATGCCTTCGGACGATCCACACGCGCAGCCATCGAACGTGCGCGTCGTACGGTGGCGGGTCTGCTGAATTGCAGTCCTGGCGAGATCACCTTCACCAGTGGAGGCACCGAGGCCGACAACATGGCCCTGCGTTGCGCCGTGCGTGATAGCGCGGTGCGCCATATCATCTCATCACCCATTGAGCACCATGCGGTGGAACACACCGTGGCGGAACTTGACGCCAAGGGAAAAGTGAAGGCCCAACTGGTGCGGCTGGATGGAATGGGCCGTGTGGACATGGGGCACCTGGAGGAGTTGCTGCGCGGCGGAGATCATACGCTGGTCTCGCTGATGCATGCCAACAACGAGATCGGCACGCGCATCGATCTGAAGGCCGTGGGGGACTTGTGCCGTACACATGGTGCGATGTTCCACAGCGATACGGTACAAACCATGGCGCACTATCGGTTCGACCTGCAGGTCCTCCACGTGGATCTGCTGACCGCCTCGGCACATAAGTTCCACGGCCCCAAGGGCATAGGCTTTCTGTTCGCACGCAGTGGTACAGGCCTGAAGCCCCTGATCCACGGGGGATCCCAGGAGCGGAATATGCGTGGAGGCACGGAGAATCTGGCGGGCATCGTGGGCCTGGCCAAGGCCATGGAGATCGCCCACCGCGACATGGCCGCACATCACACCCATATCCAGGGTTTGAAGGAACGCATGATCCAGCGCCTGCGTGAAGAGATCCCCGGTGTGGCCTTCAATGGGGATACTTCAGCGGAGAGTTTGTACACCGTGCTCAATGTGCGTTTCCCCGACGATGGGAAAGCAGAGATGCTTCTCTATAATCTGGACATCGAGGGGATCGCCTGTAGCGGTGGCAGTGCGTGCAGCAGCGGCAGCAACAAGGGCAGCCATGTGCTGGCGGCCATCGCACCGGAGGCCACCGGCGCGAACATCCGCTTCTCCTTCAGCCGCTTCAATAGCGTGGCGGAGATCGACCACACGGTGGAGGTGCTCAAGCGCATCTTCCACCTGGTGCACGCCTAGGCGCTCATACGCCCCCTGGCCTCCATGGCATAGATCAGTTCATCCAGGAATGCCCTGGTACGCCGCTCCCATGCTTCGGCATCGTTCGGTGTGCCATCCTCCTGGAAGTTGTCCTTTACGTTGGGTACTTGCATGGCACCGGGCGCCACCCAACCGCGGATCTTCCAAAGCGAGAACACAAGCTGCACCAACAGCTGCGACCCTCCGAAGCCACCGCTGGACACGGACACAAGGCCGATGGGCTTGCGTTTCCAATCCTCCGTGAGCAGATCGATCACATTCTTCAGGCTGGCCGGGTAGCCCCCGTTGTACTCTGGCGAGACCATGATCACACCATCGGCCTTGCGGATCCGTTCGGCGAAGGCCACCACAGCCGGTTCCGGGTCAGCCATGAACTTGAGCCGCTCGTGGAACAAGGGGAGATCAAGTTCCATCAGGTCGATCAGATCGCAGCTATGATCTGCGCTCGCGGAAAGATGACGATGCAGGTGCAAGGCGACGCGGTGGCTGGCACGGCCGTTACGTACACTGGCGGAGAGGATGGCGATGTGGCCCATGCGGACAAAGGTACCGGGAACGAAAAGAGCGGGCCGCGCCCGCTCCTCCGGTCCTGACCACCCGCTATCCCAGGTGCGGATCGCAGCGCTGGTCAGCGGATGATCGTGAATCTTGTGGCGGGTCCGAGTGCCTTGTAGCTGTGCGCCGCCTGGAAGAGGTAGGTGCCGTGGGGCAGTTCGCCCAGGTCCAATTGCAGCATGCCATTCAAGGGCATGAATCCACCGCGCAGTTGTCGGCCAGCGATGTCCTGCACACTCCAATAGGTGCCTGGCGGAATGTCCCCATACCATGCCACGGTCACCAGTCCGATGCTCGGGTTGGGATACAGGCTCCATGGGCGCATGGCCATCATTTCGCCAAGTCCCACGGTGAGGTAGGGTTCGGAGATCACCTGGCAGCCATGGCCATAGTCCACGTACACGGTCCAGAGGCCGGCCTGTGTCGCATTGATGCATGCCGCATCGCTGCCCGGCACCGCTTCGCCGTTGAAGTACCACTGGTAGAACTCTCCTTGGGGAAAGGCGCAGAGCATGTCGTCGTTGGCAGAGATCACCGGATGGATCGGCGGCATGAAGGCCACATCAATGGTGAGGCCAAGCGGGGAGACAGAATTGGGGCAGACCGCCGGTGCGCCGCTCACGCTGTAGCTGCCGGCTTCGGTCACCACAAGCGTCGGGCTGTTCGCACCCGGGATGGGCATGCCGTTCAGTGTCCATTGGATACTCTCCGTGTAGGGCATTCCCAGTGTGAGCTGAACGTCAGCCCCTTCGCAGTATGTGGGTTCTCCAAAGGGTCCGGTGGAGATCGGTTCATCGCCCTCATGGATCACGAATGGCGGCAGGAAGACCCAACCGTCCACGAGCATGGAGGCGCTCATTTCGGTGCAGCCATCCAGGGTGGCCTGGAGCGAGAAACTGCTTCCGGAGTCGTTGAAATAGTCCACCATCAGTATGGGGCTGTCGGCGCCCGGAATGGCCTGCCCTTCCTTGAACCATTGGTAACCGTCGTATTCCTGTGTGGAGAGCTCGACCGTCTCGCCGGGGCAGAGGATGGGAGCGTTCGGACTGATGGTGGGCGTGAAGGGGCACTGTGCGGAGATCGCCCCTGCAAGTAAAAGTCCCGGTAGTGTAAAGATCTTTCTCATCGTTCGTTCGGTTGAATGTGTCGCTGGGGATGGGACGCGCCATGCGTCCTGGAAGTAACAAGGGATGTGATGAACGGCCTGGCGCGTGATGGGCGGAAGACCGGTTCCTTGGTAGCATCGGTCACCCCCGCCGATCCGCGAATGCCCTGCTATCAGTGCCAAAGTTACCTTCACCCCATGTCCCTGCTCCACACCTTCTACACCGCCTTCGCGCAGCGTGACCATGCCGTGATGGGCGGTTGTTACCACGAAGCGGCGCGCTTCAGCGATCCGGTCTTCCCGGACCTGGATGCCGAAGGGGTGCGGGCGATGTGGCGTATGCTGCTCAGTGGCGACACCGACCTCTGCATCAGCTTCACTGTGGATCGCGAGGACGACCGGGGTGGACGTGTACGCTGGGAGGCCTTCTATACCTTCCCCAAAACCAGGCGGAAGGTGCACAACAGCATCACCTCGGATTTCACCTTCAGGGATGGCCTCATCCATACGCAGCATGACCGCTTCAACTTCTGGCGATGGAGCCGCCAGGCACTGGGCCTTTCGGGGCTGGTGCTGGGCTGGACGCCCGCAGTGAAGCGCAAGGTGCGGGGTATGGCGGCGAGCCGGTTGCGCCAGGCGATGATCGCTACGGCCTGACGTTCGCGATGCGTTTCGCCTGGATGGCGATCTCCTTCCTGAGCGACTTCCTGGTCACGGGCTCCACCCCGATGTACCAGCCCGCATCGGGCACCACGCGGTCCCTGCGACGCATGCGGCCCTCCACGGCGCGCCATCTGTCGGAGATCTCCATGCGGATGTCCTGCCCGGCGATGCGGAATGTGAGGGGCATGGTGAATCCTTCGATGGTGTTGTCCCAGCGCACGTAGGCGCGGCCCTTGTTCTGGCTCCATCGCAGGATGGGGACCCTTACATCCCGCAGGTATTGGTCGAAGAACGGTCGCAGATCGGTGGCCACGCGATCGTCCATGTACGACTCGAACATGGCACTGGTAACGATGGCGTGACGATGATCTCGGTTCATGCCGCGCAGCATATCCATGAAGGCGGTGTCATCGTCCATGATGCGGCGCACCATGTGCACCACGTTGGCGCCCTTGGGATACATGTCGCCGCTGCCTTCCTGGTTCACGCCGTAGGGTCCGATGAGCGGTCGGTCGTTCCGGATGTTACGCCGGATGCCGACCACATATTCCTCCGCGGCAGCCTTCCCCCGGGTACATTCCACATAGATCGCCTCGCTGTACATGGTGAAGCCTTCATGCACCCACATGTCCGCGATGTCTGCAGTGGTGATGTTGTTGCCGAACCACTCATGACCGCTCTCGTGAATGATGATGTAGTCCCAGTGCAGCCCATGTCCCGTGCCGCTGAGATCCTGGCCCATGTAACCATTCACGTAGTGGTTGCCATAGGCGATGGCGCTTTGGTGCTCCATACCCAGGTGGGGCGACTCCACGAGCTTGTAGCCATCGGCATAGAAGGGGAAGGGGCCGAACCAGTCCTCGAAGCAGGCCAGCATCACCGGCACCTGCGCGAATTGCCGCCGGGCCTTTTCCTCCTTCCCTGCGAGCACCCAGTAGTCCAGATCCAGCGGCCCCTCCACGCCTTGATACACCTCGCCGAAGTGGATGTACCTCCCGATGTAGGGCACCAGATTGTAAGTGTTGATGGGGGAGGAGACGTCCCAATGCCAGGTGTGCGTGCCATCGTCATTGTCGATGACTCCTTTGAGACGCCCATTACCGATGGCCTGCAAGCTGTCCGGCACGGTGATGCGCAATGAGGCACCGTGGTCGGGCTCATCGCTCTGGTGGTCCTTGCAGGGATACCACACACTGGCCCCCAGGCCCTGGCAGGCAACGCTCATCCAGGGAGCACCGGTGGGATCGGTCTTCCAGATCCATCCACCGTCCCAGGGCGGGCTCTTCGCTGCACGTGGAACACCGTGGTAGTGTATATGGACCGGCATGCGTATATCGGCTGGCAGTTCCTTCGGGAAGTCCACCCAAAGCACATCACCCTCATGTGAGAATGCCAGCTTCGGTGTGCTGTAGCTGCCACCGGTGTCCCAGAACGTGCTGATCTCAGCCACGATGCTGTCCACGATCAGCGGCTGCTGCAGGTCGATCCGCATGCGCCGTCCGGTGGTCAGCGTTTCAAAAGTGATCGTGGTGTGGCCAGTGATGCTGCGCGCCGTGAAGTCGGGCCTCACACGCACGTCGTAGTGCAGCACATTCCACCAGGCGCGCTCCGGATCGATGCTTCCACGCAGTGTGTCGGCGCGGGTGAAAACATCCTGCTCACTCCCCAATTGGCCACACAGACCCAGCGGGATCAGTAACAAGGGTAGGTGGTATAGTCGCAACGTCATGGTTCGCGAAGATCGTTCTTCATCGCACCTCCACTTCATCCAGGAACAGCCATGCCGGATGTCCCGCCCCAGGCAAGCCTTCAGAGATCGTGCCTGCGGAGTTTACTTCCATTCGGACGTAACGCGACTTGGTGTGGACCGACGTGCCCAGTTCCACTTTTCCGCTGGCATTTGGCTTGGGATGCGCTCTGCCAAACTCGCTGAAGGTCGATCCATCGCTGCTTGTGCTGAAGATCACTTCCTGTGGAAGGTGGATCCAGCTGTGCGTATCGCCCAAGGCCCCGATACCTATGTGCGTGATGTCCTTCTCCTCGCCCAGGTCCACGGTGATGGTCACATCGGTCTTCCATGCCAGCCACTCGTTGTCCACGCGCCTGCTGCTGCCCCGGATGCCATCCACCAGCGTGAAGGCGCCGCCGGTGCTGTAACGCTCGTGGGGCGGCGTGCTGAGGGTGATCGGGTGGGCGGTGGCGAGGTTGAATGTGATCGTTCTATGCGAAGCAGGGAAGGAACGGTCATCCAGATCAACGCCATCATAGTGTGATACCGTAACAATGAAGGGCTCCTTGATTGAAATGGGACCATCATATGGGGATGTGGAAACATTGATCAGAACCATCTCACTTTCCCAAGGTTCTGGCGGATCGTCCTCTAAGGTGATCTTGATCGGTTGGGTCGGTTTTCCACCATTGGCCTCAATCACGATCTCCCCGAGTTGCTCACCCTGCCTCAGGGTTAACCTGACCTGATACATGCTCTTACTAGCATTCACTCCCATCTCCTCCAACCTCGGGAACTCCGCCTCCAGCCTTCGGATGAAGTCCGTCTCATCACGCATATCCTTCGGCGTCCACAGCACTTCGGCCAGGGCCGGCATGCGAGGCACGGCCATATATTCCACGTGCTCCGGGGTGAGGATATATTCGGTCCACACATTGCCTTGCGCGCCGAGGATGTACTGCGCTTCGGCGGCGCTGAGTGCTTCCGGGATGGGTTCGTAACTGTACACCTTCTGCACGGTGGTGTATCCGCCGATGGCCACGGGCTCGTTCGCGGGGTCGCCTTGGTAGTGATCGAAGTAGCAGTGGCTGCCGGGGCTCATCACCGCGTAGTGCCCGGCCTTGGCCGCTGCGATACCGCCTTCGGTGCCGCGCCAGCTCATCACGGCCGCGTTCGGCGCCAGTCCGCCTTCAAGGATCTCGTCCCAGCCAATGATCTTCCGGCCCTTGCTGTTCACGAAGCGCTCAATACGCTGGATGAAATAGCTCTGCAACTCGTGTTCGTCCTTCAGCCTTTCAGCCTGCATGCGCGCCTGGCACTTCGCGCATTCCTTCCAGCGGGTCTTGGGGCATTCGTCGCCGCCGATGTGGATGTACTCGCCGGGGAAGAGTTCCATCACTTCACTTAGCACATCCTCAAGGAAGGTGAACACGCTGTCGTTGCCTGCGCAGAATACATCGTCGAACACGCCCCAGCCGCGCTGCACTTCGTAAGGCCCGCCGGTGCAGCCCAGGTGCGGGTAGCTGGCCAGCGCCGCCATGGCATGGCCCGGCATTTCGATCTCCGGCACGATGGTGATGTGCCGCGCCGCTGCGTAGGCCACCACCTCGCGGATCTCGTCCTGCGTGTAGAACCCACCGTAGTGCAGCGTGTCGAAGGTCTGCGCCGCGTAGGGACCGATCTGGCTACCCTTCCGCCAGGCGCCGACCTCGGTGAGCTTCGGGTACTTCTTGATCTCGATCCGCCAGCCCTGGTCCTCGGTGAGGTGCCAGTGGAAGGTGTTCATCTTGTAGCGGGCCAGCAGGTCGATGTACTGCTTCACGAAGTCGACCCCGAAGAAGTGACGGCACACATCGAGATGCATGCCCCGCCAGGGGAAGCGTGGATGGTCCGTGATGGTGAGGCAGGGAAGGGCGCCGGATGATCGGCCCTGCTCCAGCAGTTGGACCAGCGTTCGGCTCCCGCGATAAAGGCCCTCCGCTGATGGGGCCATCACCTCGATATCGTTGGGCCGGATGGTGAGTTGGTACCACTCCGGTGGCATCAGGGTATCAAAGGCCACCATGCGGAAGCCGATCCGCAAGGGGAGGATGCATTGCACCTGTTGTGGCGGCCGGAGCGACATCAACTCAGCGTGGAGCATGTCGAAGAGTTCTATTGAGGCGGCCTCGTCCACTTCCAACTGCCAGGGGCAGATAAGGGTGCAAACGCCCTCTTCGTACTGGAGGCTGACCGGCAGCGGCAGGAGGTCCACCGTGGTGGGCGTTTGGGCCAGGGCACCCGTGGCCCACAGAACGCAGGGCAGGATCAGCGATCGCATCGGTCCAAAGATGCCCAATGCCAGGCCCATTGCGAAGGTTCATCCTCCCCGTTGGTCACGTCGGGCCAAAACCCCATCTTTGCAGCCCCAATTCCGGGGACCAACCAACACAACGCGACATGCCAACTCGCATCCGCCTTCAGAGAAAGGGCAAGAAAGGCCGGCCGTACTACCATGTGGTAGTGGCCGATTCCCGCGCACCACGCGACGGGAAGTACATCGAAAGGATCGGTGCCTACGATCCCAACCAGAACCCCGCCTTCATCGAGGTGGACCGCACCAAAGCTTTGGACTGGCTCCAGAAAGGTGCCCAGCCGAGCGATACATGCCGGGCGATCCTGAGCTACACCGGGGTGGTCTACCGCAACCACCTGACGAATGGTGTGAAGAAAGGCGCCTTCAACCAGGAGGAAGCCGATCGCCGTTTCGACATCTGGCTGAATGAGAAGACCGTGAAGATCGAGGCCAAGAAGAACACCCTGGCCCAGGGCAAGGATGCCGAGGCCAAGGCGCGCGTCGATGCCGAGACCAAGAAGGCCGCCGACATGGCCGCTGCGCTCGGCGCCAAACTCGCCGCCGCCAGTGCG
>JBGTES010000044.1:0-29387 GCA_041747675.1 Flavobacteriales bacterium
ATGAAGCAGGGCGAAGCACTCGCCTTGCGTGAAATGACCGCCACGGAACGCTTCGACCGGCCCGCACCACGTTACACCGAGGCCAGCCTGGTGAAGAAGTTGGAAGAGCTCGGCATCGGTCGCCCCAGTACCTACGCTCCCACGATCAGCACTGTGCAGAAGCGCGGATATGTGGTGAAGGAGAACCGCGATGGGACACAACGCCCGTACCGGGTCCTCACCCTGGCCGATGCCAGGATCCAGG
Source organism: Flavobacteriales bacterium (assembly GCA_041747675.1). Taxonomy (GTDB): domain Bacteria; phylum Bacteroidota; class Bacteroidia; order Flavobacteriales_F; family PHOS-HE28; genus PHOS-HE28. Next base: position 245 of record JBGTES010000044.1, read on the forward strand.
ATGCCACCGCGATGGAGAACGTGGGGGCCGAGAAGCAGAAGCTTTTTCCCACGGACATTGGAATGGTGGTGAACGATTTCCTGGTGGAACACTTTCCCGTGATCGTGGACCTGAACTTCACCGCCAAGGTCGAGGAGGAGTTCGACGTGATCGCGGAAGGCAAGGAGAACTGGCGTGAGATGATCGCCCGTTTCTACAAGCCCTTCCATGCCACCATCGGCACCGTGAGTGACACCGCCGAGCGGGCCACCGGTGCCCGGGAGCTGGGTGTGGACCCGGCCAGTGGAAGGAAGATCTATGCCCGCATTGGCCGCTTTGGCCCCATGATCCAGATCGGCGAAGCCGAGGACGAGGAGAAGCCGCGCTTTGCCAGTCTAAGGAAGGACCAAAGCATCCAAAGCATCACCTATGAGGAGGCCATGGACCTCTTCAAGCTGCCCCGCACTGTGGGTAGCCATGGAGACGAGGAGGTGGTTGTGGGTATCGGTCGTTTCGGCCCCTATGTGAAGCTGGGCAGCACCTTCGCAAGCCTCACCGCCGAGGATGATCCCCTGGAGATCGACCTGCGCCGTGCGATCGAACTGATCGATCAGAAAAAGGCCGCCAACGTCACCAGGGAGCTTGGCGAATATTCTGGGGAGATCATCGTGCAGGGCCGCGGCCGCTTCGGGCCTTTCGTGAAGTTCGGAAAGCTCTACGCCAACATCCCGAAAGGGGAGGATCCTGCCACAGTGACCCTGGAGCGTGCCATCGAGCTGATCCAGGCCAAGCAGGCGGGCGCGAAGCAGAACATCATCAAGGAGTTCGAGGGCTCGCCCATCCAGGTGATCGATGGCCGCTACGGGCCGTACATCACCGATGGGAAGAAGAACGCCAAGATCCCTACCGGCAAGGAGGCGAAGGACCTGACCTTGGAGGAGGTGACCGCCCTGGTGGCAGAAGCCCCCGCGAAAAAAGGCGGTGCAGCGAGGCGCGGCGGTGCCAGGAAGGCGGCTCCAAAAGCGACACCAAAGGCAGCTGGCAAGGCAAGGAAGAAAAGCAAGAGTTGAGCGGATCGTTATGCGGGCTTGCCAACATCGTGGTGTGGGCATGTCACGCGCTCTGCGCCCCAAATGCCTGACAGAGGCCGCGACCTTCGTCGGGAGCCATCCCGGTGGAGAGCTCCTCTGCCAAACCTTTGGAAACTCCCTTTTGGCCGTTCCGGAACATGGACAGCAGCATCTATTTCAAGCCTTCCGAGCGATATGGAGTGGGCAGACCGGAGTGGCCGGCGCACAGCTTGGGCGATGGTGTTGTGATCCACACCGCAAGCCAGGGCTTCCCCGACATGTCCGGGGTGCATGTGGCGCTCTTTGGTGTGAAGGACGACCCAGGCCATGCACGACCGCGTTCCTGCGTAGAGGCCCCTGACGCCATCCGTGAACAGCTTTATGCACTGTTCGCCCCAGCCGGAGAGACACGCCTGGCCGACCTTGGGGACATCCAGGCCGGGGCCAGCGCCACGGACACCCAACACGCGGTAGCGGAGACCATCGCCGAATTGGTGCGGATGAACATCGTGCCCATCCTGCTCGGTGGCGGACAGGGGCATACCTTTTCCCAATACCTGGCCTATGAACGGCTGGAGCGGACCGCCAACCTGGCCTGCATCGACCCGCGCTTTGATCTCGGTGAGCCTGGTCAGGGCCTGGCCGATGGAAGCTATCTCAGCCATATCGTGCTGCGGAGGCCCAACTTCCTTTTCAACTTCAGCAACCTGGGGTTTCAGACCTACCTCGTGGATCAACCCGGGATCGCCTTGATGGACAAGCTATACTTCGATGCCCATCGTCTAGGCGAACTGAGGGCCAACCTGGCCGATGCCGAACCGGTACTACGCAATGCCGACACGCTGAGTGTGGACATGTCCGCTGTGCGACGCAGTGATGCGCCCGGTACCACACGGCCCGGCCCCAATGGTTTCCATGCCGAAGAGATCTGTCAGTTGATGCGCTACGCCGGCGTGAGCGAGAAGATCGGCTCGGTGGGCATCTATGAGATGGACCCCGCCCGGGACCAGGAAGGAGTGACCGCACAGCTCGCCGCCCAGATGGTGTGGTGTTTCCTGGATGGCTACCGAAGTCGCACCAATGATCTGCCCTGGCTGGATCGCAAACGTTTTACGCGGTTCCGCATACCAGTGCGTGGCCATGAGCAGGAACTGATCTTCTACAAGAGTAATGTGAGCGATCGTTGGTGGATGGACATCCCGTACCGGGCGGAGCAGGAGGCCCGGTTCGAACGGCATCATTTGGTGCCATGTTCCTACTCGGACTATCGTATGGCCTGCCGGGAGGAGGTACCCGACCGTTGGTGGCGCACCTTCCAGAAACTGGCCTGAGGACCGAAGAGCCTCACCCGGCCATGCCCCGTCGAATGCGCCAAGATTTGTCCAGATCGTATTGTTGCTATATTGGCGCCGGGATCAACGCCGTTCCGGGTGGCTTTTCATGGCCGGGGCGGGCAACTAAAGAACGAACCAACGTATGAGGGGGATAGCTACCGCAGCGGTTTGCGCGGTCGTGGCGGGCGCTGCGTTCGCCCAACAGGACCCGCAGTTCTCGCAATACATGTTCGACCGGCTGTCGATCAATCCGGCCGTGGCTGGTACCACCGGCCAGCTGTGTGCCACCGCACTCCTGCGCCAGCAATGGACAGGCTTCGATGGTGCACCCAAGACCGGGCTCCTTAACGCGCACATGCCACTCGCCAACATCAGCAGTGGCATCGGCCTATCTGTCTACCTGGATGAGTTGGGGCAGCAGAAGAGCACCTTCGCAAGGCTGAGCTACTCCTTCCATCGCAAGCTTGGGGCGGGCACCTTTGGGATCGGCCTCTATGCGGGCCTGGGTAGCCACGCGCTGGGTCGCGACTGGATCGCCACCGATCCGGTTTCGCTCGATGCCGCCATCCCCGGGAATGGTCAGAGCCAGGGTGGCTTCGACCTCGGTGCTGGGCTTTACTATGTAGCCCCCACGTTCTGGTTGGGTATCTCCAGCACACATCTACCCGAGACCGAGCTCGAGGATGTGAGCATCAAGATGCGCCGTCACTATTGGATCCAGGCCGGTTACGACTGGAAGATCGGTGGGGATGCCAAGTACATCCTGCAGCCCTCCACGTTGATCAAGACGGATGGTACATCGACCCAGTTCGACGTGAATGCCACCTTCCTTTACAATAGCATGGTATGGCTTGGCGTTTCGTATCGTACCGAAGATGCCATCGCACCGATGATCGGTTACCAGCACGAACTCCCCAATGGCAAGTCCACCCTGCGTATAGGCTACAGTTACGATGTTACCACCTCGCAGTTGCGGAATTACAGCAGTGGAAGCCACGAGGTGATGGTGAATTACTGTGTGTTGCTTGAGAAGAAACCAGACCTGCAGATCTACAGGAACGTGAGGTTCCTCTGATCACCCGAAACCAACCAGACCGAACTGCCGTAAACCGCCTCGTCGTAGCTGTCCGCTTACCCGAACGTCACGACTGGGCATTCCCTGCAAGGAACCATGCAACGGCAAACAAGGAAGATCATGGAACGTCCTATCTTGTATCTCTGCGCCATCGGCTTGCTGGCGAGCTGTGGCAGAGGTGGTCAAGGACAGCTTATCGGTGTCCAAGGCAGACCCTCCTGGTACCAGATCGATCCCTATGGGATGAACTACATCGGCATGGGATCCTTTGTCATGGGCCCAAGCGACCAGGATGCCCCGTACGCACTTGTCACAAAGAGCAAGACCGTCTCGGTGCAGGCCTTTTACATGGACCAGACGGAGATCTCCAACAATGAGTACCGGCAGTTCGTCTACTACGTGCGCGACTCCATCGTCAAACGTATTCTCGGTGATGAAGACATCGGCGAGCATGTGTTCTTCGAAGATGAGTATGGTGAGGACCTTGATCCCCCACGTCTCAACTGGAAGGCACGGATCAATTGGTATGGCGATGAGGAGCGCGAGATCCTGGAGGAAATGTTCCTGCCCGAAAGCGAGCGTTTCTATCAGCGGCCGGAGATCGATACACGTAAGTTGCTTTTCGAGTATTACTGGATCGACCTCAAGGAGGCAGCGCGCAAGGGCACTCCCACCAACTGGGCACGGGACCTGGACCTGAGCTACACCAACGTCAAAGGCCAGAACAATGCCATACGCGGCCATAGTGATCGCTCCAAGTTCATCATCCAGGAGATCATCCCGGTCTATCCGGATACCCTTGTCTGGGTGCATGACTTCACATACTCCTTCAATGAGCCGATGACCGAGAGTTATTTCTCGCACCCGGCCTATGATGATTATCCGGTGGTTGGCCTCACCTGGCAGCAATGCAACGCTTTCAACGTCTGGCGCACGCAGCTGATGAACAGCTGGCTGGCCAGTTACGGTGATTCCTACGTGAACCGCTTCCGCCTCCCCACGGAGGCCGAATGGGAGTACGCCGCACGAGGTGGTCTTGATCTGGCCCCGTACCCTTGGGGTGGCCCGTACGTGCGCAATAGACAGGGTTGTTTCCTTGGCAATTTCAAGCCACTCCATGGCAACTATGTGGACGATGGAGGGTTCCATACGGTCCCGGTGGACAGCTATACTGCCAATGACTACGGTCTGTACAATATGGCAGGCAACGTGTCCGAATGGACGAGCACCGCATTTGACGAAAGCGTTTACGACTTTGCCCACGACCTCAATCCGGAGTACAGCTACGATGCCTTGGAGAATGACCCCCCTTCGCTCAAGCGTAAGGTCATCCGCGGAGGATCATGGAAGGATGTGGGATACTATATCCAGACAGGCACGCGCAGCTATGAATACCAGGATACAGCCAAGTCCTACATCGGCTTCCGCTCTGTGATGACCTACCTGGGCCGTGGCAAGGCCGTTACCGCCAACGATCTGTAAAATCGCCCGACCGTATCGGCCGTTACCAATTGGGAGCGGCCGCATTCCAAAATTGGACCACCTTCAGAACAACCATTAAAGCAAGGAACGACGATGAAACCAGGCAGCAAGAAGTGGAAGAACTTCATGGCCAAGCTCTATGGATGGGGCGCCGCACTCGTGATCATAGGCGCACTGTTCAAGATCGAGCACTGGCCTTTCGCCAGTCTTTTTCTGGTGATCGGCCTGAGTACCGAGGCCATCATCTTTTTCTTCTCCGCCTTCGAGCCCCCGCATGAGGATCCCGATTGGAGCCTGGTGTATCCGGAACTCGCCACTGGCGATCGTGCCGAGGGCGACGAGTTCAAAAAGGAGGACCAGCGCTCGGTGACGGAGCAACTTGATGATATGCTCGAGAGCGCCCGCATCGAACCCGAACTGATCGAGAGCCTCGGCAATGGGATGCGGACATTGAGCGATCAGGCCAAGCATCTCACCGACATTTCCAGCGCTGCCTCGGCCACCAACGAATATGTCACGAACATCAAGGGTGCCAGCAGTCGCGTTGGAGAGTTGAGCGATAGCTACGCCAAGGCCAGCGAAAGTCTGGTGGGCCTCACCCAGAGCGCCGATGCTGGACGCAATGCGGGTGAGAACCTTCAACGCATGAGCCAGAATCTTACGGCACTCAACGAGATGTATGAATTGCAACTGCATGGTGGTCGCGAGAAGCTTGAAGCCGCCAATCAGATGTTCGAAGGTGTGAGCGAGATGCTCACCAACCTGCGCGGCTCTGTGGACGATACCAAGCGCTACAAGGACAACATCGCCGAGTTGAGCGACAATCTCGCCAAGCTCAACACGGTCTACGGCAACATGCTGGCCGCCATGACCATCAACCGCTGATCATCGGCGTGACACAGGATACACTTAGGAACCAGATCAACCTGTAGGAACAAGATGGCAAGCGGTAAACTGTCGCCCAGGCAGAAGATGATCAACATGATGTATCTCGTGTTGACGGCTCTGCTGGCGCTTAACGTATCAAAAGAGATCCTGGACAGCTTCGTCACGGTGAACAAGGGGCTGGAGACCACCAAGCTCACCCTGGCGGAGAAAATGGATGACACTTACGGCACCTTCGGAAGCCTCGCCACGGAGAACCGGGAGAAGTATGGCACCGCCTGGGATGCCGCGCAACTCGTGCAACGCGAAGCGGGTGAGTTATTCACCTATATCGACACCATCAAGGCGCGCGTGATCGCCGGCACGGACAAACTCCCGTTGGATTCCGTTGTGATGAAGGATGACAAGGGCCGGCCCATGCTGCGTCCGCTCGACCGTGTCAAAGGCAAGGATAATTACACCGTGCTCACCAATTTGATGGGCATGGGTGACCCTGGTGCACCCAAGGAGATCGAGTATGGGGCTGTGGAACTGCGTACCAAACTGGAAGCCTTCCGCGATCGGTTGAAGCTGGCCGCAACGGGCAACGATCAGCTGGTCAGCAACATCGACCAGATCTTCAACTTCGAGGGCCTGAAGGATTCCGGCGGGAAGCCCGTGACGTGGGAGGCGCTGAACTTCTACCATGTTCCCCTGGCTGCCGGGATCACCATTCTTTCCAAGATCCAGATGGACATCCGCAACTCGGAGAACGAGTTGGTCAACTGGATGCTCGGTGAAGTGGAGGGTGAGAGCTTCAAGTTCAACAAGCTCACGGCCATCGTGAAGCCTCAGAGCAGTTATGTGACCGTCGGAGGCACCTATCGGGCAGACATTTTCCTTGGTGCATACGATGACCAGAACGTCCCTGAGGTTTACATCGCGGGACCCGGGGCGACGGTCGATACCGTAGCCAAGAAGATCATTGGCGAGTCCGTCAAGCTTCCCATGGAAGGAACGCAAGCCAAGTTGGAACAGACCGCTTCTGGATCGGGTCTGCGATCCGTGAGTGGCATCATCAAGTTCAAGCCAGTGGGCGGCGAGGAGCAGGTCGAAGTGTTCACGACCAGCTATGAGGTGGCCACCCCCAACCTGGTGGTGAGCCCCACCAAGATGAACGTGTTCTACCGCGGAGTGGACAACCCGGTGGATGTCAGCGTCGCAGGTTACAGCGCGAAGGATATCGCACCGAGTATGAGCAATGGCAGCATCAGCAAGGCCGCCACTGGATTCATCGTACGTCCGGGCAAGGATGCCAAAGCCCTGGTGGGGGTGACCGTCACCAACCCCGACGGGACCAAGAAGTCCATGCCGGGTATTGAGTTCCGCGTGAAGAACGTACCCAACCCCACGCCCTTCTTCGGCGGCAAGAGCGTGAACGACGAGACGATCAAGAAGACCGAACTCACAGCCTCCCAGGGGGTCATCGCCAAGATGCTCGACTTCGAATTCGACCTGAAATTCGATGTCGTGGAGTACAGGGTCACCATGATCGTGGGAGGTACCCCGATCGAGAAAATGACAAAAGGCCCCGCTGTGAGCAGTGACATGAAGGAAATGTTCTCCAAGGCCAAGCCGGGTCAGAAGATCTACATCGAAGGCATCAAGGCACGAGGGCCGGACGGCACCGTGCGGAACCTGGGTTCCCTTGCGTTCAAGGTGGTGTAACGGGATCATTCCAACAACATCCGAAGATGACGAACCTCAAGAACATTCTGGCAGCCGCTGTGATCGCCGTAGCAGGATGGTGGGCAGTGCCTGTGGCCATTGCCCAGACCGTACTTGACGGGGCGTACATCAAGGAGCACACGAAGACCAAGCGGGTGGTCCCCTACGCGCACATCCGTGAAGCGGATGTGATGTGGATGCGGCGCGTGTGGCGTACAGTCGACCTGCGCGAAAAGATCAACCACCCGCTGTACTACCCCACCGAGGCCATCAACGATCGCAAGAGCCTCTTCGATGTGATACGACAGGGGCTGATGGTGGACGGTTCCATCACCGCCTACGACCCCGGACCGCTGCTGACGGACGATGAGTTCCGCAAACCCCTTCTCGCCACCGAATTGAAGGAGATGTTCATGCGCGTGGACACCCAGTACACCGAATCACTGGAGACCGGTGATATGGAAATGGTGGTGCAGGAGATCCCCTTGGAGAGCCGGGACATCAAGATGTACCGCCTGAAGGAGGACTGGATCTTCGACAAGCAGCGCTCCAGCATGGACATCCGCATCATCGGCATCGCACCCATGAAGGAGGTGCGGGGCGAGGATGGCGAAGTGCGCGGTTATGCACCCATCTTCTGGCTGTACTACCCGGAATGCCGGTATGTGTTCGCCAACTGGGATGCGTTCAACCGGGAGAACGACGCGGAACGCCGCAGCTATGAGGACATCTTCTGGAAGCGGCAGTTCAGCAGCTACATCACGAAGTGGAGCAACGTATATGACCGCCAGTTGAGCGACTACAAGACAGGCCTGGATGCCCTGTTGGAAGGCGAGGAGATCAAACAGGCGCTTTTCGAGTTCGAGCACGACCTCTGGAACTTCTGAACCAGGCCGATACCTCATTGCGAAGCCCCGCCCTGCGGGGCTTCGCTACTTTTGCGCCCCCATGCTCACGATCCAAGGCCTTACACTGCACTTCGGTGTGCGTCCATTGTTCGACGAGGTGTCCTTCTTCATTGGTGCGGACGATCGCATTGGGCTGGTGGGCCGCAATGGAGCAGGCAAAAGCACGCTATTGAAGATCCTGGCTGGCCAGCAATCTTATGACCAGGGGGTATTGGGGCGGCCCAAGGAACTGACCATGGGCTACCTGCCCCAGGAGATGACACATGACCTCAAGCTCAGTCCCTGGCAGGTTGCGGAGAAGGCCTTCGCCGAGGCACAGCACTTGAATGCTTCACTGGAAAGCATCACCGCCGACCTGGAAAAGGCTACCACCGACGAAGAGGCCATGGAACTTGCCACCCTGCTCGCCCATGCCCACGAACGGCTCAATGCACTCGGGGCCGCCGACCACGACATGCAGATCGAGCGTATGCTCAAGGGGATCGGTTTCGTGGGCAATGACATGCATCGCCCCCTCGGCGAACTCAGCGGCGGTTGGCGCATGCGCGCCGAACTGGCGCGTATCCTGCTGATGCGGCCGGACCTTCTTCTGCTGGACGAACCCACCAACCATCTGGACCTTCCGGCCATTCAATGGCTGGAGGACCTGCTCCGCACGTACCCGGCCGCGCTGGTGATCATTTCGCACGACAAGACCTTTTTGGACCGCCTCACCAGCCGCACGATCGAGGTGGCCAACGGCCGGATCATCGACCGCAAGGTGCCCTGGAGCCAGTATGTGGAACTGCGCAAGATCGAGCGTGAACAACAGGCCGCTGCTGCGAAGGACCAGCAGAAGTACATTCAGGAGACCGAGAAACTGATCAATAAGTTCCGCGCGAAAGCCAGCAAGGCCGCCTTTGCTCAAAGCCTCATCACCAAGCTGGAAAAGCTGGACCGTATCGAAGAGGAAGATGAGGACCTGAGGAAGATGCTCGTGAAGTTCCCACCTGCACCCAGCTCAGGCAAGTTGGTCTGCGAGGTGAAAGCCGTAAGCAAGGCTTACGGGAGCAAGATCATTTTCCGGAACGCGGAACTCACTATTGCAAAGGGTGAGCACCTCGCATTGGTGGGCGCCAACGGAACGGGCAAATCCACATTGGTCCGGATGATCGTGGGGGAGGAGCCGTATGAGGGCGAGATCAAACTGGGGCACAATGTGATCCTTGGGTACTACGCGCAGGATATGCCCGAGCGCATGACCCCGCAGCGTACCGTGCTGGAGACCGCAGAGGAGGCGGCAAGTGAAGATAATCGCACGCGCGTGCGTGCCATGCTCGGCGCCTTCATGTTCAGTGGCGAGGACGTGGACAAGAAAGTGAAAGTGCTAAGTGGTGGTGAACGTGCCCGGCTGGCCTTATGCTGCATGTTGCTCAAGCCGCTCAACTTCCTCATCCTGGACGAACCCACGCACCATCTGGACATCCAGAGCAAGGATGTCTTGAAGGAGGCATTGAAGAATTACCACGGCACCTTCCTGCTGGTCAGTCACGATCGCGATTTTCTCACAGGCTTGACCAACAGGATCCTGGAACTCGACGAATTCCGCATCCGGGATCAGCACATGGACATCCTGGAGCTGATCGAAAAGCGCAAGGCCCTGCAAGGCGCGGACATCGGAAAGAGTGATACGCAACGCGCGCGGACGACCAAGTCGAATGGTGGCGGCAAAGATGTCAGGAACGACTATCATGAGCGCAGGGAACGCGAGAAGGAACTTCGCCGGGTGCAGAACCAGGTGCAGCGCCTGGAGAAACAATTGGCGGAGATGGAGCAGGAGGAGAAGCTCCTGCAGGCCGAAGTGATGAAGGGTGGTATCCCGGCAGATGCGCTGGAGAAGGGATATGCCAAACTCGGTGAACTGGCCCAGAAGATCGCGGCCACCATGCAGCAGTGGGAAGAAGCTTCCCTCCGGTCGGAGGAGCTTTCCGAGGAGGCGCAAGCCTAAGCATCAGGCATTCCCTGGGACGCCTTTTCATCGCGGCTCTTCTTTGCAATGACGTTACCCATTGAGGGCATGGTCATTCACTGTTGTGAACCCCAAGCCCCCAAGTCATGGCCGTCATCAAGCTCCCGCCCCGTCAACGTATGATCAATATGATGTACCTCGTGCTCACCGCTATGCTCGCGTTGAATGTGAGCAAGGAGGTGCTCGATGCCTTCGCCATCATGGACGCCGAGTTGGTGCGTAGCGAGCGTGCCCACGAGCAGCGCTCGGCTCTGGAGTACGCCGTATTCGCCGAGGCTGCGGAGCGCTTCCCGGAAAAATTCGGGGAACAACATCTGAAGGCTCTTCGTGTGAAGGCCCAAGCTGACGCGCTTGTGGAACATATCGAAGGCATCAAAGCCACCGCTGTCGCTCTTGCGGACCGACTGGACCCCGCTTTGTTGCGTGGACCAGATGCCAACGGAAGGGACACGTTGCGCGCGCTGCTCGCCCTGGATGCCAAGGACGACCGGACCACGCTCACGCGCATGCTGGTAGGCAGCGAACCCGCCATGCCCCGGAAAGGGGAAGGGACGGCACATGACATCAAGGAACGCGTCACTGCTTTTCGCGACAGCCTCAGGGCTCTGGCCGGGTCGCGCGGTGGGGAGCTTGCACATTCCCTGGATATGCTGTTCGACCTTGGTGACCGCCGCGACGCGTCAGGAACGCGGAACAACTGGGAGTCCACCAGCTTCTACGATGTTCCCCTGGCGGCCGGTATCGCCACCATGTCCAAGCTACAGGCTGATGTACGCGCGGCGGAAAATGATGTCGTGAAATGGTTGTACCGTTCCGTGGAGCAGGATGATTACAAATTCGGCACCCTCACCACGGCGGTCATTCCGCGCAGCCCGGTGGTCATGGTGGGCGATTCGTTCCATGCCGAGGTCTTCCTTGCCGCCTATGATCCATTGAACCCGCCTCATGTGGAACTCAGCACAGGAGAAAAACTGCGGATCGGCCAGGATGGCAAAGCCTTGCTGAGTGTGCGTGGGGACCGGGTGGGGGAACATACCGCAACGGGCCATATCCGCTTCGAGGGACCCAATGGCGTGGAGGAGATCCCCTACAGCACGAGCTTCCATGTGATGCCGCCGTTGCTGGTGGCCGCACCCACCAAGATGAACGTGCTCTATCGCGGGGTGGACAATCCAATTGAACTATCCGTGCCCGGTGTACCCGCGGACCGTGTGCAGGCCACCATCTCCACAGGCAGCATCCGGCGCACGGCACAGGGCTGGGTCGCCTCCGGTGTTTCCGGAAGCCAGGCCGAATTGTCCGCCATTGCCACGCTACCCGATGGCGGCACGCGGCGCATTGGTCCGGTGCGGTTCCGGGTGAAGGACCTGCCACCACCAACGGCCTTCACCGCGGGCAAGGATCCCTCGGACCACCAGGTGAAGCGCTCAGAGATGCAGGCCGCCCAAGGGGTGCTGGCCCGGCTGGTGGATAGCGAATGGGACGACCCCTGGCGCGTGCGCTCCTTCGAACTGGCCATCGTCCGCGGAGGTTCGCCTCCCCTGTACTTCAACACCACAGGCAACGCGTTCACCACGCAGATGCGCACCGCACTGGGCTCCCTGCGCCCGGGCGACAAGATCTATGTGGAACGCATCAAGGCCTCACTGGAGAATGCCCCAGCTGGTTCACGTACCTACGACCTGGCCCCGATCGCCCTGCGGGTGGTGGATTGAATGGAATTGCCCCCAGGAGTGTTACATTTGCGCTCCATTGCGGGGTGGAGCAGATGGTAGCTCGTCGGGCTCATAACCCGAAGGCCGTAGGTTCGAGTCCTACCCCCGCTACAAAGAGCCCCGGTGAAAGCCGGGGCTTCTCTTTTCGCCCATGCCTCATTGGGTCTATGCTTTGTACTCACCCGACCACGACAAATTGTACGTGGGAGAAAGCAGCGACCTTGAAGATCGGTTCAAGTCCCACAATGAACTGGCCACCAAGGGATGGACGGTGAGCTATCGTCCATGGATACTGCTTTATTCAGAAGAGTGCACGGATCGGGCACATGCGCGGAGGAGAGAAAAACAGCTAAAGTCAGGTTCGGGCCGGGAATTCCTCCGTTCTTTGCTGAGCCGGTAGATGGTCGGGCTCATATCCGCCGTACGGCGGACGTAGGTTCGAGTCCTACCCCCGCTACAAGCGAACCCGGCGAAAGCCGGGTTCGGTGTTTCAGGACCAGATATGGCACACAAAGCCGGATACGTCAACATCATCGGTGAACCCAACGTGGGGAAGAGCACCCTGCTCAACGCCCTGCTGGGGGAGCGTCTGGTGATCGTCAACCCCAAGGCCCAGACCACGCGCCACCGCATTTTGGGCATCCTCAATGGCCCGGACCACCAAATGGTGTTGAGCGACACCCCGGGCATCCTTGATCCGCAGTACCGCATGCATGAGCGCATGATGGATGCCGTGGATGAGGCGCTGATCGACGCTGACGTTCTGATCGTGTTGGTGGAATTGGGGCAACACCCGCAAAAGGCGGAGAATGTGGTGCGCCGGGCGAACCGTTTCAAAGGGCCGATGCTGGTGCTGGTGAACAAGGTGGATACCGGGAGTGAGGAGGAGGTGCTCGCATCGCTTGAAGACTGGCAGGCCACCTTCCCGGAGGCCAAGGTGGTGCCCATCAGTGCCATGCATGGTCTCAACGTGGATGAGTTGCGCACCCACTTGGAAGGTCTCCTTCCCGAACACCCGCCGTACTTTCCCAAAGACGAGATGAGCGACCGCGACATGCGCTTCTTCGTAAGTGAGATGATCCGGGAGAAGGTGCTGTCCTACTACAAACAGGAGATCCCCTACAGCACCCAGATCGTGGTCAACAGCTTCGAGGAAGGGACCGACCTGACCCGTATCCAGGCCGATGTGATCGTGATGCGCGAAAGTCAGAAAGGGATCATCATCGGGCAGGGTGGCAAGGCGCTGCGCAAACTCGGCACCGAGGCGCGCAGGGCCATTGAGGCCTTCGTGGGCAACAAGGTCTTCCTCGATCTTCGCGTGAAGGTGGATCCCGACTGGCGCGAGGATGAACGGAAGCTGAAGCGTTACGGATACTGAATTACAACGGCGAATGGTCAATGATCTCCCGAAGGAGTGTTCCATTCACCATTGACCATTCGCCATTCACCAAAGCAACATGGGCAACATCGTCGCCATCGTAGGCAGGCCCAACGTGGGTAAGAGCACACTCTTCAACCGTCTGGTGGAGAGCCGCGAGGCCATCACCGACCCCACGGCAGGCACCACGCGCGACCGCCACTATGGCAAGGTCGAATGGAATGGGGTGGTCTTCAGTGTGATCGACACGGGCGGCTACATCAGTGGAAGCGATGATGTGTTCGAGGCGGAGATACGCAGGCAGGTGGAACTCGCGATCGAGGAGGCGGACACCGTGCTATTCATGGTGGATGTAAAAGGCGGGATCACCGGCCTGGATGAAGCCATCGCCGGAATGCTTCGCAAGGCGCGCAAACCCGTGGTGCTCGCAGCGAACAAGGTGGACTCGCCGGATATGGGCTTTGGCGCCGCGGAGTTCTATGGCCTGGGCCTGGGAGAGGTACACGAGCTGGCCGCTGTAAGTGGTGCGGGCAGTGGTGACCTGCTGGATGCCGTGGTGAAGACCTTCAACAAGCCCAGCAAGGAACCCGAGCCGGATGTCCCGCGTTTCGCGATCGTAGGCAAGCCGAACGTGGGCAAATCGTCCCTGGTGAACGCCCTGCTCGGCCGGGAGCAGAGCATCGTCACCCCGGTGGCTGGCACCACGCGCGACCCCATCAACACGCGCTGGAATGTTTTCGGGCATGATGTAATGCTACTGGACACCGCAGGCATACGCCGCAAGGCCAAGGTGGAGGAGGACATCGAGTTCTATAGTGTGCTTCGCTCTGTGAGGGCCATCGAGGAGAGCGACGTTTGCCTGCTGATGCTCGATGCGCGCGACGGCATCCAGCAGCAGGATCTGCACATTCTCTCGATCATCCAGAAGAACGGCAAAGGCTTGGTGGTGCTGGTGAACAAGTGGGACCTGATCGAGAAGGAGACCAACACCATGAAGGCCTTCGAAGCCGGGGTGAAGGAGCGCATGGAACCATTCACGGATGTGCCGGTGTTGTTCATCTCGGTGTTGGAGAAACAGCGCATCCTGAAAGCCATGGAACTCGCCATGCGCGTGCATGAGGACCGCCAGCGTCGCATCCCGACGCGCAAACTCAATGATGTGCTGCTGCCCATCATCGAGCGGCAGGCACCACCCATGTACAAAGGCAAGCAGGTCAGCATCAAGTTCATCACACAGCTGCCCACGCACGTGCCGACCTTTGTATTCTATTGCAACCTGCCGCAATACATCAAGCCCAGCTACGAGCGCTTCCTGGAGAACCGCCTGCGCGAGCATTGGCGCTTCACAGGTGTTCCGTTGCGTCTGTTCTTCCGCAAGAAGTAAGGGCTTTTCTACTGGCCCTCGCACTGTGCGCCGCGGATCACGGTCTGGCACAATGGGATGATGCCCTGCCGTCGCGCGGCAGCGAAGTGCTGGAGGATCACCTCTCCATCCGCCTGCGCAATGCGAAGCCGCAGTTCCTGGCGGTGTTCTTCGAAAGGCGCCGCATCATCCACTTCACCAACGGAGAGGACATCGCACGGCACGGGACGGTAGTACTGCCTGAAAGCCTGGATCCCCCGTACGACCGCCGCTTCGATCCCTGGCACTTGCGCGAGGTAGCGCCACGCACACGCTGGCTCAATATGCGGCTGGATCATTTCCAGGCCCGGGTGAAGCGTGGTGGTGCGTGGCACGACCTGCCCGCGATCCCAAGGATGGAGGAGGATGAACTGCGCACGCTGCGCACCATCGAGAAGGCATGGAGTCAGGTGATCGCCGTGCAGGATATCGCGCCGGGCGACACCGTGGAGCTGCATTGGAAGTATATGCTGCCCTACGACTACAACTGGCCCGCGACGATGGGTTGGAGAGGAATGGAGTGGGTGGACAACTGGGCGCGGCTCACGAGTTGGCGTGTGTTCCTCCATGGAGAGCTGCCCATCCGGCGGCAAACTATTGAGGTCCTATTCAATCTGAAGCATGGCCTGCACATTGCCGGTCCGCCGCCCATGGAACGCATTGAGAAAGGCAATGAGGTGACCCTGCGCTGGGAGCAGAACGACCTGCCCGGCAGCATGGCGGAAGTGAACGCACGCCAGGCCGCCGACCTGCCCCACCTGGTGATGCGCCTGGAGCCGGATGATATTCGTTACTGGCGGCGCGACCGTCTCAGTGGGATCGCCTTCCCGAATCCCTACTGGATGCAGGTGGTGCGTCACCGTGAGGCACGTGCCTTCTGGTGGCGCCAGGTGGCCCGCAAGCGGATACCGGACAAGCAGAACCAGTACGTGAAGGAATTCGTCCGACGCATCTCGCTGAGTATCCCTGACAGCCTGCCTGCCCGCCGCATCACTCACGTGCATGACCACATCGCACAGCACTTCACATACGAGGATGACCGCCTCTGGTATTTCGACCTCGACCGAGGCAACGCACGCATCGGCGATCAGGTGCGCGAGGGACGCCTGCGCGACATCAGCCGGTATGACATGTATTCCAAGTTGATCAACCTGCTGCGGGCGGATCATGCAACGGCGTATGTCCTCGACAAGCGCATCGGCCGGATGAACGAACTGTACCTCACATCCCTTTGGGATAGTGAGCTCCTTTTCCGCGTATCCGACCGGTATGAACACTACTGGCTTCATCCCAAACGCACGCGCATGGGCTGGCTGGCCAACGAGCTGCCCTTCTATTGGCAGGGCACCCCCGCGCTCCATGTGGACCTGGGCATCCTCATCGAGGACCTGGAACGCCCGGCGGTGTTCGTGGACCTGCCCATGGATGATCCCGCATCCAACGTGCGCGGTGTGGAGTACGCGCTCGAGGTGGATCTTGAGCAGGGCACCATTAGGGGCGAGGTCCGGGTGTTCCTCAGCGGGCAGTTCAGCACCTTGGGGAGGGCCGCATACCTGGGCTTCCCGATCGACAGCACGGTGGACCCCCTGTACGGCTGGCGGGTATCGGATATGCCGGGCGCTGTGGCCCCGGATCCATGGCAGAGTGAACTGAGCACCCATCCACCCTATCGTTTCCGTAGCGGAACGCAGTTGGAAGTGGACGACATTCTGGTGCGTGAAACGGATAGCACCTGGGTCATGGACCTCACACCCCTCATCGCACATGTGGTCCCCGCCCAATTCAGTGCGGAAGGCCGGACGTTGCCATTTCATTGGGACTTTGCACAGGAGGACCGTTTCCGCTTCGATCTGCGTTTCGTAACACCCGTAGTTGTTGTGCCGGACCCTGCTGCCATGACCGTGCTTGGTCCGGGCTGTTCCCTGGAACGTAGTGCGAAGCGACGCGCCGAAGGGACCTGGGTGCTGGAAAGCCATCTGCGTGTGGAGCATGAACGTGTGGCACCCTGGGATGCCACGGATCTTGCGCGGCTCATCAGGAATGCAGAGGAACCATTTTTACTGCGGTTGATGGTCCCCGGGAATGGACCTTGACCTGGTGATCGGCTTTGGCGTGATACGCGATCGGGCCGTTCGTTCACGCGATCATGATACTTGCGGCAACAAGGGATCGGCGAACTTCGGAGGGTGATCAAGCAGCCTTCTTTCAAGCGCCTCATAATGGTGATGGTTTGTGCATGTCTATGCACATCGGCCATTGCCCAGCATGTACCGCTGGCGCGCGCGTTCCGCAAGGTGGAACACTTGCCGGGCCTGGCCGACCGCGGATTGGCTGTGGCGGTGCAGGACAGCCTCGGCCGCGTATGGTTCGGTAGCTGGGAAGGTTTGTTCCTCACCAACGGGGTCACCGTGGCCCATTTTGTCCATGACCCACAGGACAGCACCAGCATCGCAGGCCGGAATATCGAGGCCATGGTGCTCCAGGATGACCGTGTGCTCTGGCTCGCTACGGAGAACGGCCCCTGTGGCTTCGACACACGCACACGAAAGGCGATGCGTCCGCCACATCCCGATGGCATCGACTGGCCACAAGTGACGGGGCTGCATCTCGATGAGCGGGGAGGGCTCTGGATCGCCTCTTCCGCAGGGCCCATGCGCTATGACACCCGTGATGCCACCTACCAGCGGTGGCCCATGCCACAGGGAGAGACCATGTGTTATCGATATCATGAACATCCTTTCCAAAAAGATCGGCTGTTGATCGTGGGTGCACGGGCCATCCATGTGCTGGATCCGGTGTCGGGCAATGTGGTTCGCCTGTCGCCTCCGGATGTGGGTGCGACCGGATACAAGGCTGGTCCTTCCATCGTCCATGCCGGTGCACTGTGGATGGCTCCCTGGAGCTGGGGCGTCCGGCGTTACGATCTGCGCGATGGTAGCATGCGGCCGATCACCTACCCACGCGAGGACGGTCTGGCAATGAACTACACAGGGCATCTGGCGGTACTGGATGGTGACCATCTCTGGGTGGGCACACAGGACATGGGTGTGATGGTGCTCAATGTGCACGAACCACAGTATGTGCGGAGGCACACTTTGGAAGCACGCACCGAGGTACCGGGAGGCACATACCTGCGCGGCCTGCTCACCTTGCACGACGGCACCACGCTACTCTGCTCGGACCTGGGGCTGTTCCAGCTGACACGCCCAAGGTTCGAGAGCACTTTATGGACTTTTCCGGATGATGGTCGCATCGATGATGTCCCGATCTGGGTCTCCGCATTCGCTGAACATCCCAGTACCGATGAACTATACATCGGGACTTATGATGGTCTGGGGGTTTTGAAGCGCCACGCGGACGGCAGTTGGCAGGTGATAGGATCACCCCTCGCACCCAACGGACGCCCGGTGCTCGTGAACCGCCTGTTGATCACCCGGGATGGCAGCCTCTGGGCGGCCACGCGCAAGGGGTTGTTGCGTATGCCCGGTGGTGGATCGGCCTTGGTGCCGGTGACCGAAAACCCAGTGTTCTGCCGCAGCCTTTTTGAGGATGATCGGGGACGGGTGTGGGTGGGTACCGCAGGCGAGGGGGTGATGTGCTTCGATGGCAGTGGAGAATTGCTGGAACGCTTCCGGCATGAACCAAGCGACCCCAACAGCTTGATCAGTGACACCCAGGTCCGTGCCATTGCGCAGGACACCCTGGGGCGTATCTGGTTCGGTACCCACCAGGGGCTCAGCATCCTCGACCCGCCCTTAAGAAAGTGGTTCAACTTCGGCAAGGACCTGCGTGAACGGACCGGATCATCCGCTCCGCACATCTACGACATTGCCCGTGACAGCCGTGGTGGCATGTGGGTTAGTCGTGTGTTCGCAGGTATCCGCCGGGTAGTGGTGGACGCACACGGCGTATTCTCCATCCACGCACCGGCAGGTAGCAAACTCCACGATCGGGAGACCACGCATGACTTTACGATCGATGACCAGGACCGGATCTGGGTGATCAACATGGGCGTGGACATGCTGGATACGCGGACCGGCGACCGGCGCCACTTCAGCATGAGCGATGGACTGTTACGACTACAGACCATGGATGCCGCGATCCATGTGACCCGTGGCGGTCTGCTGTTGCTCGGTGTGGAGGGCGAACCACGAGTGCAGGTCTTCGACACACGTGAACTGCTGGCTCCCGATGAGCCGGCGCCCATCGAATGGACACGCATCGCCGATCGCGATGGGGACCTGCCGCTCCCACATGATGCCAACAGCAGTATCACACTCGCATGGGCAGCACAACCGCTGCTGGTCCAGTTCGCCGCCATCGATCTCTCCTTCCCATTCGATCACCGGTATCAGTACAGGCTGCTCGGCCTGGACAGTGCCTGGGCCGACCTTGGGACCGAACGTGCAATGCGCTTCGCCGCACTGGCACCGGGTGATTACACCCTGCAAGTACGCACCGCACTGGAAGGCCGCCCCATGGATAACGTGCGCGGGATCCCGATCTCCATCCTGGCGCCCTGGTACAAGACCACTTGGGCGCGGCTTGGCGGACTGTCGCTGCTGGCCTTCGCTTTGCTGATCGCATACCGTCTGCGCGTCGCTTCCATTCGCCGCCGTGCCGCCTTCCAGCGCCGGCTTGCGGAGGTGGAGATGCAGGCCCTGCGCGCGCAGATGAACCCGCACTTCCTCTTCAACAGTCTTAACTCCATAAAGTACTACGCCCTTACCAAGGATCCGCGCAGCACGGCCGACTACCTCGGCAAGTTCGCCCTGCTTATCCGAAAGGTGCTGCACAACAGCCGTGCGCCACTGGTGCCGCTCCGCGACGAGCTCGAGGCATTGCGCCTCTACGTGGACATCGAGGCCATGCGCCTGGAGGACAAATTCGCCCGGCACTTCGAGGTGGATCCCGCACTCGATCTGGATGCCGTTCGCGTGCCGCCCATGCTGCTGCAACCCTATGTGGAGAACGCCATCTGGCACGGCCTGATGAACAGGGAGGGGCATGGCGAGTTGCGCGTCGCCATCGCACGCGATGGGGACCATGTTCTGTGCGTGATCGAGGACGACGGTGTGGGGCGCGCCAAGGCCGAGGAACTGAAGCAGGGGCAGGGACCACGCGAGCGCTCCTTTGGCATGCGGATCACCGCCGAGCGGATGGAACTCACCGCAAAGGCCATGGGCCTGGGCCTTTTCGCGCAGGTGGACGATCTGGTCGATGCGGAGGGCGGGCCTGCTGGCACCCGTGTCACCGTACGCATTCCCATTACTTTGGAAACGACCGGAACATGAGCCACCGCATAATCATCGTGGACGACGAGAAGCACAGCCGTGAGACGCTACGCCTCGAACTGGAGCACCACTGCCCACAGTTGCGCATCGTGGCCTTGTGTACCAGTGGTGCCGAATCCATTATCGCTGTCCGCGAGCACGACCCTGACCTGGTCTTCCTCGATGTGCAGATGCCGCGCATGGACGGCTTTCAAGTGCTTGAGAAACTTGGCGACCTGCGCGCCCAGGTCATCTTCGTCACCGCCTTCGACGCCTTCGCCATCCGCGCCTTCCGATTCAGCGCCGCCGACTATCTGCTCAAACCCGTGCAGCCCGCGGAGTTAAGGACCGCCGTAGACAAAGCTCTGGCGCGCCTGGGGAGTGAGCCGCGTGGCCAGCATGTGAAATTGTTGCTGCATAACACCGGTCCAGGAGGGGTCCGCGACCCGCGCATCGCCCTGCCCACACGCGACGGTGTGGACTTCATCGGTACCGGACACATCGTGCGTTGCGAGGCCGATAGCAATTACACGCACATCATCCTCAGCGGCGGACGCAAGATGCTGCTGTCCCGCACGCTGAAGGAACTCGACGAGTTGCTCGTGCCACTGGGCTTCTTCCGCACCCATCAGAGCCACCTGATCAATCCGGCACACCTGAGCAAGTACGTGCGCACCGATGGCGGTTACCTGGTGATGGACGACGGAAGCACCGTGCCCCTGGCCAAAAGCCGGCGGGAGGAATTCCAGAAGGTGTTCCAGGTCTGATCCGCCAACCGCTAGATCGCAGCGCCCGATCACGCGATCGCCACCGACCGCGCAGGGGTGGCCGGGTAGTTTCACGGGTGCATGTTCCGCAGACCGCGAACCGTTCCGTGCAAGGCCTGGCCACTGCTGCTGGTGCTGGTGATGCCAAACGCCGGAAGGGCGCAGGATATCGGTACTGTGGGGCAGCTGCAGCCGGTGCGTTTCAACGCTGGCGTTCGTGCCCAGCTCGGCTTCTACGCGGTCCAGGGCATCGATCCGCGGCGCACACCTTTCTACTGGACCATCAGCGGAACGCCCACCATGAGCGTGCAGGGTGTGCAGATGCCCTTCCTGGTGATCGTCAGCGACCAGCACAGGGAGTTCCAGCAGCCCTTCAACCAGTTCGGTTTGAGCCCGCACTACAAGTGGGTGAAGGTGCACCTGGGATATCGCGACGTGCATTTTTCCCGCTTCACGCTCGCCGGTCATCGCGCATTGATGGCGGGCGTGGAGTTGGATCCGGGCAAGTTCCGTTTCGGCTTCGTGTATGGCCGCTTCCGCCAGGCGGTACACGAGGATACTACGGCCACTTACGATCCTGCGGCCTTCCTCAGTGCGGTACCCGTGCCCTCTTACCGACGCAGCGCCTACGCTGTGAAGGTGGGCATGGGCAAGGAGGACCACTATATCGACCTGGTGATGCTGCGCGGGAGGGATGACCCACGCTCGATCCCCGACCCTGTGACCATGGACCTGGCACCAGCGGAGAACATGGTGATCGGCCTGGCGACGAAGTTGAAGCTCGGCGAGCGGCTGAGCTGGGAGGTGGATGCGGCCACAAGCAGTTGGACACGTGATACGCGCGCTCCCGTGGCGGATATGGATCCCGCGGTGACCACCACGCTGGGAGGCCTCTTCACGCAGCGCACCAGCACCGCCGCGCTCCTCGCGTTCGATACAGGGCTCAGTCTGAAACAACCCCGCGCCCGCTACAAGCTCAACTACCGGCGTGTGGATCCAGACTACCAGAGCATGGGCGCCTACTTCTTCCAGAGCGACGTACAGCAGGTGACCGCCACGGCCGTGAGCGGCTTCCTGAAGAACAAGTTGAACATGAACCTGACGGCGGGCTGGCAGCAGAACAATGTGAAGCGGCAGCGCAGCAGCACCGCGCGGCGCATCATTGGCAACGCGGGCCTGAACTACGCCAGTGGCAAGGCTTTCGGCATGCTGATCAACTTCAGCAACTTTGGTATCACGCAACAACCGCAGCGTGCCACCGTGCAGGATACCGCCCTGCTGCGGCAGGTGAGCCGGAACATCCTGGTGCAGCCGCGCCTGCACTATGCGCGCAGTAGCGGCACGCACACCGTACATCTTACCGCGAACCACTTCGCGCTGAACGACCTCACCGTGGGCGTCACCAACAGCGCACAGCTCACGGGCACACATCTCGAACTGAACTACACGCGCGGTTGGAAGCAATGGGGCGCCTCCCTCGGTGGTGGCCCCATCCACCGGGGCACGGAGACCTTCGTGGGCCGCACCTCCAGCTCAGGGTTCCAGATCAACGCCGGGCGGCAATGGCTGAAGGACAAGCTGGGCACGCGGTTGCGCAACATCACGCTTTGGAACACCCTGCCAAACGGAACAGCGGGCAACACCTGGCAGCTGGGCTTCGACGTGAATTACGCTCCATCCAAGCGCTTCAGCTTCTCGCTTCAGTTGTTGCACCAGGTGAACCGTTCACGCGATCCCGCCATCCCTTCCTTCACCGAGGACACCGGCTTGCTGGGCCTCGACATACGCTTCTGAGCCATGCGCACGCACAACACCCGCTCCTTCACGGTCGACCGGATGCTCCGTTTGATGCCGCTGCTTTTTGCCTTCTGTGCGCACGGGCAGAACGAGGTGATCGTCACGCCGATCGTCAACCCGCCCTTCAGCCCCTTCCTGTACAACTACCAGAACCAGTTGCTGGTGAGCCTCACGAACACTTCCGACCAGGTGTTGAACCTGAAGCTGGTGGGATCCATCGAAGGCGACAATGGCTACAGTGTGCGCACCAATGTCAGCTACTTGCCACCGCAACCCATCATGCTCGGCATCTTCGAAACGCGCGTGATACAGGCAGGAAGTCCGTCGCTCAACTTCTTCGATCCCGGCAACGTGACGGTGGTGGCGCCTCCAAGTGTCCAGAACATGGTGCAGCAAACGGGCCTGATGCCCGAAGGCAACTACACGCTTTGCCTGCGCGCGGTGGACTACCAGACAGGCATCCCCTTCAGTGACGAAGCACCTGCGGGATGCCTCTTCTTCACCATCACTCACGCCCAGCCGCCGATGATCACCTGGCCCTTCTGCGGCGACTCCATCACCACACCCTGGCCCACCTTCACCTGGAGTCCGCCCATCGGCATGCTCGCGGGGGCCGACATCCGTTACGATCTCACACTGATCGAACTGCTGCCCGGACAGAACGCCGTGGAGGCCATGTGGCAGGCGCTCGACTACAACGCCAACAATCCCATCGTTCGTCCCGGGCTCATGGTGCCCAGCTATCCCTGGCAACCCTATGATCCGATCCTGAAGCAGGACACCTGGTACGCGTTGGCGGTGGTGGCGAAAGACCTGAACAACGCGGTGCTGATCCAGAATCAGGGCCGCAGCGAGGTGTGCGTTTTCATGTTGCATGATGGGACGTCGGTGCCACCATCTTTCCAGCAGCCTGTCGCGGTGGCGACCGTGGTGCAAACCATGCAACCGCTGCACAACGCGCGCCTGCGCGGCCGTCTGTTGTACCGCTTCAAGGAGGATGGCATGACCACGACCGCACCTCTGGACGTCCCCATGTCCATGGCCAACACTACCAACCTCCACGGATGGGGGGGAACATCCGCGCCAGCGGGCGAACAGGTGCTGTACATGCCATGGACGGGCGGCGGATCGGGATCCCCGGCACAGGCCGGTTCCTGGGCGCAGATGACCGATCTCTACGCGGCTCCCGCGGGTGCGCTGCCGCCCGCGCCATCCTTCCCCACGGAGAAGTTCCGCGATCCCCATCCGGTGTCCACCGACGGCGCGCTGCCGCTGAAGCACATGCAGGTGCGGCTCGTGGAACGTGTGGTGCTGGAGGATGTCACGATCACCCACGGCAACAACAACCTTGGCCAGCACGACAAGGTCATTCTCGGCGTGGATCAACCGTCCGGATTGTTCCTTGATCCCACCATGGAGGACATCGCCCATGGCGGTCGTGTGCTCAGCGTGTTCACCACGGGTGCCAATGGTGAGTTCATCGTGGACTATCACCAGCTGAATCCCACTGCGCACCAGGCGGCCAACGTCACCGTGGCGGAGCCATACATCCACCACTTCAATGACAATTTCCAGCCGGTATGGAGCGACGTTCCCACGGTGCAGGCGGGCCTCGCCTACCGGGTGCTCATGCTGGAAGTGGTCTCGCCCTACTACTGCAGCCCCGATCTGGAGATCATGGCACAGCCGGGCGATGATGTGCAATTGCCCGACCAGGCGGTATACGTGCGTTCCTACACACTGCGCGCTGAGGTGAGAAGCGACGCAGCGAAGAACCAGGCCATGCACGACATGCCCCTGCCCAATGTGCAGGTGAAGGTGCTACGCCAGACTTCGCACACGCCTGCCGGAATTCCGAAGAACGAGGGGCAGGACATCGAAGGAACCTTCTCGTTGTCGCCCTACGGTGCGGTCCCGATCGTGGCACAGACCATCACGGCCTCGGATGGCACCGGCACGCTGAAGAACCTGGTTCGACACATGCCGGACACGCCAGATGAATACCTCGTGGTGGCGCAAACCGACGACACGACCGGATCGATCAATTACGCCACCAAAGTGAAGATCTGGAGCACTGGCAAGACCGCCGCCGATCCAGTGGTGGAAGGCGGCTGGGAGGAGGACCTGGGAGCCTTCGCGCCCAAGCCGATGCGGAACAGCGCCTTCCAGGTGAAGCAGTACAAGATCGACTTCACGCTACATCCGCGGGCACCTCGCGTCATCGGCCGCGTATTCGCCTCGGCCACCGAAGTGATCCCCGGAGCGAAAGTGATCCTGCAGTTGAAGTACCAACTCGACCCCGATGGGTCGTACACCTGCTGGTTCTGCCCCGCTGACACCGACCATCCCACGCACACCGAGACACGCACCGCATGGACAGACGGCAATGGCTTCTTCCACTTCGACCAGATCCCCGTGCTCACCGATCAGGTCAACGTGTTCCGCGGACCAGAAGCCACGCTCTTCGTGTCTCATCCTGGCTTCGCAGTGGCCGTGCGCCCACAGAGCGGCAGCAAGCCCTTGCTCTTCGGTGAGCAATGGGACCACACCGGCGGCATCTTCCTCAAGCCATTCGGAAAGATTACCGGCACTGTAGTGGATGAGAGTGGCAAGCCGGTGAAGAGCGACGTAAAGGGAGGCGACGGACCTACCACGCGCACCGTGACCACGATCAACTACGGCGGTGGATCATCGGGCCAGGGCAGCGGCTGGCAGATGGTGCAGATGAACACTGTGGAGCGTTTCGAGGCGCCATGCCCCTCGGGCAACAACATCCCGATCCTCATCGAACCACTTTCGGACAAATACTTCCCTGCGACCCACGCGAAGAATGTCACGGCGCAAGCGGGCCAAACGCAGGATCTGGGTGTTTTCATGGTGAAGGAGAAACTGCATCGGCTGCTGGTGAAGGTGCGCGATGACCACGGTACAGCGGTCGCTGGTGCCTTGGTGAAGCTCGATGCGCATCAGGTCACCACCCCGGCCAGCGGCGAGGTCTGCTTCCGCTTCGCCAGCAAGGACAATGAATTCCGCTTGAAGGTGAATGCACCCGGCCAATGGGTGCCCGTGGACACACTCATCGTGAACGAGGTCTCCGCGGAGGACCAGGTGTTGACGATCCACTTGAAGCCCGGTGCGAAGCTGGCCGGTCATGTGATCGAAAAGGGTACCACCTCCTTCGTTCCCCATGCGCGTGTGTGGGTGGAACTGGGCAACGACCAGTACGGCCCCATCCTCCACGAGACCATCGCGGACGAGATCGGTGAGTACGTGCTGGATGGGGTGCCCTTGCAGACCATCACGGTACATGCCGCCAGACAGGAGGAAGGTGTCACCTGGCTCGCCGATGCGAAACAGGTACACTACATCCCCGCACCAGCGCAAGGTGGACAACCTTTCTTCCCACACACCAAACTGGAACTGCAACGCATCAACGGGATCGACATCAGTACCCTGATCGGCTTCAAGGTTGAACTGGAACAATACCAGCAGCACAACGATGGCACGGCCAGCATCGGCGGGGCCTTCATCGATCTGCCGACGAACGCCAACTTCAAGCTGGAGGATGCCAGCACACGTGTACCTTTCAGTGGTGTGAAGGTGAAGCCCGGCGCACTCAACGCGCAGGGCGTTCCCAAGGCCGAACCTGTAGCCACGACCTTTCTGACCGATGCGACGCACGTGGCGGTGAAGCTCCATGGCGGCCATGATATGACCTTGGAGGGCCCGCCATCCTTCCTCGGTCTTGGGCGAGTGGCGGCCCATGCCGAGCAGGACGGTGGTGCCATCCGCGGCCAGGTGAGCACCGAGCTCTCCACGTTCAAGTTCACCTATGATTTCGACGGCCGCTTCTTCCTTGGTGAAGGCCCGGACCAGCCCGTGATCACTGTCTTCCACAGCGGCGCCGCGCCAGCCAAGCGCAACTACCACCTGATGGACATGGGCTATCCGCAAGGCGGCGGCGGGGGATGGCAGATCGCGATCCCAACACCCAAAGACATCGCCTTCGACCTGCGTGGTTTCTCCGCGCATGCGGACCGCGTGAAGAGCTATGTCACTACGGACACTTTCAGTCTCCGTACCATCCTGCGCATCGATGGCATCCCGGACATGGTGCCCGGCACGCTGGACATCGACGTGGGCGACGTGAAGGTGATGCACGAGGACATCTCGGGCATCCAGGGTGGCGGGCAGCAACTGTCCTTCCAGATCGGTCAGTGGCAGGTGGAGTCCACCGCGCCCTGGGGTTTCGACAAGGATCTGGGCTGCATCACAGTACCCAGCGCCAAACTCATCACGCACCGCGCCACTGCGGAAGTGAGCGGCATGTTGCTCTGGCCGGACGACATCGATCTGGATGCGGATAAGATCGGCGAAGTGCGCCTGGGAGATGCCGTGCCATTGAAGGCCAGCGATGGTACACCCTGGACCTTCGGCTACAGTCAGGGTGAGCAGGCCTGGGTGCTGGGCAAGGCAGGGTACGCCGGGCAGAGCATGTTCCATTTCACCGGCGTGCCGAAACTCTCGCCCGCCCGTGTGGACCTCTCCGCATTCCGACTGCTGAGCAATGGCAGCGAGAAGGTCACCGTGCTCGAAAGCGACCATAGTTTCGAGAACATCGTGGAGTTCCGTGTGCAGGGCCTTGATCCCGGTGTGGACAATGTGCAGTTGCAGGGTCGGCCGGCGCTGGAGATGCCGAATTTCCCCAACGCCACCGGGCGCATCAAGCTCACCAAGCAGGGAAACCAGATCAAGAGCGACCTGCTGCCTTTCGTCGCCACGGTGCCCACGCTCGGTAAGGTGGATTTCGACTTCCTCACCGGCAGCGCGGTGAGCAATGGCAAGTTCATCACCAATGGCAGGTTGCTGATCTGGGATGAACAGAAGGAGACCTACATCGAACTGGTCGGCCTGCTCACACACACCAAGAGCGGCACGCGCATCGACGTGATCAAGACCAACGGGCAGCAGGCGCCGGGCAACATCGAGCAGGAGGTGGCACTTGCCGGAAGTGAGCGCCTGCTGGTGCGCGATGGGCAGCAGAAGACGTCCGCCGACCAGTGGGATGAATTGTGGTTCGATGCGAACATGAAGAACTTCAAAGCCATCGATGCCGCGCAGCCGCCCATGCGCTTCGTGGTGAAGGGCGCGGTGAGCCTGGACAAAGGCGCGATCAAGATGGACCAGATCTCCACACCCTTCGGCGACATGACGATCGGTTACGACTTCAAGAAGAGAATGTTGCTGGGCAGTCTTACCATGAAGCACTTCCCCTCGCCGCCGCTCACAGTGCATCAGGCCACGCTCGGGCTGATGGCCGGCGGAGGCGGCTTCATGGTGCATTGTGGCGACGCCGACGTGACGATCGACATCCTGCCGCCGCTGATCAATACGTTGCAGCCGGGCTTCATCATCGGTGCGCACACCGCCGTGCCGCAGGATGTGGTGGCCAACGTGATGGCTAAGGCGCGCAACAAGAGTCTGCCGCCGCAATTGGCCGCCAACCGCGTGAACGGACTCTTCGTCACCGCGAAGAAACCCATCCTGGAAGTGTCGTTGCCCGGCATCGACCTGGGTGTTGTCAGTGCCGGCGGCCACCTGAAGACGGGCATTGACGCGCGCTACTGGCTGGACCTCGAACAGGGCCTGCACGTGGGTGGTCTGGCCTACTTCGACTTCAAATACGCCGTGGACGCTGCGGTGTGTGAACTGTGCCTCGCGCTCTTGATGGAGCTCTCCCTGAGCGCTGCTGTGCAGCCCGGGCCCGTGTTCAATGCCACGGGCTGCGGTGTGGCCTCTGTGAGCGGCAGCCTTTGCGGTGTCAGCGTGAGTGAGAGTGTGAGTGTGAAGGCGGAGTTGTCCTCGTCGGGCGGGATCCACGTGGGCTTAGGCTCCGGCGGTTCCTGTTCCCATCAGAGTATTCCATCATGCCACTGAACCATGCGAAACCTGATCATCCCCTTCTTCGCCTTCGCGCTCACCGCGCAAGCGCAGCAACGCCCGCCCGTTGCGGTAGAGCCCCGGCCCCAAGCGGTGCGTGTGGCCCACAACGAACCCACACCGGAGATCCTCTGGTACCTGCCTACAGGTACTTCAACGGCCGCGTTCCGGGTGCTCCAGCGCAGGCAATACATCGGACAGGAGGAGGCGCGTGCCTGCCGCACGCTCTTCCAACAGCGTGGTGATTCCCTCTTCGTGCTGATGATCGACACGATGCCTTTGCCCGAGGGCGTGTACGAGTACCGGCTGGTGCCCTTGGACGAAGCTGGCCGCGAGGGCGCATCATCGCATTGGGTCACAGTGTCCACACTGGACATGGAGCGTCGACCATATCCGCACAGCATCGTGGCACGCGGCGACCGG
>JBGTES010000045.1:0-32736 GCA_041747675.1 Flavobacteriales bacterium
CGGGCAGTCGCTGGTTCCGGGCGGGCCTTGCGGACCCTGGGGCCCCGGCAGGTTGTTGGCGGCGTGCAGGGCGTAGGGCACGCTCAGCAGCGGACTGGTGCCCACGATGCCGTAGTTCGTGCCTCCGGTGGGATCGGTCTCGGTCTTCAGGAAGTAGGGGCCGTTCGCCCATCCGATCGCAGCGAAGGTGCCGCTCACCACGGCGCCACCGCCGATCTCCAGCGTGGTCAATCCGTTGGCATTGGTCTGTGGCGTGTGCGTTTCCACGAATACCGGCGTGCCGGTATCGCTGCCCTGCAACACGCTTATACGCATACCCACGGTGGAGTTCGTCACCAACAGGCCGCCACCATCGCGCACCACTGCCTGGAAACTCATGCGTTGCGGGGCCTGGGCAACGACCTGCATCACGCCGCAGATCGATAGAAGGCAGGGTAGGAGTGGTCGGAACATGGTCAATGTTTGATGATGCGAACGACGAATATGGCCAGGTCACCCTCATACAGGCTGAGCAGATAACTGCCGTGTGCCAGATCGCCGAGGTCGATAGCGGTCTCCGTGTGGGCAACTACCCGGGCGCGGATGAGCTTGCCAGAGGCATCGTGCAGGTTGTAACCGGTGAACGGATCGGGCGGGCCTTGAAGGCGGAGGATCACGCCGTCCGAGGTGGGGTTGGGTCCCACGGTGGCCACCAGCGCGGGGTTCATCGGTTCGGTGGTGCTGACAGTCGTGACGTCATACGCCTGTTGCACCCCTTGGGACACGCGGCCTGTGGCATTTTCCTGTGCGGTGTATCCCACCTGCCCTACGCTCCATGCGAAGCTCCCGGCCGCACCTTGCGCATCGCGGCCGCTGGATAGTACGGCCTGTTGTCCCTGCACCTGAAGGGCAAGGCCCAGGATAGCGGTAAAGGACAGGCACCTTGTGAGCATGGTGACGAAAGTAATCCGGCGATAGGGTGGATCGCATGCAACAGCGGCGCCGCACGCACATCACGGCTATGCTTCGGGCCGTAGTGCGTTCAGTGCGGATCGGCAAACCGTCGATCCTACCGGATCATTGCCTTGGGAGACCCTGCGGATACGGACCGGCCGCTTACCGGCCGATCCCTATGGCGAGGTACAACTGTGCGCATCGGTTCTTCGCATCGCCCAGCACAAAGTCGGCGGCATCACTTTCTGCCACCTTGCTCAAGCCGTGCAGGTAGCGGATCCCGAGTTGTGCGTTGGTGCCCAGGTTGAAGCCCACACCGCCCGCGATCCCGAAGTCCACGGACTTGAAGTTGTCGCGGTCCAGTTCCTCCGAGCCGCTGCCAAGATCGCCCGAGCTGCTCGCGTTGGCGGAGATCAGGTAGGCACCATAGCCACCCAGTTGAAGATCCACGATCTCACCCACGCGGAATGATGCGAGCACGGGTAGCTCCAGGTAGTTCAGGTTGAATTCCACTTCCTGTTCGATCAGGCCGAACAGGGCATTGTAGGTGGTGGAGGATCCCTTGGTGGAGTAAAGCAACTCCACCTGTACGCCCAGGGGTTGGTCCGGCCCACTGCGTCCGAAGAATCCGAGGTTGAAACCGACGCGGGAGTTCTCGCTGTCCGCCTCGTCCACTGCCAGGGTGCTGTAGTTCAGGCCGCCCTTGATACCGAACACCGGTCCTTGGGCCGTAGCGTTCGTTGTGGCGAGCAGGGCGGTGCAGAGCAGTACGGCGGAAAGACTTTGTTTGGTCATGTGGATCGTGTTGTTCGGTGCCAACTCCAACGGATCCAGTGCCAGTCTACAATGACCGTGTTCCATTGGGAGGAACGCCATCCATACGTGTACGCACCGGGAACTATCCTCCAGACGATGGGCAATTACTTGCACACCTGTGCAGCATGGCATCGCCGCTGCGACCGAAGGGTCATCCACACCATCGCATCGTATATATGTGATGCGATGTACGCTCCAGCCAATGGCATGGAGGCCACGCCGGCGGGTTGGCATGATCACTGCACACTCCACCATGAACCTCAAAACCAGATCTACATGAACAGCACGAACGACAAGATCAAAGGCAACTGGAACGTACTGAAGGGCAAACTGAAGCAGCAGTACGGCAACCTCACAGACAACGACCTGACCTACGTGGAAGGGAAGGAGGATGAGCTCCTGGGTCGTTTGCAGAAGGGCCTCGGCAAGACCAAGGACGAAGTGAACAGCCTGCTGAACGATCTCAGCACCACGGACGAGCGACCCAGGGAGCACACGAAGGCCTGATCCTTCGATCGATATAGCGCGCGGCCCGGAGGAGATTTCCTTCGGGCCGTGGCGCGTTCAAGGGTGATCCGATCACTGGTGACAGCCTTGAAGTGATGCACGCATGAACTCACTTCGGTGAAAGGGTTGGACCGGTCCTTCTCAGGGCATACATTGTCCGGCCAAGCCCGTTCCATGCGCTTCCCGTTCCACCACCTGACCCTTCTGATCCTCCTTTCACCGCTTACTTCCACGGCACAGGTCGCAGTTGGGCCGCAAGCCGGCACCGTGTTCTCGTGGATGGAGTTCTATGATGATGGTGATGCGGTGCAGGACCACATACCCACAACGAACTCGCGGATCGGTTTCGGCTTCGGTGTCCTGGTGGACATACCGGTGGGCACAAAGTTCCATCTCCAACCTGAACTGGCCTTCCGTCAAAAGGGCTACGAGGAAACTCCCAGGATGCCCTTCGGTTTCAGCGATGAGGAATTTATGTGGCGCTACGATCACCTGGATCTGGGCTTGTTCGTGCGCTTCCATCCGGGCGGCACCAGGGACGGCTTCATGCTACTGGCCGGTCCGTCGGTGAACCGCCTGCTGGGAATGCGTGTGCGTGACGCGAACGTCACGCCATTCGAGCCCGACTATCCGCTCAACTGGCAGACCGGCCCTGTTCAAGCGCTGGACCCAGGATGGCTGGGCTTTGCGCTCATGGACGTCGCCATGAATGTTGGGATCGGCAACCTGTTCGAGTCGGGCGGAACAAGGCTCATGTTGGAGCTCCGTTACCAGCACGGCCTGGCCAACGTGCACCAGGGGTTCATGGTGCGCGATATCAACGCTGCACCGATAGGGGAGATGAACAGCAGGAACCGCGCGGTGATCCTCAACGTGGGATGGCTCCTGCCGGTGAAGAGTGCGGAGTAGGATCGAGCTGACTGGCAGGTACTGAATGGCCGGGTAAGCGATCCGCCGGGCTGTTGCCTTTCGTATTTATGTTACGACCACAAGCGCCTGTAGCTTCCTTTCATGGCTGATCTCGTTCACGATCCTGCGGATCGTGTTTCAGCTTCTCCCAGTTCCTACTAGCTCACGCAACGAACTTCCCGTCACATACTGCCGCGCATTTAACGGTGATTAACATGGGAATTCCCCGGTGATCGCCAGCTTGGCGGAAAGTTCATCGGTTATGCGATACCTGCCTGCACTCGTTGTTTCATTACTGCTCACGGCTTGTGGCGCACCGGAGCCGCAGCGCACAACTGCCGATGCGGATCCGATGGCCCGCGTCGACAGCTTCCTGAGCGCGTGCGTTGACGCAGGTTTCAATGGCAGCGTACTTGTGAAGCGCGATGATCAGGTCCTGCTGGACAAAGGCTACGGCCTTCGCGACCGTGAGCAGGACCTGCCGAATGAACCTTCCACCGTCCACGCCATCGGCTCCATCACCAAGCAGTTCACGGCGGCTTGTATCCTGAAGCTGCAGGAGCAAAGCAAGCTGAAGGTGACCGATCCGATGAGCGCCTACTTCGCCGATGTTCCTGCGGACAAGGCGGGCATCACCCTGCACCAATTGCTTACACATAGCGCTGGTTTTCCGGGTGCTATCGGCGATGACAATACCGCGATCGACGGCGGCGACTTCACCCGACTTGCGATGGCCACACCATTGGAATTCGAACCGGGTACGGGCTACGCTTACTCGAACGTGGGTTATAGCCTGCTCGGGATCATCGTGGAACATGTGAGCGGCCTGTCCTACGAGCGCTTCCTGCACGACGAGTTGCTCGCACCCGCAGGCCTCTTGCGCACCGGTTACCGTATCCCCGACTGGTCGAAGGAGCAACTGGCCATCGGCTATCGGAAGGACGGATCACGCTGGGGCACCATGCTCGATCACCCCACGGTGAACGGTGGGCCAGGCTGGCACCTGCGCGCCAATGGTGGCCTGCTGAGCACCACGCATGACATGGCCAACTGGGTGGAAAGTCTCAGCACGAACAAGGTCCTGGGCAAGTCATCCACGGACGCCATGTTCGCACCGCATGTGTTGGAGGGCGAGGGCGCAAATTCGCACTACGGCTATGGCTGGGCCATCTTCGGCACGCCGCGCAACACGCGATTGATCACACACAATGGTGGCAATGGTGTCCAGTTCGCCGATGTGCTTTGGTATGCGGACGAAGGCGTGACCGTGGTGCTGATGAGCAACGCCAACCAGCGCGGCATGCAGGACTTCGCCTGGGAAGTGGGCCGCATGGTCTTCGATACGACATACACACCGGCCGTGCCCCAGGCAAAGGTGCTGGAAGGTATCCCGGAAGGTCCTTTTGGCGACCGCATGAAGGCGTTCTCCGCCATCATCGCTGGCACCGGTGACGATGAGGCGTTGAAAGCATGGTTCGCCGAGAACTTCGGTCCCGGTTTCCTTGCGGACTTTCCTATGGAACAGCATCTCTCGGTGTTCAAGCGGATGCGCGCTGGCATCGGCCCCAACCGCATCGATCGTGTGGAACAACTGGGGCCGGAGGAGTTCTCCGTGCTGCTGGTGAGCGAAGGCGATGAAAGCAAGTGGCGCGTGACGATGCAGTTGCGCCCCAGCGATGCGCGTATTGGTGGGTTGGGGGTGGAGCGGGTGGAGTAGGGGAGAGAGCCTTTGCTCAAGCCTTCGCTTTGCCACCCTTCACCACACGCCTTGGTGCAAGCCGCCTTAATACTTCCTGTTGGGCAGCATCCCGGACGAAGCCCCGGAGCGAGAGGTCTTCATCCAACGCTTCCCAGTGGATCCCGATTCCCCCACCGATCAAGCGCCACTTCTTCAACTGGGTTGCGCTTGCCTTCTTCAGCCGCGCAAAATCGGAAATGCGGGCTTGCAGAACATTGCCACTGTTCAGCACCACGGCAAGCAGGTCCAGCTCCTTGTACGGATGTACGTCTGTGATGCGAAGACCCTCTTGAAGGATCATCGCTTCGATGGCATCAACACCCTTACCGATCTTGATCGCCGAAGTAGCGCTGCCACGCTTGGAGGAGCTCATGTGGAAAGAAGATTACTGAATGGTTCAATGACGGCGTGAAGTAACCTCTCGCTCGGGTGGGGGCGGGAGGTATCCTTTGGATTCCTCAGTATCATCCCAGCCAAGTCGAAATCCTCCCACATCGTTTCGGCGTTTACCATGAACGCTTTCGAATACGGAAAAAAAAGAGTTTCTGAAGATGAAAAATGTCGATACATACATTCCTATTATTAAACCAATTAATGGAAATATTACGATCTTTTGTTCAGCATATGAAGTCGCGAAGATTGCACATAATGCAGATAGCATAGCGCAAAGGGGAATTAGCCATCGACCAATACTACGTTTGGGGAGGATAACCACGTGGGTGCCAGAATTTGATTGGCTGTACTCAACTTTGCCCAACACTCCAAACCCAAGAAACCAGGACAAGCCTGAAGCAATGCCGAGGCATATTCCTAGCACACGATTGTCTGGCAAACTTCGGACTGACGTCTTAGTTTCGATAGCAGAAATACCTTTGATTCGAGATTTAACCTGGATGTCCGGACTAGCACCTTGCGAAACGATATAGATCATGAATTCGTCACCGGTATTGATCAGTGCGGGTTCTATTCGAACTACAACTGAGTCATAGCTAATATTGGTTTCTAACTCCTCGGGTATGCGCGTACGCATCTCCGCCTCCACGATAGAAGCGCCTTGTCCTATCCATATTTCAATAGACCTTTGAAAATCTTCACGAACTATTGGTTCACCAGTGCTAACGAAGTGAACAGTACTGAAGCACAGGTCACCAGAGATGAGTCCTTTGTAAGAGGGCTGCAGGTTTTCGTCGAGTGATTCATGCGGGACAAGTGAACTGAAGCAGGCGACATCCACTTGACAAGACAGTTCGCGACCCTTTGTAAGTGCTAGGTAAGCAATCCATACTGTAAGACCAGTGAGGACTATGCCCAAAAATGTCATTAGGGTTTTTGGCCTCATCGCTGTGTCCTATCTATGCTACTCCCTCACCATCCCCATCACCTTTTCCACCACATCCTCCACGCTCGGCTTGCTGAAGTAGTCGCCATCGCTGCCGTAGGCGGGGCGGTGGGCCTTGCTGGTGAGGGTGGCCGGTGCGGCATCCAGGTAGCGGTAGCCGCCCTGCACCTCGAGGATCTCCCGCAGGATGTAGGCACTGGCACCACCGGGCACGTCCTCGTCCACCACCAGCAGGCGGTTGGTCTTCTGCAGGCTCTCCACGCAGGTGTGCTCGAGGTCGAAGGGGAGGAGGGTGCGGGCATCCACCAGCTCCACACTGATGCCCAACTCGGCCAGACGGTCGGCAGCTTGTGCGCAGATGTTGAAGGTGCTTCCGTAGCTCACGATCGTAAGGTCTTCGCCTTCGCGCACCACTTCGGCCTTGCCGATAGGCACGGTGAATTCACCGAGGTTGCTGGGCAATCGTTCCTTGCTGCGATAGCCGTTGAGGCATTCGATCACCAGCGCGGCATCGTCGCTTTGCAAGAGCGTGTTGTACATGCCGGCGGCCTGCTGCATGTTGCGCGGTACGCACACCACCACGCCGCGCGCGGCATGGATGATCATGCCCATGGGACTACCACTGTGCCACACGCCTTCCAAGCGGTGACCACGGGTGCGGATGATCAGCGGGGCCTTCTGCCCGCCCTTCGTGCGCCATTGCACGGTGGCCAGGTCGTCGCTGATGCCCTGCAGACAGTAGAGGAGATAATCGAGGTACTGGATCTCGGCGATGGGACGAAGACCGCGCAGTGCCATGCCGATGCCCTGCCCGAGGATGGTGGCCTCGCGAATGCCAGTATCGCTCACGCGCAGTTCACCGAAGCGGGCCTGCATGCCTTCCATGCCCTGGTTCACGTCGCCGATCTTGCCGGTATCCTCGCCGAACATCAGCACAAGCGGTTCCTTCTCGAAGAGCGCGGCGAAGTTGTCGCGGAGGATGATGCGGCCATCGACCTGTTCATCGCTGTCGTAGTGCACGGGCACCTCGGCCACGTTCAGTGCGCTGTGCCTGCTCTCGCTGTAGAGGTGGCTGCCGTAACGGTCGGCGTTCTTTTCCAGGGCCGCTTCGACCCAGTCGCTGAGCGGCTGTCGGGCAATGGGGTCGGCATTGCGTCCAACGAGCAATGCCCTGCGCGCCGCACTCAGCACTTGCTTGCGGCCCGGGCTCATCTCCGCACGCAGGTCGCT
The DNA here is from genome assembly GCA_041747675.1 of Flavobacteriales bacterium. Classification (GTDB taxonomy): domain Bacteria; phylum Bacteroidota; class Bacteroidia; order Flavobacteriales_F; family PHOS-HE28; genus PHOS-HE28. The sequence goes on from JBGTES010000045.1 coordinate 7,473, forward strand.
GGCAAGTTTGGCGATCGACGTGGACGTACTGCTCTCGCCGTGGCGTGCAGAAGCAAGGGCCTCGATCATGAAGGCCACATCATTCAACTCCAGTTCGATCTCTTCCTGGAACGCCGCCCATGCCGCCTTCTGCGCCGTACGCACATCGGCTTTCGCCTGCTGTTCTATCGCGTCCAGCTCTTCCGCCGTGGCGATCGCCTCACCACCAGGCTTGAAGTTCAGTATCCACTCGCGGAACTTCACGTTGCAGTCGTACACCTTGTACCACTCCAGCAGCGGCACTTCCTGGATGGGCTTGCCGTCCTTGTCGCGGATCCAATCGCTGATGCCGTTCTTGTAGCGCTCGTGACTGCCGCTGGTACTATGACCCTGCGGCTGTGTCACCTCTTCCACGTGGATCAGGCAGGGCACATGCTCTTCGCGGCATAGCGCGATGGCCTCCTCATACACGCGGTTCAGACCGGCATAGTCCCAAGCCTTGGTCTTGTACAGACGGATGCCGTTGGTGCCCTCCTCCTTGCGGAATCCTTCCAGCAGTGTGCTGATGCTGCCCTTGGTGGTCTGGAAGGCCTTGCTCACGCTGATGCCCCAGCCGTCGTCCCACACGCTCATGGCCAGCGGCACCTGCAGCACACCGGCGGCGTTCATGGTCTCCCAGAAGTGGCCCTCGCTGGTGCTGGCATCGCCGATCGTGCCGAATGCTACTTCATTGCCCTTGTCGCTCAGGTGTGTGAGGTGGTGCAGCGCTGCGTTGTTGCGGAACACTTTGCTCGCCTGCGCCAGGCCCAGCAGGCGCGGCATCTGGCCTGCCGTGGGGCTGATGTCCGGACTGGAATTCGGCTGTGCCATCAGGTCCTTCCATTCACCCTGCTCATCCAGGCTGCGCGTGGCGAAATGGCCGTTCATGCTGCGGCCCGCACTGCTCGGGTCGGCGTGTACATCCGCATGGGCATAGAGTTGCGCGAACCATTGCTGCACGCTGAGCTCGCCGATGGCGAACATGAAGGTCATGTCGCGATAGTAGCCGCTGCGCCAGTCGCCGTTGCGGAACTGCTTGGCCATGGCCACCTGGGCCAGTTCCTTGCCATCGCCGAAGATGCCGAACTTGGCCTTGCCCGTCAGCACTTCCTTGCGGCCCAGCAGGCTGGCCTCGCGGCTTTCGGTCACGATGCGGTAGTCGCGCAGGATCTCCTCACGCACCTCCTCCAGGGTCATGCCTTCCTCTACGGTGGCGGCTTGTTCCTTCATACTCATGGCCTCGCGGATCGTATGGTTCCAAAGGTAGTGGCTCACTGGTTTCCGGTGCCCTGGATGACGAAGGGCGGAAAGACCGGTGGCCCGCTCGCTGGCTGGCTGAAGATCAACTCGTGCATCCGATCCACGCCCAGGGACTCGCGCACCTTCATGTTCCAGCCAAGGAGGTTGTATGGGTCCATACCCACGGCGTTCATGAACCGCTCCTGTGTGTCCCGCATCCGCTGTGTGTGCTCCGCATGGATGCGCCTGGCCTTCTCCAAACTGATCCGCGGTACGGCTAGCCTCTCCTCCATGGCGCTGCGCTCCATCTCACACAGGTCGAAAAAGAGGTTGATGATCGCATCGTCCACACGGGAGTACGGTCGGAGCAGATGCCAGGAGTCGCCGCCATCGAACACCGCGATGGAGCGGTGGTGTAACTGTCCACCGATGGTGTCCAGGTCCAGGTAGAGGTGGGTGCGCAGTCGCACCAGCGGCGGCTTTCTGGGATCGTTCGGGCGCACACGCGGCGCACCATACAGGTAAGTGGTGTCGATGGTGCGCCTGGCGTCCCATGCCACGTAGTGCGGGCGCAAGTGGTCGTAGTGCAGGCGCAGGTCGCCGAACCAGGTGTTGCGGGCCACATCGTGTCGCATCACAAAATCGCGGTCCCGCTGCTGACGGTCGGTGGGCACCGGGGGCGTCATGCGTTCCCAGAATACGCTGTCCAGGGGCATCCATGCGATCATGGGGTATTCCTCCAAACCCGTCTTCCACGGGAATAACGTGGGCAGGAAGTGCCTTCCGCGATCGAAGGCATGCATGATGGCATGCGTGCGGAATCGCTCGGTGAAGCCCGGGCCGGTGTAGGTCACATGGTATTCCAGTTCGGTCACTTCGGGCCAGGGGCGCCGCCCGCCGCTCCAGGTTTGCCGGTAGCGCATGTCCACCGCATCAATGCGGCCGTGGTCGAAAAGCGGAATGAAGGGGTGCCGCGGACATTCGGTGCAGCGCAGTTCCAAGGCGCGCACCTCCACTTGTCCGGCAACGAGCCAGAGGTCCATCGCAAAGGCCCCGCTGGTGCTGTCGCGGGGCACGGCACGCAGGTGGTCCACGGCATCCGGACCATGGCCTGCGGATACCAGTTCCACCCGGTAGGCCCCACGCAAGTCCCCGGCCTTGGTAAAGGGGAAGGGAGAGAGCGGATAGCGTTGCCCCGGCGCATGGATGTCCATCAGCGCGAAGGCCCCGACCGTGTTGTAGTTGATGAAGTGCCGCCCCTCCTTCGGAGCGATGCCGATGCTGCCCTGCTTGAAGCTGAGCATGCGCAGCACCGCACTCTTGAAGGTTGCGTTGAAGTAGGCATTGAGCACCTCCACAGGCTGGTCCCCGCTATGCGTCTCCAGACCGAAGAAGAGTTTGGCCTCCACCTCGGGCGCGCGCCGCAACCAGTTGCTGGCCGCCACCACACGCTTGTAGAGATCCTCGCCCGGCCGGATCACCGCCTCGCCCAGCAGATGTACCGCCCGCTCCATGCGGAGGTCGGTGCCATCCAGCGCGGATGTGAATGGGACCACCAGGGTGCGATATCCCACGAAGCTCACCCGAAGACTATCTGTTGTCCCTTGCAGCGGCAGACGGAACCAGCCTTCACTATTGGTGATGGTGCCGCGTGTGGTCCCTTGCAGCAACACGGTGGCATGGGGCAGCGGACCACGGCTATCGGCGTCCACCACGCGGGCGATCACAGTGCCCTGGGAAAACAATGCACAAGACATCAGCAACCCGAACACCACCAACGCGGCCCGCATGTGCTCAATATAGGGGATGTGCAACGATCGCTTGGGCCGTGCAGGGCCACGGCCTCGCGGTCAAGGGTGCCAGGACTTACTTTCGAAGCGGACCCGCCGCACAAAACTTACACCATGGCCAACGCACCCAAAACCCGGCCCACCACCGACAGTGTGGATGCCTTCATCGATTCGCTCTCCGGTGATCAGCAGCGCGAAGACAGCCGCGCCCTCATCAAGCTCATGCAGGCAGCCACCCGGCAGCAGCCTGTGCTCTGGGGTCCGGCGATCGTCGGCTTTGGAAGCACCCCGTTGAAGTACGCCAACGGCAAGGAGATGGACTGGCCGATCATCGCGTTCAGCCCCCGCAAGACAGCCCTCACCCTATACCTCACCTGCGACATCAAGCAGTACGAACCCATGCTTGAGAAGCTGGGCAAGCACAGCACAGGAGTGGGCTGTCTCTACATCAAGCGCCTGGCGGATGTGGATATGAAGGTGTTGGAGAAGGTGGTGAAGGTGGCGGTGGGGTAGGAGGTGCATATTCCCCGATGGTACGCCCTCAGTTGTTCATGATCAAGCGATACCCTACTCCGCGGATGTTGGCGATGCGTACGCTGGGGTCAGCCTCCAGCTTCTTGCGTAGTTTGGAGACGAACACATCCAAGGTTCGGCCCACGTAGTCGCTGTCGTTGCCCCACACTTCCTTCAGCATCACTTCCCGCGCAACGGTCTCGTTCACGTTGCCGTGGAGCAGGTGGAGCAACTCGGCTTCCTTGCCGCTCAGTTCCACCTTCTGATCCAGGATGCTCAGTTCCAGTTTGGCCCTGTCGAACTGGAATGCACCGATGGGTACCGCTCTACCATTGTGAGCATGCACTGGTGCGGCCTTCCTGCGGAACAATGCGAACGCGATCAGCGTGAGGAGTAGAATGAGGGCGCCTGACAGGAGCCACTCCATGCTTCCTTGAAAGGGCTTGGGCACACCCACCGCAACCCCGGCCAGTTGCTTCTCCTGCACAGCGGCATCCAACAGACTTACGCGCAAGGTGTAGCAGGCGCCGGGCAATGCACGCGACGTGCAGGGCACGATGTTGAGCGTGTCGGACGCGCGGTGTTCGTAGCTGTATACCACTTCGCGCGTGCCACAGCGCTCCACCTCCACCACATAATTCGCTGATAGCTGTGTCGCCTCCATCACGCTATCCACGGTGGCGGCCAGGCCCTCCGGGATGAACCCGAATTCAGTACCGAATGAGATCAGGTAAGTGCCGGCCACGCGCTCCACCGGAAGCACCAAGGATGTGGTGTCACCGGCGGCCAGCAGCACCGCGTGGCCGATCATGCGCATGCCCACTTGCACGTGCGGCGAATGCGCTTCGGTCTGTTGAGCGCGCATCGGTGTAAGCAGTAAGAAGGCCGCGGAAAGCAGCACAAGGTGCCGTTGGAACGACGCGATCATGCGCCGAAGGTACCCGCCTAAGCTCTTGGCTCACAATGATCAACGATTGGTTTACACTATTTTACATAAGGTGGCACTCCCTGACGCACGACCGCCCCACCTTTAGCGTATCAACACAACAACACCATGATCCGCACCATGAAAGCTCCTGTGATCGCGCTCGTTCTTGCCACCGCATTCATCTCGGTGCGATACACCGTGATCGAGCCTCCCACACCGTCCACTTGTAGCCAGGGACCGGTGAAGATCTTCGACCCGCTCAGCCTGCCGAAAGATACCACGGCACGCGAGCCGTTCCTGGACCCCACCGCCTTGTATGCTGATCAGGTCTATCTGGTGCGTCCCTTGGACAAGAAGGAGGACGGCACCGGGCGTAACGCCCAATTCGTTGGCGGCGCGCAAGCAATGGTGAATTATTTGAAAGCACACGTGCTGCGACACATCACTCCGGGTATCGGCTGGTTGAAACCACCGATCCTGCATTTCAACGTGGATGCTTCAGGGGTGCCTACCCAGGTGGAACTCGTCAAGACCTCGGGCAACGCGGACCTGGATGTGGCGCTGATCCAGATCTTCCAGGAGATGCCGCACTGGGAACCGGCCACCGATGCGCGCGGCCAGGCGGTGGCACAAGCATTCCATTTCGTTGTGGGACCTGGCGGTTGCTGAACCATGTTGAATTGAGCAGATCACGAACACCATGAAGAAGAGCATGAACATCACGACAGCGGTCCTGGCGGTACTGGTATCCATTGCCATCGGATGCAAGGGGCAGGTGCTTTCCGAGACATTGGCTGGAACAGCAACGATCAGCGCGCCCCAATTCCCGTTCCACCGGGGCCTGAGCACCTACCTGAACCAAACTCACACGGTGATCGCGTACGAACTTGACTCCCGCTTCATACTAACGGTGACCAAGGAAAAGCTGCGTGCGGCGAAAACGATCCACGATATCGTTCCGGGCGATCCGAAGCAGAAGATCGTATCCTACTCCTCGGTGAGCATCCGGACCGTTGAAGGCGATCGGCAGACCGACATTGTTGCGACCGGCAACGACGCGGTGCTAAGTCCGGCGCAGCTGAAGCTCCTGCGGTCCTTGGACTATTCGGGCAGTTTCATGATCGACGCGCGGTACACCGAGGAGAACGTTGCAACGGGAGCCATCCATCGGAACCATGCCACCCCACACGTGACGATCATACCTGAGAAAGAAGCACGGAACAGCAACGGCAGGGAGGCGATGATCGCACACGTGAGGAATGGCACTTCGGCTTTCGCCTACACGGTGGATGCCAATACCCTACGGCCAGGAAAGGTCTACTTCACCGTGAACAAGGAAGGGATGGTCTCGGATGTCCGCTTGTGGGGGAGCTCCGGCTATCCCGCGATGGACAAACAGGTGATCGAATTGGTGCACACCTTGCCAGGAACCTGGGAAGCCGCTACCAACGCTGCGGGAGACAAGGTGGAACAAGAATTCGTGTTCTCCTTCGGCACGGTGGGCTGCTGACTTGGAACAGGTGCTGGCCCGGCACTTACCATTATATCCGTTGTCCGCCACTGCGAGGCTCCCTGCCGCGAGGCAGGCATAACGAAGCAGGTCCGGCTGACACCGACAACTGACAACCAAGCTCCCTAGTTCTCCTCCCCGGAAAAGGCGTATCGCACAATGTTGGCACCCATGCGCAGGGCCTTGGTACGCGTCTCCTCGCTGTCGCCATGCACGTCGGGGTCTTCCCAGCCGTCGCCCAGGTCGCACTCGAAGTCGTAGAAAAGGATCAGGCGTCCTTCCCAGATAAGTCCATAGCCACGTGCGGGCCCGTCCTCATGTTCGTGGATCTTCGGCAGGCCACGCGGAAAGTCGAATTTCTGATGGTAGATCGGATGCGCGAAGGGCAGCTCCAGCAGATCCAGTTCTGGGAACACCACCTTGAGCATGGGTCGGATGTAGGGGTCCATGCCATAGTTGTCGCTGATGTGCAGGAAGCCACCGCCGGTGAGGTAGCTGCGCAGATTCTCGATCTCCTGCTGGTTGAAGACCACGTTGCCATGGCCTGTCATATGCACCCATGGATAGTTGAAGAGCTCGGGGCTGCCCACTTCCACAATGGGGACTTCCGCATTGATGCCCATGCCCAGCTGCTCATTACAGAAACGCACTAGGTTGGGTACCGCCGTGGGGTTGGCGTACCAGTCGCCGCCACCGCCGTATTTGAGCACGGCCAGTTGGTAGGTGCCCTGGGCGCATGTGGTCATGTGCACATGGGCCCATATGCCCATGACGAGAAGCGCGATCGTGCGGTGCAGCATGGCGCGAAGTTACCGCTGCTGTGCGAGGCTCATCCACGTGCATGCGGCCAGCGCGGCGGTCTCGGTGCGCAGGCGGGCCTTGCCGATGGAAACGGCCGTGCAGGCAGCGGTGCGCAATTGCTCCGCCTCCTCCGGCGTGAAGTCCCCCTCGGGACCGATCAACACCAGGGCATCGCTGTTGGGTGAATATACCTGCATCAGTGAAGTGTGTTCGCCCTCGCACCAGCCGAAGTAGCGCTGGGCGGGCAGCGGTTGCTTCAGCAGATCACCCAAAGCGATGGGCTCATCCATCTGCGGCAGCCACGCGCGCTGGCTTTGTTTCATGGCTGCGATGGCCACGCGTTGCAGGCGGTCGGTGCGCAGACGTGCACGTTCGGTGCGGGAGGTGAGCAGGGGTGTGATGCGGTCCACGCCCACTTCCACCGCCTTCTCCACCAGCCATTCGATGCGGTCCTGCTGCTTGGTGGGGGCCACAGCGAGGTGGATGCGGGCGCGGCGTTCCACCGCTTCCACCCGTCGCCCGATGATGCGTGCCGTTACGCCGCGCTTGTCCACCACTACTAATGTGGCGGTGGCTCGGGTGCCATGGCCATCCAGCAGCCCGATGTGGTCACCCACCTGCATGCGCAGCACATGGGCGGCATGGTGTGCTTCCTCGGCGGGCAGCTCCACCAGTTCGCCTTCCAGCGCGGGGGTGTAGAAGAGGTTCATGCCGGGGTGGTGGCGCGGCCGATGCGCACCAGGGCGTAGAGGCCTGCCGCGAAGATGACAAGGAAGAGCGCGCTGGCGAAACCCGGCGAAAGGCCCAGGAGCACCGGCCACTGCATGGTGGTCCATTCGCCCTTCAGGATGCGCGGCCACACCTCCATGCGCATCGGGTCCATCACGCCTGTAGGAAATGAGTACCACACCGTGCTCTTGGCGGCGAGTGCCAGCACAAGCCCCACTGCGGACGCAACGACGAAAGGCCAGCGCATTTTTGGCATGGCCAGGATCGCGCGCAGACCGAATAAGGTAAGCAGGACCGCCACGGCCGCGAGGTGACGTGGACCATAGGCCCAGCCTCCCCACCACATGCCATAAGAGGCGATCACCAGGAAGCAAAGCAGCATGGGTATACCAGCGATGACCAGCGGCAAGGAATTCCCCTTTCGAGGGGCCATCACCAACACCACCAAGGCCAACGCGGCCACCGGCATGTAGAAGAACAGGCCGCGATAGGTGCTTGCCGTAAGGCCGGCCAGGGCCTCCAGAGTGGGCAGCCCGATGCCGTAGTCCTTCTTCATGAAGGTGTAGTTGGCTTCATGCGCATAGGCCAGTGTGAAGGCTTCACCGGTGATGGCGATGTTCACGGCCACCAACATGGCCAGGGCAGGCAGGCCCCCCAAGGCGAAGCGCACAGGAGCGGAAGCTTTCAAACCACCTCTGGCAGTGCGCCACACCAATACGAGGCCCCACCACAGGGAAAATACCGCCAAAGGATATTCGCACAATACCGCAGCCCCACCCCACAGCCCGCACCATGCCCAGTGCCCGCGCTCGAAGGAGAGGAAGGCGAGCAGTACGAAGAGCGCGCCGATGGTATGCGCGTTGAAGCTGCCACTGTACACGAATAAGAAGGAACCTAGAAATGGTAATGTGGCCAGCAGTGCCACCGGTATGCGGATGCTACGTGGACGCTGGTGCAGGTCGATGTAGACCAACAACATGATGGTGGCCAATGCAAGGCTGCCGCACAGCAGCCCCCCCATGCGCAACAGTACCGGCCCCAGGGTGCCGTTCTCCCCAGGTGCGATCAGTCCGCTCCACACCGCCAATGCATGGAATGGCAGCACGATGAAAGCGGGCAGGGGTGCCTTGTCGCTGTAGTAGCGTCCGTCCACCAGCGCCTTGTCGCCGGTCACTTCATGGATCGGTGTGATCTCCAGCGTGCCCCGGTCCACCAGGGAAGCCACGGTGGCGGCGCGGGCCATGATGTTGTCGTTGGTGCCCGCATCCAGATGCCAGCTGCAGAGCAGGAGCAGCACCAGCAGGAAAGCCAGATGGTGGGAGCGGGCGGCCATGGCCCAAATGTGCGCAATGTGCCGGGGCCGGGATCAGAACAGGCCGGCGAACCACTCCAGCACACTCGTGCGGATGGTGGGTATGGCGGCGATGGCCAGCAGCATGGAAATGCCCAGACCGATCAGCGCATAGAGCAGGTCGCGGCCGATCTTGTACATGGCCCTGGCCTTGTGCCGCTTGCCCTTCTTGATGCGTGCCAGGTTGATCGCGATCTCGCGCCCACCGATCACCCCGAGGAAGACCCAGGTGGTGCTCATGGGCACGGTGCTGATGAAGAGCTTGTAGATCAGCAACAGCACATAGGTGAAGTCCACCAGGGTGGCCGCGCGCACATCGCTGATGCGCACCTTCTCACTGACGATCTCCTGGATCTTATCGCCACGCAGGTAGAAGAGCAGCCCCAGGCCGATGAAGATGGTGCCGGCGAAAATGGTGAACTCGAAGCCCGATTGTTGCCTGGGCAGGAACACGGCGATGTTGGCACCATCCTGCATGAGCCACACGGCCCAGAGCGATCCGCTCACCGTCCACTGCAAGATCGTCCAGCCCGTGTGGGTGTTGCGGCTCTTGAAGAATTTGCGGATGATGTTGTAGCTGAAGTACCAGACCAGGAAGGAGAGGATGAAGGCCAGCGCGTAACCGCTGAGGCTCTTGCCCACCATGGAGGCGATCCCCGAGGTGTCCGCGCTGAACACACTGAGCAGGAGGAAGGTTGTGCTCACCGGCATGCGCATGCGGGTGAGGATCAGCAGCACCAGCGGCGCTATGATCTGAAAGAAGCTGAACTGGGTGGGATGCGGGAATGGCGATGAACCGTCCGGCTTGGTAAGCCGCTGGTAGGTCACATCACCATCGAAGTATACCCAGCTGAAAGTGACCGTGGCCAGGAAGATGACTCCGGTGAAGAGCCAGAGTATCCACCACTTCTTTTCCTTGTTGCTCTCTATGAAGGTGCCCAGCGACTGAATGCTGTCGTTCGCCACGGCGGAATAGGCGGCGAAGAGGAAGCCCAGCCACATGGCGGCCTGGCCGTAGCCCACCAGGATCTGGGCGAGGATCACGCCCACCACGATGATGGTGACGAACACCCACTCCTTTACCAGGTAGTCGAGGATGTTCAGGTAGGGACGGTCCCTGTCGGTCCGTTTCCACTTCGCCATCAGGCCCAGTTGGTATGAGAGGCGTTGCAGCAAGGACCGTCCAACGATCCATGTCCTTCGGGCCAGGCAAGATGCGGGGTGGGGAACATGGAGCGCGGGTCGCCAAAGGTCCCATGGCCCCGTTGTGTGATCATCAAGTCTATGTTAAGACAACGCTAAGCCGCGTATGATCTTTATTGGAGGCGGGTCACATCTGGTCACCAGCTATTCCCCCTTCTTCTTCCGGAACTCCAGCTTGTAGAAGTGGAAGTCCGGGCTGTGCAGGTCTATGCTGAAATGGCTCACCTTGTGGTCCGCATCGAAGTGGAAGGTGACATAGCCGGGCTCAAGGAAAGGGTCGGCGTGTTCCCACCGCCAGGTATCGTGGTGCCAGTGGGCGAGGGTGCCGGTCAGCAGATCCTTCGCAGGCAGCAGCGTCAACCGGAGCGTTCCATCCACCTCGGCGAGTTCCGCATCGCCGTAGATCTTGTCGGTATAACTGCCAGCGATGTCCTGCGCCGTGGCGGTGGGGGCGGTGTCGGCCACACGCGCATCGAACCGGGCCTTACGTCGTGCGGCATCCCGCTGCCGGCCACCCTGTTGCGCAGCGAGCATGTTCTTCACCGGATCGGCCTTGCCGTCGCTGAGGTAGGCATCGAGGATCTTGCTGGTGATGGCGAACACACTGTAGCTCTCGCCATTGCCAAGTGCGATCACCGCCAGACCCTTGTCGGGCACCACGGCGTGGTTGAGGATGAAGCCCGGCATGCCGCCGCTGTGGGTGAGGATCTTTTCCCCGTGTTGCGTCTCCACGAACCAGCCCAGGGCGGCCCCATCGCGCCGGCCGCCCATGGCCAGATGTGTGGCGGTGATCTTGTTGAAACTGGCGGGGCTGAGGAAGGGCTTGTCCTCCACCTTGCCCTTGGCGGCCCACATCGCATCCCACTTCGCCAGATCCGTGACGCAACTGTTGATGCCCGTGGCTCCGTCGGCGCCCTGCAGCGGTTGGTAGGCCATGCTCTTTTGTGGCGCTGCGGGGTCCTGGCCCTTGCGCACATGCGGCAGTGCCACATCGGTGAACTTCACCAGGTCGGCGGTCTCCACCGTGGTGCGCGTCATTTTCAATGGCTGTAGGATGCGCTCTGTGATGAAGTCATCCCAGGTCTTTCCGCTCACACGCTCGATCAGCTGTGCGGCGGCGATGTACATCAGGTTGCTGTATCCGAAGTCGCTGCGGAACCCGCGCGTGAATGGTTCGGCGCTGTGGCGGCGCAAGATCTCCTCCTGGCTCAGGTCCGTGCCGTACCACAGCAGGTCGCCATCGAAGGTGATCCATCCGCTGCGGTGGCAAAGCATGTCGGTCACCGTCATGTTAGCCGTAACGAAGGGGTTGGGCGTATTGAACTCGGGCAGGTGTTCGCGCACCGGATCGTCCCAGCCCAGTTCGCCCGCGTCCACCAGCAGACCGATGGCCGCAGCGGTGAAGGCCTTGCTGAGGCTCGCGGTGAAGAAGATGCTGTTGGGCGTGACGGGTTCGGCTTTGTCCAGATCGAGCTTGCCGTAGCCCTTGCTCCACACCAGCTGGCCGTTCTCCACAATGCCCACAGCGAGGCCCGGCTGGTCGAACTGCTGCACCGCGTCGGCGATGTAGGCATCGAGCTTTTTGAGGTCAGGCCGCTTCTGTGCGGTGGCCGCCGCCAGGAACAGGATCGGCAGCAGAAGGAGGGAATGGCGCTTGGTGATCATGTGGCTAAGGTCGGGAAGAGTTACCGGTCAGCGGGCGTCAATGCGAGCCAGTCTGGTCTTCTACACCTGATTTGGATCCCACAGCAACGCCACGCGCTGGGGCGCCGTCCGGGCTTTCGCCATTTCAATATCTGCACACGGTCCGATCGGTATCGGACCGACCTGCATCGGACCAGATGGGACGGCCAGCGATACTATCGGCCACCAACTGGATCTTGTGGTCGCTTCGGTGCTGCAGTGGGTAGCGTGAAGGAGCGTCGGCGCGGTGGTTGGGCGGGTGGTTGCGCTGGTTGGGGCTGTTCCTCCGGATCTGGTTGGATGTAGGGCTTCATGATCGTTCGTTGGTTCGTCTACCAGGAGAGCAGTTTTGAAGCCAGATCACGGAATCGCACCAATACGCTGTATCCCCATCGGTGGTGCCCGGTGCTGCGTACGAACCCGAACATATGCTTGCGCAGGATCACCCCGTATCGCGCAACTTCCTCCACGCACATTGCGCGTTCGGATGGTTGTTATGACGATGCTCGACCTATGCTGATACATCCCTTGATCACGGCCAGGCCCAACCCCGTTCCTGCAGCAGTTCCTGATGAATGGCGACGGCCGCTTTCGCGCCTTCCGCGCAGGCCACGCTGATGAGGTGTGTATTGATGGCCGCATCGCCGGCCACGAAAAGTCCGGGTATGCGCGTGCGCTGCCGCCGGTCTGTTATCACGATACCGGTGCGCAGATGCGTACACCCCAGGCCCGCCATGATGCCGCATGCGGCATCATGGCCCTGTCCGAAGAAGAGTGCATCGCACGGTATGCGTTCCCCCGTGGCCAGCTCCACGGCTCGAAGGCGGTACGCGGTATGCACGAGTCCTGCGACGCCCTCGGTCCGCACACGGATGTTCGCAGCGTGCAATACCCGCTTGCGGTCGGCATTCCATCGCACCGGGCCTTCGGTGAAGAGTGTGACCCGGTCGCTCCAGCTGCGCAATTTCAGCGCGAGCGGCGCAGCTTTCGACAGTGGTCCGAATGCAGCGAGTTGTCCATCGCGCACCTCCCAGCCATCACAATAGGGACAATGGAAGACACTGCGCCCATAACAGGCGGAGAAACCCGGTAGCCCGGGCACCCGGTCACGCACACCGGTGGCCATAAGCACCTTGCGCGCGCGGTACACGCTCCGCTTCGTCCGCACTTCGAACCCGGTGTCCAAGGGCTTGACGCTGATCACTTCTTCCTGGTGGAATGTGGCGCCGAAGCGGCTGGTCTCCGCTCGGGCGTGCCGAGACCATTCCATGGGTGACATCCCTTCCCGCGTGAGGTAGCCATGCATGGAGCGACTTGTCTTGTTGCGCGGCTCCCCGGTATCGAACACCAGCACTTCCAGCCGACAGCGTGCAAGCACCAAGGCGCCGGCCAGGCCGGCCGGTCCACCTCCTACAACTATGGCGTCAACGGTCCGCATGATCTCGCTGCACATGTTACCCCAGCGCACCACAACGCGCACGACACCCGCAATAGCACCATCGGCCGAATTCACGGCCGGTGGTGCCATCGCGGTATTTTTCATCCTGCAATGGGTACGGCGGAAAATGGTGAACAGTGGACCATCACCATGGACCGATGAGCACCTACCTACGCTACCATCTCTTTTGCCGAGCGCTGCTTATGGCTCGAGCCATTCGCGGACGGCTCATCCTCACTGTCGTGGCCTTCGAGCTTCACGAGCTTGTTGTACACGCCCAGCAACAGGAAGGGTGCTGCCCACTGGCCAACAAAAAGTGCTGTTTCGTCCTTGCCAGCCAATTTCAGTGTTGCGCTGGCCGCCATGGAGCCGAGCGCGCACCACAGGAAAAGGTCGGATGGAAGTTTCGCTGTTTCTTCTTCGATCGCTTCGGCTACAGGGCCTTCGCGATGTTGTGTGTTCGAGTACTTTGCCATGGTTTCTGGGGTTTTGTTTTCATCACAACGCCCTAGAATGATGCCAGGCACCGCATAGCCGATGGCACCCACTTTTGCCCGCGCCAAGAACGGTGCGGTACCACGGTCGGCATGGGACAAGCGCACCCCCCACGGACCCGGATCCGCTTGTTGGCAGAGACCGACGAAGGTTGTGCGCACATACCTCAAATGCCCGGTCGCTGTGGATTATGGACCCCTTGCCGCGGCGCGTTCATACACCTTCCACAGGTTCTCACGAAAGCGAGCGGCTGGCCCGAAGCATGCACACTTCGAACAGCGTGGTCCATGTCCGTCCGCGTGGTTGGTCGGGTGGGCTGCGTCGCTGTCTGGTTCGGTTCCTGCTACTGCGACATGAAACCCCAGCATCATGAGAACGACCGATCTGTACACTGCACTTGTCGCCTTCGCTATTGGCGTCGGCGTTGGCGTTCTCACCGCACCGGCAAAAGGGAAGGATACCCGCAGGAAGCTGATGAAGACCGCGACCGGTGCGAAGGATCCCCTGCACTACGCCATGCTGCGCGTCAGTGACGTGGTGGGTTCCCCAGCGAAGAAGGTCGCTGAACCTACCCCGGTATAACCCGGATGTTCGCAGACCTCCGCAGGGACACTGCACCCTGTTGTTCACCTCCGGTGCATCCGGTCCGCGGTGCGGCGGGTGATGCACCTGTTGATATGCTTTTGCGCAGCATCGGCTGCAGGGGGCTGTGGTCCTGATCACCACAGTACGCCCATGCGGGCATCAGCAGGTGTTCATCATTGGCCTCTCCTGCACCCTGTGCTACTTTCGTGGGGTTCCGGTGGCGGAATGGGTAAAAGGCCTGTAAGTGCAGGTGGGAGGATGCCGGGACGGTACCGGAGCTCAAGTATGTGTGCCAGACAAAGATCAAGCACCGGATGTTCAAGCCCACCACCATACTCTTGCTGCTGGCCATTCATGCCACGGGCACGCTCTCCGCACAGGAGAAGTTCGAGAAGGAAAGCCGGATAAGACTGGAGGAGGTCCCGGCTGAGGCGCTGTTGTTCGTGGACTCGTTAAAGGTGGAGAGGCGTGTGAAATGGTACCGGGAGGAGAGTCTTGTGGGAACAAGCTTTGAAGCCAAGTTCAAACATGACCGATCCTGCTATAGCGTGGAATTCGATACGCTTGGCCGGGTGGAGGACATCGAGGTGGAAATAGCGTGGGCGGACGTTCCATCCGAGATCCGGGATCCCATCGCGCTGCGGCTCGCAATGGATTGCACCAGGCACAAGGTGGTGAAGGTGCAGGAACAATACACGGGGACCACATCCAGTCTGTTGCACATACTTCGGGCCGATGGCGGGGAGCAGCCCCTGAGGACCAACTATGAATTGATCGTGCGGTGCAGGCAGGAACGGTCGGTGGACCTCTATGAGTATTTGTTCAGCGGTGAGGGTGGGCTGCTATCCCGCGCCAAGATCGTTTTCAGAAACAGCAGCCACCTTGAGTATTAGTCCGGCATATCTCCTCTTCATCGTGGGCTGGTCGCTGTGCATGCAGGATGCGCACGCCCAAGGGGCCTATCAATTCGGCATGCTGCCGGCGGTGAACGTGAATGGCAAATTGAATAAGGGCTGGTCGGTGAACACCAAGATCGAGTCGCGCCAGCTGTTGCAGCGGGGCGATGCGGAAGGCGGTGTGAGCAGGGAGTATGCCTATCTGCTCACGGACCTTTCCTTGATCGTGGCTCGGAAGGTGGGGCTGAACACCAGGCTGGCCGGGGGATATCTGATCCGCTTCGAGGACGGGGGCGTGGTGCACCGTTTCATACAGCAATACATCCAGGTGCAACAACTTGGGGGCTCCAGGCTGGCCCATCGGGTGGTGTGCGACCAGACCTTCTCCAGCGTTGAAGAAGCTGCGTTCAGGCTGCGTTACCGCATCACCTCGGAGATACCGTTGGACGGAAAGGTCGTTGACCCGGGCGAGTTCTACTTGAAACTGAACAACGAGTACCTGAACAGCCTGCAAGCTTCGGAATACGACCTACAGATCAGGTTGGTGCCCCTGCTGGGCTACGACCTGCGGCACAGTTTCAAGATCGAAGCAGGGCTGGACTACCGCGTGGATGGTTTCCTGCACAACTCCGCGACACACGAACTGTGGATGACCTTGAACGTGTTCATCGAGGTTTGAAATTCATCCTAATGACAGTTGGCGGCTGACAGTTGATGTAGTACACGTACCGGGGGAAGGTTGTCAGTTGTCAGTTGTCGGACCCATCGGCGACAGACGTTAGTAAAGCGTCGGCAGCCCGCCTGCCGGCAGCCAGACCTGCTTCGCTGTGCCCGCATTGACCCACCCCCAAACAGATCGGGACGACTACAGTTCACAACCCCCATCTTTGCGCCAAGCCCCGCCAGCATGTTGAAAGGCAAGACCGTCGCCGTAGTCGTTCCCTGCTACAATGAGGAGAGCCAGATCGGCTTCGTTGTTGACACCATGCCTGACTTCGTGGACCGTATCGTGGTGGTGAACGACTGCAGTCCGGACCGCACGGCCGAGGTGGTGAAGGAGCTGATCGCGAAGGACCGCGCGAAGGGGGCAGGTAAGCGCATCCCGCCGCACAAAGTGGTGCGCACCCGCTGGAACGAGGCCGAGCTGGTGATGGAGGAGGAGAGCGCCCGCCAAATGGCGAAGTATGTACCCAGCGAGGTGGTGAACGCGGAGCCCGAGACGGATCGCATCATCCTCATCAACAACCTGAAGAATGGCGGCGTGGGCGCGGGCATCGCACGCGGCTACAAATGGTGCCAGGACCACGCCATAGACTGCACCGCCGTGATGGCCGGCGACGGCCAGATGGACCCCGGTGAACTTGAGAGCATCTGCCTGCCCGTGATCGACGAGGGTATTGATTACGTCAAGGGCAACCGCCTGATCCACCGCAGCGCCTGGCTGGTGATCCCACGCGTGCGGTTTTTTGGGAACAGCATCCTCAGCATCCTCACCAAGCTGGCCAGCGGCTACTGGCGCGTGAGCGACACACAGACGGGCTACACGGCCATCGGTCTGCGCGCCATGCAGGCCATCAAGCTTCACAAGATCTACCGCAGCTACGGCATGCCGAACGACATGCTGGTGAAGCTCAACATCGCCCAATGCACCCTGCGCGAGGTGGAGATCAAGCCCATCTACCGCGTTGGCGAACAGAGCAAGATGAAGGTGATGATGGTGATACCCCGCGTGAGCCGCCTGCTGATCAAAAGCTTCTTCATCCGCCTGTGGCGCAAGTACCTCTTCAAGGACTTTCACCCGCTGTTCATCTTCTACAACTACGCCTTCCTGGCCATCCTCGTCTCCCTGCCCTACGCGTGGAAGATCGGCAAGGCCTTCGCCACCGGCACCGTGCTCAACACCGAGCCACTGATCGCATTCCTCTTCCTGGCCACCAGCGGTTTCCAGGCGCTGATCTTCGCCATGTGGATGGACATGCAAGACAACGAGCGGCTGTACAAGTGAGCAGACCATGAAGGACTTCACCCTTCAGGCCTACCGGGCCTACCTGCAAGCCATCGCCGCCCGGTTCGGGTCCACGGTCCTTTTCCGGGATCTGGTCGGACACGAGCTGCCTGCGACATTCTGTGCCTTGCGCCATGATGTGGACCGCAAGCCGCATCGGGCACTGGCCATGGCGCGTTTGGAGAAGGAGCTTGGGCTGGTGGCCTCCTACTACTTTCGGGTTCCCTACACATTCGATGTGCAAGTGATCAAGGAGATCGAGGCGATGGGCCATGAGGTCGGGTACCACTACGAGAACCTGTCGGAGACCAATGGTAATGTGGACAAGGCACTAATGGACTTCGGGAATAAGCTGGAGCAGTTGCGGAGCGTGGCGAGGGTCACCACCTGTTGCATGCATGGCCGCCCATTGAAGCCCTATGACAACCGTGACATGTGGCGCGACCCCGTGCGGCACGCACTGCTGAAGGAGCGATTCGGAATGCGCGGGGAACTATACCTGGACATCGACTACACGGACATCGCCTATATAAACGATACGGGGCGGAACTGGACCACAGGCCGCGCGAACCGCCGGGACCACGTGAACAGCATGGTGCCTGCGGATTTCGCGTCCGGGGTTGAACTGTTGAAGTATTTCTCCGAACGGCCGCATCACCGGCTGGTGTTCCAGATCCACCCGGAACGTTGGACGGACTCCTGGACGGGCTACGCGGCCCAATGGACCTTGGATACGGCGACGAACATGGCCAAGATGGGCGTTAACCTCCTGCGGCGATGAGTATCCCGATCGGCAGGATGATCACTGTGGGGCTGCTGCCTTCGCCATTGAAGCGCGCCTACTACCGCATGAAGGGCGCCCGCATCGGCAAGGGTGTCCGTTTTGGTCTGCTCTCCGTGATCACGGCCAGGGAGATCGAGATCGGTGACCACTCGCGGATCGGCTTCCTCACCTTCATCAATGTGCGAAAACTGAAGCTGGGGAAGCGGGTGAAGATCCATGGGATGGTGGCCATCGATACCAATGAGGTGACCATCGGCGATGACAGTGCGATCATGGAGCAGGTGGTGGTGGGTGGCATGCTCACGCCACGCTCCAGGCTCACCATCGGCGAGCGCGTGAAAGTGTTCCCGTACAGTTTCCTCAATCCGACCGAACCCATCACCATCGATGACGATGCCGGCATCGGCGGCGCCAATTACCTGTTCACCCACGGATCCTGGCAATCTCAGTTGGATGGCTTCCCGGTGGGCTTCGGCCCGATCCACATCCAGCGTGGTGTATGGTTCCCCTGGCGGGTGTTCGTCATGCCCAACGTCACTGTGGGGGAGTATGCCACCATTGGCGCGGGTTCCATCATCACCAAGGATGTTCCTCCACGATCACTGGCGGCGGGGTCACCAGCCAAGGTGCTGCGCAGCGGAGCGGAATACATCAAGGACATCCCTGTGGAAGAGAAGCACATCATGGTCAAGACCATGCTGCAGGAGTTCAGCGCGTTCATGGTTTTCAAACACGAGCGGCCCGTCGCGGCCACGGATACCGACGATGGGCTGGTGGTGCATGACAAGGGCCGCGACCTGCGTTACACGCAGGAGTTGAATGGAATGCCGGACGAACCCGTGATCGTGGTCTTGATGCCTCTTTCGTTGGAGCAGCGCAGCGCGTTGGATGCGGCTGGTAAGGTCTGGTTCGATGTGCTGGGGAAGGCCACACGATACAGTACATCGCCCGTCTGGCAGGATGTGCGCGACTTCTTCAGCCGCTATGGCGTTCGGTTCAAAGTGATGGACCACTGATCCGTGGCATCTGCTGCCTGATGCTCCCCGCCAGTATGCTAGGCCATACCTGCGCCTATCTGCGTTCATCCGCGTCCATCTGCGGTTCATTACCAAGATCTGCGGTAGACCCCGGATATCTTTGCCGCCTATGTGCGGCATCTTCGGCATCCTCGCCAGGGCGGGATCGGACCTTGACCAATCTCTGGCGGAGAGCGTGATCAGAGAGCTTTTCATCCTCAGCGAAACACGCGGCAAGGAGAGCAGCGGTATCGCCATCCGAAATGCGGCGGACCGCACCATCCATGTCACCAAGGATGATGTGCCTGCATCGGAGCTGATCCGCTCAGGGACCTACACGAGCTACCTGGACAAGGCCCTGAAGCCCGCCTTCGCACAGGGCCAGCGCGAGCTGGCGGTGATCGCCCACAGCCGCCTGGTCACCAACGGCACGCAGGAGAACAACTTCAACAACCAGCCCTGCATCAAGGACGGCATCGTGATGGTCCACAACGGCATCGTCACCAACGTGGATGCCTTGTGGGCGAAGTACGCCGGCCGCATCGCGCGGAACTACGAAGTGGATACCGAGGTGCTCGCCGCGCTCTTCCGCCTGTTCATGAAGGATGGGCTGGGTCCGGTGGAGGCGATCCGCAAGGTCTTCGCCGAGATGGAAGGTGCCGCCAGCGTGGCCATCCTGATCGAAGACAGCCAGCAGGTGCTGCTCGCCACCAACACCGGATCGCTCTACTGCATCGATGATCCCACAGGCACCCTGGTCTTCGCCAGCGAGGAATACATCGCCCGCACCTTCACCCAACAGGATGGCGTGAAGGAGCGCTACGCCGGGAAGCATGGGCAGTGGCTGCGGCCCTTCACCGGCAGGTTGGTGGACCTCAGCGAGTGGTCCATCACGGAGTTCAGCCTGAAGGACGATATGGCGGGACCGGTGTTGAAGTCCACGGATGCCTTCGCCATCACCGACCATTCGCGGGGTGGACGCGTCGCCGCGCCAGCGGTGGCCACAAGTGATGAAGGCCAGCTACGCAAGCTGGTCGTATTCCCCGAGGAGGTGATGCGCTCGATCAAGCGCTGCACCAAGTGCCTCCTCCCGGAGACCTTCCCGTACATCCACTACGATGCGCAGGGCGTGTGCAACTACTGCCATAGCTACAAGCCCAAGGGCCTTACGGTTGACAAGCGTCCGCAGTTCGAGGAAGTGCTGAAGAAGTACCGCCGCACCGACGGCAAGCAGGATTGCATCGTGGCCTTCAGTGGCGGGCGTGACAGCAGCTACGGCCTGCACCTGCTGGTGAAGGAGTTCGGCATGCGCCCGCTCACCTTCACCTACGACTGGGGCATGGTCACCGACCTGGCGCGGCGCAACATCGCAAGGATGACCGGCAAGCTCGGCGTGGAGAACATCCTGGTGAGCGCCGACATCAAGGTGAAGCGCCGCAACGTGCGGCTCAACATGGAGGCCTGGCTGAAAAGCCCGCGCCTGGGCATGATCCCCCTCTTTATGGCGGGCGACAAGCATTTCATCGCCCATGTCAACACCATCCGCCGGCAGACGGGCATTTCCTGCGACATCTGGATGGAGAACAAGCTGGAGAACACCGACTTCAAGGCCGGCTTCGCGGGGATCAGGCCCGACTTCGACAAAAAGCGCATAGACAAACAGGGTGCGCTGGCCAAGCTGCAGATGCCGCTCTACTACATGCGTAACTTCCTGGCGAACCCGGGCTACCTCAACCGCAGCATTCCCGATACCTACAGCGCCTTCAAGGCCTACTACGTGGAGCCGCGTGAGGTGTACCTGCTGCTCTTCGACTACATTCCCTGGGACGAGAAGACGCTGGAGGACACATTGATCGGCGAGTACAACTGGGAGATCTCGCCCGACACCACCAGCACCTGGCGCATCGGCGACGGTACGGCCGCATTCTACAACTATGTCTATGGACTGGTGGCAGGCTTCACCGAGTTCGACACCTTCCGCAGCAACCAGATCCGCGAGGGCATGATCACCCGGGAGGACGCCCTGGAGGCCGTGCTGCGCGAGAACCGTCCGCGCTTCGAGAGCATGCAGTGGTACTTCGAGACCATCGGGGTGGACATGGAACGTGCGCTGAGGGCGATCAATGCCATGCCACGTCTGTATCGCAAGCGCTCCACCACATGAAGGAGCTGCTCCACTTCGCCGGGCTCTTCCTCGAGACGAACGTGGTCTTCGGTGGCATCATGGCCGCCTTCCTGCTGGGCCGCAACGATCGGCTGCGCCTGCCCGAATGGCCGCTGGTGTTGGTGGGTCTCGCCCTCGGGCCCTTCCTCACCAGCCTGGTGCTGTACTATGCGATGGCGCTATGGCATGGCATCCCGCTTACCGTGCTCAACACCTTGCCCATGCTCGTTTTCGCTACGCTGGCCTTGTTCGCCGGCGATGGCTGGTCGCGCCTGTGGGACATGGTCGTGGGCATTCCACGCACCCTGCGCGACCGCACGCTATGGTGGTTCCTGGCGGGCTCGTTGCTGATGCTTGCGATCACCGTGCTGTGGCTCGCCCTGCGTCCACTCACGGACCACGATGTGCTGGAGTACGCCAACCAGGGCCGCGTGTTCCTGCGCGAACGGGCGATCGAATACCAACGCCACCACTACGACGCAGCGACCGGCTTCCACTATGTGGGCCTTCACGGTTTTTCATTCCCGCTGCTCTTCACCTGGGAGGGGGTCACGGGCAGTCTTATCAACGCACAAGGCGACCTCTGGACACGCTCGCTCACCATGTGGTACGGCTGGCTGCTGGTGGCATTCGTATGGGCAGTGTCACGCAGGCTGGACCGTCGGGTGGCGGTCGCAGCGGGCATCGTGCTCACGGCCACCATGGGCTACTTCTTCATGATCACCGTGTACCACCTGGACAGCTACAGGATCTTCTTCTTCACGGTCTCGCTCGCGGCCTTCACCGCCCTGCTACGCGTACCTTCCCGCGAACGGCTGGGGCTCTTTGCCCTGTTGTGTGGCGCCCATGCTTTCATCCATAGCATCGGGGCCATCCTTTCCGGGGGCTTGTGGATGCTCCTGTTGGTGCTGCTGCCGGGGCCGTGGAACATACGGCTGCGCTGGGCCTTGAATGCTGCCGGGGTGATGCTCGCCGCCGGCGCCATCCATTATGTGGTGGACGTGTTCAAGGGCACCGGTTGGATCTTACAGGACATCATCTGGTTCTAAGGCATGGACGCGCGCTGGATATCACGCATCGCATGGGGCGCGCTGGCCGTGGCGGCGATCTACGCATGGGTGTACCACCGGCACCTTATGCCCGTGACATCGGAGGGCATCGACATCGCGCTCTTCTCGCGCGGGATCGGATCACCCGTGTTGCTCTGGCTCAATGGCTACCTCGGGATCTTCTTCAACCTGCAGTTCCTTGGCCCGGTGGGCGTGATCGCGGTACCACTCATCGTAGGCAGCCTCTGGAAGTGGCGCGCGCTGTCGCGATGGCAACGCGGCCTGCTGCTGTTCATGCTGATGGCCACCGTGATCATCGGCCTGTTCGGTGGCTTCAACTACCGTTACGCCCTTACGCTCCAACCCCTGCTCGCTGTGGCCGTGATGGCCGCTGTTTGGAAACTTATGCAAGGGCGTGAACGCGGCTGGTACCTGGCCGCACTGGTAGCCATGAGCATGCTGAACGCTGCGCTGGCATTGGAGCACCGGCAGCGCACCTGGCGCGCCGATCCGGAGTATGCGCAGAAGAAGGCCATGAAGAAGGCATTCCCGGATCGTTTCGATGACGGCCCGCGCGATCTGCAAGGCATGCTGGCCAGGGCCGGAGTAGGGGAGCGGGACACCGTACTCGTGAACAATCTGCCCATCTGGTACTACCGCACCGAAAGGCCAGGAGCATACTACTGGTGTGGCAGCGACCAGCTGTTCCTCGCCGAAGACAGGCCCTTCCTGTTCCGTCAGCGCGACGATGCACAGGTGACACGTTACCTGGTGGACACTTTGGGCTGCCGCTTCATTTTCTCATTGGATGAGTACGCGCCCTACAACGAACGTTTCCATGCGTACCTGGAGGAGCATTGCGAGCTGGTGGGCAGCGACGACCGCGGCTACACGCTGCACCGGCTGAAGGATACTTTTGGCCGTTGACCATGCGGCCACCCAAGGGGAAGTTCACCACGGACCTGATCTGGAACGCGGGCGCCTTCGCGCTGAGCGCCTTCTTCGGCGTGCTGGTGAACCTGCTGATCATCCGCTTCCACGACGCCGCCGCGCTGGGCGTGTTCAACCTGGTGTATGCGGTGTACATCCTGCTGAGCCAGCTCGCTGTGGGTGGCGTGCATCTCTCCGTGCAGGCTTTCGTGCCCCGGGAACTCGCCGCCGGACGTCGCGCTGATGCGCAGGTGAGCGCCTCGCTGGTGCTGGCCACCGCGACGTCCTTCGCCGTGATGGGCATCGCATGGCTGGGCCGCGACCTGCCTGGACGCTGGTTCGACAGCCGGGGCGTGATGGAGGCCTTCCCGCTGGTGGTGCCCGGCCTGCTCTTCTTCAGCTGGAACAAGGTGCTGCTGAGCTTCCACAACGGTGCACGCCGCATGCGCCTCTTCGCCCTCTTCCAATTGCTGCGCTTCGTACTGCTCTTCACCGGGGTGCTCTGGCTCTGCCTTGCCGGGGCGCCCGCCCACCGCCTGCCCATCACCCTCTTCTGGACCGAAGCGATCCTTGCCACGCTATTGATCCCCATCTCCCTGCGCTTCTGGAGACCCTGGCCTGGCGCCGGAATGCGGCTTGCGCTGCGCGAGAATTTCCGCTTCGGCAATCGTGCCCTTGCGGGCAACCTGCTGCTGGACGTGAATACCCGCGTAGATGTCTTCATGCTTGGCGTCTTCGCCAGTGATGCGCTCGTGGGCCTGTACAGCTTCGCCGCCACCGTGGCCGAAGGGGTGCTGCAACTGCCGGTGCTCTTCCGCAACAACATCAACCCGGTGCTCACCCGCGCGTGGCACAAGGGCGGCGCACCACTGCTCGCCAAGGTGATGCGCCGCAACCGCAGGGCCTTCTTCCGTCTGATGGCACCCCTGGTGCTGCTCACCATCCCGTTGTTCCCGGTGGCCTTGTGGGTGCTGGGCATGAAGGAAGAACCCATGACCGTCTGGGCCCTCTATGCCATCCTCGCCATGGGCATCGCGATCACCAGCGGTCATCAGGCCTTCCTCATGCTCTTCAGCCAGCTGGGCATGCCCGGCACGCAGACGCTCTTCATCACCGGATTCTTCCTGAGCAACGTGCTGCTGAACCTTGCGCTGATCCCCTGGCTTGGGGCCTATGGCGCCGCGCTGGCCACCGCGCTGTCCTACCTCGTCATGGTCGCGCTGCTGAACTTTCTCGCCACACGCGTGCTTCACCTGCCCAGCCAGCGCTTATGACCGGCCTGCCAGCTCCCTCCTTCCGGCGTAACATGATCACCCTGCTGGGTGGCACCGCGCTGGCACAGGCGATCCCGCTGCTCTTCGCACCGCTGCTCACACGCCTCTACACCCCTGAGCAATTCGGTGCGCTCGCCATCCTGCTGGCCGTGGCCAATCCGATCAGTCTGGTAGTTTGTGGCCGATATGAACTTACCGTGGTGCTGCCCCGCGAAGATGAACGTGCCAACGCGCTCGCACGCCTCGCGCTGCTGCTGGCGGTGTTGGTGTCTCTGGCGATCGGCACAGTGCTTTGGTTTTTCCGTGCTCCGCTGGTCAGCTGGTTGGGCGGGAATGTGGCGCTGTTTCCGATACTGATGGCTCCGTTGCTCTTCGCGATGATGGGCTTCTTCCAACCACTCAATAACTGGCTGATCCGCAAGCAGGCCTTCCGCGCCATGGGCGTGAACAAGATGGTGCAGACTTCGGGCATTACACTGGTCTCGCTGGCGCTGGGATGGTGGGCCTTCGATCACGGCCTGCTCTATGGCTACCTCGTTGGCTGGGCGCTGTTCGTGGTGATCGCTGCTGTGCAGGTGCGCTGGAAGGGCTTCCGCTTCCGGCCGCTGGACATCGCCGCGATGCGTACGGCCTCCCGCGCCTATCGCGACTTCCCGTTGTACAACGCCCTGCCCGCACTACTGAACACCGCCACGCTGAGCATCCCGGTGTTCCTGTTGATGCGCGCTTTCGGCGAAGATCCCACCGGCCAGTTCAACCTGTGCCGGCAGACGGTCTTCCTCCCGGTGACCTTTTTTGCCACCACCTTCATGCAGGTGTACATGCAACGCGCCAGCAGCACCGTGGCCCAGCGGCAGCCGGTG
>JBGTES010000046.1:0-39441 GCA_041747675.1 Flavobacteriales bacterium
GGCCTTAACCCCTTGCTCTGCGGCCTCCTGTACGATCCGCAACTTCTCTTCTTTGCTGTACTTCTTGCGCTCCTTCATGGTAACACGGTTTATGGTTTTGCGACCATAAACGTGTCCGGGAAGTTAGGGGGCTAGAACACTGCTTGGTTCGTGATCGATGTTCGGAAGAGAACCGAAGAAGGTTTTCCGGAGGAAGTAGCGTTCCAAACCTATCTGGAAGAGCACCGTTATCCGCAACCCCGTTGGTTGGATGTGGACTCCTTGTCTGACACCTTCGGAAAGAATAAGAAGCTACCCTGGCAGCCGTAAGTCAAAGGTGGGCGATCCACCTCCTCGGATGTTGTTCATCCGAATCCGGACCTCTCAAGAAAATATTACAGGACCCCCTAGGCGCTCAGTTCAGCACCTCCATGGCGCGCACGCCCTGCAACTTCCGGAAGCGGCGCAGCACCTCCTCATAGCTCCCCGGGAGGTTCAGGTCCTTCATGGGGTCGAAGGTGATGTCCCGGCCTTCGCAGAACGTCGCGTAATCACGCGTTTCGCCCTGTTCCGCCTGTTCTCCAGCGTCTTCGCCGGAGGGCTGTGCCATGCCATCACCTTGGGCCATTCCTATCGTTCGTAAGGGAGTAGAGGGAACACCACAAAGCGTGGTATGTTCCGGGAGCGGCACAAAGGTAGGGCGTGCACGAGCCAACGTGCCCACCCCTGAGCACCTTATTCCGTAGGGCTTGGGAAGCAATTCCCAGCGCGGAACGATATTTGGCTGCGGCGCCCAACATCCGCAACATCATCCCCATGAGAACCCTCCTCTGTGCCGCCACCCTGCTGGTGGCATCCGCCCTCAATGCCCAATACAACCAGAAAGGCTCCGTACACCTCAGCCTCGGGATCGCCGCCGGGGCACACGCCACCGAATACGAGCAGACCATCAACATCTTAGGTTTTCCCTTCCTGACCCGCTCCACCGGCGGGGCCGCCACCGTGACCGTACCGCTGGAATTCCAGTACGGCCTGGCGGATATCTTCAGCCTCGGGCTCTATGCGGAAGGTGGGCGCTACATCGATTCGGTGGATACGAAACGCAACAGCGTCACGATGGCGGGCATCCAGCCGCGCTTCTACCTGGTGAACCGCGAGCGCATCGCCTGGATGGCAGGCCTGCAGCTGGGCACCACCACGCTGCGCATCGACGACCCGGAGGCATTGGGCAGTCCCGAGAGCATGCACCGCGGCGGGCACTTCGGCCTGAACACCGGTGTGGGTTTCCTCTTCGGGGAGACCATCGGTTTGCAGGTACACCTGCGCTACCTGGTGAACAACCTTCCCCTGCGCGAATACGAACTGGCCGGGCAGGACGTGGATCTGAGCCAGGTGGACGCCAACCTGCGCACCAGTGGTGTGGCCCTGCAGACCTCCCTGCATGTGCGATTCTGACATGTGGGGTGATACCGTGGATGGCGTGAATACGACCGCGGATCAATGCGGATATACGCAGATGCGATTCGCGTGTATTGGCGTTCGATCCATATTGGAGTATCTGCGCTTAGGCATTTTGCGAGCCGCAGCCGAAGCCAAGGGCTGAAGGCCCGTTACATACCAGCCCATGGCAACGCCATGGGCAGCAAGTTCACCATGCACACGGAGGGCTGAAGGCCCGATACATATCGGCCCGATACATTTCCGGTGGTTGATATCATGCCATAACTCGCCTCTTGGTGGTCCGCCCCACCGGCTACATTTGGACCGCGCAACGGTGCCGAAGGGTGCGGAGCAGGATGTGCATTCATCCCATGCCGTACGCAGAGGAGAATAGGGAATCCCGTGAAGTCCGGGAGCTGTTCCCGCAGCTGTGAACCGCTGACGCCTGGTACGCGATGCCACTGTCCACCTGATCGGCGGACGGGAAGGTGTACCAGGTCAGGGTGGTGAGCCAGAAGACCTGCCAGTGCGCAACAAGACAACGGCCACGGGAAAGGGCCGGGAGTGGTACCGCCCTGCGTGGTTGCCGCACACCTTCCTTTCACCCCTGGTCCCCATATGAACCTGCTGCTCGGTGAAAGCAGCGCAAAACCTTTCCCCCATGTTCCGTTCTGTTTTTTCCTCCGGCCTGCTGGCCATCGCGCTCCACGCGGGCGCCCAATCCTACGTACACCAGGTGGTGGTGCTCAATGAAGGCTATTTCGACTTCGTCAACCAGACCCAGGTGGTGCCGGTGACGCTGGGGACTTACGCTCCGTCCACGGGGACCTACCAGAACGTGGCCACCATCGCTGGACCGCGCTTCGCCAGTGATGTCCTCGTGCATGAAGCCGGCATCTACGTGGCCGCCGACGACCGCATCCTGCGATATGATCAGGACGATTTCAGCCAGCTGGCCATGGCGGAGGTGAGCGGTGTGCGCAAGCTGGCGGTGTGGAACGACCTGCTGCTGCTTACACGCGGCGAACTCGGTGGTCTGCCGCACTACTTCGAAGTGCGCGACCTCCACACCCTGGCATTCGTGGACGCCATCACCCCGGCGGACGGACTGCCTTACAGCGCGGAGGATGTGCTGGTGGTGGATGACAAGGCCTACCTCGCCGTGGGCAACGCTTTCGAGTGGAGCGACCTGCAGGGGCATGTCGGCATCGTGGACCTGACCACCATGAGCTACACCGGGCAGGTGGACCTGGGGCCGGATGGCCGCAACCCGGAGAAGCTTATGCTGCATGGGGGCGACATCATCGCCTTCAACAACAAGGACTTCAGCGCGAGCAGCATCAGCCGCGTGGATCCCGTCAACAGCACGCTGGCTTACACCATGGATGTAACGGTGAACTCCAGCTGCGCCGCCTCCGCGCGCGTGGATAGCAACGGGCTGGTGTACTTCCTGGAATACGCTCAGAACGAACTGGCCCGCTTCGATCCCAGCACCGGTGCCGTGGTGGACACCCTGGCGGGCAGCCCCGCCGTGTACGGGCTCATCGAAGATCCGATCAACGGCGTGCTCTACGGCACCACCACGGACTACTTCAGCACCGGCGACCTGCATGTGATGGACCTCGCTGGCCAGGTGCTCAGCACCGTGGCTGTCGGTGTCGCCGCAGGCAACCTGGCGTTGGACATCCGCAGCAGCACGGGTGTGCAGCAGGCCGCTGCCCACGCCTTCCGGATCCTGCCCAACCCGGCCATCGATAGCATCGAACTGCAGGGTCTGGCCAACGAAGGCGCCCAGCGTGTGGCAGTGACCGATGGCCTGGGCCGCGTGGTGCTGGAACGCAGCTTCGCCGCTGGCGAACGTGTGGTGTTGAACGTGGCAGGGCTGCGCGCCGGACTCTACAAAGTGCGCGTGAACGAAGGCGCCGCGCAGCGTTTCACCAAATTGTAGCGGCCAGCGCGATAGGCCGGGTCCATTACATTTGCGGCCCCCGTTGTCATCCCACGCAGAGCTTGGGAATGCAGCGGCGGCAACGCCTCCTTAGCTCAGCGGTAGAGCAGCTCATTCGTAATGAGCAGGTCGTCAGTTCAAATCTGACAGGAGGCTCCCAGGGGACCATGTGGCGTGGTCCCTTGTCCTTTGAGTACCAATGCGGAGACCTTTCCTATTGCTCGCATTCATCGCCCTGGCGGCCTGTTCAGACAGGTTCACAGCGACGGATGAACAGGCCATCCGCCAGGTGATGGTCGATCAGGAGGCGGCATGGGACCGTGGTGACATCGATGCCTTCATGGCGGGCTATGCGGATACGGTATGCTTCATTGGCCGCAGCGGCATGACATGTGGGCGTGCGGCGGTGACGCAGAACTACCGCCGCAACTACCCGGACCGGCAGGCCATGGGCGACCTCACCTTCGGGTTGCACGAGGTGGTGCCCGCCGGTGCATTCCATGCCTGGGTGACCGGCAGCTGGACCCTGCACCGCACGGCCGATACCCTGGAGGGGGGATTCAGCCTGCTGTGGGCGAAGGACGATGATGGCTGGCGGATCGTACGCGACCACAGTCATTGACCGCCCCGGGATATCTTCGGCCACCCATCACCCGGCCGCGTGTTCGACAGCATCATCATCATTCTCGTCATCCTCAATGTGCTGGTGTCGCTGGCCGCATTCCAGGACGCGCGCATTTTCACCGCCCTGCTGTTCGAACCCTTTGTGATCAAGGCCCGCAACGAATGGTACCGCTTCATTTCGCACGCCTTCATCCATGCCAACTGGCCGCATCTGCTGGTGAATATGTTCGTGCTGTACATGTTCGGCCGCAACGTGGAGTTCCTGCTGCCCCTGCTGCTGGGGCGCCAGGCCCTGCTCCCCCTGCTGGGGCTCTACCTCGGTGCCATCCTCGTTTCTTCCATCCCGGCCTACCGGCGGCATATGCATGACCCCAACTACCGGGCGGTGGGGGCCAGCGGGGCGGTGAGCGCGGTGCTCTTCGCGCAGATCCTGATGATGCCCACAACGGAGGTGGCCTTCCTCTTCCTGCCGATCCCCATGCCCGCCTGGGTGTTCGGGATCCTCTACCTGGTGTACTCCTGGTACATGGACAAACGCGGCGGGGACAACGTGGCGCATGATGCCCACTTCTATGGTGCGGTGTATGGCGTGCTGTACATGGCCACGCTGGCGCCCCATCTGGTGTTCAATATCGGCGGGTTCCAGCGCTCGCTGATGGCCATCCCATGAAACGCAAAGCGGTATTCCTGGACCGGGATGGGGTGCTGAACCGCGAGCGCGGCACGCATACCTGGCGCCCGGAGGATTTCGAGATACTGCCTGATGTACTGCCCGCTTTGAAGGCCCTGCACGCCGCAGGCTGGCTGCTGGTGGTGATCACGAACCAGAGCGGTATCGGGCTGGGGCTTTACGGGCACGCTGATGTGGAGCGCCTCCATGGCTACCTTCACGCCATGCTCGCCGCGAACGGAACGCCGCTCACCGACATCCGCTACTGTCCGCACCATCCCAGCGGGGGGCGCTGCCTGTGCCGCAAGCCGGGCGCGCTGATGCTGGAACGCGCGGCCGCACAGCACCACATCGACCTGAGCGCTTCCGTGATGATCGGCGACCGGGAACGCGACATGGAGGCCGCGGAAGCAGTGGGGGTGCGCGGCATCCTGGTGGAGGCGAACGCACCACTGCTGCCCGTGGTGATGGACCAAGTGCTGCGCGCATGAAGGACCTGGTGAACGTGAATGGCGAGCTGATGCCCGGCGACCGGCCGGTGATCTCCCTGGACAACCGTGCCTTCCATTTTGGCGATGGGTTGTTCGAGAGCCTGCGCATCGTGGAGGGGAAACCTTGTTTCGTGGATGCCCATTGGGCGCGCCTTATCACCGGTGCGGAACTGCTGCGCATCAAGCTGCCCCCCGGCCTGGATCGCGAAGCCTTTGAACGGTGGATCGTGGAGTTGGTGAAGCTCACCGGCAGGGATCAAGCGCGGTGCCGCTTCACCCTGTTCCGGGGTGGTGGTGGTCACTATCGTCCGGAGCAGCATGAGGGTGTCTTTACCATCGAGGTGAAGTCCATGGCGCATCCCTACCACTCCCTGAACGAGCAGGGCCTGGTGGTGGACATCTGGCCGGAGATGCGCAAACCGATCAACGAACTCTCGCGCCACAAAACGCTGAACTGCCAGTACTACATCATGGGTGCGCTGTGGAGCCAGCAGCGCGGACTGGACGATTGCCTGCTGCAGAACGAACGCGGCAACATCATAGAGAGCAGCAACGGGAACCTGTTCATCGTTAGCAACGGTGTGCTCTACACCCCTTCGCTTGCCGATGGCTGCATCGGAGGCGTGATGCGTGCACAGGTGATCAATCTGGCGCTGGCCAATGGCATCAAGGTGTACGAGTGCTCGTTGAATCCGCAGAACCTGCTCGCGGCCGATGAGCTCTTCTTCACCAACGCGGTGCGCGGCCCGCAATGGGTGGGCACCTACCGCACGAAGCGGTACTCGCACCGTATGTCCGGTACCATCACCGACTTGCTGGTGGCGGCGACCAAGCGGTAGAGATCATTTCCGGTTAACGGCGTCCGGCGGAATGCGATCGGGTATGCAGAAATGCATGGCCCACCTGAAGACGATGCACACCTTTTGTGCGCTTGGCTGGGAACAGGGTCAGGAACAACGGCTGCGACACCCTTCGGGGTCGATGACCATTCGTGGAAACAAGTCCTATATGTTGTGACCCCTTCGGGGTCAGACCACGGAGGCATTGCAATTGAAGGGCACCGCATGTAGTCCAATGTGATGTTACCCCTTCGATGTCGCATTCCGGCGGCATCGCACTTGACCCCGGAGGGTTCACAGCATTTGGAGATCTAAATGCCTGCGTGAGCACGACCCCGCCATACGGCGGGTGTCGCAGCCGGATTGGCATTACTTCCCAGGACATCCATGGGCCTGAGATCGGGTCTAATTCAATGACGGGTCCTCGGGGAAGTTCGCCAATGGCGCGAACTCGCGGCCCATGGCGCGGAGGGTATCGGCCCACAGATCGCGCGGCTTCAGATTCATGATCTTCCGTTTGTCCGCACGGGATACCAGCCAGGAACGGTCGGCCAGTTCGCGGTCCAGCTGTTCCTTGCCCCAGCCGGAATAGCCCACGAAAAAACGCACGTGCCTGGACAACTTGGGATCCGTGGCGAGGATGGCACGCAGCTGCTCATAGTCGCCACCCATGTGCACTCCATCCACCACTTCCACGCTTCCTTCCACATGGGGGCCCAGCGTGTGCAGGTAGTAGAGGTTGCCACTCTGCACCGGACCGCCGATGCTGACACGCGATCCGATGGGCGGAAGGTTCTCCATCAGGTCGTTCACCTCCATGTCCATATGCCGGTTCAGCACGAAGCCGAAGGAGCCATCGGCATTGTGTTCGCACAGCAGCACCACGGTGCGGCGGAAATAGGGATCAGGCAGGAAGGGCTCGCTCACCAGCAGCCGGCCCCGCGCAGGACGATGCTTGTTCGTTGGATTGAGATCGAGTATTCCTCCACTCATGGCGAGGGGGAAGTTAAGTCCGTAGGTAGGGGGATCGCAATTCCTGTCCGAAGTCAGGTATGAGCGGATCGGGCAACGGATACCTTCGCGCATCAAGAAATGCGCACCATGGACGAACCTCGGCACATCGGTCATCGCAAGGAATATGACCAGAACAAATTGATGGAGGAAGAGGCGGGGGATGATCCCATCGCATTGTTCGCGCGATGGATGAATGAGGCCGAGGCATCCGGCATCCCCGAACCGCACGCCATGACGCTCGCCACCGTGGGCAGTGTCACGATCAGTTGCCGCATCGTGTTGCTGCGTTCCTTCGATGTGCATGGCTTCGTGTTCCATACCAACTTCAACAGCCGCAAGGCGATGGACCTGGAACGTGATCATCGCGCGGCATTGAATTTCTTCTGGCCGGAACTCGAACGTCAGGTCCGCATCGAAGGGAAGGCCGAACAGGTGGATGCGATAGAGTCGGATGCCTACTTCGCATCGCGTCCGCGCGAGACCCGCATCGGTGCATGGAGCAGTGACCAGAGCCGGCCGGTGAATGATCGCGCCAGTCTTGAGGGAAGGTTCAACCGCTGGAGCGAACGCTTCGCATCTGGTGACATCCCACGTCCGCTGCACTGGGGAGGATACCGGGTCCGCCCCGTACGGATCGAGTTCTGGCAGGGCCGTCCCAACCGGATGCATGACCGCCTCGCATACGAGGCACTCTCGGATGGTACGTGGTTGCGCACACGTCTGCAACCCTGATCATCAAGAGCCATAAAGCAGAAGACCCCGGCATGTGCCGGGGTCTTTGCTTCTGTGGACTTCGAAGGTTCACTTCTTCTTGGCAGCCTTCTTGGCGGCTTTCTTCGGAGCGGCCTTCTTCGTGGCCTTCTTCGCGGCCTTCTTTGCAGCCTTCTTCGGAGCGGCCTTCTTCGTGGCCTTCTTCGCAGTGGCTTTCTTGGCAGCGGCTACACGCGTCTTGCGCTTCGCAGGACGGCTCTTACCGGCACTGCCGGCAGTGCGTTTGCCTTTCTTCGTCTTCATATCACCTTTTCCCATTGTATGGAGTGTTAAGGGTTTGAGTCAAAAGTATCCGCGCGCTCATACGCCGACATCATTTCAAGGGTTCCATTTGTCAACGCATTACTGTCAATAACCATGAAGTGCGAAGAACGTCGATCACATGGATGAGGATCACTTCGTCGTTGATCATCGATGCGAATGTGCGAAGATCGTTCATCATCGCATGTTGCTACATCGCTTGTTACGCCAGGCTTTCCTG
Source organism: Flavobacteriales bacterium (assembly GCA_041747675.1). Classification (GTDB taxonomy): domain Bacteria; phylum Bacteroidota; class Bacteroidia; order Flavobacteriales_F; family PHOS-HE28; genus PHOS-HE28. The sequence goes on from JBGTES010000046.1 coordinate 8,258, forward strand.
CGATGTGTGATCGATCGGTGTACATGCTTTGGCATGTCGATCGCATCATGCATCACGCGGTGGAAGCATGATCATCCTCGGCTCGCAGACGTTGTTCGATCAGGTCGGCACGATGGACCACACCGCGGGTCCATGCGAGCTTGATCGCTGTGATCTCATCCTCACCAAGGTTCCAGGGCACCTCACTCGCGCGCAATCTTTCCATCACCGTATAGAGCACGATCGCTGCGGACACTGAGAGGTTGTAGCTCTCGGTGAAACCATACATCGGGATGCGCAGATGCTCATCCGCCATGCCGAGCAGTTCGTCGCTGATCCCTTCCAACTCCGTTCCGAAACAGAATGCCATGGGCTGTTGCAGTGCGATGGTGGAAGGTGTGATCTGCTCCGCACGGGGCGAGGTGGCGATGATGCGGTAGCCACGCGCACGCAGCATGTCGATGCATTTTCTCCGCGCATCATCCGGATCATTGTGATGATGGACGTCCACCCATTGAGACGAACCCAGGGTGATGTTGCGATCCACCTTGTATGCATTGCGCTGTTCGATCACATGCAGGTCCTGCACCCCGAGCAGGTCGCAGGTGCGCACCACCGCGCTGGCGTTGTGCGACTGGTAGACATCCTCGAGCACCACGGTGACATGCCTGGTGCGCAGCGGGGCGATACGATCGAAGAGGGCGCGCTTGTGGTCGGAGACAAAGGCCGAGAGGCGTTCCAGGAGTTGTGTGTCGTTCATGATGGTGGGCTTGGCTGTACGGTCCAAGGTGCCGACGTTACTACAAAAGAAGATCCCCCGCTGTTGGGCGGGGGATCCTCAGTGCCTTTGGGCTGGGCTTACTTCACCTTGCTCTGCAGGTCGGCACCGGCCTTGAACTTCACCACCTTCTTCGCGGCGATCTTGATCTCCTTGCCGGTCTGTGGGTTGCGGCCTTTGCGGGCTGCGCGCTTGGTCACCGAGAAGGTGCCGAAGCCCACGAGGGCCACGCGCTCACCCTTCCGGAGGGCCTTGGTAGTGCTGGTCACGAAAGCATCCAATGCGCGCTTGGCATCGGCCTTCGAGATCTTGGCATCGGCTGCGATCGATTCGATCAATTCGGCTTTGTTCAGACCCATGGTCGTATGGTTTTGTGAGTTGTTTGGTTTAGTGAACTCGTGAGCAAATGTACCCGCGTAGCCGCGTCTGTCAAGGGTTTCCGGCCCGATGCCGGGAAAATGTTGAAAAAACAGGGTGTTTGTTCATAACTGCGCCTGTATCCCGCCCCCAGCAAGGGTTTCAGGGAGACCCTTTGGGGCGCGGTCCAGGGTCATGACAGGCGCATCCCGGATGGCGCTCCGGAAGCGTAGCGACCTGACAAACCGCGCAGGAATTCGGCCGTGCTCATCCGCCGCTTGCCTTCGGCCTGCACCTCCAACAGTTCGAGCCAGCCGTCCGCGCAGTGAAGGGCGAGCCTTTCCCCATCGCTATGCAAGCTCCCGGGAATGGCCCTGCCAGACCAGGTTCGCGCCTGCTTGGTCCGTAGTATCTTGAAGTGAAGGGGAGGTGCATCACCGATGTGGAGCAGGCACCAGGCGCCGGGATGCGGCGACAGGCCGCGCACCAGATCATGGGCGCGCTGCACGGAGAGACCGATGCCCAGGCGACAGTTGTCCGCGTTGAGCTTGGGTGCGGTGGGTAGTGGGTCATCCACATGTTGTGCGACCGGCAGGAGGGTCCCCGCTACCAGTCCATCCACGGTACGCAGCACCAGGTCCGCACCTGCGGTCATCATGCGGTCATGCAAGTCACCGGCGGTCTCATCAGGACCGATCTCCATGGGCGCCTGAAGCAGGATGTCGCCGGTGTCGATGGCATGGCGGATCAAAAACGTGGTGAGCCCCGATCGTTGTTCGCCGTTGATGATCGCCCAGTTGATCGGTGCCGCTCCCCGGTAATGGGGCAGAAGGGATGCGTGCAGGTTGATGGTACCCAACTTCGGCTTCGACCAGACCGCTTCGGGCAGCATGCGGAAAGCCACCACCATATATAAGGAAGCATCCAGGCGGTCGAGCGCTTCCAGGAATGCAGGGTCCTTCAGCCGTTCGGGGCGCAGTACGGGGATGCCCAACGCCATCGCACATTCGCTCACCGCCGACGTGCGCATCCGTTGTCCGCGTCCCGCAGGACGGTCCGGCGCGGTGACCACGGCCACCACTTCATGCGCGGACACCAGCGCCTGCAAGGTGGGTACGGCGAAGGCGGGCGTGCCCATGAAAACGATCCTTGCGCGTGCCATGTCTCAGTGCCCAGCGGCCCACGAAGGTGCGACACGGAAGCGGTACGGGCGCAGTGCATCCGGGCCGGCGTAGTCCACACCCACGCGTGGTCCGATGATGAGATGACGCGTGGATATGCACAGTCCATGGTCCTCGATGCGGATGGGTCCGTCGCACAGTTCAAGGCCACTGTGTGCGGTGCGGATGCCCATGGCTTGTGCGCTCGTCCCGGGTCCGCGCGTGGTGGGTGGTGCGGGCAGGCGTCGCTGTGCGACAACTTCCGATCCCTCTACCACATGCACGGCCCGGAGGAGCACCGCGTGTGGTACGTCCTTTTTATTCGTTACCACATTGAACATATGATGGATGCCATAACAGAGGTAGACGTAGGCAGTGCCGCCGACGGCATACATGGGTGCGGTCCGTGCCGTGTGCCTGCCACCATGCGCATGTGAAGCACGGTCATCCACCCCGGCATATGCCTCCGTCTCCGTGATGATCGCTGCCGTGCGGGCCCCATCGAACTCCGTGATCAGCACCTTGCCCAACAGATCCCGGGCGATGCGCACCACGTCCGGACGCGTGTAGAACGAGCGTTCCAGGGTGCGGATCATCGCGCGGTGTAAGCGTCCTCTCCCGGCCCCCCGTATTCGTCGAGGTCACGCCTCAGATCGTGCAGGGAAGTATCGTAGTCCACAAGTGGTTCAGCCACGACCGCAGTATCCGCTGACATGCGGTAAGCACTCTTTCCCTTGCATAGATCACAGCGTCCACACGGTGGTCCCGGTGGTTCATCGAAGTGGTCCAGGATGATCCGTGCACGGCAGCCTTGATCCGCTTCCACATAGCGCACCACTGCTTCCAGGCGATCAAGCGCACGCTGCTTCCGCTCGGCCAATGCCGCAGGATCGAGCGAAAGACGTGCGGCATCCACGCGCGGTTCGAGGAGGGTGACAAGCGGCGCATCGCTGCGCGGCTTGTACACCAGTACCTGCTGCCGGTCCAACTCCTGCAGACGTTTGGTAACGGTCTCCGTGTTCCACTCGATAAGGCGTGCGATCCGTAGTTCGTCGATCAATGATGGCTCCTCGAACAGGCCCCCATAGAGTCGCAGCAGGGCTTCCAACAGCGGACCCATGCGCCGGTCGTTCACACGGATGTGGTACACCACCTGTGGAGCGGCACGGATGAATACGCGCGACGGGGTGTGCACACCATCGCTCAGCGCGATGCGTCCATCGAGTTCCAGAGCACGCAAGGCATTGGACACCACCACCGGGGGAAGTGCGCAACGTTGGGTGATCTTGGGGAGGTCCAGGTCGTAGCTCTCCTCCATCCCCGATCCCAGCGCGATACCATGCAGATCGGCGAAGGCCTGATACACCTGCCTTACCTCCTTCATTCCCGGGAAGGCGGCCATGGTGCGCTCGCGCAACCTATCCGTATCCCCGGGTCCATGCAGTAGGAAGGAGTGCGCGGTCTTCCCATCGCGACCGCCGCGACCGGCTTCCTGGTAGTAGCTCTCCAGATCGGGTGGCGCCTCCAGATGCGTCACCGATCGCACATCGGCCTTGTCGATGCCCATGCCGAAGGCGTTGGTGGCCACCACACAGCGCAGCTCGCCGCTGGTCCATGCATGTTGAATGCTTTCCCGTTCGGCATGCTCCAACCCGGCATGGTAGGCCTTGGCGGCGATGCCATGCTGCTGTAGAAAATGTGCGATGCGTACGGTGCCGCGCCGGTTCCGCATGTACACGATGGCGGTGCCGGGCACATGCTCCATGATGCGCAGCAACCGCCCTGTCTTGTCCTCTCCACGACTTACCCAGAAGATCAGTTCATCGCGCTGGAAGGTGCCGCGGATCATATGCTGCTCGCGGAAGGCAAGGTTCTGCATGATATCCACCGCCACCTGCGCTGTGGCCGACGCGGTGAGCGCCAGCACGGGCACATCAGGGAGCTTCTCCCGTAGTTCGCCCACACGGCGATATGCCGGCCGGAAGTCGTGGCCCCACTGTGAGATGCAGTGCGCCTCGTCCACCGCGATGAGCCCGATGGGCAGGCGGGGAAGTCGGCCAAGGAACATTTCGGTGCCCAGCCTCTCGGGCGCCACATATAGGAATGACAAGCGGCCGTTCGCGGCGCTCTCCAGCGCGTTCTCCACCTCGGGCTGCCGCATGCCGGAATGGATGGCGCGCGCGGCGATCCCCTGGGCGCGCAGCCGCTCCACCTGATCCTTCATCAGCGCGATCAAGGGCGATACCACCAGACACAGGCGGCCCATGGCGAGGGCGGGCACCTGGAAGCACAGGCTCTTTCCACCACCGGTAGGGAGAAGGGCAAGTGTATCACGACCGGCGATCACCGATCGGATGATGTGCTCCTGCTGGGGCCGGAAGGTCCGGTACCCCCAGTGTTCTTGCAGCACGCCGTGGATGTCCTTCAGGCCTTGCATCTTTTTTACATTCCGGGCACACTTTGCCTTTTACATTGCGCCATGAAGCCCTCCTGCTTGATCGCGTTCTTCACAGGGTGATCGGCTACATTTGTTGAACACCCATCAGGATCCATCGGATGATCACCACCGGGCAAAAGATAGCGATACAGCGCACCACCGAGCCGCGTCTTGCGGACACGGACCTCGATAACATCAAATTCGGCAGGGTCTTCAGCGACCACATGTTCGCGATGGACTACGCGGAGGGCGCCTGGCAGCGTCCGCGCATCGTTCCCTTCGCCGATCTGCGGATGAGCCCGGCCGCCTCGGTGCTTCATTATGGGCAGTCGATCTTCGAGGGATTGAAGGCTTACCGCGCTGCCGATGGCCGGGTGAACATCTTCCGGCCCCAGCAGAATATCGCACGCATGAACCGCAGTGCGCATCGCATGTGCATGCCGGCGCTGCCCGAGGATCTCTATCTGGAGGCCCTGGTGGAATTGGTGCATCAGGACATCGACTGGATCCCCGGCGGGACCGATGGCGCGCTGTACATCAGGCCCTTCCTTTTCGCAGGCGACGAATACATCGGCATACGTCCCAGCGATACATACCGCTTCATCATCTTCACCTGCCCGGTGCGCGGCTATTACTCTGAACCGGTGCGCGTGCAGATCGAGATGGAATACAGCCGGGCCTTTCCCGGGGGGACGGGCGATACGAAGTGCGCGGGCAACTATGCCGCAGCGCTCTATCCCGCCAAGCTCGCGCAGGACAAGGGCATCCACCAGCTTGTATGGACCGATGGCATGGAGCACAAGTACATCGAAGAGAGCGGCACCATGAATATCTTCTTCCGCATCGATGGCAGGCTGCTCACACCCGAGACCGGGGGCACCATCCTGGAAGGGATCACGCGGGACAGCATCCTGACCCTCGCACGCGACAAGGGCATGAACGTCGAAGAGCGGAAGGTGACGGTGAAGGAGGTGGTGGACGCGGCGCGTGCCGGCCGGTTGGAGGATGCCTTCGGTGCGGGTACCGCGGCCACCATCGCACACATCGCCAGCATCAAGTATGGCGAAGAGGTGTTCACGCTTCCTCCTGTGGCAACACGTGAGGCTTCCAACAGCATCGGGGAAACACTGGATGCCATCCGTCGTGGACTTGTCCCTGATACCTACGGCTGGCTGGTGCCCGTGGGCTGACGCTACCCGCGCCCCTCATCCCCGGAACGCATCAGCCCTTCCAGGCTGGCCGGAATGGCGAATATGCCCGGCGCCGAGAATACCAGCAGGATGACCGGCCACCCCTGGAAGGTGATGCAGAACAGGATGCTGGCGATCGTGGAGATCCCGAACAGCAGTCCGGTAATATGCAGGCCGATGAAGGCGAAACGCTGGAATGGACGTGGGGGGCATTCGCGTACGCGGTGGGCCATGGATGGGGCCGGTCTTTCATAACGTTCCGCGACCGGCGTGGTGGGCTCATCCGTAGCGCGGCGATAGAAGCGCAGTCGATCGTCATACCGGACACGCAGCCGATCGTCGCCCAGGGTCTTGTATGCCTCGTGTATCGCCTGGAACACCAATGCGGCGTTCGGCGCCGGATTGCGATCGGGGTGGTACGCCTTCACCCGCTGGCGGTAGGCCTGTTTGATCCGGCGCACGGAGGCATCGCGGGGGATCCCCAACACCTTGTAATGATCATAGCGGATCGGTCCTTCCATGCCGTTACGGTGTCCATGTCCGCCGATGCCCGTTCAATGGATCATGCGATCCCGGCCCCGGTTGTATCTTATGCATGCAACGCATGACCTGGGCACTTCGCATATCGGCGTTCATCGTGGCGGCTCTCCTGTACAAGACGTGCATGGGGCAGCAAAGGTTGTTGCACGGCCGGGTGCTGGATGCCGAAGATGGCCGTCCACTGGCCAACGTGCATGTGCAGGTGATGGGGAGCGGGCAGGGCACAACCACGGATGAGGTGGGTGCGTTCGTGATGCCATGGGGCGATCGTGCTATGCTTCGCCTGCGCTTCACCCACATCTCCTATCATGCGCTGGACATCAGCGTGCGCGCCACGAACGACACGCTCACCTTCCATATGGAGCGACGCATCAACGAGATCCCCACCGTAACGATCCGCGCCACCACGCCGGAAGTGGTGTACCAACGCGATGACCTGCACGTGGGGGACCACCGGGTGAATGATGAAGGACTGTGGGTGCTGACCTATGCCCGGTCTCAGCTCTGGCACCGGCAGGAGGAGGCGGGCGCACAGGTGTTCCGCGATGCGCGCCTGTACCTGTTGGACACGCTCTTCAACGAAGTGGCCTCCTGCACCCTGCCAGAATTTGCGCGACGCCTGCACCAGGACCACCATGGCCGTGTGATCGTGGAGGGTGTGGAATATGCATGGGTGCCCGCACGCTCCAGTGGCACCATTCTGCTGGAACGCATGGCACGCACTACGCTGCACGATGCGATCCTTCCATGGACTGATAGCATTCCGGGAGAACTGATCGGTAACGACCGCCAGGACCACTGGCCTGCCTTTCGCCATTTCGCGTTCGACCCATCCACGGAACGGACACGCACCATCCACCAGGTGGAGGACAAGCATGTGATGTCGCTTTTCCGCAGCCAGTACAAGTACATGAGCGGGCGTGACAAGGTGATGGCCATGAACATGGAACGCGAGCTCGGCGTGGACCGCGAGGTGATCGCCGGGTACATGACGGGCTTCCACCGCGACGCCTACTTCAAGGTGCCCTATGCTCCCTTGTTCGTGGTGCGCGACACGCTTTGCGTATTCGATCATGCGGCGGGGCGACTGCATCGCTTCACCACCGACCTGGCGCCCTGTGGCGAAACTTCCATCACCCATCACATGGAAAGGGGATGGCGCAACGGATTATCACAGGACGCTGCCACCGGGACGGTATATGCCATGTTCCACCGTAACAGCCGCAGCATTTTACGCGCGGTAGACATCCACAGCGGTGAACTGGGGCGAAGCCTCACACTTACGCACCCATTCCCCGAAGAGGTGCGCATCCATGACGGGCATGCATACTATGTGTACCGTCCGCATGGCTCCACCCAGCGCCGCACGCTGTACCGCGAGGCGCTGCGTTGAGCAAGAACAAACTTACTCCTGGCCGGGATGGCGCTTGGGGTGGTCGCGCCAGACCAACGAACCCATGTCACGGGCGGCCAACTTCCACGTATCGATCGGGAAGTCGATGCGGACGATGCCGCAGGTGGGCAGGTTGTCCAGATCCTCGCTCCCGAAATACAGTACCGCATCGGTGAAGCCCGGGTTGTGGCCGAAGAGCATCACGCGTGTGGCGGTGTCCGGCAGCTCATTCACGATGGAGAGGATGGTGCGCACCGAGGCGTGGTAGAGGTTGGCCTCCAGGATCAGTTGCGGACGTGCTGCCGCGGGATCGAAGACCGGCGTCTCCTTGGCCTTGAGTTCAGTTGCGAAGAAGCGCGCTGTGGCGAGTGCGCGCGCGGCGGTGCTGGTCACCATCAGGTCCAGCGGCTCTCCGCGCTGCTTGAAAACTTGCGCCATGAAGGGCGCGTTGCGCAGGCCGCGTTCGTTCAGCGGACGGTCGAAATCGTCCTGGCCGGGATCGTCCCAACTGCTCTTTGCGTGACGGCACAGATACAAGGTGCGCATGGTGCTCGGTCCTGGAATCGCACCACCAAGATAGTCGCTACACTGTCACGTTCCGCAGACACTCCAGCAAGCTCATCAGCAGCACGTTGGGGTCCGTGGTCAGCGGCAGTTCGAAACGCACCTGGCGCGCGTCGCTAAACTGTTGTCCATTGCGGAAGCCTTTGCTGATGCTGAGGTAGAGAGCCCGTGGGTATTCGCCGGTGAAGTGCAGCTGGCAGAGGGTGCCCCCGGCCATGCGCAACACATAGCAGGGATAGTGCGCACCACTGCGGCGCCATTGGCCATCCTCCTCCAGCACATGTCCCTGCTCGCGCAGGTCCTGTGCCCATTCATCCATCACGTAGAGCAGCACGTCCTCCACGAAGATGTCGCGGTCGCGTGGCAGTTGGTGTTGACTGAGATCCAGGGGCGCCAGCAGGCGGGAGCGGGTGTGGCGCAGGGCAGTTGTGAGCCTGTCGATCTGTGCGTTGAAGGTCATCGTTCTTCCTCGTTCGTACAGGTGGCAAAGTAGACAGGTACCTGATCCCATTACACGCTGTTACGGATGGTTTATGCACGATCGATCCCACGATCGGGGAGTGCCATGGAGATCTGCGTGGCACTCCGCTTTAGCACCCACGTGGGGGCAGCGCTGTACTATCTTCAAAGCGTCTAACGGTCAAATACCCAGCGCCATGAGTACGAGATACCTACTGACCCTGCTTCTGATCTCCCAACTACTCGTCACAGCTCGCGGTCAGATCGCAGCGTACCAGCATGTGTTGGGGGCTGAGCCTACAATGGATGGCCGTGTGCTCTCGCAAATCTCCCCAACCGGGACTGGTGAAGCCTATGCGCGGATGAGCGGTGAGCCTTTGTCCATGCTGATGGTGGACCCCCAGGGTCATACGATCTGGCGCAAGCACTACGTGAATGCGGATGGCTATGACTTTCCATCGATGCCCATCGGTGTGACCGATGATGGGGATGCGATCCTTTGGTTGACCAAGGGTAAGGCGGAGAATGAACCATACCAGGTGTATTTCGATGTCGTCCGGGTAGCCCAAGATGGATCCGTCGTATGGGGTAGAAGGATCATCACCGCGGCGCAAGATCATTTGGAGAGCCTGCAGGCACTGCGAATGTGGCCGGATGGCGAGGACGGCATGTTCCTCCTGGCGGATCATTCGCGCGCCTCCATGCACCTGCACAGATTGAACAGTGCAGGTGAGCAGCTCTGGTCCACGGAATTACCTGTGCAGCCAATGCTCTCCCGCGAGCTTCCCTCGACCATGCAACTCTTTATCGCACCTGATGGAATGATCACGCTGGCAGCGGTCAAACACGCGGATGGTCACAGGATACATGTGGCACGTATCCATCCGTCCGGCGCTGTGCTTTGGTATGAACGCATCGGTATGATACAGAACCCCACGGAATACATCTATCCCATTCCAGTGGTGACCGATGATGGCAATTTGTACCTGTTGACCTGGCTCGTTGACATGCCCGACCAGCGTCATGCATTGATGAAGCTCGGGGTGGACGGTGATCTGGAATGGGTGAAATGGTTCGAGGAGGCCGCGGGGATCACTTTGCACCGGGAGGGTAGGGTTTTGGAGACAGGACAACTTGAGTTCGGCGACAGGCACAGATCGTGGTTCGATTTGGATGGGGCCTATTTGGGGTCCGAGATCATACACCCGGTCAGTGTCCAGCAAAATGGCCACAACTATTCAATTGGTGGTGAGGCGCTGCTCTGGAATGAACATTTGGTCAGCGCCGGATCCCTGGTGAAGACGGATACGCTCTTTGGTACCATATGGCGTTCACCTGCCATGAGCAGGGTCCCGCTCGATCTCGCGGACGTTTGCGATCATGCGCTAGCGACATATGATGCCACCCAGGCGCTGGACGTACCCTTGTCCCTGATGGTCATGGAAAATGAAATGACACCAGGCCCGTCCATGAGCGAGGTCGTGGTTTCGGTGATCACAGTGGAGGATCTGATGATCGATCCCGCGACCGATCAATGTACGATCACACATGCACCTGGCCTGGAATGGCCGCATGTCGTGTTGGACGTATTTCCCAATCCTGCCCTGCCCGGTGGTCCGATCACGGTGAGCCACAATGGCAATGGACGATTGGAACTTTATGATCCTCTCGGGGCTTCCCAACAGACTTGGGCCGCAACTGGTGACGGCAATACGATCATCCGCACGGATCAGCTGGCATCGGGCATCTACCTACTAGTATTCAGGGATCGGAATGGTCAAGCAAAAGCGACGGCGAGACTGTTGATCAGCGATTGATCCCCACCCGCATCATCAACGGCCATACCACCTCGCGCGGTGCATCGCCCCAGGCCTCTTTCAGTGCGGATGCATAAGCCGCCAACGGATCGACCCCTTGGACCTTCCACGCCTGCCGCACAGCCGACCAGGTCCCCAGGTAGGCGCGCATCTGTTGGGCCGTCCATCGCATGCGGCATATGAATCCCGGCACATCCGTCATGTCCGCGAAAGGGAAGGGGAGGTCGCGGTAGTCGCTGTCGATGTGCGAGCGCTCCACGGGCCAGTATGGGGCAACGTCTTCGAAGATCTCCTTGAGCACCACATCGATCGCTGGTGCTATGCGCGCATAGCCGTAGGACCACAACGCGAGCACGCCCTGGGGCCGTAGTACACGACACACCTCCGCATGGAAGGCCGTATGATCGAACCAGTGCGCGGCAGTGGCTGCGGTGAGCAGGTCCACGCTGCCCGCTTCCAGACCGCTGGCATGGGCCAGGGCCACCCGATAGTGGATCCGCGGATGCTTCGCCGCATGCACGATCTGCTCCGCGCTGGCGTCCGTGGCGACCACACGATCGAAATGTGCCGCCAGTCCCGCGGCCGCCTGTCCATTGCCCGTGCCCGTATCCAACGCAAGTGATCGTCCGGGTGCGATGGAAGCGAGCCAGGCGAAGAGTTCTTCCGGATAATGCGGCCGGTGCGCGGCGTAATCGCTGGCCACCTCGGAGAAATGGTCGGGGAAGGTCTCCGGCTCGGTGGACATCTCTTGTGTTGGACACATGGTCGCGGTCCATGACGAAAGTAGGAGCGGGTGGGACATTGATGGACGTGGACGCGGAGCGAACGCAGGCGATCACGAGAGTACCTTCAGTCCTTCATTCCTTACGAGCACTGGATGCAAGGCGCGAAAGACCCATGGATCCCGTACTTTCGATCGCGTTCGATCTTGCTCCGGTCCCCCAGCTGCTTCCTTCACCATGCGTCATTCTTCATCTATTCTCCTTGCCCTGCTTCTGCCCGCGCATCTCCTGGCACAGCCCGTGGTCACCGGCAGTTTCCAGTTCGAAGGCATCCTGCGCGACTACCGCCTGTACATCCCCGCCAGCTACACGCCGGGCACAGCCGCGCCACTGGTCTTCAACCTGCATGGGTATGGAAGCAACAACCTTCAACAGGAATACTACGGTGACTTCCGGGCGATCGCGGATACGGCCGGCTTCATCATCGCCCACCCCAATGGGACCCTGAATGGCACTGGTTCACGCTTCTGGAACACTTTCGGCACATCTGCCGTCAATGACCTGGGTTTCCTCACGGCCCTGATCGATACCATCAGCGCACAGTACAGCATCGACGCGGATCGGGTATACAGCACGGGCATGAGCAACGGAGGATTCATGAGCCACGACCTGGCCTGCTTCCGCAGTGAGCGTTTCGCGGCCATTGCTTCGGTCACCGGCACGATGATCACCGCGCGCATGAACAGCTGTGCCGCCTCGCACCCCACCCCGGTGATGCAGATCCACGGCACCGCCGATGGTACCGTACCCTATAACGGCGGCGGTGGCTTCGTATCCGTGGTGAACCTGATGACCCACTGGGCACAGGTGAACAATTGCAACACCACCGCGACGGTCACACCGGTGCCCGACATCGTCACGACCGATGGCTGCACCGTGGAGCACCATGTGTATGAGGATGGTGATGCGGGCAGCGTGGTGGAACTTTTCAAAGTACTGGGCGGCGGACATACCTGGCCTGGCACGTCATTCATCTCGGGCGTCACCAACCAGGACATCAATGCGAGTGCGGAGATCTGGCGCTTCTTCAGCCGTTACAGCCTCAGCGATCTGCAGACCGGCATCACCGGGCAGGTCCCCGTATCCTTCACCGTGGGCCCGAATCCCTCCACGGATGTGTTCCACCTGCGCTTCGCCGATCCCGCCCAGCGCACCATCACCGTGCTGAACGCCACCGGCCAGCGGGTGCGGGAGATCCGATCCACTGCTACGGAAGTGGTGCTGGACCTGGATGGGTATGGCCTGTTCCTGATCCATGTGCAGGAAGGTGCAAGAAGCTCCACCCAGCGGATCGTGCGCATGTAATTGGTGGTGAGGGCCTCTTGCCAAGGAAGGGCCAGGGAGGCCATCCGGATGCCCTATTATTTCCGGCCCGTTCGGCTTTGAGTTGTTCCCACTGGCCGATCGCGGCATGGCCTGTGTCGAATTGCCAGCCTTCCTACGGAACTCCAGGTCACGGCCCCCGTAATCACTCCGGCACGCAAGCCATCGATCCCACACACCATGGAAAAGCGCACTCCCATCACCCTGCACACCGGCCTTTGCGCCGCGTTGTTGATGCACATCGGTTTCGTACAAGCGGGCAGCCCTCCTGCGAGTCCCCCCGTGAATGAGGTCGTCCTCACCGGATGGCTGTATGTGGAGGACCATACCATGGCCGATGTGGTGCTGGAAGTGGAGGTGAACGGCAGGTCCCATATGGCGCAGGTCTCGGAGAATGGGCGATTCACCGTGACGCTTCCTGGCGAGGCGGAGGTCCTCCTTCGCTTCGAGAAGCCCGGCCACCTCACCAAAGAAGTGCTGGTAGATACCCGTCACGCCGGAGATGGCACCTTCGGACAAAAGACCCGCCGCGTGAAGTTCGCCGTGGTCATGGAACTGGAGCGGCATATGGCCGGTCTGACCTACAATGGCCCGGTGGGCAGCATCGGCTTCGATCATGGCGGGGGCTGCCTGGCCGTTTCGCACGATCGCAACATGGTGCCCGCACGCCGCGCGAAGCAGATGGTGTTCTGATGCGGCCAGCGCCGCAGTACCAGACATTACCCCGCCGTATCGTGTTGGAGTGTGAAAGGGCAGGTACATGAACCCATCGCATCCCCTTCGCGACCCGGTATCGCTACTCAGCTGTTCTGTATCCAGAACATAAGGATCGCACCGAAGTAGCCCAGCGCCGCAGGGAATGCGACCCTGCGCAGGTACCAGAGGAAGTCGATCCCAAGGATCCCCATGGCCGCCACGCCGGATGCGGAGCCGATGATGAGGATGCTGCCTCCCGTACCGGCGCACAGTGCCAGCAGCGACCAGAACTCGCTGTCGGGTGCGAATTGGGTCAGGGGGTACATGCCCATCGCCGCAGCCACCAGCGGCACGTTGTCCACGATGGCGGAGAGCAGCCCGATCACGGTGTTCACAGCGTAGATGTTGCCCAGGCGCTGGTCCAGGAAGTGGGCCGTATCGGTGAGGTGCCCTGCCACCTGCAGACCCGAGACCGCGGTGAGGATCCCGAAGAAGAAGAGCACGCTGGGCACATCGATGCGGCGCAGCACGCTGGTCACCTTCAAGTGGCCGGTATCCGATTCGATCTTGTTGCGGTGCAGCAGTTCTGTGATGATCCACATGATCCCCAGACCCAACAGGATACCCATGTAGGGTGGGAGGTGGGTGAGCGTCTTGAATACGGGGACACCCAGGAGGGCGACCAGACCCATCACGAAGATCAGGAGCTGTTCGCCGCGCGGCACAGCGGTGTGTGTGTCCTGGGTCTGCTCCTGCACAGGGCGTTGGATCATGCCTTTGAAGGTGAGGGTGTACCAGATCAATGGCAGCAGCAGGCACACGATGCTCGGCACAAAAAGCACCTTCATGATGCTGGCAGCGGTGACCTGGCCACCGATCCAGAGCATGATGGTGGTGACATCGCCGATCGGACTCCAGGCACCCCCGGCATTGGCCGAGATCACCACGATGCCCGCAAGGAGCCACAGGTCATTCCTATCCTTCACCAATTTGCGCAACAATGCACACATCACGATGGTGGTGGTCATGTTATCCAGCGCGGCACTGAGGAAGAAGGTGATCCCACCCACCACCCAGATGAGCATGGACTTCTTCTGGCCCGTGATCCGGTCGGTGATCACCCGGAAGCCTTCGTGCGCATCCACAAGTTCCACGATGGTCATGGCGCCCATCAGGAAGAAGAGGATGCTGGCGATCTCGCCCAAGTGCTCCAGCAGCATGTGGTTGATGTGTTCGGCGCCCTGGGCCTCCGGGGCGAGCAGGGTTTGTTGACCGATCACGATCAACACCCAGACCACCACCCCGGTCACCAGGGCAGAAGCCGCCTTGTTGATGTTCAACGGATGCTCCAGGGCGATGGCGAGATAGCCGATCACAAAGACCAGGGCGATGATCACGTACATGTGGTAGGGGGTGGGAACGGGTCAAATGTGCGTACGTGCACGGCCGGTGCCGCTGCCGTGCTTGCCACAAGATGTGAGCAGGCGATCGTGAGTTCTCCCGGTGGAGAGGTCGCCCACTCATTGTTCCACAGTGGCCTTCTCCATACTACCTTGCATCATCAGCTTCGATCGCACGGACTGGAGCTGCCGCACGATGTGTCCACACCAAGATGTGCCAGGCAACGCTGATCATCCATTGGGGGTCCATCCACTTGAAAGCCACCCCAACCCGCAGAGACCGATGATGCAACGGCGTGTCCACTTCCCCAGGTTTTTGCTGTTGGCCGTACTGGCCATTGCAACGGTTCCCGAAGCCACAGCCCAGGTGCTTGATGCCAGCTTCGGTATCAACGGTATGGTGCCCTATGGTGGCCCACTGAGCAACAGCCAGAACAACAGGGGCGTTGGCAACAACAGCGTGATACAACCCGACGGCAAGATCGTGGTGGCCATGGACATGTGGGACCCGAACACCTCGGACCTCCACTTCTATACCTATCGCTACTACCCGGATGGCAGTCCGGACAGCACCTTCGGGGACAATGGCGTATCGCGCCTCTTTGTGGGGGACCAATGCAAGAGCCATGATCTGAGACTTGAGCCGGATGGGCGTATCATCGTCATCGGCCAGTCGGAGTATTGCGTCAACGGCATCTGTGGTGCGCCGCAATTCATCATGATGCGCCTGCTGCCCAATGGGGAGCTTGATACCAGCTTCGGCAACGCGGGCCACCTGATCACTACCGATCTATTCGGAAATCAAGGTTCCTTCGCGATACCGCATCGGGTGGCACACTTCGCCGATGGCAGGTACTTCATCGGAGGACGCGGCATCGGGGCCAAACCCTTCGTGGCCCGTTTGATGACCAATGGTTATCCCGACCCCGCCTACGCCAGCAACGGGAGCTTCACTGACACCGCCCAGTACAGTGTCTTCAAAGACCTGATCATCGATGAGCAGCAGCGGGGCCATGCATTGACGATGGTCTACAATTATGTGGATGGTACACCGGATCCGGTCAACCCTTCAGATGCGTTGATCATCCGCCTGACACCCCAGGGAACGCTCGATCCCACCTTCGCGGACAATGGCCGCCTCCGGCTTGACCTGATGAGCGCGGACAACCCGATGGCGCTCTCGTTCATGCCCGATGGCCGCCTCCTGCTCCTGGGGGATCATTGGTCAGCGTTCATTGGTACCAATGGGGAATTACTCAGTGGCCCTCACTACATCGTGGTGCCGGGATTCGATGGTACGCTGTTGGACAAGGCCTTGCCGCTGGAGAACGACCGCATCATGCTGTCCGGCAAGGTGCACCATTACATCAATGGCAACTGGCAGGAACAGGCCCTGCTGGGGCAAGTGGATGCGCAGGGACAATTCCGCACCGACTTCAACCAAACGGGGTACCTGGCGCTGGATCACGGGGCTATGGGTCCCTCGGGCTGGCAAGGCAAACTATGCCGCCTGTTCGATCTGGACAAGGCGGTCGATGGGTCCGTGGTGGCCACCGGCTACCGCAATCCCAACCCAGGCCATACGCTGCGTTCGCTCTACCTGATCCGCTTGCTGGATGTGCCGGGCTCCACCAGCAGTGTATCTGTGGCCGAGCACGTTGGCGAGCCATCCTTCTCGGTCCATCCCAACCCCACGGAAGGTTCACTTCAGGTGGTCGCACCCCATGCAGCCCACTTTGTGTTGTACAACGCGCTGGGTGGCGAGGTCCAGAAAGGGTTCGTAGCAACAGGACGCAGCATCCTGACAATGGACGATGCCCTTCCCATGGGCTTGTACTTCCTGCACCTTCACACGACCACCGGGAACAATGGTGAGGTGATCCGGATCGTGAAGCAGTAGGAGGGGCCTGGCTGCCCTACCTCCGCGTGGTGTTCTTGCGGTCGTGTTGGGCGGCGCGTGCTGGCGAATTGGCCGGAGGTCGGCTGTCCTTCTCCGGTGCATCACGCTTAACGGTCCTGGTCTCTGGGGCTTTTTTCGGTGACACCGGGGGAGGCCCTTGCCGGGCCGCACCCTGGTTGCGGCTTGGGTCGTCCGTGTGTTGGCCGGGGGCCTCATCCTGGGGTGCTGCATCCACACCGAGTTTCTCCTCCAGGGTAGGTTCGCCGGGCTGCGGTCCCATGCTGCGCATGCCGCCGGTAGTGGGGCCGGGGGTGGTGGTGTCCTGTTCCTCGTGCTCCTTGGGCTTGTTTCGCTTGTCCATGATCAGCGGTGTTTGTGCAAGGGGTAGTGCAGTGTGCGTGCCGGAACGGTGGCACTTGCGAAGGTGCCGTGCACTCAGTCCTTCTTCTGCTCCTGCCCCAACAGGTAGCCGAAGGGTTCGAGGACCGGCACGTGGTCGCAGATCACCTTCAGGATCCCCAGCAAGGGAATGGCGACCGCCAGACCTGCCAGGCCCCAGATGCTCTCGCCCAGGATCACCACCATGATCACCATGATCGGGCTCAGGTTCAGCTTATCACCCAGTATGTAGGGTTGCAGGACGTAGGTCTCCACGAACTGGGTCACCACGAAGGTGATCAGAATGCCCAGGGCCATCATGCCGTCCGCGCCGCCCAACATCGCCATACCCAAGGCGATGAAGAAGCCGATGAAGTTGCCCACGAAGGGCAATAGCGAGAGGATGGCGGCCAGCACCGAGATGATGATCGCATGTTCCACGCCGGAGATCAGCAAGCCGATGGAGTAGAGGACCGTGAGGCACACCATGAGCACGAGCCTGCCCATTAGGTATTTCTGCGAAATGGTCGCGGCATTGGTGATCACCCGGCGCGTCTCGGGCCGCTCCTCATCGGGCACCATCTTCAAGATCGTATTGCTGAATTTGTGGCGGTACAGGAGGAAGAAGAAGATGTAGATGAACACCAGCAGGAAGGAGACCATGAAACCCATGAAGCCCATGAGGAACGAGCCGGCGGCCTTCACCATGGGCCCGGCCCTGGGACCGTTACCATCCTCCTGACCCTCTGTTCCCGCAGCGGCATCCGTCCGTCCTTCCGCTGCTATTTCGTCGATCTCCCTTGCGGTGGCGCCATTCTCCGCTTGCACTCCGTTCGAGCCGTTGGACACCACATCAAATCCGACCTTTTCGTTCTGCTCCTGCACCGTCAGTCCGGTCCTTTCCGCGATCTCTTTCTGCAACTGTTCCACCATGGGGATCATCTGCTCCCTCATCTCCGGCCAGTCCGATGCGAAGCTTCTCATCTGCAGGCCAAGCCCACCCACCAGGGCCACGCAGAAGATCAGTATCGCCAGAGTGGAGAGCAGGGATGCGAGGCCCCTGTTCATGCCCTTCCGCTCCAACCAGTTGCACACCGGCAGTACCAGCATGGCCAGCAAGGCCGCCACCGTGATCGGCACCAGAAAGGACTGTGCCTCCGCCAGCCCCCAGATGGCCGCGCAAAGGCCCACGATGATCAGGGTGGCGTAGAGGATGAGGTCGCGGGTCGTTTTCTTCATTATTGATATAGGCCACCTCCAATTGGATCGCGAACGCCGGAGCGAAAAGCGCTTGTCTCGTACCAAGGTAGACACCGGGGGTAACAGTACTGGGGGTTCATAAGTACACTATGACCTCTTGGCGTCATGAACTGATATGCACATGTGCCCTATGGCCCTAAAACGAATAGTTTCGCTTTTCGGCAAGAGGTAGAGTGTTGGGAGCAGCAGTAAGTGTCAGCCATACATACCTGGATCACATGGAAGACCTTGGAACGCCATATAGCCTGAAGCCGTACGAGTCCGGCGAGAACAAGGACCTGCGGGCGGCCATGCAGCAATTCGTAGCGGCCATCGCCGAGGATGCCAATGCCGATCCCCGGGAGTTGGCGAAGAGCTTCGCCAAGGAGGACCGACGGTTGCTTGTGCCGTTGAAGGTCATTGCATCCGATAGTGCACCAGGTGGTGTGCAGGTGGAGTTCACAACGGTGGTAGGCGACGAGGACCGGCCCGTGCTGCATGTGTACACCGAGCAGGAGGAGTTGCCCGCCTTGCAGGAACGCATCATGCCAGCGCCCATGGAGGTGGAGCAATTGATCACCGACCTGATGGATGAAGGTTTTCAAGGCATGATGGTCGACCCCAACGCCCCGCACTCGGTGACATTCTACTTTATGGACAAAGGCTACGCCTTGTACTCCACACAGAAGTTGATGGAAGCGGGGGAGTAGGAGGGTGCGAAAGACGGCACAGGTCAAAGGTCGCGGAGCGAAAATGTCCTGGCAGGTTATTGCGAGGCACGAAGCAACGGCGACTATTGACTTTGTCCCGAACCATTAACTCCACCGAACCCAAAGCAACCGTCAGCGGTCAACAGACATAGGACATGCATTCCCGCAACAGTCAGCCGTCAACTGTCATAGGACATACTCCCTACCGTGCGATCTACTTTTTGGGGCTTACGCCGCGCTGTTCCACCTGCACCTGCGTGGTCGCAAGCCGGTTGGTCGCTGCCTTGGGCGAGGGTCCCCCGGCGCCCCCTTCCACAATGGAGAATGGCTTCTGGAATAGGATGGAGTTCGGTATGGTGATCGTCTCTCCCGCACGTGTACGCATGCGGACGAAGAAGTAGGACAGGTCCTCGATCTCGCCTTCGAAGGGGTACTCCTTGTCGAACACCTGGATCGTATCACCCAGTTTCAAGGGGTGGTTGAAGAACAGCAGGATGCCCGCTGTGACGTTGGACAGCAGGGACCATTGGGCGAAGAAGGCGATGCCCAGCACGGTCATGGTCGTACCGGCGAATACAGCGATCTCCCGTGGATCCAGGCCCCAGGCCCCGGCGATCAGTACCAGGGCCGTGAGCGTAAGCAGCAGACGCATCGCTTTCACGGTGATCCTCCTGCGCGTCTTTTCCAGTCGCGCTTTTCGCAGCGTTTTGTTGATGATGCTCCTGGCCACCAGCATGGCGACCAGGTACACCACCAGGATCACCACGGTTCGCAGTATGCTCAGCTCCTGGGCACTCATGGGGTTACCTGATAGTCGTTCGTTTCGTTCATGCCGACCTGCTGTCCGTCACGGCTGCACCAACGGGCTGCTACCGGGGCCGGGGGCCATTTCCCCGGCGGAATCCAGCTGAAGTGAGTGCGAAATTACTGGAAGCCACAGTGCATCCATGTGGTCCTGGTCAAGGACGTTGGAAGGTGGGTCACACCGCGCGTTATGTCCAATGGGGCCCCTGCGGCTTCCATGCCAAGGGGGGTACTGCTCCCGGTCAACACCGATCAAGCCTTCCGGTCCACCCCGTCCCGCTTCACGCCCTTCCGGAAAGCGGGCAGCTGCCAATGGAAGTGCAGCGCCAGCATGCGCAGGACGAAGCAGGCCGCGATGCCGATGAGGAACACCCGGTCGTCGTTCCAGCCGAGGTGATCGCCCAGCACCACGATCGCTGCGCCCAGCAAGGCGGCCGAGGCATAGATCTCCTTCTGGAAGATCACGGGCACCCGGTTCAGCAGCACATCGCGCAGCACGCCGCCGCCCACGGCGGTGATCATGCCCAGGAGGATCGCCACCTGGTAGTTGTGGCCGAAGTCCAGCGCCTTGCTTGCCCCCGCGACGGCGAAGAGCGAAAGGCCCAGCCCATCGAAGAGGAGTACCGGGCGGTCCATCCAGCGGCTCAGTGGCACCAGGCCCATCACCACGAAGGCCGCGGCCATGGCCACGGTGAGGTAGCGCCAGTCCTGCAGGCCCGCAGGCGGGATGGCGCCGATGCACACATCGCGTATGATGCCACCGCCGCAGGCCACGGTGAAGGCCACCACCAGGATGCCCAGCACATCGAGGCCCTTGTTCCGGGCGGCCACGGCACCGCTCATGGCGAATGCGAAGGTGCCAGCCAGGTCGATGAAGGTGTAGACCGCGTTCAGGTCGACCAGCGTGTTCATTGGGCGTGGAGGGATGCGAAAGCGCCTGTCTTGATAGATCAATAGTGCGAAGTAAAGCGCATGGGGCGAGAGAACTGAGCGCATGGACAGATCCCTGACGCGCACGATGTGGTGCTTGACGTGCCCGACGCGATGCGTGGCCTGCTTGCCCAGTTACGCGCCGGCACGCTGCTCAGGCGGAAGGGTGGGTAGTAGGGGGGGAGGAATGAGGCCGCTGCAACGCTACGAGACATGGACGCGCGGGAGCGGGTGGTGCGAAGGACCACGGATCGCAGATCCACGAAAGCGGGGAAAAGGTCCTTGCCTACGGCAGGCAGGCGCGGACCTGCCTACCGAAGGTAGGGCGAAAATGTCTCGCGGCTGAGAGGCTGTTTGGCCTGCGGCCACCATAGCCTACCACGGGAAGCACTTGGGTGGATGGGCGAAAAAGTCGCGGAGCGAAAAGGCATTGAGGCCTGGCTCTTTCGCCTGCGGCGACTTGCCAATGTGCAAATAGCACCCTGGGACAGAACAAGGACCTATAGTTGCGGATTGTGCTTCCTATTTTGAGCCCGCGATGCGGAACGAAGAGCAAGTGAAGGAATACGAAGTACCGCTGCTGGCCCTGCTCAAGAAGCGTGGCAGTGTTGGCGAGACCCTGGCCATGAGCAGCCTGGGCATTACAAAGGAGGAATGGGACAGCCTGAAGCAGCGCCTGCTGGACCAGGGCCTGGCCGCACGCGGCAAGGGGCGCGGCGGACCGCTGGTGTGGAAGGAGGGGACGATGGGCACCGCCGCTGAACCCATTGGCCCAACAGCCAATGGCCTGCCGGCCGCCATGCCACCGCCGGTGCCCTACCCAACGGCCAAGCGTGGCCGCCCACCACTGGGCTCGCCGGGCACCAGCCCGGCCAAGAAAGCCACGCGGGAGCGTGGCGAGCCCAGCAAGAAGAACGGCTCCCCCTTCGAGCAAGCCTTCCGCAACATCGACGATGCGCTGTGGAAGGACCCCGGCTGCACCAGCGAACTGGACTACACCGAGCAGACCAGCTGGATCCTCTTCCTGAAGTACCTCGACGACCTCGAGACCGTGAAGCAAATGGAGGCCGAGCTGCAAGGCAAGAAGTACACGCCCATCATCGAGGCCAAGTACCGCTGGCCGGTGTGGGCCTGCCCCAAGGACGCCCACGGCAAGCTGGACCACCACAAAGCCCTCAGCGGAAAGGACCTTGTGGAGTTCGTGAACCAGCAGCTCTTCCCTTACCTCAAGGGCTTCAAGCAGAAGGCCACGGGGCCGAACACCATCGAGTACAAGATCGGCGAGATCTTTTCGGAGATCAGCAACCGCGTGCAGAGCGGCTACACCCTGCGCGATGTGCTGGAGCATGTGGACGCACTGCACTTCCGCAGCCAGGAGGAGAAGCACGAGCTGAGCCACCTCTACGAGGCCAAGATCAAGAACATGGGCAACGCCGGGCGCAACGGCGGCGAGTACTACACCCCGCGCCCGCTGATCAAAGCCATTGTGCAGGTGGTGGACCCGCAGATCGGCGAAACCGTGTACGACGGCGCCGTGGGCAGCGCGGGCTTCCTGTGCGAGGCCTTCGACCACATGAGCGCCAAGGCGAAGAGCACCAGCGACCACAAGACCTTGCAGACCCAGACCTTCTTCGGTAAGGAGAAGAAGAGCCTGGCCTACGTCATCGGCATCATGAACATGATCCTGCACGGCATCGAGGCGCCCAACATCATCCACACCAATACGCTGGCGGAGAACCTTGGCGACATACAACCCAAGGACCAGTACCACGTGGTGCTTGCCAACCCGCCCTTCGGTGGCAAGGAGCGGCCGGAGGTGCAGCAGAACTTCCCGATCAAGACCGGGGAGACCGCCTTCCTCTTCATGCAGCACTTCATCAAGAGCATGAAGGCCGGTGGCCGCGCGGGCATCGTGATCAAGAACACTTTCCTTAGCAATACGGACAACGCCAGCATCAGCCTGCGGCGCAAGCTGCTGGAGGATTGCGATCTGCACACCATCCTGGACATGCCCAGCGGCACCTTCCAGGGAGCGGGCGTAAAGACCGTGGTGCTCTTCTTCGAGAAAGGCCGCCCCACGCGCCGCATCTGGTACTACCAGTTGGACCCCGGCCGCAACATGGGCAAGACCAACCCACTGAACGAAGCCGACATGGCCGAGTTCGTGCGGCTGGCAGTGTCAGACCGAGCGCAGTCGAGGGCCGACACTGTCAACAGTTGGAGCGTGGATGCGAGCGCGGTGAAGACGGATACCTACGACCTGAGCGTGAAGAACCCGAACCGCGCCGAGGAAGCACCGTTGCGTGATCCGAAGACCATCCTGCACGAAATGCGCGAGCTGGATTCGAAGACCAAGGGCTTGTTGGACAACATCATGGCGCTGCTGAAATGAGTTCGCCATTGAAGCAGCTTGCGGATATCACCTTGAAGATCGGCAGCGGTGCTACACCGTTGGGCGGCAGTGATGCGTACCATGAAGAAGGCATTTCGCTGGTTCGAAGTCTGAATGTTTACGACGATGGCTTCAGGCTGAAGGATCTTGCATTCCTCGATGAAGTACAAGCCGAACGATTGAGCAATGTCGAGTTGGCCAGCGGCGATGTGCTCTTGAACATCACTGGTGCATCGATCGCGCGATGCTGCGTCGTACCGGATGATGTGTTGCCCGCAAGAGTGAATCAGCACGTCTCCATTATTCGACCGGATAGAAGAGAGATTGATCCGTTCTACTTGAGGTATCAACTGATATCGCCAGAACACAAGGAGGCACTTCTGAGACTTGCTCGTGCTGGTGGATCAACACGGGAAGCCTTGACGAAAGCGCAGATCGAGGTCTATCGAGTTTTGGTTCCACCCCTCCCCGACCAGCAGCGGATCGTGGGGAAGTTGGATGCGGCCTTTGCGGCGCTGTCGGAGGCGCAGGCCCACGTGGAGCGCAATCGGGCCAACGCGCGGGAGCTGTTCGAGAGCTACTTGAACGGGGTGTTCGAGGGGAAGGATGGTTGGAAGGTCAAGTCATTAGGAGAGCTTGGAAAGGTGTCCATGTGCAAGAGGATCTTGAAGCAACAGACCTCGCCTACGGGTGACATCCCCTTCTACAAGATCGGAACCTTCGGCAAGGAACCCGATGCTTTCATCCCCAAAGAGATCTACAACGACTTCAAGAGGAAGTACCCGTATCCCAAGAAGGGTGATGTGTTGATCTCTGCTTCGGGCACCATCGGAAGAGGTGTTGTCTTCGATGGTGAACCCGCCTACTTCCAAGACTCGAACATCGTTTGGATAGAGAATGATGAATCACAGGTGCTTAACGAGTACCTCTTCCAGTTCTACAAGGTTTGCGATTGGAACCCCTCAAAGGGAGCAACCATTTCCAGGTTGTACAACGATGACCTGCGGAGGGTCAAGATCGCGTTCCCCTCTCTTCAGGAGCAACGAAAGCTCGTTTCGCAAATGGTAGAGCTGGATGCACAGAGCCGTTCACTCGAAGCCACCTACCAACAGAAGCTGACGGAGCTGGCGGGTTTGAAGAAGGCGGTGTTGGGGGCGGCGTTCAGGGGGGAGTTGTAACACTGGGCTCGCCACGCCCCAGCGTGGCCCCACATACCACGAAGAAGCCACCACAACACCACCACTTAGCCACCACCCCTCCAGCACGGATCAACGCCCACGGTACGCTTCCAACGATTCAGCACGGCCCATACATATTCTGCCACGCTGGGGCGTGGCCCAATAGAAATTAGCCACGCTGGGGCGTGGCGAGCCCAGCAGAGATTGCCACGCCCCAGCGTGGCCCCATATACCACCAAGAAGCCACCACTTCGCCACCAGTTCGCCACCACTTCGCCACCACAACACCACCACTTCGCCACCACAACACCTCCACTTCGCCACCACAACACCACCACTTAGCCACCACTTAGCCACCACCCCTCCAACACGGATCAACGCTCATATTCTGCCACGCTGGGGCGTGGCGAGCCCAGTGGAGGTTGCCACGCTTGAGCGTGGCTAATAGGAAAAACCAGATGTCCGATCCACACAACCTCGATCTCAAGTGGAGCGACCGCGGCTACATGCCCCATGTGGAAGGCGATGAACTGATCCAACACGTGAGCTACCACCTGGCGGACAGCCTGCCAAAGGAGGCAGTGGCCGCAATGGATGAACAACTCAAGAGCCTACCACCCAAGCTGCGCGATGCGGAAAAGGAGAAACGCATCGCCGCCTACCTCGATGCGGGCCATGGTAGCTGCATCCTACGCGTACCCGAACTTGCGGAACTGGTGCAGGAAACCTTCACCCACTTCCATGGTGATCGCTACCACTTGCACGCATGGTGTGTGATGCCCAACCATGTGCATGTGCTCTTTCAGCCGAAGAATGGTTGGAGCATGAGCAAGATCGTGGCCTCGTGGAAGTCGTACACGGGGCGGCGGATAAGTGCGTACGCGAAGGAGAATGGAATGCCGGGTGGGCTATCGGCTGGGCTCGCCACGCCCCAGCGTGGCAACAAGCCCAGTGGTGTGCCCAGCAGGGTTTGGCACCGGGAATACTGGGACCGCTACATTCGGGACCACTCACACTATATGACCGTAGTGAAGTACATACACGAGAACCCGGTGAAGGCAAGGTTGGTGGGAAAGGCGAGCGCGTGGCGGTGGTCCTCGGCGTTTAGTGCTGCGGTAGTGCGGGGCGGTCCCAACAATGAGAACGGATGAGGACCGCGAAGGAGCTTTTCGATGAGCTGAACGCCCAGGACGAATCCACGCAGGTGGAGGCGAAGGGTGCGGGGACGATCAACCGAAGCGTGATGGAAAGTGTATGCTCCTTCAGCAATGAGCCCGACCTGGGCGGCGGTTACATCCTGATAGGTGCCGCCAAGGACGATAGCAAGTTGTTCCCGTACTACACAGCGGAGGACATTGGTGATGCGGACAAGCTGCAGGCCGATCTGGCCACCAACTGCAACACGGCGTTCAACGTGCCGGTGCGCCCACGCATGGAGGTGGATATGGTGAACGGCATGAAGGTGCTTGTGGTGCGCGTCGATGAGCTCGCAGTCGGCCAGAAGCCGTTGTACTTCAAGAAGGACGGCCTGCCCAAAGGAGCTTATCGCCGGATCGGCACCACGGACCACGTGTGCGGCGAGGACGACATGGCCGTGTTCTTCACCGACCGCGATAGCTATGACCGCACCGTGTTGCAGAACACCTCGCTGGGCGATGTGGATGAGAAGGCAGTGGAGCGCTACCGTACACTGCGGCGCGAGGTGAACCCCGCAGCGGAGGAACTGACCTACAGTGATGTGGACCTGCTGCTGGCACTTGGCTGCCTGGACGTGCAGCACCGGCAGCACTTGACCGTGGCCGGCTTGCTTCTGTTCGGTACATCAGCAGCCCTGCGGCGTGAGATGCCCATGGTGCGTGCGGATTACATCCGGGTACCGGGCAATGAATGGGTGCAGGACCCGGACAACAGGTTCACCACGCTGGACATGCGTGGTCCCCTGCTCACGTTGGTATATCGCCTCGTGGATGCGGTGTATGCCGATCTGCCCAAAGGCTTCCGGTTGGAGGAAGGGCAGTTGCAGGCCGAGAGCACCGGGCTGCCGGTGAAGGCCCTGCGCGAGGCCATCGTGAACGCCCTGATGCACCGCAGCTACCGGGTGCATAGCCCCGTGCAGGTGATCCGCTACGATAACCGCATTGAGATCCACAATCCCGGGTATTCGCTAAAATCCGAAGAGCACTTGGGTACGCCCGGTTCCGAGACCCGCAACCCGATGATCGCGGCCGTGCTGCACGACACCAACCTGGCCGAGACGAAGGGCTCGGGCATCCGGGCCATGCGGCGTTTGCTGGTTGCCGCCCATCTGGCCAAGCCCACCTTTGAGAGCGACCGGGGGCAGAACCTCTTCACCACCCGGCTGCTGCTCCACCATTTCCTCAACCCTGCGGACTTGGAATGGCTTGCCCAGTTCGATGGCCTGGCATTGACCGCCAGCCAGAAACTGGGGCTGATCATGCTGAGAGAGGTGGGTGCAATAGACAACCTGAGCTACAGGCAGTTGGCGGATGTGGACACCCTGCGGGCCAGTTCTGAGCTGAGACACATGCGGGATCTGGGGCTGCTGGAACAGAAGGGCAAGAGCCGGGCGACCTATTACGTTCCGGGGCGGTTGCTTAACCCACAACCCAACGAGCTTAACCCAGAACCCCTGTCCGCTAACCCAGAACCTCAGATCCCTAACACAGAACCCCCAAGCGAGGATATGCTACGGGCCGAACTCGACCCCGGGATCCTCGGGTTGCTGGACGGCGTGAAGCAGAGGGAGTCGGATAAGGCCAAGATCAGCGGGGTGATCGAAGCGCTTTGCTCCCGGCGGGCATACACCCTCGCAGAACTCGCGATCCTGCTGAAGCGGAAGGATGAGAACTATGTGAGCCGCAACTTCATCAAACCGATGATCGAAAGCGGTCGCCTCAAGTACCGCTTCGAGGTCGTCAATCATCCTGATCAAGCCTACGAAACGGTGAAAGGATGAACGAAGCCGAGACCCGCGCCGAACTGATCGACCCTGCTCTGCGCGAGGCGGGCTGGGGCGTGGTGGAAGGTAGCCGGGTGCGGAGGGAGTACCACATTACCCTGGGGCGGCTGCAGGGTGCTGCCGGTAAGCGCTACAAGCCGGACATAGCGGACTATGTGCTGGTACACAACGACCGCATGCTGGCCGCGATGGAGGCCAAGCGCGAGGGCCTGCGCGATACCGAAGGACTGGGCCAGGCCAAGAAGTATGCGGACAAATTGAAGGTGCGCTTCGCCTTCAGTACCAACGGCAAGGGCATCTATCAGGTGGACATGCTCACCGGCCGGGAAGGCTATGTGGAGCGCTGGCCCACACCCGAAGAGTTGTGGCACCTGGTCCATCCACCCTCCGTGCCCGAAGCTACGGGTATCGACTGGGTGGAACGCTTCGGCGCCATCCCCTTCGAGGACAAGAGCGGTAGCTGGCAACCCCGCTACTACCAGGATATCGCCATACAACGTGTGCTGGACGCCATTGCACAGGACCAGCAGCGCATCCTGCTCACACTCGCCACCGGCACGGGCAAAACAGCCATTGCCTTCCAGGTGGCGTGGAAGCTCTTCCATGCCAGATGGAACCTTGGGCGCGACGGGCAGCGAAGCCCGAGGATCCTCTTCCTGGCCGACCGCAACATTCTGGCGGACCAGGCCTACAACGCCTTCAGCTCATTCCCCGATGATGCGCTGGTGCGCATCGCTCCCGGCAGCATCAAGAAGAAGGGCAAGGTGCCCACCAACGGCAGTGTGTTCTTCACCATCTTCCAGACCTTCATGTCCGGCCCTGATGGCACACCGTATTTCGGTGAGTATCCCGCCGACTTCTTCGACCTCATCATCATTGATGAGTGCCATCGGGGCGGTGCCAATGAGCAGAGCAGCTGGCGCGCGATCATGGACTATTTCAGCCCCGCTGTGCAGCTTGGCCTTACCGCCACACCCAAGCGCGATGTGAACGTGGACACCTACCGCTACTTCGGCGACCCGGTGTACACCTACAGCCTGAAGGAGGGCATCAACGATGGCTTCCTCACGCCCTTCAAGGTGCGCGAGTACAACACCAATTTCAACGAGTACACTTTCAAGGGCGATGACGAGGTGCTGGAGGGGGCGGTGCAGCCAGGTGATACGTTCAGCGAGGCGGACTTCAACGTCACCATCGAGATCGAGGCCCGCGAGCGCTTCCGGGTGCTTCAGTTCCTCAGCTACATCGACCCGCGCGAGAAGACGCTGGTGTTCTGCCAGAACCAACGCCACGCAGCGCTGATCCGCGACCTGATCAATCAATCGAAGACCATCGCCGACCCCAACTACTGCCACCGTGTATCGGCGGACGATGGGGACATCGGCGAGCAGCACCTGCGCGATTTCCAGGACAATGAGCGCAACATCCCCACCATCCTCACCACCAGTCACAAGCTTAGCACCGGTGTGGACGCCCGCAATGTGCGGCATGTGGTGTTGCTGCGCAACATCAAGAACATGGTGGAGTTCAAGCAGATCATCGGCCGGGGCACACGCCTCTACGATGACAAGGACTACTTCACCATCCACGATTTCACCCGCAGCCACGAGCTCTTCAAGGACCCCGCCTGGGATGGCGAGGAACTGGAACCGGTACCCGACGATGGACACACCGGCGGAGGCGGGACCACGACGGTTCGAGGCAATACTGGTGGAGTTACCGGACCAACAATACCACCGCCTCCACCACCCATCGTTCGGATCAAGCTGGCTGATGGCAAGGAACGACTGCTGAAAGTGACAGTGAAGACCAGCTTCTGGGATGCGAATGGAACGCCCATCACGGCAGAGCAGTTCGTGCGCCAACTGTACGGTGAACTGCCCCGATTCTTCGGCGATGAGGACCAGCTGCGTGCATTGTGGAGCCTACCCAACACCCGCCAGAAACTCCTGGACGAACTGGGTGAGCAGGGTTTCCCACTGCCCTTGTTGCAGGAGTTACAGAAGATCATCGACGCGGAGCACAGCGACCTGTACGATGTGCTGGCCTACATCGCCTACAGCACACCAACCTTGGAACGCGGCCAGCGCGCCGCCGCCGCACGTGCCTACTTCGACACCTACGATGACAAGCAGCGCGCTTTCCTGGACTTTGTGCTGAACCAATACGTGAAGGAGGGTGTGCAGGAGCTACAGCCCGAGAAGTTGCCCGTGATCCTGCATCTGAAGTACAAGTCCATCCCCGATGCCACGCGCGAGCTGGGCGAGGTGGCACGGATACGAGAGACGTTCGTGGGATTTCAGAAGTGGTTGTATAGGGGTACTGCAAGTCAGTAGTGCTGGGTCCCCATTTTGTTGCGCCGCTCGTCGAACAGTCGTTAATGCGGTAAATGACCTTGCCCTGGCAGCTACGATCCGTAGGGTAGGGGAGCCCGTCAATACCCCTCCAACCCCGGCCCAGCCTCCACGCCCTGGTTCAGGGTTACACTATTTCGCCATCGCCGCATTCAATCTGGTCTGTAAAATCCAAACCCCGAAGGGGAAGAAGCATCCGACAAGGATGGAGTCCAGGATGACCGTGGACAAAGGCACTTTCCGTCCTTCGATCATGTGAATGACTTGTGCCGCAGGTACCATTACCCATGCGATCAAGGCGATGCAAGGCAGGAAGATCAGCATGCCACATGGAGAGTATTTCAGCCACACACTGCAGCCTATGAGTGCGAGGAGGAGAACGGGCGAGATCATACGCGAGGATGACCTTCCACCCAGGGCGAGAACGGTATCCAGCCAAATGCCCCATACGAGGTAGAGGAATATGCCAGGGGCAGGGGAATCCTCGATCGGCATCTGCCACCACCCCAAGTACTTCCCGATACTATGCAGCGGTATGCCCAACACTAGAATGGCACCAAGCATGATCGCGAACACCTGCCAGTGCTTCAACCTGATCACGAGTAGGTGTAAGGTCTCCATGACCGGAGCACACTGTTAAAATCCCCCCGTCCCCGCATCCACCGGCTTCAACAATGTCTCCAGCGCCGCCTCGTTGGGGATCATCACCCTGCGGGCCTTGCTGCCCTCGAAGGGGCCGAGCACACCGGCGGCTTCCAGTTGGTCCACGATGCGGCCGGCACGGTTGTAGCCCAGCTTCAGCTTGCGTTGGATGAGGCTGGTGCTGCCCTGCTGGGTCATCACCACCAGGCGGGCGGCATCCTCGAACATGCTGTCGCGGTCGCCGCTGTCCAGGTCCACGCCCTCGCCTTCCTCGGTGGGCACTTCGGGCAGGATCAGCGCTTCGGGGTAGCCGCGCTGGTTGCCGATGAAGGCGGTGATCTCGTCCACCTCGGGGGTGTCCACGAAGGCGCACTGGATGCGGATGAGGTCATTGCCGGTGCTGAGCAGCATGTCGCCGCGGCCGATGAGTTGTTCGGCGCCGCCACTGTCCAGGATGGTGCGGCTGTCGATCTTGCTGGTGACGCGGAAGGCGATGCGCGCCGGGAAGTTGGCCTTGATGGTGCCGGTGATGATGTTGACGCTGGGGCGTTGCGTGGCGATGATGAGGTGTATGCCAATGGCGCGCGCCAGCTGGGCCAGGCGGGCGATGGGCGTTTCCACCTCGCGACCCGCGGTCATGATCAGATCGGCGAACTCGTCCACCACCAGCACGATGTAGGGGAGGAAGCGGTGGCCGTTCTCGGGGTTGAGGCGGCGCTTGATGAACTTGGCGTTGTACTCCTTGATGTTGCGCACCTGGGCATCCTTGAGCAGCTCGTAGCGCTCGTCCATCTCGATGCAC
>JBGTES010000047.1:0-83860 GCA_041747675.1 Flavobacteriales bacterium
GCGCCTGCGCAGCACCGCCACCCACACCGGCCGCCTGGGACCGGTGGGCGCCACGGCGAGCTATGTGGGCACCTTGCAGGTGAACCGCCGCATGCCCATCGGCCACACCCGCTGGCGCCTGCTGGGCAGCCCGGTGATCGGCGCCACGGTGGCGCAATGGGATGATGACTTCATCACCGCCGGATTCCCCGGCAGCGACTACCCGGATTTCGACGACCCGGTGGGCAGCGGGAACCCCTGGCCCAGCATCCGCTATTACGTGGAAGCCAACACCGGCGATGATCTCCTCGATGGCCTGGTGGGCGTGGAGGGCTTGTCCGAACCCCTGCTGGGCGGACAAGGATTCGCCGTGTGGGCCGGCAACGGTTCCGGAGGCAATGCGCCCTTCTTCCTCGCGGTCACCGGTCCTCCGCGCATCGCACTCACTCCCTTCACCCTGCCGATGACCTGGACCGAGAGCGCACCACCGGCACCCACGGTGGACGGCTGGAACCTGGTGAGCAACCCGCTGCCCAGCCCGATCGACTTCGACCTGCTGGACCTCGGTACGGACGTGGAGAATGGCTACTACATCAAGGATCCCGCCACCGGCAACACCGCTTTCTGGGACAACGCGTTGAACCAGAGCTTCCCCGCCGGCGTGTTGAATGGGATCATCCAGAGCAGCCAGGGTTTCTGGTTGAAGGCCACCGGCAGCGATGTGGCCACCTCGGTGGATGAGGCTGCGAAAGTGGAGAGCAATGCGGGTGGCGTCTTCGGTCTGGGCCTGCCATTGGAAGGCTTGTTGCGCCTGAGCATCGCCTCCGGCATGAACGACTTCTACGATGAGGCGGCGGTGTACTTCGCAGAAGGCAGCCCGGCATACGGCCCCGGCGATGCGATGAAGCTGCACTTCGGTGATCTCGAGGCCCCGCGCATCGCCACGCGCAGCAGCGAGGGCTACGATCTGATGCTGAACCGCTACGGTCCGCATGACGAGGCGATCACCATCGTGGTGACCGTGCGTGCCGGTGTTGCTGGTGAATACACCATCACCGCGGACCTTGAAGGGCTGGAAGGCTTGAGCTGCCTGACCCTGGAGGATCTGGTGACGGGTGCGATCACGCCGATCACCGCCGGTGCGGCCTACAGTTTCGAACAGGAAGCCACAGGCCAGGAAGCCATCGCGCGCTTCCTGCTCCACGCCACCGCCCCGATCGACTTCACGCAGAACGATGCGCTTTGTGCGGGCACCGCCACGGGTGAGGCCGGCCTGGTGCTGGGTGGCATCACCACCGATGTGACCTGGTCCGCGGCCGATGGCGGCGTGCTGTTGCAGCAGACCGGTGTCAGCGGTGAAGCGTTGATCAGCGGCCTGTCCGCCGGACATTACAGTGTATCCGTGGATGGCGGCGCCTGCGGCCAGATGACGTACGACTTCATCATCGCCGAGCCCTTCGTCCTCGAAGCCACGGTGGAAGCCCTGGACGCCACCTGCTCCAACACCGCCGATGGTGTGCTGAGCGTGGAGGTGCTGGGTGGCACGATGCCTTATGACCACCTGTGGAGCAATGGTGAAGTGACGGCCGCGATCATGGCTGTCGCTGGTACCTACAGTGTGGCCATCACGGACGCCAACGGCTGCGTGCTGATGCTGGAAGATCTCACCATCGAGGCCATGGCGGAAAGCCCCGAGGCACTCTTCACACCAAGCGCCACAACGGTGTTGGTGAATGAGCCGGTGGACTTCACGGATGAGAGCACCAATGTGGATGCCTGGCACTGGGACTTCGGTGATGGCAGCACGAGCGATGCGCAGCATGCCACGCATGCCTTCGCACAGCCCGGTACCTATGGTGTGATCCTTACGGTGTGGGCCGGTGATTGCGAGGCGAGCCACAGCACGGACATCGACGTGCAGCTGAGCACCGGCATCGCGGACCTCACCGCGCACGATCTGAACGTATGGACCAACGGCCAGGAGCTGGTGGTGGACCATGCCTTCGCCCACGGCGGCACGATACACATCGAAGTGCTGGATGCCACGGGCCGCCTGCACCTGCAGCAGCACACACCTGCCCATCCGGCGCGGGTGCTGATCCCGGCTTCGACATTGACCACGGGCATCTGGTTCGTGCGGATCACCAGCCTGGGTGAGCAGCGCACCTTCCGCGTGCCGCTGGTGCGCTAAGGTTCTTGATGATCAACAGGAAGCCCCGCAACGGATCATCCGTTGCGGGGCTTCGTCTTGCATTGGTTGGGTGGTCATTGATGACCCATTCGTGTCCGGAGAAGATCGGCCCAACACCGGCTGCGACCCGCCGTACGGCGGGTCGTGATCCCGCCACAGATCCCATTCAACATGCTGTGACCCCTCCGGGGTCCGTGATGACGCGGCTATGACCCCGGAGGGGTCACAGCATATAGCCCGAAGGGCATTGACGGCGATCGTGCATTTTCGACCCGCCGTACGGCTGGTCTCAGCCGGTATTCAAGCCGGTGCATCAGAAAGCAAGCCCCCTGTTAGAGAACCCCAACTATTTGCCTTGTCGTGGCGAACGTTGCGTGCCGGCGATCGCACGCTTACGGGCCTCCATGCTTCTTGTCCAGCAGGGCGCTTTCCAGGTCCCAGGTCACGCGGTGATGGAAGGCGGCCCGCCGTTCGGGGCAGCCTTTCAGGGCGCAGATGGAGCAGGAGGAGGGCACACAGGGATCCATGTGGATGAAGAGTTCCACCGGGCGGTCGCCGCGCTCGTTCACCAGCTTCTCCATCGCCTCGATCTCCTGGTGGGCACGCTCCAGGCTGTAGTACCACGGCAGTGTCACATGGCAGTCGATGTGCAGGGCGCGGCCGAAGGATACCACGCGGAAGTTGTGCAGGTCCACCCAGTCCGGCTGGCGTGCCTTTTCCAGCACGCCGATCACTTCGCGGGCGGTGTCCATGTCGGTCTCGTCCATGATGCCCGCCACGGCGCGGCGCAGGACACGCACCCCCTGATGGGTGATGAACAGCCCAAAGGCCACGGCGAACAGGCTGTCGATCGAGGTGCGGCCGGTGAGCATGATCAGCAGCAGTCCACCGAGCATGGCCACGGTGCTCCATGCATCGCTGATCAGGTGGGTGCCGCCCGCAGCAAGGGTGGGGCTGTGGTGGCGCCTGCCACGGTGGCGCAGCAGGAGCCCCATGCCCAGGTTCACCGCGCCGGCCACTGCGGTGAGTGCGATGCCTTCGCCCAGCCGATGCAGTTCGTTGCCCGCCATGAAGGCCAGCACACCGCGCACGATGATCGCCCCGCCCGCCACGGTGATCAGTGCGCCTTCGATGCCCGCGCTGATGAACTCCACCTTGCCATGGCCGTAGGGGTGCTCGAGGTCGCGTGGCTTGGTGGCCAGCACCAGGCTGTATAGCGCGAAGGTCCCGGCGGCGACATTGACGATGCTCTCCAGGGCATCCGCCAGGATCGCCTCACTGCCTGTGATATGCCAGGCCAGGAACTTGATGCCCATGAGCAATGCGCCCACCACCAGCACACCAAGTTGAATGCGGATATCGCCACGTGCCCCTTGCATGGGGCAAGTTTAGGCCGTGATCGCGTTGATCCCCATGGAACAAAATGGGCCACGTTGCGTATCCTTGCGCCGCATTTACGGAACATCACCTCCATGTTCATTCTGATGGCGCTGTTGTTCGTGCTTGGCTACCTGGCCATTGCACTCGAACATCCCCTGCGCATCAACAAGGCCGCCTCCGCCATCCTTACCGGTGCACTGGTATGGACCGTGCTGATGCTGGGGCATGAGAGCATCTTCACCGGAGAAGAACATCACGGGCAGACAGGTCTGGTGCATGAGCTTCTGGAGCACCTGGGGGAGATCGGTTCGATCCTCTTCTTCCTGATGGGCGCCATGACCATCGTGGAACTGGTGGATGTACACGGTGGCTTCCGGGTGGTGACCGAGCGCATCACCGCAAGGAAGAAGTATCACCTGCTGTGGGTGATCTGCGTGCTGAGCTTCTTCATGTCCGCCGTGCTGGACAACCTCACCACCACGATCGTGATGTGCGCCCTGCTGCGCAAACTGATCAAGGACAAGGAGACCATCTGGGTCTTCGGCGGCATGGTGGTGATCAGCGCGAATGCCGGTGGCGCATGGTCGCCCATCGGTGACATCACCACCATCATGCTCTGGATCGGCGGGCAGGTCACCACCTTCAACATCATCGCCAAGTTGATCGTGCCCAGCCTGGTGTGCCTGATCCTGCCACTGCTGTGGATGGCACGCGTGGTGAAGGGCGATGTGGAACGGCCCGATGTGGTGCGCCCCTCCGGTGCCCATGGCGGCAACGTCACCGACTTCGAGCGCAAGCTGGTCTTCGCACTGGGCGTGGGCGCCCTGCTTTTCGTGCCGGTGTTCAAGGCCGTCACGGGCCTGCCTCCCTTCATGGGTGTGATGCTCGGGCTGGGCATACTGTGGGTGGTGACCGAAGTGATCCACATGCAGCATGGGGTGGACAAACGTGGCGACCTGATGGTGACCGCCGTGCTGCGCCGCATCGACATGCCCAGCGTGCTCTTCTTCCTCGGCATCCTCGTGGCCGTGGCAGGCCTGCAGGTCGCGGGGCACCTCACCCTCCTTGCCCAGGGTCTGGACCACACCTTCGGCGGCGATATCTACCTGATCAACGGCGCCATCGGCGTGCTCAGCTCCATCGTGGATAACGTCCCGCTGGTGGCCGCTGCGATGGGCATGTACCCCATGGAGACCTATCCTCCGGACCATCTCTTCTGGGAGCTGCTCGCATTGTGCGCAGGCACGGGTGGCAGCCTGCTGATCATTGGATCGGCCGCAGGGGTGGCCGCCATGGGCATTTTGCACATCGACTTCATCTGGTACATCAAGCGCATGCTGGTACCGGCCGCCATTGGCTACTTCGGGGGCATGGCCACCTTCTGGCTGATGTTCTCCTGAGCACCCAAGGGTGGTGGATAAGCCGGTGAAGAATTAGATCGGCCTTTACATCGCCCGATCGGGGATCCCCGACCTTTGCAGCGGTCGAATGATCCCTGCTCCAGTGATGCTCCCCCAACTTCGCGCGTTCGCCAGATGCCTTCCTGCGTTGCTGTGCATCGTGGTGGGTTCAACCGCGGATGCGCAGACCACCATCTTCTACCAGGGATTCGAGAACGCCGCGGTAGCCTGCACGGGTGAGAACTGGCCCTACACCGGTGGCAACCGCAATACGGAGACGGCACGCACGGGGAGCTGGTCGCTGCGGGTGGGACGGCAGAGCGAGAGCACTACGGCTACCTTCCAGCCACGTAATGTCTCCGGGTTGGAGAATGTGCAATTGCAGGTGTATCACCGGGTGCGCCCAGGCATGGGCCCGGGGCTGGATACCCAGGAGGGGGCGGTAATGCTGGTGCAGTTGAATGGTGGCGCCTGGACACCGATCGCCCGGGTGGGTGGGTATGCTGATCACAATTACCCGTGGACGAGTGCGATCGGTGGATCCGCAACAGTCTCTGTTGGCTGCAATGTGTATCAGGCCCCGAACCCGGTGGTGTATAATGTAC
This sequence comes from Flavobacteriales bacterium, assembly GCA_041747675.1. Lineage (GTDB taxonomy): Bacteria > Bacteroidota > Bacteroidia > Flavobacteriales_F > PHOS-HE28 > PHOS-HE28. The sequence continues at coordinate 5,556 of JBGTES010000047.1, forward strand.
CTGCCGGGACCAACTTGATCGCTTTCCGCGTGCTCTCGGTGAGCGCTGGTAATTGCACCACGTTCAACAGTCGCATGAACAGCGGAGCCACCGGCTATTCGTACGATCGCCCCGACGAAGGCTTCTTCATCGATGACCTGCGTCTCACCACCACCACCACGCCCTTGCCTGGCATCTGGACCGGTGCGGTGAGCGTGGACTGGTTCGATTGCAGGAACTGGAACCTGGGCTATGTACCTGCCGCCACCACACCAGTGACGATCCAACAGACCGCGGTCCGCAATTGCACCGTGGGGCAGACCGGCCCTGGCAATGCGGTCTGTGCCTCATTGATGCTGCGTACGAACAATGCCACCAATCGCAATCTCACCGTTCAGAACAGCAGTGTCCTTGCCATTGGCGGTCCCTTGGATATCCAGCGCAATGCGGCCAACACGGATTCACTTGTCGCTACCGTCACCGGGGGCAGCACCCTTTCCGCCACCGGCGTCAGCATATCGGGCACCACCGCGGCGGCTTTTGAAGCGATCCTGCGTTGTGAGACCCCCGGCAACCTGTTGATGGTGGAGACCGACCTCACCATTGGCCCGGGTGCCTTGCTGGACATGGAGAGCGGTGGCCTGAGTGGTGGGCGCCTGGAGTTGGGGGGCGACTTCATCAACCTGCGCGATGAGAGCCATTTCCAGGAGGTGAACAGCACGGTGGCCCTGGTGGGCAACGGACCACAGTCCATCAGCATCACGACCGGATCCGAGGTGTTCTACCGGCTGGAGGTGCAGAAGACCGGCGGTGATGTGACGCTGGCCTCGCCGGTGGAAGTGAGCAGTGTCCTGGACCTGCAAAGCGGCCGGGTCTTCACCACCGCTGCTGAACTGCTTAGCCTGCGTGCCGGATCCGCCGCGCTCAACGCCAGTGATGCGGCCTTCGTCCACGGCCCGATGCAGAAGATCGGGACCACGAACTTCACCTTCCCGGTGGGCAAGGGCACCTCGCTCAGACCTTGCGGCGTGTCGGCCATCGTTGGTGGGGCTACCGATGCCTTCACGGCGGAGTATTTCCCCGAGAGCGCACGTGAGGCCCCCTTCGCCAATGTGATGGAACCCACCCTGGACCATGTGAGCGATTGCGAATACTGGATGATCGAACGCAGCAGCGGTACGCCCAACGCGGTGGTGAGCCTGACCTGGGACACGCCCGAAAGCTGCGGGGTGACCTCTCTGCCTGATCTGCGTGTGGCCTACTGGGATGTGGCCATCTGGCGAAACCGTGGCAACAACGTGGCCGTGGGCGACAATACCAGCGGTACGATCCCCACCGATGTGGCGCAATCACTCTTCGGCGCCTTCACCCTGGCCTCGAACAACTGGACCAATCCGCTGCCGATCTCCCTGGTGGACTTCACCGCCCGCCCGGAAGGGGTGCGCGTGCGCCTGGAATGGACCACGGCAAGTGAGGAGAACAACGACTTCTTCACCGTGGAACGCAGTGCCGACGGGATCTCCTTCAGCGATCTGTTCCATGTGCCTGGTGCTGGGACCAGCCATGCCCTGCTGAAGTACCTGGCATACGACGATCGTCCATTGAGCGGCATCTCCTACTACCGCTTGCGCCAGACCGACCACGACGGTACGAACACGGTGAGCCCGATGGTGGCCGTACGCTTCGAGTCCGCAGGGGCGTTGACCGTGTGGCCTGTGGACGGAACGTTGCAGGTGCATCACCCCCTGCCTGCGGATGCGGTGCTGGAGTTGTATGATGCCGCCGGGCGCCTGCTGCTGAGCCAGCGTGCCGGTGCCGAGGGCCTGGTGGTGCTGATGCCCGGGACGCATGCACCGGGGGTGTACCTGCTGCGTGCCATGCACGGGGAGCGGGTGCTGGTGGCGCGGTTCTTTAGGTAGGTCGCGCACGCGCGATGCGCGCTTAAATCTTTTTCCTTGCTCTAGCTCTGTTCCATCAATGCAAAGGGATCGACCTCCCTTCGGTCGGTCTATCCGCCGTACGGCGGAGGATGCTTCGATCATTGATCGAGCGCGCGATGCGCGCTTGGATCTTTTTCCAAGCCCCGCTCGCCCGAGCAAGCTCGGCTGCGGGGCTTGGAAAAAGATCGCCCGCCTGTCGGCGGGCGGATCACGATCGGCGGAGAGGGAGGGATTCGAACCCCCGGTACCCTTGCAGGTACTTCTGTTTTCGAGACAGACCCGATCGACCACTCCGGCACCTCTCCGAACAGGGCGCCAAAGGTAGGATCCGCGGAATTTGTAGGCGTGCAAGGAAAGTAAGTAGGGAAATGCCGGGGACCGATCAGGGCGTGGTAATTTTCTGCCATGCGAAACCTGCTGCTTGCCACCGCCCTGCTGCTCTCGTCCATCTCGTGGGCGCAGCCCTACCTGATCGGCAGCCGTACCATCACCTTCTACGATCCATCCCGCGACCGCGACATCGGCACCAACATCTACTACCCCGGGGTCACAGCAGGCGCCAACGCCGTGGTGCTCAATGGCCAGTGGCCGGTGTTGGTGATGGGCCACGGCTTCCTCATGGGCACTGGATCCTATTCCAACATCTGGCAGTACTTCACCCCGCGCGGTTACATCGTGGCGCTGCCCACCACCGAAGGGGGATTGCCGCCGAACCACGGGGCCTTCGGGCTGGATCTGGCCTTCGTGGCGCAGGCACTGCAGGAAGCCAACGTCGATGCGTCATCGCCCTTCTTCGGTAAAGTGGCGCCCGCATCAGCGCTCATGGGACACAGCATGGGTGGTGGGGCCAGTTTCCTCGGCGCCGCCAACAACGCCAGCATCCAGGCGCTGGTGAATTTCGCCGCTGCGGAGACCAACCCCAGTGCGGTGGCCGCAGCAGGCAATGTGCAGGTGCCCACCCTCATGTTCGCCGGAAGCGATGATTGTGTGACGCCCATCGCAGGCCACCAGGGCCCGATGTACAGCGCGCTCAACGTGCCCTGCCGCGCTTTCGTGAACATCACCGGCGGCAGCCACTGCCAGTTCGCACAGTCGGACTTCACATGCAGCCTTGGCGAATTGGGCTGCTCGGCGGGGATCAGCCGCGCGGCGCAGCATGCCGTGATGAACGACTTCGCCGGTCTGTGGCTGGATCATTTCCTCAAGGGGGTGCCCGGTGCGCTGGCAGCGGTGCTGGACAGTCTCAACACCACCACCCGCGCGGTGACCGATCACTTCTGCGTGACGACCGCTGTCATGGGAACAGATCACCCGGAGCTGACGCTGGCTCCCGTGCCATGCGACGATCGTTTGCTGTTGCTCAACGCCACTCCGGGTTCCGGCGTGACGGTGATGGACCTCACCGGACGTGTGGTACTGCCCGCGCGACGACTATCCAGCGATCTCGCGCTCGACACGCAGCCCCTGTCCGTGGGCACCTATATGCTGCTGGTGGAGGCGGGGACCACACGAACGTTGCGTTCCTTCGTGGTGGCGCGCTGATCCCGCCTTTTGTGGCATGCTTTCAGCCCTTGCACAGCCATGCGCATGGTGATGCTCCTTCCGGCCCTTGCCCTGGTCGTTGCTGCGGCGGCCCAGGACCGGCAATTCCTCAGGCTGCACAGCAGCGAGATCGTCTTTGTCAGCGATGCGCCGCTGGAGCATATCTCCGCCACCAATGTGAAGTCCACCGGCGTGATCGACATCGCGGCCCGCACTTTCGCGGTGCAGGTGCCAGTGGACGGGTTCCAGGGCTTCAACTCGCCGCTGCAGCGGGAGCATTTCAAGGAGAACTACATGGATGCCCGGACATGGCCCAACGCCGTGTTCCAGGGTCGCATCATCGAATCCATCGATCTGCGCAGTCCCGGTGAATACCAGGTGCGTGCGAAAGGGAACTTCACCATCCGCGGCGTGGTGCGCGAACGCATCGTGCCATGTGTGGTGCGGGTGGATGCGGAGGGCGTGCATGTACGTTGCGAGATGGAAGTGCCGCTGGATGATCATGACATCCGGGTGCCACGTGTGGTGCGCCAGAAGATCGCTCCCGTCATCGTCGTGCGGGTGGCCGGCCATTTCACCGAAGCCCCGGATCAGCGATGAGGCTCCTCGCTTTGCCGGGCCTTCTGGTCTTGAGCGGTCAGGCCTTCGCGCAATTCCCCCAGACACGCATCCAGGAGGTGCGCATCGGTCAGCAGCGCCCGTTGATCGAACGTATCGCACAAGATGCACAGGGCCTGGTGTGGATGGGCAGTGATCGCGGCCTCTTCCGCACCGATGGCGAGCAGGTGGAACTCATCCTGCGCACAGAACCGGCCTCCGTAACAGCCCTGGCGCGCATGGACGATGCCATGGTGGCGGCATTGTCCGATGGACGGCTGGTGCGTTGCGACAGCAGGGGCTGCGACACGCTTTTCAGGGATCCGGATCTCGCGGCAACACCGGTGCGCCACATGGTGCATGTGTCCGGTGGGCCGCTGCACCTGGGTACGTACGGGGCAGGGGTGTGGTCCCTGGACAAGGATGTGCTGACCCGGGTGACGGAGGACGGGGGCCTGCCGGACGACCACGTCAATGGCATGTGCCTGCTGGACGACGGCCGGTTGGTGGTCGCCACGGACCAGGGTCTCGCCTTGTTGCACGCGGGCCGGGTGACCACTGTCTTTGGTGAAGCGGAGGGTGCGCCGGACAACCTGGTGATGTCCGTGGCCACGGATGGCACAGCGGTATGGGCGGGTACCGACCGGCACGGCCCCTTTCGCTGGCGTCCGGATGCGGACCGTGACGCGCTGCATATCCCGCTGCCTGCCTGGGACCATGGTGCGGTGGTGGCCATCGCCGTTTCCGGCGGACAGACCTGGTTGGGAACGGACCGCCAGGGATTGTTGCTCTTCGAGATGAGTGCCGGCGCGGATGCCCCGATGCCCCTGCTTCGCCGTGATCCCGAGGTGGCCGGACGTACCGTGCATGATCTGTTCGTGGACCGGGATGGTGCGGCATGGTGGTGCATGGGCGCTGATCGCATCCACCGCGCGGATCCCTCCGTGCTGGAGATGCCCGTGCATGAAGGCATCGACCTGCGTGGGGTCACGGCACTGGCGATCGACGGGAAGGACCGGATCTGGTTCGCCACCAGGGATGGCCTCTACCATCATCCCGCCGCTTTTGCGGAAGGACATACGGTGACGCGCGTTCCCCTCGCAGTGGATGCCCGCAAGCCGATCGTGTCCATGTCCGTTGCGGCCAACGGTACCCTATGGGCCGCCACCTTCGGCGATGGCGTGCATGCCATCCATCCGGATGGTCAGGTGACCCACCACGGCGCACGCGATGGCAGCATCGACGATGAGGTACTGGTGGTCCGCGCGCGCGGCGACACCCTGTGGTTCGGCACCCTTTCCGGAGTGATCGAATGGCATGATGGCCGCTTCAAACGCCATACGCTGCCGGGCAACGGCTTCATCTACGATCTTCTTCCGCTGCCGGATGGGGGCGTGCTCGCGGCCACCGATGGCGCTGGCGTGGTGCGTTACAGGGATGGCGAATGGCACACCGTTCCTTCCGCGTTCCGCACCTATTATGCGTTGCTGCGCGATGGTTCCGGACGCATCTGGGCGGCCGGCCCGGGCACGGGGCTCTGTGCCGTGGGGCATGATCCCATCACCTGCTTCGGTGCGGAGCGCATCCCCTTCGAAGGGGACCTTTTTTCATTGGGCCTGCTGGGGGATCTTGTGCTGGCCTTCGGAGGGACCGGTGTCGCCGGGTACGACCCGGAGATGGGTGCCTGGCGCGACATGGACGTATTGCTCGGCCTGCCTTCCCTTGAAGCGGAGTTGAACACCGCACGCAACGATGCCGCAGGCGCATTGTGGCTCTCCACCACGCGGGGCTTGATGCGCATCCGCCCACTCACGCAACGCACAGGACCGGTCATAGAAACCGTGGTCACCGCTGTATCGATCGGCAATGCGTCCATGCCCCTCAAGCAGGCGCTGATCACCCCGCACGATCGGAACGATGTCACCTTCCGTTTCACCGGTCTGCACTACGCCGACCCGGGGGCACTGCGCTTCGAGGTGCGCCTGCTGGGCCACGATGAACGCGGCATCTTCACCCGCGACCGCGAAGCGGCCTGGTCCGCCCTACCGCCCGGGGACTATCGCTTCCAGGTAAGGGCCTTCACCGGCGATGCCCCGCAGGAGGAGAACTGGGCCACGGTGGATCTCACCATAGAGGCGCCCTGGTGGCGCAGGCCCTGGGTGATCGCCGGTGGCGCGCTGTTGCTGGTGCTCGTGGTGGTCCTGCTGGTGCGGGCACGCGAACGGCGCCTCCGGGAACGCGACCGGATGGAACGCGAGCAGGTACGCTTCCAGCTCGATGCCCTGCGCAGCCAGGTCGACCCGCATTTCCTTTTCAACAGCTTCAATGCCCTGGTGGAATTGATCGAGACCGATGCGGAGCGGGCCGTGGAACACGTGGAGCTGTTGAGCACCTTCTTCCGCAACATCCTGCAGGTGCGCGATCGTGAGCGGATCACCGTGGCCGAGGAACTGGACCTGCTGCGCACCTACTTCGCACTCGAACAACGGCGCTTCGGCGATGCGATATCCCTGGACATCACCGTGGGCAAGGACTTCCTTTCGCAGGGCATCGTGCCACTCACCTTGCAACTCCTGGTGGAGAACGCTTTGAAACACAACGTGATCACTTCGGGCAGCCGTTTCAGCGTGCAGGTCGATGCCGAAGGGGATCACCTCGTGGTGCGCAACCCGATCATCGCGCGCCTCACGCCACCTCGGTCCACGGGCTTCGGTCTGGAAAGCATCACCAAGCGCTACGCGGCACTCACCGCGCGTCCCGTGGTGGTGGAAAGAACGGCGGACACCTTTACCGTCCGGATACCTTTGTTGGAACAGCGCCCATGAGGATCCTGATCATCGAGGACGAAGCGGCCGCGGTACGCCGCCTGCGCAAACTGCTGGTCCAATGCGACCCCTCGGCGGAGGTGGTGGCGGACATCCCCACGGTGGCGGGTGCCGTGGAATGGTTCACCGCCAATGAGGCACCGGACCTGGCCTTCTTCGACGTGCGACTGGCCGATGGCGACAGCTTCGAGATCTTCCGCCGCGTGGAGGTGCCCTGCCCGGTGGTGTTCACCACGGCCTATGATGAACATGCCCTGAAAGCCTTCCGGGTGAACGCACTGGATTATCTGTTGAAGCCGGTGAAGGAGGATGAACTGGCCCACGCATTGGAGCGTGCGAAGCGGCTGGGCGTGGTGCGCGACCACCGTGCGGTGGACCTTGCGACGCCATCGGAGGTGCCTGCGACGATGGCCAGGCGATTCCTGATCCGCTATGGGGAGCACTTCAAGGTGGTGGAGCCCGAGGACATCGCCTATATCCATTCACTGCTGAAGAACACATTCCTGAGGACGCGGGAAGGGCGCGACCTGCCGATGGATGAGAGCCTTGACCGATTGGAAAAGCAGCTCGACCCGGCGAAATTCATCCGGCTGAACCGTCAATTGATCGTGCACCTGCACAGCATCAAGGAATTGCTGGCGTACAGCAAGAGCAGGGTGAAGGTGGTGCTCGATCCACCCTACGATGATGATGCCATCGTGAGCAGCGAGCGCAGCGCCGCCTTCAAGCGGTGGTTGGCCGGCGGGTAGTCCGGTAAGCCGTTCCATCCGCCATTCCGCCCGGTCCATCGCATCCGATGCGGGAAGAGGGCTGTCGCGTGCCCAGCTTCACACCATGGGAACCATCAAACCTGACACCATGGACCCGCTCACCACCCTCGAGCCCCGCGACCTGGACCAGCTGCTTGGCTCGGATCCGGCATGTATACCGGGAATGATCATGCGCTTGAACCACGCGCCACGCTACCACAACCATCTGGACGCCATCGCCATCACCAGCCGTTTGCTGGAGATGCGCGCATGCTTGCGCAACTCCGGCAACGACCGTCGGTGATACCGGACTACGAACAACATTGGAAACCATGAGGAATACCGCTACACTTCTTACGATGCTGATGCTGGGCACGATCCATGCACAGTGGATCACCGTGCCCACAGGGACCCTGGACGAACTGGAGTCCGTTCTGGTGGATGGCCCGGATGCATTCATGACCGGCGGCATGGACGGCCGTTTGATGCGCACGACGAATGGAGGTGCGACATGGGATACACAGTTCCTGACAGCCGCCGGTGGCATCGGCGACATTCTGCGCCTGGATGCGGACCTGATCCTGCTCGCTGGTGAAGGGGGCGTGGTGATGCGCACCACGAACGACGGGGCGACCTGGACCGCGGTGAGCACACCTGCCCCCGATGATCTGTACGCCATGACGCGATGGGGAAATACCATCTGGGCTTCGGGCCGGGACGGTGCCATCGTACGCAGCAACGACCTGGGCCTCACCTGGGCGGCGCAGTCCACCGGCACCGCCGAACGCATCCATGGCATCCATGCCCTGAGTGCCGACCGCGTGGTGGCCGTGGGGCGTGAAGGTGTGTTGCTGCGCACGGTGAATGGTGGCGTATCGTGGATGTTATCCACCATCGCCGGTGGTGAGGACCTGCGCGGACTCTGCTTTCTGGACGACCCGCAACAGACCGGCCTCGCTGCGGGACCCGAGGGCTTCATCCTGCGGAGCACCGATCTTGGGGACACCTGGACGCCGGTATCCATCGGCGCGTTGAATTCCGCACAGGCGATCGCCTCGTTCTCGCCTGGTGTGGCCTATGCCGTGGGCAACAGTGCCCTCGTGTTACGATCCACAGACCAGGGGGCGAGCTGGGAGCCCATGACCACCCTGGCCTTTTCGGAACTGTCCGCCGTGGATGTGCGCAGTGGCATGGCCGTGGCCGTGGGTGCGAATGGCACGATGATCAAACTGAACGAGGGAGGTCCCTCCGGCATCGCGGAGCATCTGGCCCCGGGCGCATTGTCCGTGTATCCCAATCCTTCCAACGGAACGGTCTCGGTGGGTTTGCCAGCCGCACACTGGGCAGGCGGGAATGACCCACTACGTGTGGAGATCTTGTTCTCTGACGGCCGGCTGTTGCGGCAGTTGGTCTGGGCACCGGGTGCCGGCGAACTGATCATCGATACACTCCCACCCGGACACTATATGATCCGTGCCGCCGATGGACAGGGGGTGACGCACCTCGCCCGCCTGGTGGTCACGGGGTGACGTGCTCATGGGTTCCTAAAATGCCCCCTATTCCCGTTCCATCCGCAGCTATGCCCGTTTCGTCCGATCCGATGAAAGCCCAAGGGATCCCTGGGGTACCTTTGAACGAGAAGGACATGCCAGGGCACCAACACAGGATCGGACACATGCGCACCCGCGGACCAGGAAGTTCACGCATACAGGTGCTGGGTACGCTGGCGCTGGCCGTAGCCGGACTGTTGTTCCTGGAAGCCTGCAAGCATGAGCCCCAGTTGGAGCCGCTCGTGCCGCCGGTGATCGATGATGATGGAGGGAATGGTGGTGGGGACGAGCCCTGCGACCCCACGATCGTGTACTTCCAGCAGCAGGTGCTGCCCATCCTTATCAGCAACTGTTCCGTGCCGGGTTGCCACAATCTGCCCACGGATGAGAATGACGACATCCAGATCACCAGCTACGAGACGCTCATGGCCAGCGGCATTGTGCAGGATGGTGACCTGTGGGAAGTGATCAACGACAATGACCCGGACAAGCGGATGCCTCCTCCGCCGCAGAACCCGCTCACCCCGCAACAGATCGGCTTGATCGGCCAGTGGATCCAACAGGGGGCGCAGAATACGAGTTGTGTGGAGGCGGGCTGCGATACGCTTAACGTGACCTATTCTGGTACGATCGTGCCGTTGGTACAACAGAAGTGCCTCGGCTGCCACAGTGGCGGTGCGCCACAAGGGGGATTGAACTTCGGCAACTGGTCCGCACTGAATACGGTCGCACAGGACGGACGGTTGAATGCCTCCATCACGCATGATCCGTTCGGGGTGCCCATGCCACCCAATAGCCCCAAGCTCCCCCACTGCGATATCCGCAAATTCCAACTTTGGATCGCTGCCGGGGCACCCAACAATTGAGGGTATGCGCAATGTGATCATCATGCTCCTGGTCTCGGCCGCGTTCGGAGGCTGCTACTACGACAACGAAGAGGAGTTGTACCCCTTCTCTTTTTGCGATACGCAGAACGTCACCTGGTCCGGTACGATCCAGCCGATCATCCAAAGCCGTTGTGCCATCCCGGGCTGCCATGTCACGGGTGCGCAATCACCGAACCTCACCACCTACGCCGGTGTAAAGTCCCAGGCCGATGCCGGGCGCATCCAGGCGCGTGTCATCGATCGATCACCCAGCGCCATGCCGCCATCCGGCGCCCTGCCCAGCTGCGAACTGCTGGCGATCTCGGCCTGGCTGGCGGCAGGCGCACCAGAGAACTGAAGCCATGAGGATCAAGACCATCATCGCCGTGGGGGCAGTCGTCGCAGTTGTGGCCGGTGTGTTCGCCTGGCGCGAATACAGCCGCGGGCACAAGGACACCGCCTCTCGCGAAGTGGCACAGACCATCACCGCCGGTGATCTGCTTGCCGCGTTCCGCGCCGATGAAGCCGCCGCCACAGCACGCTTCGTGGGCACCTCCGAGCAGGTCATCGCCGTCAGCGGGATCATCCGCGAGATGGGGCAGGAGGCGGATGGCCGATGGAACGTGACGTTGGAGACCGGAGAGGACCCCGGCGTGGAATGTGAATTCACCGCAGTGCCGACGCAATGGACCACCGGCACGCAGGTCACCGTCAAGGGGATCTGCACCGGCATGGATGATCTCTTCGGACATATTCTCATGCAACGCTGTGTCGCTGCTGAATAGCGGCATGGCTTTGGTCAATGGACCAACACAGAAAAAAACAACACAGAATGAAGAACCACCGCAGCATTTTATTGACCCTGGCCCTGCTTCCAATGCTGGCCAGCGCACAGGAACGTTACGCCACGCGCAGCGGCCTGATCAGCTTCTTTTCCGAAACACCTGTGGAGAACATCGAGGCGCACAACCGCAAGGTGAGCAGCGTGCTCGATGTCACTTCCGGTGCCTTCCAGTTCGCCGTGGTCATCAAGTCATTCGAGTTCGAGAAGGCCCTGATGCAGGAGCACTTCAACGAGAACTACATGGAGAGCAACACCTACCCGAAGGCCGACTTCAAGGGCACCGTGGAAGGATTCGGTAGTGCGCAGCTGGCCACGCCGGGCGAGCATAAGGTCACTGTGAGCGGCGATCTCACCATCCACGGTGTCACGCAGAAGGTGAGCCACCCCGGCACGATCACCGTCGCCAAGGATGGCACCTTCAAGGCCGTGAGCGACTTCATCATCAAGCCCGAGGATCATGGGATCAAGATCCCCGGTGTGGTGCGCAAGAACATCGCCGAGGAGATCACCGTGAAGGTGCGGATGGATTACGCCAAGATGTAAGGTCGCCTACCTTCACCCGTGACCCCGACGCTCATGCTCAGGACTTCCGTGCTATTCGCCTTGTCGATCGCCGTCGTGCCCCTTAGCGCGCAGGATGATGACCTGCTCTCGCTGCTGGGTGAGGAGGAGCCCGGTCCGGAGTATGCGCTCGCGGCCTTCAAGACCACGCGTGTGATCAATGGGCACAGCCTGGAGAACACACACCATGGGGTGCTCGACTTCAGGATCGGCCACCGCTTCGGTTTCGTGAATGGCGGGATCGATGAGTTCTTCGGATTGGACGGTGCCACCGTACGTCTGGGCCTTGACTACGGCGTGACCGAGCGACTGATGGTGGGGATCGGCCGCAGCAGTTTCGAGAAGACCGTGGACGGTTTCGTGAAGTATAAATTCCTGCGGCAATGTGAGACGGGCTGCGACATGCCCGTCACGCTCGCCCTTGTGGCCGCCTCCTCCATGACCACGCTGCGCACCACCGCGTTACCCTGGTACGACCCGGCGCGCGAGGACTACTTCTCACATCGCATGGGCTATTCCTTCCAGGTGATCCTGGGCCGCAAGTTCAGCGAGGGCTTCAGCATGCAGTTGAACCCTGGCGTGGTGCACCGCAATCTGGTGGCCACCATCGACGATCCCAACGACGTGATCCACCTGAGTGGTGCGGCGCGCTTGAAGCTCACCAAGCGCATCGCGGTGAATGCGGAGTACTTCCACGTGTTGGAGGGGCAGTTGCCGGAGATGGCGCGCAACAGCCTCTCCATGGGCTTCGACATCGAGACCGGCGGCCATGTGTTCCAACTGCACTTCACCAACAGCACCGCCATGTTCGAGCGGGGCTTCATCACCGAGACCACGGGCAACTGGGCCGATGGAGACATCCACTTCGGCTTCAACATCTCACGGGTCTTCACGCTTCACAACCCGCGCAAGCCGAAGGAGGTGGGATAGCGATCAGCTGTTGGCTGTACCCTGCAACGCCCCACGGACCAGCAGGAATTCCGTGAGATTCTCCGGCTCAAGCACACCGATCACCCGGCCATGCTCCTCCACGGGCATCAGCCGATGCTGGCCTGCAAGCAGTGTCGTATAGCTGGCGTTGGCCGCGTCATCGGGAGCCACGGCGGGCGTTGGCTTGGGGGAGAGGTCGCCCAGTGCCGTCTCGCGTTTGTCGTCGCTGAGGGCCTGCACCAGATCCCGCCGGGTAAGCACCCCCACACAGCGGTCGCCATCCATCACCAGCATGTCGCTGTCCCCGCCCGCGAGCAGTTCCTCCACCGCCTGTCGCACGGTGGCCGTGGCCGGCATGGACCAGAACCGGGAGCGCATCACATCGCGTACGCGGATGCCCCGCAAGGCGACCTGCTGTTGCACCATGCGCGATTCGGCTCCGGCAGCGAAGAAGATGAACACACCGATCAGGCCCAGAAAGGGATGCTGCAGCATGAATGCGGCCACCACGAAGGCGATGGCGAAAAGCCGGCCCAGCCCTGCGGCGATGCGTGTGGCCTTGTCCCGGGCCATCATCATGCCCAGCACGGAACGCAGGATGCGGCCGCCATCCATCGGGAACGCCGGGATGAGGTTGAAGAGGAACAGCCACACATTCATGTAGAAGAGGATGTACAGCACGGCTCCCGGGTCCTTCGGTACCAGGAACTCCGCAGGGTTCTCCGGTGGAACATAGTTGTAGTCCATCACCAACAGGGCGGTGTAGGCCAGCACGGCGATCACCAGGTTCACGGCGGGACCGCCCACGGTGATCCAGAATTCCTTGCGTGGTTCCTCGGGCATGCGCTCCAGGCTGGCCATGCCGCCGATGGGCAGCAGGGTGATGTCGCGCGTGTTGATCCCATAGCGTTGCGCGGTGAGGGCATGGCCGAATTCATGCAACACCACGCAGAGGAAGACCATGAGCACCAGGCCGAGCATCTTCAGGATGTCCATCGCCTGCAGGCCCGCGCTCATGCCCTGCCACACCACGAAACCCACCAGCAGGAGGAAGGACCAGTGGACGTAGACGCGGATGCCGCGAAAAGAGAACAACGCGGCCGATCCGCCAAGGGTGGGAGCCTGGGCCGGAATGGGCGTGGTCGGTCCGGCGGGCGGGGCCATCAGTGTGCGGCCTGCTGCAGCACCAGCATGGGAATGTGCGTGTGCATGGCCAGCTTGGTGGCGGTGCTGCGGTGGAAGAGCTGTTCGAAGAGGCCGCGCTGACGATGCGTCACCACCACCAGGTCGGCATCGCTCTGATCGGCCATGTCGTGCAGGGCGGTGTTCACGTTCTCGCCGCTGATGTAGTGGTGGCTGTGGGGAATGGCGCCCATCACGGTATCATAGATGGAACCCGAACCACTTTCGTCTGGTTCGTCGTCGCGCTGCACCACACGCACGATCATCACCTCGGCCTGCGACCAGCGGGCGATGTCCAGCATCACTTTCAGGGTGGCCTTGTCCACCATGCCCCCATCATCGGCCAGCACGATACGGCGCGGCGTGCGGTATCGGGCATCCTGCGGAACGGCCAGGACCGGCAGACCGCCATGTTTGATCACATCCGCGGTGTTGCTTCCCATGAGCACCTCCTTCAGTCCGCTGGCGCCCTGTGTGCCCATCACCACCAGTTCGGGCGGCTCATCGTCGTGCGCGAAGCGGCCCACCACCTGGGGCAGGTCACCATGCTCGCAGGCACTGCGCAATTCGTAGCGGCTGTCGTTGGGCAGTTCGGCGCGCAGACGTGTGAGGAACATCTCCACGCCCTCGAGCGATTCCTTGGCGAGCAGGTCGTCGATGCTCCACATGGTGCTGGCCGCACCCCGGGGAAGCATGTAGCTGTTCAGTATGGTGAAGACATTCCCGTCCGCCCCATAGAGTTGTGTGGCGTACAGGGCGGCGTTCAGGGCGTTGCCGCTGAAGTCGGTGGGGATGAGCACATGTGCCATGCGGCGGAAAGGCTTGTTGGTCTCAGTGTCCGTGCTCCCCGGCGGCGGGTTTTCCGCTGGCGGAATCGATGAGGGCGTAGCCGGTGAAGATCAACGCGATCAACGCGACGAAGCTGACCAGCCCGGTGATGTTGCCCACATCCTGGGTGCTGAGGAGGGAGAATTGGAAGGGGATGAGGAAGGCGATCGCCCAGAGGATCAGACCGATGATCTTTTTCATGTCGGGAAGGTCGTTATTCGGTGACAAAGTAAGCTGTTCCCCGGCTTGCCATGGGTGGCCTGCCATCCGGGTGGCTCAGGCAAGTGCGAGTTTTTCCAGACCACGCTGGTCCTTGATGTGTACTTCGCGGCCCTGCACGGCGATGAGGCCCTCTTCCTTCAGGTCGCCCAATGTGCGGATGAGCGATTCGGTGGCCGTTCCCACGATCGTGGCGAGGTCCTCCCGGCTGATGCGCACACCCAGCCCGTCATCATCGCCCCGGGCATAGCGCTGGTGGAGGCGCAGCAGGGCCTGGGCCACGCGCTGGCGCACCGAGGCATAGGCGAGTTCCAGGAGCCGCTGTTCGGTCTCCTTCACCTCGCGGGATAGCATTTTGATGATGCGGATGCTCACATCGCGGTCCTTGTAGAGCAGGGCCAGCAGCTCTTCGCGGGGGATCACGGCCAGTTCACATGTTTCGAGTGCCTCGGCGCTGTCCGTGCTGCGGCCCCCTTCCAGCACGGCCATGTAGCCCAGGAAATCGCCGGGGCCCAGCAGTCCGGTCACCAGTTCCTTGCCGTCGCTATTGATCTTGAAGGTGCGCACCTTGCCCTGCTTGATGAAGAACACCGAGCGCGGTTCATCGCCTTCGTGGTAGATCATCTCCTTGCGGTCCACCTGGCGGGTCTTGCGATCCCTGGAGATCTCGTGGAGGGCGGCCAGGCCGCGGGCATTGTCGAGAAAATCATTCAGCCCATCGGCGGTGTGGTCGAAACCCTTGCGGAAGGTGCCGCTGCGCTTCAGGCGCCCCTCGATGGCATTGAGCAGTTCGCTTTCCTCGAAGGGTTTGGTGATGTAGTCATCGGCCCCCAGCCCCATGCCCTTGCGCACATCGCTGCGTTCGGCCTTGGCGCTCACGAAGATGAAGGGCACCTCGGCCGTGGCGGGGTCGCGTGCGAGCAGGTGAAGGACGCCGTAGCCATCGAGCTCGGGCATCATGATGTCGCAGAGCACCAGGTCGGGCGGCTCCTTGCGGGCCAGTTCCACGCCGCGGCGCCCGTTCTCCGCGCGCAGCACACGGTAGTTGGCCAGTTCGAGGATCTCCGCGGTGTTCTCGCGCATGTCCTGGTCATCCTCGATCAACAGGATCGTTCTCATGGGGAATGTGTTGGGGGAGTTCCGCGATGAAGATCGTGCCTTCGCCGGGATCGCTGGTGAATCGGATCGTGCCGCCCATCAGATCGAGGTAGCGGCGCACAAGGTTGAGTCCGAGGCCGGTGCCCTGAACTGTGAAGGCGTTGCCCGCACGGAAGAAGCGCTCGAACAGGTGCTGCTGGTCCTCCTTGGGGATGCCGATCCCCTGGTCCTTCACGGTGATGGTGAGTTTCCCGCCCGTGATCTCGGTGATCAGGTCGATGCGCTTGTCCTCGGGGCTGTATTTGATGGCGTTGCTAAGCAGATTCGTGAGAATGTTCGCGAGCATCTGCCGGTCCAGGCATACCATGCGATCGTCGCCATGGTGGTCATAGTGGATCTCCTGACCGGGTCTGGCCAGGCCCCGTAGTTCCTCGATCAGTTCGATGCACTGGTGAACGAGGTCCAGTTCATGGGGGTCGCAGCGCATCTCGCCCTGTTCAAGTTTTTCCAGGGAGAGGAACTCGTTGAGCATGGCGGTCAGCTCGCGCACCTTGCTCCGGATCCGCTGCACATGCCGGTCCACCTGTTCAATTCCAGATCCATCCGTATAGCGTCCGATCAGGTCAGTGCTGCTCATGATGGTGCTGAGCGGTGTCCGGAACTCGTGTGAGGCCATGCTCACAAAGCGTGATTTCAAGGCATTGAGTTCCTTTTCTGCCTCGAGTGCCTGGCGCATGTTCTCCTGCGCCATGCGCAGTTCGGCGGTACGTTCCTCCACGCGCTCCTCCAATTCGGCGTTGGTGCGTTGGAGTTCCTTTTCCACACCGCGGCGGCGCGTCACATCGGTCACCAGGGCCATCACATAACGTTCGTCATCCACCACGAAGTGGTTCAGGCTTACCTCCACGGGGAAGAGACTGCCATCCTTGCGCTGCCCCATCAATTCAAGTCCAAGGCCCATCGGGCGTTCCACGGGCCTTTCATCATATCCGGCGCGATGCGCCTGATGTTTGTGACGCAGGCTTTGCGGAATGAGGACCTCGATCGGCTTGCCGAGGAGCTCGCCTTCCGCATAGCCGAAAAGTGCTGAGAGGCGCGGATTCTTCAGGCGGATGATGCCCTGGTGATCCACCACCACCAGGCCCTCCGCAGCGGTGGTGAAGAGCATGGCGCATATGCGCGACAGCTGGTCCGCTTTGAATTGCGATCGCATGGTACCGCGCAAGTTAGGCGTGCCGCCGATCATGGTCCGGCCTCACGCACGCGGGCATCCCCGGTGCGTTCGTCATAGACCTTCCAGGTGCGCAGGGGCCGGGCATAGAGGTTGAGGGTCATCGCCCGCTGCTCGCCGGCATTGATGTAGCGATGGATGCTGCGGCCGTTGTGCAGGTAGGAGAAGGAATCCCGGTCCAGTTTCGCCGCACTCACCTTGCGCAGCGATCCCGCACCCACCGGTTCGAAGCGCTCCTCGATCACCGTACCGCGCACGGGATGCACCCAGGCCTCCTCCGTGGCGTAGTCATGGATGCTCGTACACTGACCGGGCTCATAACAGATCAGCAACAGTTCGAAATCGTCCGTGCGGGTGATGCAGTTGCGCGTGTAGTGCTTCGGGTGCCAGGTGGAATGCGGGTCGAAGGCCTCTGCGGGGATGTTCACACGTTCCAGGATACGCAGGTAGCCCTGCTGCGCGGAGGCCGAGCGCAGGGCCTCCACGAGTTCATCCAAGGTGCGTATGGTCGGTTTGGGCATTGTCACGGGCCACGGTTCGGGCAAAGGTGGAAGGCGAACGTGCGCGACGGACTGACGTTGGTCATGCTCTACCACTGATCAGACCTTTCACCACCCGATGTGCAAAGGACCCGTTCCGCGTCCCGCCCTTCCATGATGTGCATCAAGAACGGGAATGAGCCTTGTCACGCCACGCAAGTAGCGTCGGAGGCCGTAGGTGCGCTCAGGGATGTGCGCAAATGCGGACGGGGAGCCTCGCTCCCCGTCCTTGGTCGTCGTGATGTGGGCTTTTACTTGCGCTCTTTCAGCGCCACGTAGTCGCGCTCGGTGGCACCGGTGTAGATCTGCCGTGGCCGGCCGATGGGCTCCTTGTTCTCCACCATCTCCTTCCACTGCGCGATCCACCCCGGCAGCCGGCCCATGGCGAACATCACGGTGAACATGCGCGTGGGGATGCCGATGGCGCGGTAGATGATACCGCTGTAAAAATCCACGTTGGGGTACAGCTTGCGCTCCACGAAGTAGTCGTCCTTCAGGGCGATCTCCTCCAGTTGCTTGGCGATATCGAGCACAGGGTCCTTCACACCAAGTTTCTTCAGCACATCATCACAGGACTTCTTGATGATGCGGGCGCGCGGATCGAAGTTCTTGTACACGCGGTGGCCGAAGCCGAAGAGCCGGAAGGGGTCGTTCTTGTCCTTTGCCTTGTCCACCCACTTCTGTATGTCGCCCCCGTCATTACGGATGGTCTCGAGCATCTCGATCACCTCCTGGTTGGCGCCACCATGCAGCGGTCCCCAAAGGGCGGCGATGCCGGCGCTGACACTGCTGTACAGGTTGCTCTGGCTGCTGCCCACGATGCGCACCGTGCTGGTGCTGCAGTTCTGCTCATGGTCGGCATGCAGGATCAGCAGGGTGTTCAGCGCCTCGGCCACCACGGGGTCCACCTGGTGGTCCTCGGTGGGAAGAGCGAACATCATGTGCAGGAAATTCTCCACGTAGCCCAGCTTGTTGTTGGGGTACATGTAGGGGTGGCCCAGATTGTTCTTGTAGCTGATCGCGGCCAGGGTGGGCATCTTGGCGATCAGGCGGTAGATCGTGCGGAGCACCTCGTGCTGCGGACGGTGGGGATCCTGACTGCGGGGGTAGAAGGTGCTCAGCGAGTTCACCATCGCCGACAGGATGCCCATGGGGTGGGCATTGCTCGGGAAGAACTCGAAGAAGTGTTTCATGTCCTCGTGCACCAGCGAATGGTAGCGGATGTTCCCCTCGAACTCGTCCAGCTGCTGCTTGTTGGGCAGTTCGCCGAAGAGCAGCAGGTAGGAAACCTCCAGGAAGGAGGCCTTCTCGGCGAGTTGTTCGATGGGATATCCACGGTAACGCAGGATGCCCAATTCACCATCGAGGAAGGTGATGGAGCTTGTGGTGGCTCCGGTGTTCTTGTACCCGAAGTCGAGCGTCACATATCCCGTGAGGTCGCGCAGCTTGGCGATGTCGATGGCCTTCTCACCTTCGCTGCCGGTGATGACGGGCAGTTCGTATTCCTTTCCTTCCAGGATGATCTTGGCCTTCTCACTCATCGCCGCGTGCTGTTGATCGTTGTTTTTCGGGGTTCGGGGCCGCTAAGGTAGCAAAGAAGGGAGCGCCGGTAGAGTCTCAGTTGGTCCGGGAGATGAGGTCGCTGTACATCGAAGAGAATGTGCCATTTTCAACCTTTTGCTTCGCCAAAAGGTTGAGCCAAAAGGCGACCACGATCCAAGCCGCAGCCCGGCTCGCACGGGCCCGCAGCACAAGCTCCCCGAGCCGGGCGCGGCCGCGCGGATCGTGGACATCCACCGCACGCGGTACCTGCGATCTCTTCGGCACGCGAGGAGCGACCTGCACATCAACTGCCCATCGCTCTTGCATGCCCGGGCCGGAACATTATTTCGCCCGAACGGTAAGGTTCGAGGTAATGTGCGACACTATTGGTATGCCCTCGCGGGCTATGATATGAAGTGAAGAAGCCCCGGCGTACCGGGGCTTCCAAAGGATGATGGGGGATGGCGCCGGGGCTTCAACGACGGCTCTTGAAGGTGCCCACGAAGGCCTGGTAATCCATTTTCTTGTAGTGCCCTTCACCGAAGTAGGTGAGGATGGGCTCCAGTTGCTCGGGGGTCATGTAGCCCTGCACAGGTGCCAGCACGTTCAGTTCACTATCGAGGTAGACGATGGTGGGGTAGGCGATGCGGCCGTTGACATTGGCGATCTGGTGTGTGAGTTGGTGGGTGCCGTTGCGGCCGCCCGAACGCGCCGGATCGAAGCCGGGGTTCTCCAATTTCTTCCCTTTCCAGGTCACCGCCTTGCCACTCTCGGCATCGAACTTCACCGGGTAGAAGTGCTTGTTCACGTAGTCGGCCACCTTCGGGTCGCTGAAGGTGTTACGGTCAAGCATCTTGCAGGGACCGCACCAGCTGGTGTAGACGTCCACGAACAGGGGCTTGGGAACCTTTTTCGCCTTGGCCTGGGCGTCCTCGATGCTGAGCCACTGGATGGCCTTGGCGGACGTGGCGGCAGGGGTCTGGGCCGAAAGTGACAGGGGGGTGAGGAGCAGCAAAACACCCAGGGAGAGGGCGGTGCGGTGCAGGAGGAAGGTCAACGTGCGCATGGTGTGGTGGAATGCCGGCGTGAACTCAATGATCGTGCCGGATCAGCGCACGCCGTGCATCATCCTGTTTAGGGGGCCGGAGATCAGGATCAGGAAGATCCCGATGACCACGGTGACGAGGCCCATGGTCACAAAGACTTTCTTGTAGATCCCCCAGCTTAGATGGGCCGCAGGAGTACGTACGGAGCTGGATGAGCTCTCGACGACAGCCGAGATCGTTCCCGTATCATAGCTCTGGTTCGCACGCTTGAATTTGACGAACAGTTTCTCGATCTCACCAAGACCGGTCTCGTAGTCGTTGATACCGGCACTCATGGACTCCTTGGCAGTTTCGAACGCGACCTTTCCTTGTGAAAGGTCGTTGACGCCTACGGCCAGGCTCTCAATACCGGCAGCGGATCGCTCAACAGCATCGTAGTACTCCGATGCGAACCGGGAGTATGACTTATTATACTTCAAGAATATGAGCACTTTCCAGGATATCGGCTGATACGCCGAAGTATCGTTCAACACGCCAAGTGCTTCACCATTCAACGCACTTACGGACCCGCGTAAACCGTCTGCCAGATCCGTGATCTCCTCAGGGAGGGTCCCGATATCGGCACCTTCCGTTCGCATCTCACTTGCACGAAGGTTCAGGGCCTCAGATGCGATCACCAGGGTCGAAATGGCCTGTTCGAAACGCTCGTCCTGATGTTCAATGAGCTCGATCGTCTCGGTGAAATTGGCGGGCGTGACTTTTTCTGTGGTGGGTCCCCCATGGCCACCAGCCCCCGTCAGTGTGGCTATCAATGCGGCCACGTAATTGGATCCCGCGAACGAAAGGAACCACGCGCCCATGGCCGTGCCGGTCATGTCCTTCGGCACCAGCTTCGTCACCATGCTCAATCCAATGGGCGAGATGAACAGTTCCCCGGTGGTATGCAGGAGATAAAGGAGGGCAAGGATCCAGAGAGGAGTGAGATACACTGCTGAGAGTGGAGCCACCTGTACCACCAGATAACCCATGCCCAGCAGGATGATCCCGATGCCGAACTTCATGGGGATGTTCGGGTTCTTGCCGATCCGATTCAGATATACCCAGAGCAGGGAGAACACCGATCCAAGGATGATGATGAACAAGGGATTGAAGAATTGCGTGGTCGCATCGCTCATTTCCCAGCCCCCGATCATCCGGTCCACATTCCTTCGTGCGAATAGTGTCAGCGAGGTGCCGGCCTGTTCAAAGCAGGCCCAGAAAACGATGTTGAAGAACATCAGGATGATGAAGACGATCATCCGATCCCGTAGCACATTCCCTTCACTGATCCCACGCGACAAAAGGCTGTAGACGACATAGATCGCCACAGCTATGAGCAAGTATCCGACGACGGCATTGTACACCAGTAAGAAATACAAGATGGGGATCACCAGTAATGATCCCAGTATCGTGGTCTGAAGCAGGTTGAGAGGGCCCAGGTAGGGAGCACGGAGCTTGACCGGATCAGGTGGTTCCGCGACACTGCGGAATGTGTTCTGGCCCAGGATGAAGAACAGCACACCCGCGATCATGCCTACGCCAGCCAAGGCGAAGCCATACTCGTAGCCGACTTTTCTACCCACCTCCGCACAGACTGTGGTCGCGAGAAGTGCACCGATGTTGATGCCGATGTAGAATATCGTAAAACCGGAATCGCGTCGTGGGTCTCCATCCGCATAGAGCTTGCCCACGATACTGGAGATGTTGGCCTTGAAGTAGCCATTGCCCACGATGATCATGCCCATTCCGATATAGAGCCAATGCTCCGTACCACCCAGGATCAGAAACTCACCGATCGCCATCAGAATGCCACCCAGGATCACGGCGATCCTATACCCTAGGATCTTGTCCGCGATCTTTCCACCCAATACCGGAGCCGCATATACCAGTGCGGTATATGCTCCATAAATGGTAAAGGCAGTGGTATCTCCTTTAAGCAGTGAATCGATCAAATAGACCGTGAGTAGCGCCCGCATGCCGTAGTAGCAGAAGCGCTCCCACATTTCGGCCATGAAGAGCACGTACAGGCCTTTGGGGTGCTTGCCGCCGGGCGGTTGCTCCACGGGAATGGTCATCGTGTCGATGCTCGAACTCATGTGCGGGTGGATTTGGTGGGCCCGCCACGGGACGGGGTGGCCGAATATAGCGGGAAAGGTGATCCCACTCTGGCAGGCTTGCGGATCGCGGGATACACGCGGTGCCGGTCCGGGTCCGCTCTACGGGGTGGGCAGGTAACCGAGCAATTGCAGCATGCGTTCGGCGCTCTGCTGTTCGGCGAAGACGCGGTCCTCCAGGGTGCCGTCCGGAAGGCGGTCTATGAGCACATGCTTGGGCTTGGGGATGAGGCAGTGCTGGATGCCACCGAAGCCGCCGAGGGTGTCCTGATAGGCCCCGGTGTTGAAGTAGCCGATGTACTGGCGCCGTTCCTCCTGGTAGCGCGGCAGGTAGATGGCGTTGATGTGCTGCTCGCTGTTGTAGTAGTCGTCGCTGTCGCAGGTCATGCCGCCCAGGAAGACACGTTCGTACTCGTCGTACCAGTTGTTCACCGGCAGCATGATGAAACGTTTGCTGATGGCCCAGGTGTCCGGCAGGGTGGTCATGAAACTGCCGTCGATCATATTCCAGCGTTCCTTCTCGTTCTGCTTCTTCTGGTAGACGATGCTGAAGAAGGTGGCGCCGCTGTCGCTCACGGTGAAGCTGCCGAATTCGCTGAAGATATGCGGCTCGTGTACGCGGTTCTCCTCACAGATGTCCTTGATCCGGCCCACGATCTCGCCGATCATATAGTCCAGCTCGAAACTGAAGTTCAGGCTGTTCTTGATGGGCAGTCCACCGCCGATGTCAAGCGTGTCCAGCGTGCGGCACAGCTTCCACAGATCGCAGTACACGTTCACGCACTTGGTCAGCTCGTTCCAGTAGTAGGCCGTGTCGGTGATGCCGGTATTGATGAAGAAGTGCATCAGCTTCAGGCGGAATTTCTTCTGCTTGCTGATGTTGCGCATGTAGAAGGGGATGATGTCCTTGTAGCCGATCCCCAGGCGGCTGGTGTAGAACTCGAACTTGGGGGCCTCCTCGGCGGCGATGCGGATGCCGATGTCGCAGGGACCCTCGATGGCCTCATCCAGTGCGTAGATCTCCGACATGTTGTCGATGATCGGCACCACGTTGAAACCGCGGTTCGCCAGCCGCCCGATGCCCTTGATGTAGCGCTCGTCCTTGAAGCCGTTGCACAGGATCTTGCTGTCCTTGGTGATGCGGCCGCGTTCGATCAGCAGCTCGATCATCTCCAGGTCGTAGGCGCTGCTGGTCTCCAGGTTCACGCCTTTGTTCAGCACCTTGTCGATGACATAGCTGAAGTGATTGCTCTTGGTGCAGTAGAAGTACTCGTAGCTGCCGGTGTAGCTGTGCTGCGCGATGGCCTTGGCGAAGCTCTCCCGGGCCAGGTCGATCTTCTCGCCGATCTTGGGCAGGTAGGTGATCCGCAGGGGTGTGCCATGCTTCTCCAGGATGTCCACCAGGGGCAGGTCGTTCCACACGAGCTTGTCGCCGTCGAGCTTGAACTCATCCTTCGGGAAGTCGAAGGTTTGTTCGATCAGGTCGATGTAGCGGGTCTTCATCGATCGGTCCGGGATGGGATGGGTTGGATGGCAAAGCAGCGCGCGGCACCGGTCCCGGGGCGGGTCCAGGTTCCGTGCAGCGGCCGGTTCGGGATGCGGGAGTTGGCGGGCAACGCGGGCTGCACGGGCATCGGTGTCAGCGGAAGGCGGAGGAAGGCACGATGGAGCCGACACTTCCCGCAGAAGGGCCTGCCAGGGGCGCGGAGGCGCGATGGGGCCGGGGCATGGTCGTCATGTGCGGTGCAAAAGTAGAGGGCATGGAGATCGGTGGGTGCCTGCGGGGGAATTTCTTCCTTGCTACAGCCGGCCTCGGGCTTTGGGCTGCGGGCTTCGGGCTGCTCAGCGTTCCATGGTAGCATTCCATAGGCAACTGGAAATGCACCAATGGCCCAGCTGATGCACAAGGTTCGTAGAAAGCGCTGAGCAGCCCGAAGCCCGTAGCCAGCAGCTGGCAGCGCACTCACAACCACTTCTTCCACCGGAACCAGCCCAGCATCCCCAAGGTCAGTACGGCCATAATGCCCAATACACCGAAGTATCCGTAACGCCATCGCAGCTCGGGCATGTGCTCGAAGTTCATCCCATAGATGCCCACGATGAAGGTGAGCGGGATGAAGATCGTGGCGATGATGGTGAGCACCTTCATCACTTCGCCCGTGCGGAGCGCCACCCCCGCGTGGTACGTGTTCTCAAGGCTTTGCAGCATCTCGCGGAAGCTGCCGATGGTCTCGGCGATGTACACCGTATGGTCCTGCAGGTCGGAGATGTAACGACGCGTGCCCTGGGCGATGAAGGGCGACTCGCTGCTGTTGAGCCGGCCGGCCAGTTCGCGCATGGGCGTGACGTACTTGGCCATGTGGATCAGCTGCCCCCGCAGACGCTGGATGGCGCGCAGGTCTTCCCCTCCGGGACGTACCACCACCTTGCTTTCGAGTTCCTCGATGTGGCGCCCGGCTTCCTCGAGCACCACGAAGTAGTGGTCCACGATCACGTCCAGCAGGGCATACAAGAGGTAGTCCGGACCGGCCTTGCGTGCACGGCCCAGGCCTTCGCGCAAACGGCGGCGCACGGGTTCCAGTACATCGCCCGGCGCTTCCTGAAAGCTTACCAACATGTGCTTGGTCAGGAGGATGCTCACTTGTTCCACTTGCAGGCGTCCCTGGGCCTTGCCCAGCCGGAGCATCTTGGCCACCACGAACAGGCCGTCGTCATATTCCTCCAGCTTGGGACGGTGGTCGGTGTTGAGGATGTCCTCCACCAGCAGGGGATGCAGTTGGAAGCGTTCGGCCGCCGCCTGCATCACTGCGTCATCGTGCAGGCCATCGATGTTCAACCATGCTACGCGGCCGTCCTCGCCATCAGCCGGTACTTCCGCCATGGAGGTGGGAGAGGTCTCCTGCACGCCTTCCGCATCATAGCGGAAGAGGTGCAGCACGCTGCGTTGGTGTTCGCCGGCGCCCACATGGACGAGCGACCCGGGCGGCATGCCCAGCTTCCCCGATCGCTTATGCACCTTCTTCATGCGCGGTGTCGGGGCGTGGCTTGGTCAAATGTGCGACGATCTCGGCAGTAGGGCCCGGCCCCTTGAAGGTGATGGTGCGCTGCGGGTAGGGGATGTCGATGCCTTCGCGATCGAAGCGCAGCTTGATGGAGCGGTTCAGCTCGAAATTCATCACACGGGCCAGCAGCGGTTCGGCGGCCCATGCATAGGCACGCAGGATCAGACTGCTGTCCGCGACCTGCACCAGGCGCACGCTCACCTTCGGGATGCCCTCCTCCAACTCCACGGCGGTGCGTCGGTCCAGACATTGGGGGTGGTTCTCGGCCTCCTCCTGCATGATCGCCATGGCCTTGTCCAGGTCGCTTTCGTAGCTGATGCCGAACTCCACCCACTGGCAGGTGGCCGGATCCTCGATGGTGCTGTTGATGATGGTGGCATCGCCGATCACCGCATTGGGGATGATCACCCGGCGGTTCTCCCAGTTGCGGATCACCGTATGCCGCAGGGTAATGTCCTCCACCACGCCCTTGTGCTCCGCGCTGATCTCCACCATGTCGCCCACGCGGAAGGGTTTGCTGCTGACGATGAAGATGCCGCTGATGATGTTGCTGAATGCCCGCTGCGTGGCCAGGCCGAGTATGGCGACGAGGATGCCCGCACCGGCCAGGAGGGTCACCGCGAAATGCTTCAGGGATGGGATCACATAGATCACCCAACCCAGGGCGATCAGCACCACCAGGCTCCGCAGGGCGTTCTTCAGAAAGCGGTATCGTGTGGTGTCCTCGTGGAGCTTGTCCCCGCGTTCATAAGCGCGACGGAGAAGCGTATAGAAGATCCGTTCCAGCAGGAAGGCGCCCACCAGGATGATGGCCACCTTGACGAGCAGCATCGCATTGAAGCCGAGCTTATCAAGAATGACGTGGATTCGGGTCAGGTCTATCTTCATGCGGTATGGCCCGTGTCAGGCGGTTCTCCTGAGGTGCTGCAAACTTAGCACGGAGGGATAGCCTTCACCGGTTTCCAGATAACGCTCCAGTTGTGACCGGATCATAGGGTCCAACAACGGTTCCAGAGCCTGCGGCACATTGCGCACGAGCATGAGCGCCTCGCGGATCCGCGCATCGATCCAATCGCTCACCAGTGGCAGGGTGCCCGGGCCCATGCGGCGCAGACATTCCGCATTGCCACACACCAGATCCATTTCAAACTCCAGATTCAACACGGCGTAATGATCGGTCACCTCCTCACCGGCGGCGATGTCCTGGATGGCGATCTCGAAACCGAATCCCGTGCTCAAGGTATTGGGCCTGCAGCAGTGGTTCATGAAGCGGCCATGGTCCCAGCACAACACCCGTGTCCCGTCGGGTTCGATGTACGCATGGTTGGTGAAGGTCTCCGCGTACAGCGGGTGGTCCACCAGGGGGTGGCCTTCTGGCACCTGGATATCGAGATCATCGCGCACATAGACGATGGTCCCTTTGGGGATCGCCTGCCGGGCGGTGACGCCGAAGCCGCGCCCCGCGCCGATCCACGTCAGCGTGGTAGCCGGATGCATCATGGGATGAGAACTGTTGAATGAAAGGTGTGTGGGGCATTCGAAGCGACCCCTTGTGCAAGCCGCACACGCTCCGGAAAGCACGGGATACGGCCTGTGGAGATCCCCATAAGGTGCCACCCGCAGGGAGTGGAAAGGTGTGGGTCCATGCAGGGGCGCAGCGGCCGTATCGGACCACAAAGTTCAGCACGGAATGGATCCGTGCAACAGTGTGCTTTGGCGATCCTCTACAAGCCCCCGAGATCGCTGCGGAAGTTGCGGTCCGCCTCCACCACCAGGCTGTCCTTGTCGCTGCGTAAGACCTTCATCGCCTTCCCGGCGAGCGTTGCCTGACCGTTCTTTACATGCAACAATGATCCCTCGCGCAACCCCACCACGGGAACGTTCGGGTTCAGCGCCAGAAATTCGGCGATGCGCTGCTCGCGGCTCTCACCACCATGGCCGGGGATCGTATCCTCGGTGAAGTGCGGGTTGATCTGGAAGGGCACCAGGTGCAGGGCCCGCAGGGTGGGTACCTCCACGATGGGCATGTCGTTGGTGGTCATGATGGAGGGGCAGGCGACGTTGGCACCGGCACTCCATCCCACGTAGGGCAGGCCCCGGCGTACGCGTTCGCCGATGCCGCGCACCAACCCCGTGCGGTAGAGCTGGCGCAACAGCAGGAAGGAATTGCCCCCGCCCACGGCCACGGCATCCACACCTTCCAAGGCCTTCACCGGATCTGCCTCGCGGTGCAGCGGAACGATCTCCGCACCCATCTCCGCGAACACCGGAGCGACCTTCTCCGCATAGGCATCCTGTTGTTCCTCCGGCGCCGCGAAGGGCACGAAAGCCACACGTTTACGGCCTTCGAGGAAGGCGGTCACATACGGCCGCGGCCATTGGAAGAATGCTTCGCCGGGCATGGTGGAGTTGGAGAGCAGCAGGAGTTCCATGGCGCAAGCTTACGAATGACGCCGGGGAAGGGCAACGCGCACTCCTTCTCCTCCAGCTATGAGTGGCCGAAGGATGGGGAAGACTACAGGAAGATCTCGCTACGGACCGTACTGCTTGCTTGGCTTACGGCTCGTGTGGCGCACTTGGTAAACGAACACCATGTTGCCTTCGACCTCGAAGACCACACGGTATTTGAGCCTATGCAATATCGCATGCCGGTAGCCTCCTTTGCGCAACTGGAAACCATATGGATTGGCCTTGATGCTGGCGTAACAGCCCACCAGCGTATCGATGAACCGATCGCCCGATCCCTTCCTTTCACGCTCACGGTATTTGTAGATCGCCCGCACTTCCTGAACGACCTTGGGGTCGACCTGCAGCGTGTACTTCATCCTTTACGACCTGTTCGGATCAGGCGGATGGATTCCTCCTCGCTCACGAACTTCACTTTCCCGCTGATCCTCTCGGCACGTTGGGCGTCCAGCTCGGCGACCTCTTCATCTGTCAGGTCGTCCTCTTGTGGTTCTTCCCGCCGCAAGAGCATTCGTATCGCTTCGAGCACAGTGATGTTCTTCTCCTTGCGGAGCAACTGCTGGATCTCTGCTCGAATATGTAGCGCTGTCATGGCCTCGTGTTTCGTCCGGTAAAGTTAGGGCGCTGGCTCACCCAAACCTTCCAAGGGTCTCCTGCAACAGACCCCGTGAAGCATGGCCAATTGCGCCGTCCTTGGTGCGACGCTTACGGGTGGACATCAAGTCCAAGACAGAACGACTCGGATTCGATCGCAGGGTCCCCTCGTGCCTCGGGAGACCCTGCGGAGGTATATCCTGGGGGCGCTCTCCGGACACCCTGCAAGGGTCTGGAAGAAGACCCAAACCTCCGCAGGGTCTCCGCCTCGGGACCCTGCGTCCTCGTAGCCGATCGTTCTGCCGATCCATTCGCACATTCGTGCATTTCCAACACTCAAACATACTGCATGTGACCCAAGACAACTACTCACCGCCCGACACACTCACCACGGTGCACCTTTCCCACCCAGGAATCCGCACTCCTGGTATGCTGTGAGCGGCGCGGAGCGGTTCTCGCCGCGTACATAGAACGCGAAGCTTGAATGAGGGTACTCCACTGCATCATCTGACAGTCGCCAGCGCTTACTCACCGGATTGGCGTGAATGTAACGCAGCTTCTGCTCGATCATGCGCGCGCTGAACAGCTCGATGAGGTCCGTGGAAGTGTCGAACACGCGGTGCTTCTGACCCCTCGCATGATCGCTGGCGCGCAAGCCCTGGCCAAGGCGTTCCAACAGATCCGTCCGTCCTGCACGCTTCAGGCGCTCTATGATGGCATAGGCCATGAACCGTTTGCCATTACCCAGCAGTGTATTGAGCTGGCCGCCTTCTGGAACCTAAATCAGGAAATGGACATGGTTGGGCAGGATCACATACCCCAGGAACCGATAGCCCTTGTCGTAGGCCAGGTGCATCCAGTCGTAGAACAGGTCATAGGCTTGGGCTTGCTCGAACAAGGGCAGCCAGGAATAACACGTGAATGTGGCGAAATAGACCGCGCCGTCCTTGGTGCGACGCTTACGGGTGGACATCAAGCCCAAGATAGAACGTCATGGCTTCGATCGCAGGGTCCCCTCGTGCCTCGGGAGACCCTGCGGAGGTTTAGGGAGACCACGGATCACAGATCCGCGGGAGCGTTCAGGAAGATTCGCGGGAGCGGGGCGGGGGAGCTATCACGGAAGAGTCGCGGGAGCGGGGATTTCAAACGCGCAAACTGGCCCGGGTTCAAATCCTTCATCTGCGGCATAAACCATCAACTTGATGGTCTCTTGCTTCTCCGGATAGAGGATGTAGTTATAACCAGAGGTGTCACGCAGGCGCTTTACCGTACTTTTTGTGGCAGCAAGAGCGAGATCGTCATCGTGCAGGCATCCGTTACGTATTCGGAAACGATAGGCCTCGCCAACCTGGAGTCCAGTTCCAAGGTCATCCATGAAGTCCAGTTGGCAGTTACACTCTTTGGGCCTCGATGCAGTTACGCGCTTGCCACTAGCATAAACTCCCTCCCACATAAGAACGCCATCGGCGTAGTACTCTATCCAGTGACCATTCCGCTTACCATCAATCATGGATCCGATGCCCACAACAATTCCCGCATCATTTCTGACTATAGTATCCTGCGGTATCAATCTGTTGGGGTTGCTTGCGGCTTGCGGTTGCGACGGCTCAGGTGTATGGCACCCACACGACCAAATGCACAAGAGCAGGATTGCCTTGTCAAGAGGATGAAGTCTAAGCATCATTTCAGCCGCTTACTCATTCTACCCCCCCGGCTCCCGCGGATCTGTGATCCGTGGTCCTTTCATGGCTTTCCATGTCGGCCTGTACTGCTTGATGTTCTGTGAACCCAAACATACGCATGGTCTCAGAAGGAGCCCTGCGGACCATGGCCAATTCCGCCCATCATCCTCCGCCTCATCATCTGACAGCCACGGCCATTGAAGAATGCTTCGCCCAGCGTGGTGGAGTTGGAGATCAGCAGAAGGTCCATGGCGCAAGCCTACGGGATCACCTCACCATCAATGGTCAACTCAAAACGCTCCGGCATACCATTGCTGCGCACCACCACCGTGCGTGACAGTGGCCCCACGGGAGCATGTCCATCGAA
The DNA here is from genome assembly GCA_041747675.1 of Flavobacteriales bacterium. Lineage (GTDB taxonomy): Bacteria > Bacteroidota > Bacteroidia > Flavobacteriales_F > PHOS-HE28 > PHOS-HE28. The sequence goes on from JBGTES010000047.1 coordinate 35,948, forward strand.
GACCACCGTCACGGTGACCGTACCGCCGGGCGGCACATCACCAAGGGGAAGTGCTGCGGTGGTGCAACCGCAGTCGGCCTTCATATCCAACAGCCGCATCGGTCGCGTGCCCTGGTTGCGGAGCAGGAAGTCCACCTCCTTGCGCTGTCCTTGGCGCACGGATCCGATGTCCACCCGCTGGCTTTCCACCGCGTGTTTCGCTCCATCACCTCCCCATGTGATCGCCTCCACTTCGATCCGCCGTTCGCCAGCCGCCGCCACGCTGTACACCGATCGTTGCAGATCGGCCAGGTCGTCGCTCACATCGGTGGCGGCGCGGTCTTCGCCAAAGGGCAGTGTGCGCAGGGTGAGGCGTGCGCCATTGGCAGCGGTGCCCTCCAGGTAGGGCCGCAGCGCACCTTCGTCCACGTTGCGCAGATGATTGCGCAGGCTGGCGATGCGGCGCATGCTGAGGTTCAGGTTGTAGTCGCTCTTGGCCAGCGGGCTGGCGTGCCCACGCACATCGAGGGTGATGGAAAGACCACTGCCCAGTGCCTCGCGCAGGGCGATGGTGAGTTTGGCAAGTTCCAGATAACCATGGTCCACTTCGTTGTGGAAGAAGTCGTGCAATGCAACGGCATCGCCTTCACGTTCATACTCGGGTATCAGATCCTGGTACCGTCGGTAGGCAGTGGCGTAGTCCTGGGTCGTGGTGGTGGCCCAGGAGCGTGGCTCGGGGTCGTCGTTGTGGAAGTACAGTTTCAGCGGGAAGCGCTGTCGCATCTCCTCCAGATGTGTCACCACGGTGGATCGATCCGTCGTCGCCAGGGGCAGCGTATCCGCCGGTGAAGCTTCCGGTCCATCGGTCCAGCGGAAGCGGTACAGATCGCTGCAACAGGTCTCCCCCTTGGCCGCCAGCGATCCCACGCGGTTGCTGGTGATCCACAGCATGCCGCGCGAACGGTCGATCATCGGATAGAGGTCGTTGGCCGGGCTGTTGATCGGTGCGCCGCCATGTACCGGGTGCGCGAAAGCGTCGTTGCCGAAGGATGCGCTGAAAATGTCGAAGCCACCCATGCCGGGCAGATGGTCCGAGCTATACCAAAGGGTGTTGGTGGCATGGTCATACCAGGGTGTGCGCTCATCTCCTGCGGTGTTCACGGGCCGGCCCAGCGGATACACTTCCACGGCGCCACCTTCCTCCAGACGTGCCTGCCAGATGTCGGTGCCTCCTTCACCACCGGGCCGATCGCTTACAAAGAGCAGCATTTCGCGGCCATCCCATTGTGCGATCATGGGCTGTGTGCTGTGCAACTCATCGCCCAGGCCGGGCAGGGGACGGGCTTCGCCGAAGGAGCCATCGGGCAGGACCGGCGCGATGTGGATGCGGCAGGGTGCTCCCACCACACATCGGGTGAACAGGAAGTGCTTTCCATCCAATGTCCAGGTAGCGTTGCCGTTATCGCCCGTGGCATTGACAGTGCCCGCAAGGATCTCCGGCTCCTGCCAGACGCCATCTGTGGCCGTGCTGCGCAGCACCATGGTGCGGTAGGCCGCCGTATCGGCCACCTCGCCGTCCTTGTTCAGTTCGCCGCGCAGACTGCTGAAGTAGAGTGCTTCATCAGGCCCCATACGCGCACCGAACTCACTGTCGTAGGTGTTCACGGGCGCAGGCAGATGTTCCACTTCCCATGCGTCCGGGTTGGCAATGGCCTTGCGGGCGATGGCGCATCCCTCGATCGCGTTGCGGGCACGTTCGGCGATCACGGACCCTTTGTCCTTTTCGCGCCGCAACACACGTTCCCAGGTCTTCTCCGCTTCGTCGTACTGCGCCATGCACAGTTGCATCTCACCCAGCCAACGCATCGCATCCGTGTGCGTGCGGCCCTGGTCCTTGCGTTGTACCCGCTCATACAGTTCGGCCGCCTTGTCGTACTGGTTGCTCAGGCGGCAGGCTTCGGCCATTTTCCATTGCAGGCTCATGCGCCCGCCATCGATGGCCAGCGCCCCTTCATAGAAGCGCGAGGCACCGTAATACTCGCCGCGCTCCATCGCCGCATCGCCCCAGGTGGTCCACTGTTCCACAGATTGCGCTTGCAAGACCGCGGTGCCGACAAAGGCAAGTAGGATGCACGAGATGATCGCCCGCCCCGCGATCCTGGCGTTCATCTGCGCCATCCTGCTGCACGGGACAGGTCCTGCGTTCATCTGCGGCTGCATTCCTTTTTCAGATCTGGTCCGGACAGGCCTTGAAGCGCACGGGCACGGCAGGCCGCTGTTTCAGGATGCGCACCACGGCGAACTCGATGCCGCCCCGGTTGCGGCTCGCGGGCACGAGGTCGCTGGTGTTGATGTCGTAGCTCATCCCGAAGGTCCAGTCGTCGTGAATGAAGCCCGCGTAGAGGTATCCGGCGTCGTCGGCGCGCCAATGCAGCCCGAATTCCACGGCGCGTTCCAGGCCGAAGCGGTCCAGCAGCAGGTAGCGCAGGTTGGCGCCGAGGTCCAGTTCGCGGTAGGTGCCCTGCGACATGAACTGCGCGGCGGGCATCAGGTCGAAGCGTTCATGCAGTGGCAGCCGCGCGAGTGCATGGAAGGTGCCGCGCATGGGCAGCGGTATGCCGGGCTCACCCAGGAAGCCGATGCGCGGAGTGGTGAGGTTGAAGAAGCCCGCGCCGAATTGGAGCCATTCGCGGGGCTTCGGTGCGTATCGGTACACGGCGCCCAGATGCAGATCGGGATGTGTGAGTCCATCACGTCCGAAATTTTCTCCTGTGGGCAGGGAAGGGTCGTGGTAGAATCCGTTGTACTGGTTGTCGAACGACAGTGCGCGGCTGTCCAAGGAGATCGACGTGAAGCCCACTTGCGCTCCACCGCTGATGCTGTGGTGACGATCATCGCCGAAGCGTTGGGTCCAGCTGGCACCAATGCTCAGATGGAAATGTTCCATGCGGCTGTCGCCCGCGCGATCGTTGAAGAGCCATGCACCCAGGCCGAGGCCTTCCACGCCCATGGCATCGCGCATGTCGCCACCAAGCCCCAGGGTGCGGTAGGGCACCGTCACCGAACGCCATTGCTGGCGGAAGATCCCGTGCATGCGGTATTGCCCGTCGAACTGCCCGATGTTCCCGGGTCCCAGCGTCATCGGCGCATTGAAGAACTGCGAGAAGTGGATGTCCTGGGCGGTTGCATCGAACGGCAATGCCAGACAACAGAGCGAACCGATCCAAAGGAGCGGTCGGAGCCCATGGCGCCGTGGCCAGCGGCCTCGCCGGATGGCCAACTGCCAACTGCCAACTGTCAACTGACAACTGCTGCTCATCGGATCACCGTTACATTCCCCTTGGTGAAGTAGCGCTGCCCATCCAGGCACCAGGCGGTAAGGTGGTACACGAACACGGCCGGGCCCACTTCCTCGCCACGGAAGGTCCCGTCCCAGCCCACGTTCTGGTCGCGTGTCTCAAAGACCTTCTCACCCCAACGATCGAAGATCAGGAACTCCAGATCGGTGATGTGACGACCGCGCACGAAGAGTACATCGTTCATCCCATCGCCATTGGGGGTGAAGCTGTTGGGCACGAAGATGTCCGGCTCCTCACAGACGAGGTCATACACGGTCACCGTCACGCTGGCGTCCTTGGTGCAGATGCTGTCGCCCACCGTCACGGTGAAGGTGGTGGTCTGGAACACGGTGGCGCTGGTGGTGGCGCTGTTGGGATCGCCCACCGCACCTGGCGGGGCCCATGTATAAGTAAGACCGGGCGGTGAAGCGCTGAGCACTACGGTGGTGCCCGGCGCCACCAGGGTCTGGTCCGCGCTGGCGGATACACTGCCGCCGTCCACATCGGATACGTACACGGTGATGTCGCCGCTCCAGCTGCAGCCCTCAGGGGTGGTCACGGTCACGCCGAAACCTTGTGTCTCCACGGGCTCCACGGTGGCGGTGGATGTGCCCTGTCCGGCGATGATGTCCTCGTCCGGTTCCCAAACGATGGTGGATCCCGGATCGGCACCGATCAACTGTAGTAGTGCCTGTTCATCGCCGCAGATGAGCGTATCACCGGTGAGGGATACTTGTGCCAGTGGAACAGTGATGGTGACACTACCAGTGGCCATGCAACTGGAAGCGTTGCTGGCTTGCACGTGATAGGTGCCACTGATGGCCGGCGAGATGAAGGCGGTGCTGTCGCCAAGATCCGCGTTCAAGGTGTCAGTGAACAGGGGAGATGTGGACCAGATGTATTGATCGGCGGTGCCGAAGGACGTGGCCGAAAGGACGATCCCGTCAATGGGTCCGCAGATCGTGGTGTCGGCCATTACCTCCAGCAAGGGTCCGGGGAGGTCGATGAATACGATGTGTTCCACGGTATCACTTTCGTTGCAGGTCTCCGGGTTGATCGCCGTGAGTGTAACGGTGTAGGTGCCTGGCGCAGCATAGATATGTGTGGGCGATGCTGCCGTGCTGGTATAGCCATCGCCGAATTCCCACAGGTAGCCGCTGGCACCGCCACTGAGGTTGGTGAAGGCCACGGCAAGGGGCAGGCAGATCGTGTCGGGTGCATCGAAGGCAGCGATCACCAGTGGTGCGTCGAAGTCGAACTTGAGCACACCGTTGTTGCAGCCGGTGCTGTTGTTGGTGCTGCTCCATGCGCCGGGCGTGGTGGGAAAGTCGCTGTTTCCCTGGCAGCCCGCGCACACGCTCTGGTACACGCGCCCGCGCCGGTCGAAACGGCTGGTGCCTCCATCCACATGTTCCGGACTGACAGGTCCGCCGTAGAAGGTGGCGTAGTTCAAGGCCTGCATGTCGATGTCGAAGACCGCTAGGTAGAGGTCGTTGCCGTCGGTGGTGTTTTGGTGTGCGTTGGGTGTCACTGGCAGTCCTGCGGTGGAGAGCTGACCGCCCAGACCAGCGGCGTTGCTGCCCCAGCCACTGGTGTAGATCTGGTCGCATACATCCACCAGGAACGCGGTGGGTGAGATGTCCGGGCCGCCGTCGCCGCTGCCGATGCGGGAACTGAGCAGCAGTGCATCGAGGTTTGGGGAGAGCTTGGTGATGAACTGACCGCCCGCAGGCACGTTGTAAGGCGCGTTGAGGATCAGTTGGCCGCTGGGCGCCGCGGTCTGTCCGAAGAGGTACACGGCACCATCGCCATCAAGTTCCACGAAGTAGGCCTGGTCATAGGCCGCGCTGCCCCAGTAGCTGAGCGCATCGATCGCCGAACCACTGGCATTGAATCGCGCCACGAAGGCATCGGCACTTCCGCCATTGTTGGTAGGGTCAAAGGCTCCCGCGCTCACTGGGAGGTCAGTGCTTACGGTGCCTCCGCATACATACAGCCGCCCCTGTGTGTCCAGTTCCCCCGCATAGACCGCGTCGGCCGCCCCGCCACCGATGTAACTCGCAAACTGAAGCTGGGTGAGACCCGGGTTGAAGCGCGCCACGTAGCCATCGTGGCTGCCACCTGCGAAAGCTGGTTGCGCAGCACCGGGGGTCACGGGCATGTTGCTGCTCTGTGTGCAACTCACCACCCAGACATTTCCGGCGCGGTCCAGCAGCACCTCGCCCCGCACCTCATCGGCATAGTTGAACTTCAGCCCGGTGGCGGAGTTCAGTCCATCGTTGCCCGTGCCGCCCAGGTAGGTGCTTCCCAGCAACTGCGACCCGTTCGCGCTGAGTTTCGCCACGATCATGTCCGAACCGTTTGGGTAGGAGAGTCCCAGCCCCGCCGGGGTGAATGCCGTGCCGCCACCAAAGCTGTTGTCGAAGGCGCCCGACGTGGTAGGGAAGTTCGAAGAACCCGTGGTGCCCAGCACATGCAACTGGTCGTTGTCGTCCACGATCAAGCTGTGTGGCATCTCCGCCGCGCCTCCGCCGAGGTAGGTACTCCACACCATGAAGCTGCCCGTCGTGTCGTACTTGCTGATGGCGATATCCGTGGTGCCTCCCGCCCAGGTGGTCTGGTAGGCGCCCATGGTCACCGGGTACTGCGTGCCGAAAGCCGTGCTGCCCGCATAGAGGTAGCCCGCCTTGTCGAAGGCCGCGGTATATCCGAAGTTGTTGCTCACCGATCCAGAGAAGGTGGCGAAACTCAGTGTGGGGTCGATGATGAGTGGCAAGGACGGATCATAGGGTCCGGGTACGAAGCCCACTGCGTCATCCTCCAGACGGTAGGTGCATGGAACGGAGATCCGTTCGCCGTCGATCTCCTGGTAGGCGAGGGGGATGCGCTCCGTGAGGCGGCCCAACGAAGTCTCCACGAGCAGGGTGCCTTTGCGCAGACGCATCGTTTCGGCCCCCTCATAGATGATGCGTATGGCGGCGGGATCCGCGCCGGGATGGACCACCAGATCGTATTTCAAGCCACTGCGCCCCTCGCGGAACACCGCATCGCAGCCGGGCGCCACATCGTGCAGGGTGATGCGTGTATGTGCGCGGGTATCACGCGCCCATCTGTTGGGATCATCGCCCAGGAACCAGTGGTACCGTGCCTCGAGGGGCAGATCGCCGGTGGTGCGTGTGCCGGGCAGGGCGCTGAGGAAGCGCAGCCGGACGGCATGGTGGCGCAGCAGCCCTCCGGCTTCATGCACCGGGTCGAATGCGACGTTGCCGTGGGCGCGCGCCACCAACTCCGCATCATAGCGATCGATCACCAGCCCGCCGCGCTCGAACCACACGAAAGCGCCTGGAAGTTCTGCGCGATGGGTCACCGCATCCGGCCATTGTCCGCCATTCTCTATGGCGCGCATGCCATGCTGTCCGCTGAGGAACGCGGGGATGATCAACAGCAGGAGGAGGGTCCGGAGGCGGCGTGCGGCCATGCGTTACGAAAGTAGGCAACGCGGCTTCGCCGGAATGGCGCCTGTGAACTTATCGCGGAGGTGGCGCTTCCACCAGTAAGGACAGGCGGTTCGTTACCGGGAAGAGTGTCCACAACTCCACACGCCGGTTGCGATGGCGCCCCTCCACCGTACCATTGGTATCAATTGGGTATCGTTCACCCATGCCCTGTGTGGTCATCCGGTCCCTGCGCACGCCGCGAGCGATCAGTTCCTCCCTTATCGCTTTCGCGCGGCGTTCGCTCAGGTGCTGGTTCTCCACGGCGCTGCCAATGCTGTCCGTGTGTGCTTCGATGAGCAGATGTGTTCGCGGGTGTTCATTCACAAGGGCTGCCACATGGTCCAGCCAGGGGTGGAATTCGGGCATCACCTTCACGCTGTACGCATCGAAAAGGACCGCGGAGGCGCGGACGCTGTTCGACCCGGGGATATCCACGATGATGTGGAAGAGCGCACTGCGGTCCGTTCCATGCTGGGATGCCATGCCGAGATGGTCCGCCGCCAGGGGTTGGAAGCGGGCGAGCATGGCCCGGTAGCATATCACCTCCTCAGGTGGGCGGGATCCCCCTTCCCCACGCCCCAGAGCAATATCGGTGTATTGCGCCCATGAGCACATCCCGAGGGTGCACAGGGCGGCGATCAGGAGGCTTCGTTCTTTACAAAGGGTCATGGGGCGCATAAGGCCGGCGGAGTGGCCATGGACACACCTAACGGCACAACCCTCACCCGGGTTCCGGTCATTCGCTGGAAACAGTCCTCAAGCCGTTCAACGCGCGGATCCCAACGCCTGGGGGTCCTCCATGCTGGACAAGCGGAATTCCACCCTGCGATTCTGCTGGCGTCCTTCCTCGGTGTCGTTGGTGGCGATGGGTTGGTTCTTACCATGTCCAACGGGCACCATGCGGCCGGCATCGAGCCCCAGGCCCGCCAGGTACGCGATCACGGACTGGGCACGGCGTTGGGATAGATCAAGGTTGTAATTGCTGTTACCGATGTCATCGGTATGTGCCTCCACCACAAGGTGAAGCTCCGGGTACTGGAGCATCAACCGGTACACGCGGTCCAAGGCATCCTGGGAACCCGCGCTGATCTCAGCACTCTTGTATGCGAATAGGATCAGATCCGTGCGGAGCTTGGTGTGATCCAGGTCTTGTACGATGTCCAGATCAAGCTTGCTCAGGTCCACAAGCTGTTCCATTCGTAACGTGAACACCTCGGCATCGATGAATTCCAGATCCTTCACCAATTGGAAGATCGCGTACAGTTCATCCGGGTCGTTGGTCTGACCCACGCTGTACGTGTATGCGGCTGAGATCGGGTCGTACCGCTCCACTACGTTGTGATGCTGGAGGATCCCGGCGAATCGCGGATCATCCAGGCTCAAGCGTTCACGAGAAGTAAGAAGCCGCACCGTGAAGTGCATTTCGTCATCCTCCCAGGGGTCGATCCCCAGGTCATCATAAGGAAGTAAGACGTATTCTTTTTTGCGCGCCTGGACCATGGCATTCTGGTAGGTCACCGTTACGGCCATGTCCTCATGTTCGCGGTAGCGGTCCAGCACCACCACCATTTTGCTGTTACAGCGGTTGCGGATCACGTCGTGCGCATCAGGTGGCAACAGGATATCCAGACGCACCAGGTAGGTGCCGGCCTTGCGGAATTGGTGCTGCACGGGACTTCCCGTCAGGAGGTTGCCATCGCCCATATCCCAATGGAATGCGGCGCCCGCGATGCCGGGTACGTTGCTGTTGCCGGGGTCCATGATCAGGGCCCTCCCCGTGCGGATGGTGTCAGCGGAGAGGATGAAGGCCTGTTCGCTATGCCGGACATGCATGGAATGGTTGCGCAGTGTTTGGAAATGGGCCCCCGTTCTTCGGTCCACAAGAATGGAGCGAACATGGTAGGTGCCGGTATCCGCGTAGCAGTGCCGCACCGTGTCACCCCGTGCGATCGTGCCATCGCCCAGATCCCAGGCATGGTCCAGCGGCAGGCGTGCGGTGGCCGCATGCTTGCGCGCATTGAAAGCGTAGCAGAGCTCGTGGTAGCGTTGTGGTGTGCAATCGCGGAACTTGGGCACGGTGCGGTGGGCCATGTAGATGCGATCGACACCACTCCGGTCCGAGCTGAACAGGGCTTTGCGGTGGTCTGTCATTTCCGCGAAGCCGAGATCATTCCCCGGGCCATTCACCGGTTCGGGCAAGGCCACCGGGGGTTCCCAGATCCCTCCTTGCAAGTGGGTGCGATAGATGTCCCATCCGCCATAAATGCCAGGCCGGTCCGAAGAAAAGTACAGGGAGCCATTCCCATGGCGGGGATATGCCTCATTACCCGGCCCGTTCACCTCCATGCCCAGGTTCTCTGGCGCGCTCCATCCGTCCGGTGTGCGTCGGCATACGTAAAGATCCATGCCTCCGTATCCGCCGGGCATGTCGCTGGCGAAGTAGAGCAGGTCTTCGCCCGGTCCGAACGTGGGATGCATCAGGGAGTAACTTGGGTCGTTGTGTTCAAAGGGCTCCGGGGCACCCCACTGGCCATCTACGTAGGTGGCGAAGAACAATCCGAGCTGGGCACCGGATCTGCGTACACGCGATCGTTTCTTCGGTAGTGGCTGATTGCGCGTGTAGCAGATGACATGTCCGTCAGCGCTGAATGTCGCTGGTCCTTCATTCACCTGCGTGGTCACCGTCGGGGTCAGCAACCGGGGTGATCTAGGTCTACCTTGCTCAAAGGGCACCAGGTAGAGGTCGCTCAGGGGTTTCCAGGACGTGGCGACCCGGTTGTCCATGACGCCACCGTTGTCGCGGACGGAACACATGACGAATGCATCCTTGATGGGGACAGGTGCGTAGTCCTCGCCGGCCGGAAGGATATCGAGCATATGCACTTCGTAGATATCCTGGGCGATCACCCGGGTCGCGGCAATACAGAACAACGTGATATGGGCACAGCGCTTCATAATGACAGGCGGAAGAGCGGAATACCCTCGCGGTTACCGGGTCCATGATCGACCATTGTTCCTTGTGGGCCGGATGTACTGTTCTCAGGCCACGTCAGGGACAACGGATCGGCTGTCCGCGACGGAGAATATGAGCACATTTGGTACCCGTGGGTGCGTGGCATTCCAGACGTTGTGTTCAGCGGCGCGAGGCGGTAAACGCCGATCACCGGAGCGCGCCTTGTTACGACCACAGGACGAGGGAGTTACATGGCAGGGGGTACGCAGCGGCCACCGTTCACCGTTACGCACGTGTTCCAAGGGCATTCCAAGCTACTGACGGACCATGACGAAGGCCGGGGATGATGACGCACTGGTGCGGGCGGCGCAGGCCGATCCCCGGCGTTTCGGCATCCTGTACGAGCGCTACTTCAACGATGTGTTCCGCTTTCTGCACCGCCGTGCAAGACATCGCGAGATCACGGCCGACCTCACACAACAGACCTTCCTAAAGGCCATGTTGGCGCTGCCGCGCTATCAGCCACGGGGACTGCCCTTCCGTGCCTGGTTGTACCGGATCGCCCTCAACGAGATCCGCATGTACTGGCGGCGCCGCAGCGAGGTGACCGTCGACCTGCATGCCCTTGAGGTGATGCCACTGGCCGAGGAGATCGGCCTGGATGGGCGTGAAGAGGACCTGGCCGGTCTGGCACGTGCGCTCTCCCGCTTGAACGACGCGCAGTCGCGGCTTATCGAGCTGCGCTATTTCGATGGCCTGCCCTTCGCCGAGGTGGCCCAGGTGATCGGCATCGGCGAGGATGCCGCCAAGATGCGCACCCACCGCGTGCTGGCCACATTGCGACAATACCTTGTTCCCCACAAATGAAGCGTCATTACCGCATAGCGCCCGGGGCCCCGCAGCCGCTCACCGACGCCGAGATCGCGGCCCATCGCGACGGAAAACGCCTGATGTTCAATTATCACAGGGCCTTGCACCGTATGCACCGACGCCCTCTCTATCGCGACCCCAAGTCCTTCCTTGCGCTGCTGCTGATCGTGCTGCTCGCATATTTGCTCAGCGAGTCAGCACAGAAGAAGAGGGAGGAGCATCCCATACCGGATCCCACGGGGCAGCAGCCTTGAGTCGTCCATCGGCCTGGCCGACCCCATGTCTTAATTTGCCCTTCTTTCCATTACGATCAGCCATGACCCTATTCCTCCTGCGCCGTTGTATCCCGATCCTGCTCGTGCTCATCCCGGGCGTGGCCTCTGCCCACGAAGGCATGTGGTTGCCCACGCTGCTCAAGAGCATCGAAGGCGACCTGCGCACCGCCGGTCTGCGCATCACGGCCGAGGACATCTACAGTCTGAACCAGGGGAGCATCAAGGACGCGATCGTGCTCTTCGGTGGGGGCTGTACCGCCGAGGTGATCGGGGAGCAGGGGCTGATCATGACCAACCACCACTGTGGTTTCAGCCAGATCCAACGCCATAGCTCGGTGGAGCGAGACCTGTTGAAGGACGGTTTCTGGGCGGCAGGCAGGTCGGACGAACTGGGCAATGAAGGGCTCACGGCAACCTTCGTCGTGCGTATGGAGGATGTCACCGACCGTATCGTTCCACAGCTTACCCCGGGACTTTCCGAGGCGCAGTTGCGCGAGGCCGTGGCGCGGCTTTCCGAACCGATCGTGCGCGAAGCGGTGGACGGGACCCACCATGCCGCGGTGGTCCGGCCCTTCAACTATGGCAACAGCTACTACATCATCGTCACCGAGACCTTCCGCGATGTGCGTCTGGTGGGTGCGCCCCCGAGTGCCATCGGCAAATTCGGCGGGGATACGGACAACTGGATGTGGCCCCGCCACACGGGCGATTTCAGCCTGTTCCGGATCTATGCCGGGCCGGACAACAAACCTGCTGACCCATCGCCCGCCAACATTCCATGGACTCCCAGATATGTGCTGCCCATCGCTCTGGATGGGCCGCAGGAAGGCGGTTTCGCCATGATCTTCGGGTTCCCAGGAAGCACGCAGCGTTATCTCACTTCCTACGCCGTGCGCCATATCCAGGAGGTGCAGGACCCCATGCGCATCGCCATGCGGCGCGCCAGCCTGGAGGTGATCGACCAGGCCATGCGGTCCAGCGATCGAACCCGCATCCAGTATGCCGCAAAGCAGGCCTCCATCAGCAACGCGTACAAGAAGTGGATAGGAGAATTGCGCGGTATCAAGGAACTCGGGACGCTGGCAGGGAAGGTCGCCTACGAAGAGCGGTATATAGCCCGGGCGCGTGCCGCTGGAAAGGAGGATCTGGCAGCAGTACTGCCCCAGCTTGAAGCGGCCTACGGTCAAGTCGCACCGTACGCCATCGCACGCGACCTATTCGTAGAAATGGTCTTCTATGGTCCCGAAGTGCTGCGCTTCGCGGACCGCTTCCGCGTACTCGTGGAGGATCTCGACAAGCTGCAAGCCTCTGGTGGGGCACAGGCGGAAGCGGACAAACAACTGGCAGCCATGGCCGCTTTTTACAAGGACTTCGACGTGGAGGTGGACAAGCGTGTATTCAAGGCGTTGCTACCCATCTACCGCGAACACCTGGGTCCCGAACTCCAGCCCGGGGTGTTGGACGAGATCGACAAGCGTTTCCGAGGGAACATGGATGCCTGGGTGGATGACCTCTACGCCCGCAGCGCGCTGGTATCTCCGGAGAAGATGGAGAAATTGCTCAAACCTTTCAACGCACGCAGTGCAAAGGCGCTACAAGCCGATCCGTTGATCCGGGTCTCGCGTTCCTTCTTCCGCAATTTCCTGGAGGAGGTGCGACCTGCGCATGCTACACTCAGCGACAGCATCGAAGCGGGGATGCGCACCTATGTGAGCGGCATGATGGAACTGTTCCCCGAAGTGACCTACTGGCCGGATGCCAACAGCACGCTGCGACTGAGCTACGGAAGTGTTGAGGGTAGCGAGCCACGCGATGCGGTCGTCTATGGTACCTTCACCACACTCGATGGTGTAATGGATAAATACATCCCCGGTGACCCTGAATTCGACCTGCCACAGCGGCTGATCGATCTGCATGCCGCAAAGGATTATGGTGCCTATGGTGTGGACGGTACAATGCCCGTGTGCTTCACATCATCGCTGCACACCACGGGCGGCAACAGTGGCAGTCCGGTGCTCAATGGCCATGGCGAACTCATTGGCATCAACTTCGACCGGTCGTGGGAGAGCACCATGAGCGACATCCAGTTCGACCCGGCGAAATGCCGGAACATCAGCATGGATGTGCGGTACATCCTCTTCATCATCGATAAGTATGCGGGCGCAGCACACCTGTTGGAAGAGATGCGGGTGGTGAAGGGCACGCATCCACCGCGTACCATCCCACTTCCCATACACCGATGAAACAGACGCACTGGACAGAACGCGATGGACGCCTATGCCGGCGATTCGAGTTCAAGGATTTTTCGCGGGCCTTCGCCTTCATGACGCGGGTGGCACTGGTGGCTGAGCGGATGGGCCATCATCCCACCTGGACCAATACCTGGAACACCGTGGAGATCGCATTGAGCACGCACGATGCGGGTGACGTGATCACGGAGAAGGACCATGCCCTGGCCCGGGCGATCGACGGGCTGTTGGAGGACTGAAAAGGAACGACCCCGCATGGCCTTACCACACGGGGTCGTTGACGAGGACTCGGACGATCACGCAGGCTTCACGAAGGCCTTCACGCGAAGCACGGTTTCCTTGGGTTCGGTATTCGCCACGATGGTCACCGTCTTGGTCTGGGCATTCTCCTGCTTGCCGGGCTTGTACTCGATCTCGATGTTGCCCGTGCCACCCGGAGGGATGGGCTGTTTGGGATAGTTGGGCACGGTGCAGCCACATGAACCGGTGGCGGATTCGATCACCAGAGGCTCGCGGCCGGTGTTCGTGAAGGTGAAGGAATAGTGGTTGTGGCTCTCTTGATCCAAATTCCCGAAATCGTGTTCGTACTTGCTGAAGCTGATGGAGGTCTTCGCGCGGTTGTCGAGCGTTTCGGTGCGGGAGGCCACCGGATCGAAGTTGCTGATGGGCGTGCCTGTGGGTGGGGCTGCACGTTCCGATGCATCGGCCACCACATTGGAACGGCTGGGCGCATCGTCCTTGTTCATGAATTGGTTCGCCGCCAGGGCGGCAAGGGCCACCGCGATCACAGCGAGAAGGGTGATCTGGATCTTGTTGCTCATGTTGCTTGAGGTTTCGTCGGGGGAGGGGTCGGTCGTTGGAAGGGCGAATTTAGGGGATGCGCTGTGGTGCATGCCCCCGTTAACAGGACCTTAACAGCGCTTATTGGCGGGCCATGCCGAGCTTCTGGAAGGTGTTGTCGGAGAGCGTCTCCAACGCCTTCTGAAAGCTTTGATCCACCGGGTTCTCCGCGTTGATCACCTGCCAGTAGGCCGATGTGTTCCAAAGGTCTCGGGCGATCAGTGCCTTCAGCCGCAGGGCGATCAGCGCACCGGAACGCTCCATGTCCGCCTCCACATATTCCACTCCTTCCTGCTGGGCCGCATCACGCAGTGCGGTCAGCAATGTTCCATCCACGATGAAACGTTCGCGGAGATCATTGGGACCGGGGTAGGAGGCCAGCATGACGTCGCGGTTCTTCTCCACGTGGTCCAGGGCGAAGGTGTTGAGGATGCCGCGGCGCACCAACTGGCTGAAATACTCCGAACTGTAGGACGTATCAATGGGCACGAAGATGTCAGGCATGATGCCACCTCCTCCATAGACCACCCGTTTGTTCATGGTGAAATAACGCGCGGTGTCCAGGGCCTGAATGCTGTCCGGATTGGTGAGTTCACCCCTGGCCATGCGTTCGATCTTCTCACGCTGGTAAGCCTGTACACCATCGTCGTAATTCTTCTGGATGGACCGCCCGGAAGGGGTGAAGTAGCGCGAAACGGTCAGGCGTACCGCGGAGCCGTCCGGTAGCATCACCGGGCGCTGCACCAGGCCCTTCCCAAAACTCCTGCGTCCGATGATCAGACCGCGGTCCCAATCCTGCACGGCACCGCTCACGATCTCGCTCGCACTGGCCGAACCTTCATCCACCAACACCACCAGGCGGCCCTTCTCAAAACGCCCTTCCTGCGTGGCGTAGGTATCCTCACGCGGTGATGTACGACCCTCGGTGTATACGATCAACTTGCGCTCGCCCAGGAATTCATCGGCCATCTCGATCGCCGTGCGCAGGTAGCCACCGCCGTTGCCCTGCAGGTCAAGCACCAGGTCCTGCATTCCCGACTTTTTCAACTCATCCAACTTCTCCCTGAATTCCTTCATGGTGGTGGCAGAGAAGCGGTTCACCTTGATGTAGCCCACGCTGGGGGTGGCCATGTAGCTGGCCTCCACGCTGTAGATGGGGATCTTGTCCCGGGTGATGGTGAATTCCAGCAACTGCGATTCGCCTTTTCGCTGGATACCCACATTCACCTTGGTCCCCTTCTTTCCGCGCAGCCGCTTCATCACATCGCTGTTCTTGAAGCCCACCCCGGCGGCGACCTCATCGTCGATGGAGATCACCCGGTCGCCCGTGCGGATGCCCAGCCGTTCGGAAGGACCGCCCGCGATGGCGTCCACCACATAAATGGTATCGCGGATGATGTTGAACTGGATGCCCACGCCCTCGAAGTTGCCCTTCAGTGGCTCGTTCACCCCCTCCAGGTCGTCCTTCGGGATGTAGATCGAATGTGGGTCGAGCTCCTCCAGCATGCGTATGATGGCGGCATCGACGAGCGCGGGCTTGTCCACATCATCCACGTACATGCGGTCGATGTGGTGCAGCAACGATTCGATCTTGCCCGTGGTGTGCGCATCCTGTTGTTGGGCCAACACCACATGCACGACAAGGATGGCCAGCAGGTGCAGCGCCGCGCGTGGGCCGTGGAGTGAAAGGAGCTTGGACATGGGAACAATGTAACGTGCGACCCCGCGGGCCGGTTGCCTGCTGCCGTTAAGATGCGTTAATGGTGCGCAAAGGTTCATCGCAGGGTATGGGTGTGGCCGGGCCGTAATGCACCATCGCGCCATTTCTCGATGCGCACCACCCGGCCGTTCTCATAGATCTTCCACTTCCCGTGTTTCAGGCCCTTGCGGTAGGAGCCCAGCACGCCTTCCCGGCGGAATGACCAGGTGCCCTCACGGAGGCCTTCACGGTACTGGCCTTTCAGTGTTACACGCCCCATTTCGTCGTACTCTGTCCAATCGCCATGGAGATAACCCCATCCGTAGACGGCGAAGATCAGCGGCCGCCCATCGGGAAAGTACGCACGGTACACCCCGGAAGGTTTGCCCCGCTTCATGTCCAGGCGCACGGCCACCGCACTGGTGTCATGCGCATACCGGCCGATGAGTTTGTACTGCTCGGCAGGTACGGGTGTGTCGTACACCACAGCGAATGCATACAAGCTGTCCCCGGAGGTCACATAAAGTGTGTCCGGCTGGGCGAACGCACCAGCGACGTTGGAAAGGAGCAGTGCGATGAGTGCGATGCCTGGCTTCATGGACGATGGGGCGCGGCACGTTCCACATGGAATGGAATGGCGATCGAGCGACCCTGTTGGTCGGTCAAAGTTAGCCTGTGCGGACCCTCGGGCAGGTCGGCGGCCAGGTGGTGGTCCCCCAGGGTGGTGCCCAGCCAGTGGCCGTCCAGGTCCCAATGCACCCGCGCCTGCGGATCGCGGTGGGCAGCCTCCAGCACCACGGCCCCTGGTGTGTTCTCCAACAGTAGTGGGACATGGATGCGTGAACCCGGCAGGGGATTGATGGCCTCCATCACGGCATCCGCATCGAAGGCGGCCGCATCCTCCGCCCAGGGGGGCAATGCATCGATGCCCTGGATCGCGCCGGTGCGGTACCGGGCCATCGCGGGCGGAAGTACGAACCAGGACACGGATCTGGCATCGGGTCCGGGCCCCACGCGCTTCGTGCCTTCGGCATTGACAAGGATCCGGCGGTGATATGGACAGGTGGCGGTGCGCAGGGCCGTGCCGATCACCGCAAGGGTGTCCACCGGATCACAATCCACACCGGCGCGGTGACCACTTGCACGACACACGGCCATGGGCATCAGTTCGTCGTGCGGTGGGTCGATGGATGCCCCCCCGGGCAGCAGACCGAACAACTCGAAGAGCATGGGTGCCGCAGCAAGCGTGCCAGTGAGTCCGGGCCGGCCTTCACCGCTGGCATTTCCGGTCCATACACCAACGGCATGGCCGCTCGTGATCCCAATGGCCCAGGCATCGCGGTGTCCATGGCTCGTTCCAGTCTTCCAGGCGATCACATCGGCCCCACCGAAATGTCGCCAACCCGCCTGTGCATCGGGCCTTTCCCCCAGTTGCAATGCCTGAAGTGTATGAAAGGCGGCCGCGGCCGATATGACGCGCGGACGCTCCTTCGCCGGTACATGGCCCTGCACCACCTGTGGCGGATGGACCGCGCCGATCCCATCGGACCGGTCCCGCAGGGCTGTCCGTGCCAGCGATGCATAGGCTCCGGTGAGTTCCCACAGGCTGCTCTCCGCACCGCCCACCATCAGGGCGAGGCCATAATGGCCCGCATCGCGATCCACATGATGCAGACCCATTGCACGCAGGGTCCGCAGCGCGCGGTCCACGCCATGTTCCTGCAGCGCCCGGACGGCAGGGACGTTGAGCGAGCGGGCCAGGGCGGTGGACGCAGGCACGGCACCCTCGAACCGTTGCTCGAAGTTGCGTGGCGCGAAACCCTCGAAACGGGTGGGCACGTCTGCCACCAATTGGTCGGGCATCCGCTCTCCGGCATCGAGCATCGCTGCATAGAGGAAGGGCTTCAGCAGGCTGCCGGTGCTGCGCGGCGCGCGTATGATGTCCACCGCAGCTGCATGTGCCGGTCCTGCGGAAGGTAGGTTGCCCAGGTAGGCGAGCACTTCGCCGCTGGCAACCTCCATGATCAGCACAGCGGCATTGTGCACTTCGTTCGCCGCGAGTACGGATGCGTGGCGCGCACCCACAGCGGTCACCTGATCTTGTAGTTTCCCATCAAGGGTGCTGTGTACCCTGTGTCCGGCATATCCGGTACGTTGTAGTGTCGCGAGCAGATGTGGCGCGCGTTGTGGCAGTGGCCATGGTGCATCCGGCAGGGGTTCCTCCACGGCGAGGGAATGCTCCATCGAGTCGATCGCGCCCACGTGTAGCAGGCGGTCCAGAAGGCGGTCGCGTTTGGCCTTCAACGCGTCGCGCCCCCGCCCCGGATGGATGCGCGCCGGAGCATTCGGCAGCACGGCCAGGGTCGCGCTCTCGGCCCAGCTCAACCGCCACGGATCGCGCCCGAACCACCGCCAGGCGGCCGCTTCCAGGCCCACCACGTTTCCGCCAAATGGTGCATGGGCGGTATAGAGCGCCAGGATGCTGTCCTTGTCGCAACGCATCTCCAGGCGCAGTGCCAGCAGGATCTCGCGCAGCTTGCGCGCGTGCGTGCGTTCACCAGTACCCCCTGCCATGCGCGCCACCTGCATGGTGATGGTGCTGCCTCCACTGACGATCCTCCCCGCACGCCGGTTCTGGCGCCAGGCGCGATAGAGCGAGGGCAGATGCACCCCATGATGCCTGTGGAATCGGCGGTCCTCGAACTCCAGCAGGCTGCGTACGAAACGTGCGGGAAGACTGTCCGGCGGGGGCATGCGCCACTGTCCATCAGCGGCCACCGTCGCCCCAAGCAGTTCCCCGTGCCGGTCCAGGAGAACCGTGCTCCGCGGCGTGTCGAACAGCGGATCCATCGGTCCCCAACGCGCCCAAAGCAAGAGAAGCAGGATGCTGGCCACCAGCAACAGGGCGATGCGAGGGACCCGTGTTCGCCACTTGTGGAGGATCGCCTTCATGCCCATGGGAACGCGGCGTGAAGATCGGCTGTTGCAGCGCCTTCATATCTGGGATCGATAACTTCGGCAGCCCAGTCCGAACATCATGAGACCATCTTGCGCACTATCATTCATCGTCCTTTTATTTCTCATACACACGGAGATGTATGCGCAGGAAACAGTGGGCGGCATTCCATTGGGCCTGGTGCAGGGCTGGGACCGCCACAACATTCCTTCGGTGATCGCGGTGCCCTTCGATGCAGCGGCCGTGGCTTTGGAAGATGCGGAACGCGACCGTGATGGGCATATGCCCCTGTATGGCCGTTTCCAGGCGGTGCATGCCGATCCCCTGACCACCGGCCAATGGACCGAACTGGGCGACGGCGACCGCGTGTGGCGCCAGCGTGTGATCTCCCCCGGCGCCGAAGCCATGGAGCTGTTCTTCACCGAACACCACATGCCGGCGGGTGCTGTCCTTCACGCCTATGATGAGGAGGGAACTCAGTTGGTAGGGGGCTACACCGCGTACAACACCCAGCCGGATGGATCCTTCAGCACAGAGATGATCCATGGGGACGCCTGCATCATCGAATATTTCGAACCAGGCGAGGTACGTGGACAGGGCTGGTTCCGCCTTGCCAATGTGGCGCATGCCTACCGCATGGTGGAGCGCTTTCGGGCCGACCCCTGTCAGGTGGATGTGAACTGTTCCGAAGGCAGCTCCTGGACCGAGCAGCGCGATGCCGTGATGCGTATCCGCGTGGTGATCCCCCAGGGCGTGGGCTTCTGCACGGGCGTGCTGATGAACAACACCGGCCAGGATTGCGATCCGCTGGTGCTTTCGGCATTCCACTGCAGCCAGGGATCCACCGCCGCCCAGTTCAACCAATACCAGTTCCGCTTCAACTACCAGCGCAACAGCTGCAACACCGGCCCCATCCAGCCGGGCAACACGTACACGGGCTGTACCCGTCTGGCGGATAGCAACGACAACGGCGGGAGCCAGGGTTCCGACTTCGTGCTGATGCGCTTGAACAACCCGATCCCCGTCACCATCACCCCTTACTATGCGGGCTGGGATGCCACAGGAACCGGCGGTAATTCCGGGGTGGGCATCCACCATCCGGCAGGTGACGAGAAGAAGATCAGCACCTATACCACCAGTTTGGTGAGTGTGTCCTGGGGGGGGCCTGCCGGATCGCACTGGCGGGTCATCTGGGCGGCCACGGCCAATGGGCATGGGGTCACCGAAGGAGGCTCCTCCGGCTCGCCGATCTTCAATGCGGCCAAGCGGGTGATCGGCACGCTCACCGGTGGATCATCATGCTGTACGCAGAACGGCTGTGGCCCCGGCACCGGACTCACCACGCCGGATTTCTACGGGAAGATGTCCTATCACTGGAGCCAGAACCCCAATCCGATCAGCGAGAAGCTGCGCAACTTCCTCAGCCCGGGTGATGCCAGTATCACCACCTTCAATGGCCGCTATGGTCCCTGCGGAGGCATCGGCATGGAGGAGTACGCCATGGAACAGGCGCCCGAGATCTTTCCCAACCCGGCGAGCGATCTTATCACCGTGCGCTATCCCAACACCGTGCGCCGTGCCGAACGCATCGAAGTGAGCGACGTGACCGGCCGCATCGTGCATGTGGTGGACCGCCCCATGGATATCGGGCAGGTCGTCCTCGACGTTTCGGCCTGGAGCGCTGGCAGCTACCGCATCATCCTGATCGCCGATGGGATGCGCCTTCCTGGAGCACAGCTACTGGTGGCAGGTCGCTGATCGAAGGCCCCACCATTTGTAGCACGGTGGTCATCGTGCAGCGCTGCCGCCGTTCCCGGCTGTTATCACGTTCACCCACAGTCCCTGCCCACGTGCATTCACCGTGTGATCATACATGGCCTCGCAGTGCGCCCCGGGCAGGTAGTAGCGCCCGGTATAGGCCGCATTGAGCATCACACGGTAGGTGTGGGTATGGCCCGGCCTCAGGTCGAAATAGGTCATCACCCGGTCGTCCCGCACGTCCTGGTACGTGAACGCACTGCTGCGCTGGCCACTCTCACTGCCTTCCAGCCGCGCGTTGCGGATCTCCCATCCGCTGGGGAACACCTGCGTGAGGGCCAGTTGCTGGTAGGCCGCCACCGTGCCCGGATGCGTGATCCGCAGCACGGCCACCAGATCGGTGCCCTGGGTAATGCTCTGTGGATCGATCGGCGTACCATCCGTGCGTTGATATTCAACTGTCATCGCCAGTCCGCTCGCGGCAGCGCGTTCTTGTCCGGCCATCGGTGTTCCAGTGCGCACCATGCGCAGGTACAATAGGTTGTTGCCGCTGTTCTCCACAGCAACTACCGATCTGCCATCGGGCACAGGCAGATCACAGCGCACAATGGCCTTTTCGCTGAAGCGGTCCTCACTCTTCCCACCCTGGGTCAGCTTGAACCGCATACCCTTCCCCAGTTCACTTTTCTCCGCCAGTCGTGCCACGGCCAGCAGGGCGAAGGAGGTGCTCTGGGTGCTGTACCAGCCGTCGCCACTGAGTCGCTTCGCGATGCGCTGCACCACGCCCGCGGCCCGTGGGGTCTCGCCCATGCGCAACAAGGCTTCGGCGATCAATGCCTCATCCCGCAGGTCGCTGCCATAGGTGTAGGCCTGCTCGGTATAGGCCGGCACGGTGGTGTCGATGTCCTTCACCAGTTCACGCGCCACATCGTTCCGGCCGATGTGCGCATAGGCGCCGGCGAGCATCCAGCGCGCCTGCATTGAAAGGCCGGCCTGTTCACGCATGCGGTTCATGGCACCGGCCTCGGCGCTGCCTGCCAGGGCGAGTACATAGAGGCGGTAGGCCTGCACCAGCTGCGCCCGGGACTTCGTCCAGCCATCGGCGGTGTTCAGCCGCCATTCGCGCGCCTGCTTGCGCTGCGCCGTCAGCCAGCCATTGCGCAGGTTGGCCGGTACAGCGAAGCCCTGGCGTTGTGCCTCCACCAGGAAGTGGCCGGTGTAGATGGAGGTCCATTTGTCGTAGTGGTCGCCGCCGGGCCAGTAGTTGAAATGTCCATCACTCCGCTGGAACTGGCCCATTTTTCGGATCGCTGCTTCCACATTCGCGCGGGTCTCCTGTGCGAAGCGTGCGGGGAGTTCCATCACCTGAGGGAGGTATAGTTGTGGGAAGGCCTTCGACACGGTCTGTTCCAGGCAGCCATGCGGATAACCCACCAGGTATCGCAGGCGCCGGCCGAGGTCCACAGGGGGGATGGTGCTGATCTCCAGATATGCGTCGTTCGTTCCTTCCACTCCCAGTGGGGTGGGCGTGCCCTGCCAGCGCTTGCCTGCCTCCAGCAGGATCTCCTCGGTCTCTGTAGCGGGTAGCACGGACTGCCGCACTGCGAGTTCGATGGCCTCGCGGGCTTTTTCCCCTGCGCCCGTGGCTTCCACCGTCATCGTGGCCTTGCCAATGGCTTCCTTCACCCGTACACGGAAGGTCACCACCTGATCGCCGGGCGAATCGAATCGCACCTTCTTTTCCATGGGCCCGTCTGGGATCAGCAGGTCATTGGGTGTGATGCGCACCTGCACATCCTTCACCTTCGGGTCCATGGCGAAGACGGTCACCGGCAGGTCCACCGTTTCGCCGGGCGCCAGCACACGCGGCATGGTGGCCAGCACCATCAGGGGTTTGCGCACGGGAACGGTCTGTTCTGCATGGCCGTATGCCTTCTCTCCGTCGCCAGCCACCACCATCACGCGCACCGATCCCACGTAGTTGTCGATGGTGAAGGTGTGTTTCTTCTTTTCTCCGCGCTTCAATGTGAAAGGCCCCACGAAGCGCACCACGGGTTTGAATCGGTTCACGCGTGCGGCATCACCACGTCCGCCCTCATCGCTACCTCCCAATGCAAGCACGCGTTGCAGCTGCCGCCCGAACGCGCCGATGACCTGATCGTAAACGTCCCAGGTGCGGACGCCCAGGGCTTCACGCGCATAGAAATGGTCCCAGGGTGCTGGCGTACGGGAACGGGTCAGGTCCAGCAGTCCTTCGTCCACGATGGCCAGCGTGAAGGTCATGGCCTTGCCGTCGCGCTCGCCTACTTCCACATCGAAGGCTACATCCGTACGGATCTCCTTTGCCATCGCGATGGACGGGGCCAGCCGCGTATCCGGATCTTCCACCAGGATCGGGATCACGCCGTAGAGGCGGATCGGCAGATCATTGAGTGTGTTCGCATGGGGTTGCACCACGGTGACATGCGCGTAGACGTTTGGCGCCATGTCGGAAGTGATGGGGAAGCTGTGCCGGGTGTCACCCGCCTTCAACTCCACCCACACCGCGTCCAGCGTGCGGCTGCCTGTCTCCAGACTCACCAGGGCGCGGCCATTGCCAGGGGAGGGGATGGTGATCGTGGCCTGGTCGCCCACGGCGTACTTCTCCTTGTCGCTGTTGAAACGCAGCATGGCGGCCTCGCCCGGGGCCTCGCGCCGTGATCGGCCTTCCCATCCGGGCCAGTCAACGTGTACGTGAATAGCACTTGCATGACCGCTGGATGGATCGGTGACACGCACTGCGAATCGCCCCCACTCGGGTCGGTCCACGCGGAAGGGCAGCATGGCCCGGCCCTTGGCATCGGTCACCAGATCCACCTCGCTGCGTATGGTCACACTCGGCGAACTGATGTAGTTGGAAGGACCGTGGATACCTCCGTCCCACCACCAGTTCCAGTCCATCTTGTAGATCTGCGCCTTCAACTTGTGGCCGTTCAGCGCTCTGCCATCTGCATCCACGGCAGCCACCGAGATGCGGTAGGTGGTATCGGTGAGCAGATTGCCCCAGGTGCTGCGTGTCTCTGGCGGCAGGATCCCGGCGTAACTATGGAAAGGGTAGTAGGGCACGCGCACCCGGTCCATGCTCGCATCGCCACCGGCTTCGAACACACGGGTCACGATGTTCGCATCGACCACGGCCGGTGGGTTGCGCCCCGGTTCAAGTTTCAGCGGGAATGTCGCTTCACCTCCGGCGTTGAGGCGCCCGTCAAAAACCACCTGCTCCTCCTCGGCGACCGTGGTGCGCAGGTCATTGAACTGGAATTTCTCCAGTCCCTTGAATTTCGCCGTGCCTTGCGAGAGTGTCACAGTGACGCGTGCGGCGAGTTCGCGCGCCGGGGCACCATGCAGCCAGTTTGAGCGCAGGGTCACATCACGCGTGCCCGCATGGGTGATCCGATCCTCGTTCAGGTCCAGCAGCACCTTCAGGCGGTTGGGTTTCACCGTTTCGATGCGCAGGCTCTTCTGGAAGGTGGTCCCGCCCACGGTGACGCGCGCGTTCCAGTAGCCGGTCGGAGCATCGGGATGTGTGGCACACCGGAAAGCATAGAGGCCGTTGACACCCGCGTTGCGCAGGTGCTTCTGGTCCAGGCGTCCACGCGGATCGTACAGTTCAAGTACTACAGGATGGTCCTTCGGCAGGCGGGCCAGTTCATCCTGCAACATGAATGTGAGATAGAGTGAATCCCCCGGCCTCCATACGCCACGTTCGCCATAGAGGAAGCCTTTCAGCCCGCGGTCGATCGCCTCGCCCTTCACATCGAACTCACTCACGGAAAGGGAACCGCCGTCATCGAGTTTCAAGTAACCACGCTGTGTGCCCTTGGAGGCCACCAACAGGAAAGGCTTGTGGCGCGACGGCGGAACGGTGGCCAGGCCTTCGCGTCCAGTGACCACGGAAGCCATCACCTGCTGTTGCAGATCCAGCACGTCCAGCTTCACGCCCGATATCGGTGCGGTGGTCGCCAGGTCGCTCACCGCCAGGAACAATGACCCGTCGTTGCCCCGCTTGGCGATGAGGCCCAGGTCGGAAGCCAGCAGGTTGCGCGACACCGAGCGTTTCCGCGCGTAGTAGGCCTTCGCGCAGGGGTCGTTACGTTGGGATCGTCCATCATCATCATAGTAGTCATAATCGTAGTATTCGTACTCATCGTAGTACCAGTAGTCCTGCACGCGGTCATAGTCGGCCTGTTCCTGTTCCCAGGTTCGTTCGCGCACGGGACTCTTGTCTGTGACCCCTTCGCACGGAAAAAGCGAGTGCTGCCGGTCGAAGGAAAGTTCCACGCGGTAGATGGCGCCCGGCTCCGCTCGGAAGTGTTCAGCGAGATCCAGGTAGTAACGATTCCAGCGTCCGGGATCGGGTGCGTCCGCGGTGCGCAGGGGCACGGTGGTGCGTGTCACCAGACGGCCCACGCGTGCCAGCTCGCGCGTGCCATCAAGGGCGTTCACCTGCATGAACTGCGCGACGTTGCGCTCATGGATGCGCACCACGCGCACTTCCACCGCACTGAGGTTCACCGCTTCGAAGGGCATCACCAGGCCATCCGATGCGGGCAGTATGGTGCCCTTGCCCACCATGCGTACGGCGGGTTTCAATTCCTCGAAGACCAGGTCCACGGTGATCTCACGGCCCAGGGTGCGGCCGTTGATGTTCCGCACCGCGGCGGCCACGAAGCCTTGCTGATCGCCGCTGAGGCGCTTGCCCGGATAGAGCGTCAGACGATTGCCCTCCACGGCGGTGCGCAGGTCGTCGGCCCCGGCGATCCCCACCAGGCCGGTATGGTCCTGCGCCGGATCTAACGGATCGCTGAACAGCAGCGTAGCGTATTGCTCGCCATCGCTTTGTGTGGTGGCCGACACCAGCGTGAGATCGCCGATGGCCGGTACCTGGAAGTCGATGGCGCCCTTGTCCGCACTGCCGATCCGGTGGCCGTTCCAGGTGATGTCCACGGCCGATGCGTTGTCGCCGCGCAGCACACTGTCGGCCGTGAAGCGGTGATACCGGCCGTTGGGCTCATGCTCCCAAACCGTGGGCAGGGCACGGTCGCCTTGTGTAGCGGTGAAGCAGGCGGCGAGGTCCTGCCCGGTGGCATCGTCGCTGGTGTACACGGCCACCACCAGTCGCTGCCACATCATGTCGGTGGTGGAGAGCGCCTGCATGTCGCTCACGCGCACATCAAGCCCCTGGCGGAATGTTGTCACCTGGAAACGGAAGCGCTCCAGTCCCTTGGGCGTATTGATGAGCGCACCGAGGTGGAATTCCACATCATAGGTGCGGTCCTGGTCCAGTCTTTCAGTGGGCTGGAATGCCAGCGTGCGATCGTCGGTCCATGTCACCGTACCAGCGACCTTGGGCTTCAGGCTGAAGAGCGCATTGAGATCCACCTTGGAAGTGTCGACCCAGCGTTGCCCGTCGGCGATGCGCACCACGATGGGCGACCGTGCCGGGATGTGGCCTGCGGTGAAAGCCGTGATATAGGGTGTGAAAGCAGCATCCGGCTGGAAGTGCTTGTCGCTGCGGCATGCGAAGAGGAGCGACACAAGGAATGCGGCCAGCAGGGGCGCGCCGGTGCGGGAATTGCGAAGCATGGTTCGAGAATGGGGGTGGCGGAAAGGTAGGAGGCTATTCCATGAACGGATCGCCGCTTTCCACTATTGCGAAATGGCTCGGAAAGGATCAGGGCTCCTCCAGAAGCCGGTCCGCATCCTCTGCCGAAATGATGCGGCCATTGAGCTCGCCCACCACGAAGGCATCCTCGAATCCCTTGATGCGGATCGCCTTCCGGGCCTCCTCGGCGCTCGCGCGGTCCTTGAAACTGCCATAGAAATACCGCACGGCATCGGAACTGGTCACCGGGGTGATGTCGCCCATTTCGATCAGTGCACCCATGGTCTCCATCGGCACGTTGCCGACGTAGGTGGCCACCTGCACCTTGTAACGTAAGAGGCTCTTGTTCACCGCACCACTTGGCATGGTGCGCAGATCCTCCGGTCCGGAGAGCACGGCGCCAGCCTCCTTCATGGTGATGCGCCTGCCTTCGCGGAAAGCCACCAGGAATGCGCCCTCGAAGCCCTTGGTGAGCATGCTGACCTTGTGCGCAGCGGCCTTGTTCACATCGCCGAACGTGCCGGTGTAGTAACGCGTAAGGCCGTCATCACCCTGGATCACCACCAGATCGTTGATCTCGGAGAAGATGTTGCGCGAGAGCTTGTTGCGGAATGCGCCCAGTTGCACACGTATGGTCACCTCGCGGCTTTCGTCACCGGCTCCCATGCCACGCATGCGTTCGCGGTCGGCTTCCGTCTCCGCACTCACATCGACCAGCCTGCCACCTTCCTCGGCCATCACCATGCTCTCCATGCCCAGGCCACGCATTTCCAATTCGCGGCGCAAGGCTTCAGGGATGGACTCGTAGTTGCCCACCACATAATAGGTGGTGTCCCCATTCTCGATCGTACGCACGTCGGGTATGCTGAGGATGCGCTGGATCATGTCCTCGCTGATCCCTTCGGAGTGGGTGCCGACCTTCACGACGTACACACGTTTCGCAGCTGGTGGCTTTGCCGGCATGGGGCCGAAGGATTCCACACGCGATGTGACCATGTTCACATTCGCCGAGTCCTTCCAGTTGAGCCAGGCGCGGAGGTGCGCATCGTCGGTGATCGTGACGCCGCGGGCATCCACGATCGCGCCCGGAGCAGAGTCGGGTTCGTCGTCCAGGTGATCTGGCACGCCGTCATTGTCGCGATCCAGTGGACAGCCATGCTGGTCCACCGCCACGCCGGGTGGGGTTCCGGGGCAACGATCGCGCATATCCGGCACACCATCCCCGTCCTCGTCGTCGTTCAGCACGATCAGGTCCAGTTCTTCGGTGGACAGCGGTGTCATTTTCTGCTTGCGCGGTTTGCGCTCCAGTGGGATGGCGTAGCCGATCGAAAAGGAGGAATACAGGAAGCGGTCGTTGCTGCCAGTGCCCTGGCGGTTCCCGAGGCTTTCCGCCGTCACACCGTCGATCAGATCCGTGAGTGTGAAGTGCATGGTGGCACCGACCCTGAAGTCGAATCCGCCGCCGAGGTCCATGCGCGCCCCGATGCCCAACGGCACCGCCCAGGTGCGCTCCGGATACTTGCCGAAACCGTCGGCGTTCAACTCACGCACATCGGTCTCGTAGCGGTAGTCGCGCTGGATGATCTCCGCCTCTTCCGCGTTGGGGGCATCTTCCGGCAGGTCGCGTATGCTGCCGTCGCTCCAGTAATTGTACCAGCGGCCCTGGCTGTCGCGGAGGTCGGTCTTGGTGAGGAACTCCACGGACTCGAATCCGAAGTTGATGTACGGTTCCACCACGCGGTCCGGGTTGAGGAACTGGTGGAAATTGTATCGGAACTGGAAGCCGCCCACGGTGATGCGCGACTCGAAATTCAGGTTTCGATCGATGCCACGTTCATTCACGCCGAGCCTGCCGTGCATGGCGTAGAGGCCGCCCTCCAGCCATTGGGTGATGGGCACGGTGGCGCGCAGTTCATAGCCCACACGTGAAACCAACGGATTGTATGCGGCGTGATCGCGACCCACATCACCATAAAAGGCCAGCATGCCCGCACCCAGGCCGAAGGTGGGCTTCAGGGGCTTGGGCAGGGGTGCTTCCGTGGCGGTGGTGTCCGCCTGCCCCATCACGGAGCGTGCGAAAAGAAAGAGGAAGATGGACCATGCGAACAACCGCAGACCCGTCCTGCCGGACGGATGGGCTGGGAAGGCTCGTGGCTGTCGCATGCCGTGTTCAGGCCATTACTGCACCCACTTCTGGTTGCTGATCATCAATGCCTGCTGCACGGTGATCCGCTCACCATCACTGTAGGCGGTCACGAAGGGGCCTGGGAATTCATGGCCGTCCCGTACGAAGTCCACACGCTTGTCACGTGCCTGCTGGTAGTCGGTGTACCGGCCGGTGACATACTTGATCCACCCCTGGTGCCGCTCGATCTGGAACTCGCCGCCATAGCGGTGGCGGGCCTGGAAGTAGGCGCGTCCCACTTCGCGATGCGCGGCGGTGATCTGCACCTTGTACACCACGCCCTTCTCCGGACCAGGGATGCGGTCGCCAACAGGTGCGGTCTTGGGCTTGGCGGCCTCCTGCGCGCGCGCCTGTGCCTCCTGCTGTGCCTTGCGTGCCGCCTCCTCGGCCGCCTTGCGCGCGGCTTCCTCCGCTGCCTGCTTCTGGCGCAGCGCGAGATCGGCGTCCTGGTTGTCCATCTCTCCCAGCTTGCTCGGGTCGCCCGCCATCATCTCGAAGGCCCTGGCGCCTATCCAGAATTTCGAGGTGCCCAGCGTGGCACGTTGGGTCTCGTCGTTCAGCAGGTAGCCGAAGTCTCCATCGATGCTGTACTCACCATCAGGCTGGCTGTTCGCCCGCAGCTTGTACACCACCTTGATCTCGCCGCGTGCGGGCAGGTTGAGCCAGACGAACTTCACGATGCGATCTTGTGCGGTGAAGATAGCCTCGTCGCTGGTCTTCTCCATGGCCGTGAAGCCAGCAGGGATGGTCTCCTGCAACTTGCCGAACCCGCGGATGTCGCCCTTGGTCACCACCACCTCCACAAGGATCTCCTGCTCGGTGATCGGGGTGATCACGCGCGTACCGCTGACATTGCCGGGCCCCTGCATGGGCGCGATGCCGCTGGCCTGGTGCACCACTGCTGCGGCGGCACCGCCCATGGGCGCACCACTGGCGGCGCTCACCAGATCCATGGCACCCGGCGCTTCTGCTTCTTCACTTTCCACCAGCGCGATGGGCGCGGGCGCTTCGGTTCCCAGGTCCACGGTGGCGGCGGGCAGGTCGTAGGTCTTGCGCTCGTTGTCCTCGATGTAGGAGAGGCGGCCCTGGATGGTGAGGGGGCCGCGCGCCTCTGCATCGGCCTTCAGGGTGTAGCTCACCTTGAAACTGGTGGAGGAGGGCAGGGCCATCCAGATGAACTTGGCCTTCTGGTCAGCGAAGGTGAAGGATGCGCCCTTGGTCTCGATGGCCGTGGCGGTGAGCCCCTGCGGTAGATCGAGTTGCAGCTTGGCGAAACCGCCGAGCGATCCCTTGTCCACGGTCACCGTCACACGCACTTCGGAACCCGGCGCCATGGTGGTGGGGACATTCTGTGTGATGTTGATGTCGGCGACGAAGAACAGGTCGATCAGCATCAGGCCGACGAGGTTGACGAAGAGGATCAGTTGATGTGCCATGCGCTGCGCTTCTGATTTGATGGCGCGCGTGCACCGCGCCACGGCCAAAAGTATCCGCGCCCAAGCCCGCGATCCACGCGGGGATCGGAGCGATACGAACAGGGGCGTGTGAATGGGCGGGGGTGGGATCCGTCGTCATTGCACTGGATCAGTGCTCCTTGGTGTGCGAGCGCACGGCGAAGTTGAACCTGAGACGATCCAATGTGAGGTGTGTATCGCCGAACTATCTTGGCTGACGATGCGAAGACACGATGGACCACCGATCAATGTTCCTCGGGAGCGGGGAAAGCTCCTAGGGAATATCTACAGCCATATGGCATATGTGATTTATGCGATATACAACTTAGTCTATTTGGGGTTCACGGCAATGTTTTTTCTGTATGCCAACACGTATTTGAACGGTTTCTTGATACCTGATAGCTTCCGGTGGAAAGATGGACGGATACGTGATGATCTCACGGCACAAGCCATTGCCCAAGGATCTCTTTTGCTGGCGGAGGCTACGATTTTCGCCTATCTGCTCTTGATGCTGAATAAGTGGTTCTTGTCCGCTGTGGTGGGATCTGGTCACACAGTTACTATCGCTACATGGTCCGGAGTGATTTACTCCATCATTGTGGTTGCCCTTATTGTGACGTTTATCTACGCCTGTTACAAGTAGTCCGCCCACGCTCACGCGGATGTTGCTGGTTCGGATCTTCGATCCGTACCTGCCAACTGCAAGAAATGAGCAAGGCATGATGTAGTTGTGCCATTCGCCCGTTCCCGCGAATGTTCCATGCACGCAACGTTCACACCGATGTTGCTGGTTCAAATCTGCGACCCGGACCTACCTTCTGAAAGACATGAGCGAGGCATGATGTTGTTGTGCCATGCTCGTCGAGGCCAACACCTGCCTGTGACTTGACGAGTGGAAAACGGTGTGGGCTATTTTCGCCCCCGGCCATGCGGCTCATCGGCAAGGTTGCCCACCGCTGGCACTGAACAGGCTTCAATGGTTGTGAAGGGTAGGGACGCAGGTGCACAAGAGGGAGATTCGATGGCGGAGTCGAAAGCCCGCACCACTGGACGCGCGGTGTGCATGGGAAGGTTCCGGATATGGGCCTGTGCCGGAATGCTGATGGGTTTCCTGTTCATGGGTGGGATCATGGCCCAAGGTCCTGCGACCAAAACGGTCTATCCCACGCAGACCTTCTGGAGCAAGTTGGAGATCAACGACTTCGGGGAGACCGGCAAATGGGGCTGGGGCGTGGATGGCATACTGCGTCGTAAGAACGAATTCGGACAGGGCAGCATTTTCATGAGCCCCATGCGCGAGAGCTTCCGACCCTGGGCACACTACCAGTTCTCGCCCATGTCCCGATTCAGCATCAGTCCGCTGGGTTACATGCACACCACGGAGTATGTGGGGAAACCGGAGGATACGCTTCGTGCGCCCTACAGCGAAATGCGCACAACGCTCCAGTTCTTCCACCACCACAAGCAGGCCGGTGGCAGGCTCATTCACACCTGGCGCTATCGCTACGAACTCCGCTGGCAGGAGGTGCCCGGGCAGGACTCTCTCCGGTACAGCAACCGTTTCCGCTTCCGCTACCGCCTTCGCTGCCTGCTGAACTCCGACGATTTCTATTCCGACAAGACCCTGTACCTGATGGGCTCCGGGGAGTTGGGGATCAACATCGGCCGGAATGTGGTGCTGAACACCTTCAACCAGAGCCGCTGGTACTTCGGCGTCGGCTACCGTTTCCTCACTGCCGCACGCATAGAGTTGCGCTATGTGGACCGCTTCCGTACCCGCGGTGCCACGGGCTTCGAATTCGACCATGACCGCGGGCTGATGGTATGCATCTACGTGGATCAGTTGCGAAGACTTGGATCGAAGGATATCCCGCAAGTACGTTTCTTCGATTGACCATGGCACGGACCACCAAGAGTATTCCCTGGATCTTGAGCGCCGGACTCTTCGCCTGCCTCTTCGTCGCATTGCAAAGCCGCAACGCGTGGAGACACAAGGCCACCGGGTACGAACAGCGGAACGAGATGCTGATGAAGCGGGTGATGGCAGAGGCCAGCTTGTTGAAGGGCGACCATGCGGTAGCTCTGAAGGCCTTTGAAGAACTGGCCGCGCACACCGGCGACAGCACCCTCCTGGAACAGCGCAGGGCATACATCACCGCAATGCTGGCTGGAGGCAACGATGACCAGGCCACCGTGCATGCACGGTCGGACGCACAGTTGAAGAGAAGCGAACAGCTGATCGCACGCTACCAGGCCATGGAGCAGGACCTGCTGAAAGGGCGCGAACTATTGAAGCGCGAAGAGCGGCAACTACAGGAACTGTATGGCAGCCATCTGGACGACCAAGCCCGCGAGCTGGACCGTTTGCGGGCCGAACAGGAAGCCCGCTCGTCCAAAGGGGTGCTTCGTTTCCCAAGTGGTAAGAAGGCCGAGGAAGTGGTGTACTTCGGCGAGGTGAAAGACGGCAAAGCACGGGGCCAGGGGATCGGCATGTGGCGTTCGGGAAGCATCTACGAGGGCCAATGGGCGAACAATATGCGGCACGGCCGGGGCGAATTCAACTGGCCTGATGGTGAACGCTACCAGGGCCAATACGTGGATGACCGGCGCAACGGTCAGGGTATATACCATTGGAAGAATGGCCAGCGCTGGGAAGGTCAGTGGCTGGACGACATGCGTCACGGACCAGGGACCCTGTATGAGGCCAATGGCAAGGTGCGCGTGAAGGGAGTATGGGAGAAGGACAAATTGGTGGAGACGATCAAGGGCGACAGTTGATCGTCAGGTCAAGGCGGAGACGGCCAGAGCACCGCCCGATGGTCACAGAAGGCCCGCAAAGGGTGTGTGGCAAACCCCGCTAAAAATTCGGCTTCAGCATGTACTTGCTGTAGAAGCTGTCGATGGCTGCCACGGCATCCTCGGGCTTGTCCACCACGGAGATCAGATCGAGGTCCTCGGGGTTGATGTTGCTGTGCTTCCCGCCCATGGTGCGCTTGATCCAATCCAGCAGGCCCTGCCAGTAGGCGCTGCCTACAAGGATGATGGGGAAGCGTCCGATCTTCTTTGTCTGGATCAGGGTGAGCGCCTCAAATAATTCGTCCAGTGTGCCGAAACCGCCGGGCAGCACGATGAAGCCCTGGCTGTATTTCACGAACATCACCTTGCGCACGAAGAAGTAATCGAAGTTGATGCTCTTCTCCTTGTCGATGAAACGGTTGGGCTCCTGCTCGAAGGGCAGGTCGATGTTGAGACCCACACTGGTGCCACCACCGCGCTGTGCGCCCTTGTTGGCGGCCTCCATGATGCCCGGCCCACCGCCGGTGATCACGCCGTAACCGCGGCCGGTGAGTTGGAAGGCGATCTCCTCGGCAAGCTGGTATTCCGCCTGGTCCGGAATGGTGCGGGCGCTGCCGAAGATGCTCACGCAGGGACGGATCCTCTGCATGGCCTCGAAGCCTTCCACGAACTCACTCATGATCTTGAAGATGGCCCAGCTGTCATTGGCCTTCACCTCGCTCCAGCCCTTGCGCTTGAAAGCCTTCAGGATCCTGCGTTCGCCATCATCATGCGGTGGCGTCCTGCGCGTGCTGCGCTTGATGGGCACCGCTTTGTTCTCGTTACGCTTCATGCTTTTCATATGGTCAGCCCCGGACAAGTGCTCAGGCCAGTTCCTCCTTCAGGAATGGGAAGGTATGCCCCCGTCCCATCATCACCACTTCCTCTGGCGTACCGCGCGCCACCACCAGGCCGCCGCCGCCACCACCCTCCGGGCCCATGTCGATGACGTGGTCGGCCACCTTGATGATATCCAGGTTGTGCTCGATCACCAGCACCGTGTTGCCATGGTCCACCAGGCGGTCCAGCACGTGGATCAGTTGTTTCACGTCGTCGAAATGCAATCCGGTGGTGGGTTCGTCCAGGATGTAGAAGGTGTTGCCGGTGTCGCGTTTGCTCAGCTCGGTGGCGAGTTTGATGCGCTGTGCCTCGCCGCCGCTGAGGGTGGTGCTGCTCTGCCCCAGGGTCACATAACCCAGGCCCACATCGAGCAGCGTGCGCAGCTTGTCGTGGATGCGGGGGATCTCTGAGAAGTGTACCGCGGCATCCTCCACGGACATGGCAAGCACATCGGCGATGCTGCGCCCTTTGAAGCGCACCTCGAGCGTTT
Organism: Flavobacteriales bacterium; assembly: GCA_041747675.1. Taxonomy (GTDB): domain Bacteria; phylum Bacteroidota; class Bacteroidia; order Flavobacteriales_F; family PHOS-HE28; genus PHOS-HE28. Next base: position 69,810 of record JBGTES010000047.1, read on the forward strand.
CCCGATCGAAGCGTTTGCCCCTACAGGTCTCACAGGGAACGTCCACGTCGGGCAGGAAATTCATTTCAATGGTACGCTGGCCGGCGCCCTTGCAGGTCTCGCAGCGCCCACCCGGAGTGTTGAAACTGAAGCGCCCGCTTTTGTAGCCGCGGATCTTGGCGCTGGGCAGTTGGGCGAAGAGTTCGCGGACATGGTCGAACAGCCCGGTGTAGGTGGCCGGATTGCTGCGCGGGGTACGGCCGATCGGGCTCTGGTCCACCTCGATCACCTTGTCCAGATGCTCCAGCCCTTGCACGGACGTGTAGGGCAGCGGGTGGCTGTCGCTGCGGTAGAAGTGTTTGTTCAGGATGGGGTAGAGCGTGTCGCCGATGAGCGTGCTCTTGCCGCTGCCACTCACGCCCGTCACGCAGATGAGCTTGCCGAGCGGGAAGTCCACATCCACCGACTTCAGGTTGTTCCCGCTGGCGCCGCGCAGCACGAGTTTCTTCCCGTTGCCGGGGCGGCGTTGCGTGGGTACCGGGATGCGCAGTTCGCCACGCAGATACTTTGCGGTGGTGCTGTCGCCGCGCATGAATTCCGCCGGCGGGCCTTCCCCCACGATGCGGCCGCCGTGTTCCCCGGCACCGGGGCCGATGTCGATCAGATGATCCGCGCTGCGCATCATCTCCCTGTCGTGTTCCACCACCAGCACGCTGTTCCCGGCGTCGCGCAGTTCGCGCAGGCTGCCGATCAGGCGCTGGTCGTCGCGCTGGTGCAGGCCGCTGCTGGGCTCGTCCCGGATGTACAGCACACCGGTGAGCTGGCTGCCGATCTGCGTGGCCAGCCGTATGCGCTGCGCCTCGCCACCACTGAGGGAGCGCGCGCTGCGATCCAACGTCAGGTACTCCAGTCCCACATCGACCAGGAAACGACAGCGCGCCTGGATCTCCTTCACGGCCTCGCGTGCGATGAGCGCCTTCTTCTCATCAAGTTGCGCGACGAGCCCGGACATGAAGGCGGACAGCCCGTCGATCGGCAGTGTGGCCAGCTCGTGGATGTTGCTGCCGGCGAGCCGGAAGTGCAGCGCGGTCTTCTTCAGCCTGCTGCCCGCACACTCGGGGCAGGTGATCATGTGGGTGAAGCCGTCGGCCCATTTGCGCGCGTTCTTCGGACCCTCGCGCGCCTGCTCCAGGATGAAGGGGATGATCCCCTCGAATTGTACGGTGCGGTCACGCAGGCCGGCACCGCTTTTCACGCGCAGCGGTTCGTCCATGCCGTTGAGCAGCGCGGCGAGGATGGCATCATCCATCTCCTCCACCGCGGTGTCCAGGTCGTGCCCGTGGTGTGCCAGCACGGCTTCCACCTGTTTGAAGACCCAACTGCTTTTGTATGCGCCAAGCGGCATGATGGCACCCTTGCGGATGCTCTTGCGACGGTCGGGGACGATCTTGTCCAGGGCCACCTCGGATACCTGGCCCAGCCCATTGCAACGTGGGCATGCACCGTAGGGGCTGTTGAAGCTGAAGAGGTTGGGCTCGGGCTCTTCGTACGCGATGCCGCTGGTGGGGCACATCAGGTGGCGGCTGAGGAACCGCGCATCGCCTCCCTTGGCGGGCATCACCATCAGATTGCCCTTGCCATACTTCAGCGCGGTGGCGACCGTATCGGACAGGCGCTTGCCGTTGGCGGCGTTGACCTTGATGCGGTCCACCACCAGTTCGATGTCGTGCACCTTGTAGCGGTCCAGCCGGGGCCTGCCGGTGATGTCGATCACCTCGCCATCCACGCGGGCGCGCAGAAAACCCTGCCGCAACAGTTGCTCGAAGAGTTCCCGATAATGGCCCTTGCGGCCGCGTACCAACGGCGCGAGCACAAGAGCTTCCTGTCCGGCGAGCGTATTGGCGATCAGTTCCACGATGCGCTGGTCGGTGTAGCGCACCATGGGTTCACCTGTCACATGGCTGAAGGCATCGGCCACACGGGCGAAGAGCAGACGCAGCAGGTCGTATACCTCGGTGACGGTGCCCACGGTGCTGCGCGGATTCCGGCTGATGGTCTTCTGCTCGATGGCGATCACCGGGCTGAGCCCATCGATCAGGTCCACATCAGGGCGCTCGATGCCCCCGAGGAACTGACGGGCATAGGCATTGAAGGTCTCGATGTAGCGGCGTTGCCCCTCGGCATGGATCGTATCAAAGGCCAGGCTGCTCTTGCCGCATCCGCTCAACCCGGTGATCACCACCAGCCGGTCGCGTGGGATGCGCACATCGATGTTCTTGAGGTTGTGGACACGCGCACCGTAGACCTCGATGTATGCGGTATCCGCATCGGCCAGTGTGGCCGTGCCGATCTCGGTGTCCGGTCCGGTAGGCAATGCCGTGGGCGGGGGATCAGTCCTGCGCGATCGGGGCTTCATGGAAACCCTTGCCGGGAAGAAGGATCTGGTAGGTGCGCCCGGCGGTGTTGCTCAGCTTGGTGTCGCGCAGCCAGGGGTTCAACAGTTTCAAGGTCTTGTAGTCGGTGCCCTGTGCCTTGGCGAACAGCGCCAGGTCCGGCACGGCGCCCTGCACCTCCACGGTGCGCGTCACGTACGGTGGGTACAGGTCCTTCTTGCGGATGTGGAATCCGTAGCGCTCCGGGTCGTGCAGGATCTCCTTGATGGCCAGGATGCGGAACACATAGCGGCTGGTCTCCTCGGGCAGCAGCAGGTCGAAGTAGTTCTCCTGTCCCTGCCGTCCCACCTGCTTGTTCACACCGCCGGGGCCCAGGTTGTAGGCGGCGGCGGCCATGGCCCAGCTGCCGAATTTCTTATGCGCATCCTTCAGGTAGCGGCATGCGGCCGCAGTGCTCTTCTCCACATGGTAGCGTTCATCCACCTCGCCATTCACCTCCAATCCGTGGGTAATGGCGGTCTCCTTCATGAACTGCCAGTACCCCGTGGCGCCGGCGGGGGATATCACGTTGGTAAGCCCGCTTTCGATCAGCGGGATGTACTTCAGGTCCTCGGGCACACCTTCCCGTTGCAGCACTTCCTCGATCATGGGCAGCCAGCGAGCGGCGCGTTTGTGGATCAACAGGGTGTTGCTCTGCCAGTAGGTGTTCACCAGCAGTTCCCTGTCCAGGCGCTCACGTATGTCGATGCGCTCCAAGGGCACGGGCTCTTCGCAGAAGCTTAACTCGCTGGGCAGGGTGAGGGAGAAGACCTTGTAGGAATCGTTGAAATGGCGCAGGTGGTCCAGGTCGCCTCCGGAAGCCACCGTGTACCAGGTGAGGAGCCGCAGGGTAAGGGCACCGGCCAGCAGTATCACGGACCAAAGCAGCATGCGTGCAGGTAGGGCCATATTCCGAAGTGTCGCTTTCATGTGTCCGCAGGGCGGGTGCGTCGCGTGAGTATGAGCAGAGTGCTGAAGACCAGGAGGCAGTACAGAACGAATATCACCGTATGGAAGTTCCGCCAGACTTCGATAAAGCGGAACATGACAAAGGTAAGGAAGCCATTCACCAGGCTCAGGCCGATGAACGTCAGAGCCACCTGTCCATCGCTGAGTCCTGCGTAACTCAGGTGGTGCGTGGTGTGATCGCGCCCGCCCACGAAGGGGGAGCTGCCACGTGCGATGCGGTTGATCGATACGATGGTGGTGTCCACGATGGGCAGCAGGAAAACAATGATGGCGGCGAGCACCTGACGTTCGGGCTCCCACTCGTTCAGTGGTGAAGGGGTGTTCCAGAAGAAGCGGATGCCGGTGAAGGCGAGGAAGACGCCCAGGAACTGGCTTCCGGTGTCGCCCATGAACATGCGGGAGGGATGCCAGTTGAAGAACAGGAATCCACTTATGGCCGCCATGGTACCCACCATCAACACCATGTATACCGGGTCCATGGGGCCCATCAGCAGCATGACCATGATGGCAGCCGCCAGGATGCCGATGGCCACCACGGTGGTGATGCCGTCCATGTTGTCCAGCATGTTGATGGCGTTCATCATGCCCACGGTCCAGACCATGGTGATGATGATGTTGATCCATTGGGTCTCGAAGAGGTCGATGTAGGTGCCGGTGGCGATGAGGATGGCGCCACATGCCAGTTGCACTGCGAGCTTCAGCAGGGGGCGCGTGTCGTAGGCATCATCCGCCAGGCCCATCAGGAATCCCAGGGAGGTGGCGGCCAGCAGGCCGAGCAGTTCGGGACGCAGGGCATCGCGGCTCTGGCCGGGGAAGAGCACCCCGTGCAGGGTGAAACCCACCAGGAAAAGGATGTAGAATCCGATCCCGCCGAAGGCGGGTTTGGAGGAACTGCTCCAGCGCATGGTCAGGGGTACCCGGTCCCGGATCCCCAGGGTACGTGCGAAGCGCATGAACAGTGAATTGATCAGCAGGCTGAAGACCAGGGCGGCGAAAAAAAGCCCGGAGTAGATGAGGAAGAGCTGGGTACTGGTGTACATGGCCGCACCGGTGCTATACGTTCCTATGACGCAGGTATTCGGCGAAGGTCATCCCCGCGATGTCCTTTTCACTTACCAGGGGCGCCTGCTCCGGCCAGGGGATCGCCAGCTGCGGGTCATCCCAGCGGATGGTGCGTTCCGAAGGCTGGTGGTAGTGTGCGCTGCATTTGTAGTGGAACAGTGTGTCGTCCTCCAATGCCAGGAAGCCATGCGCCAGGCCGGGTGGTACCCACAGCATTTTCTTTTCACGATCGTCCAGGCGTACCATCACATGGCGCCCCAGGGTCGGACTTCCGGCGCGGATGTCCACGGCCACATCGATCACCGCGCCACGTGATACACGGACCAGTTTGCCCTGCGCGTGCGGATGTTCCTGGAAGTGCAGGCCGCGCAGCACCCCCGTGCTGGAGAGGCTCTCGTTGTCCTGCGTAAAATCCAGCATCAGGCCGGTCGCCTTTTGAAAGGCCACCTTGTTGTATGTCTCAAGGAAGTGTCCGCGCGGATCGGCGAACACACGCGGCCGCAGGATCAGTACACCGTCGATCTCCGTGCTCTCCACCTCCATGCTCATCGCCCCATCAACCAGTCCAGGAAACTGCGCTTCTTCGTCTCGGATCGATCCTCGTAATAACCGCCACCATAGCCCTGGCCATAGCTGTACCCATATCCATAACCATATCCATAGTTGTAGCCATACTTGTTACGGTCGATATCCACCCCGTTGAGGATGGTGCTCAGCCGCGAGATGCTATTCTCATTGATCAGCCGGTCCACGTTCTGCACGAACTGCTTCTTGCTGTAGTCGCTTCGGAAGATGTAGATCGGATAGTCCGCGCGTTGGATCATGGGGATGCCATCGGTCACGAGGCCCACCGGTGGGTTGTCCACCAGCACCACATCATAGCGCCCGCGCAGTTCGCCCAGGAGCAGGTCCATGCGTTCACTGATGATCAGTTCAGATGGATTGGGTGGAATGGGGCCGGCGGTGATGAAATGAAGCCCCTCCAGACTGCTGAACTGGATGCAATTATCCAGTTCGTCGCGGCCGATCAACAGGGTGCTCATGCCGCGCACGTTCTCCACGCCGAAGCCCAGGTGGATCTTCGGCTTGCGCATGTCCAGATCAAGGATGATGACCTTCTTGCCCCCATAAGAGATGATCCCTGCCAGGTTCATGGCCACGAATGTCTTGCCCTCGCCGGAGATGGTGCTGGTGATGGCGATGAGCTTGGAGCCCGGGGAGTTGTCAACGAATTGCAGGTTGGTGCGGATGCTGCGGAAACTTTCGGCGATGAGGCTCTTCGGGTTCTTGTCGATGAGCAATTGGGAGATGGGGATCTCCTTTTTGTAGCGGGGCACCATGCCCAGGATGCCGATGCTGGCGTTGGAGAGTTTGGCGATGTCGTGCAGCGAAGTGATGTTGTCGTGCAGGATATACCGGACCAGTACGATGAGCAGGCTGATCACCAGGCCGGCGATGAGGTAGGAGGCGTAAATGATGTTGGGCTTCGGGCTGATGGGCTCGGTGGGTATGCTGGCCTCCTGCAGGATGCGGTTCTCGGCGACGAACCCCGCTTTGCTGATGCGGTATTGGATCTCCCGCTCGAGCAACTGGGTATAATACTTCTCGTTGATGCTGAATATGCGCTCGATGCGCGCGTACTGCAGCTCCTTCTCTGGCAGGGTGAGGAATTGCGACTCGAAGCTCCGCAGTTGGTCGTCCAGATCCTGCATGCGCATCTCGGCGCGCTCACGAAGCGTGTTCACACTCTGCAGCAGCAGGTTCTTGTGCATGGCGATCTGCTGCTCCTGGTTCTTCAGGGCGTAGTGATCAGTGGTCACCTCCAAAGCCAGCTCCTCACGTTTGCGCAGAAGTTCCTGGAGGTTGACGAGCATGTTGCCCAGTATACGATCGAACTGGGTCCCGATCAGCAGGGGCAGTAATTCATACGCATTGATCTGTTCCATGGGCCGGTCGGTGCGGCGGCCGATCTCCTTGAGCAGTTCCACGTCGAGTGTGAGCCGCACGATCTCGTCCTCGTATTCACGAGAACGCTCAAGGAAAATGGGGGTGAGCTGCCCCAGATCGGCCACCCGGTTGTCCATCTTGAAGGACTGCATGCGGCCCTCGGACGCGCGCAGCTCGTTGAACACGGTGTCCTTCTGGGAACTGATGAAACGGATGATGTTCTCGGCACTGGCGCTCTGGCGCTCCACGTCATAGTCGATGAACGTCTCTGCCATGGCCTGCGCCAGATCGCGCGCCAGGTACACGTTCTCGTCGCGGCTCAGGATCTCCACGGTCTTGGCCTGCGGGTCCGCGATACGCACCTGGGTGCGTTCGGCGTAGTGTTTCAGAAGGCTCGTCCGCGAATTGATCTTCATGTAAAGCATCAGGCCCGTTTCACTATCCAGGGCCAGGCCGCGGTCGCTTACTTCCACACGGCAGGTGAAATGCGGGGTGCGCAGTATGTCGCCGTGCCGGGCTTCGGCTTCGTGGGCCCTGCCGGCCACGGTATAGGACAGCCCTACACGGTCCGGCCGCCCCAGATCGACGAATATGGGCTGGTCCAATATGGCTTTGTCCAGCACGTTCAGGTTTTCCGCGCGAAAGAACGTGCGGGTGTAGTATTCCTCGGTAAGGATCTGCCCCCGGTTGAAGTAGCTTACTTCAAGAGGAAGTCTGTCCAGGCTTCGATCCAGAAAAAAGCGTGAACGCATCAGTTCTACATCGGCCTGCAGGTTCTTGTCCTCGGCGAAGGTGCTCATGCTCAGCACCTGTTGCGCGGTATTGCTCTCCCGAAGCTGTAGTACGGCGCGCGATTCGTAGATCTTGGCGGTATAGCGCAGGTAGAGGGCGGCCGCTGCCAGGGCCATCATGATGCACAGTGCGATCCAGATCAGGCTGCGGCGCAGGATGTGAAGGAACAGCCCGAGCTCGAACTCATTGCTGAAATTCGTGATGCGCTCCTTGTAGCTCTCGAAGTTGAGGTTGCGCTGGCTGATGTCCTCGCTGAGCATGGGGTGTTCAGCCTAATTGAACCCGCGTACCACCCCATAAACGAGCACGAGGCTGGTGAGCAGGGTCACGATGGGTGCCACGTCGCGTAGCGCGCCTCGGGCCAGGTCCGGGTTGGGTTGCACGTATACCACGTCATCTCCCTGCATCACGATGTCAGCATAGCGCAGACCATCGATGGTGGAGAGGTCGAAATGGTAGATCAAGCGCTTGCCTCCAGGGGCCGCACGGAATAGTTTCACATGGCGGGCATCGCCGCGTACGTTCACGCCACCAGCGATCCCGATCACTTCCAGCAGTGTGGTGGCATTGTTCTCCAGTGGCACGATGCGGGCATCACCGCCTCCTCCGGGGAAAACGACCACCCGCCGGTTCACCACCAGCAACTGCACAAAGGGCCGGTTGTAGTAGCGCTCGTATCTCAGCTCCAGGTCGTTCTCCGCCTGGCGCATGGACATGCCTGCCACGGGCACACGGCCAATGAGGGGGAGCTTCACCATCCCGTCATATTCCACCACGTAGGAGAAAACCATGCGGTTCATCCACATGGCCTCCCGGCCTGCGGTCTCGCTCACAAGATCGATCAGCTTGAAACCATCATTGGCGAAGAGGCGGAACTGCAGCACATCATTGGGCTGGATGACCACCTGCTGCATGAGTGTGTCCGGGAAGGGGTCGAACACATGGTCGCGCGGGGTCTTGAACATGATGTCGCGGTTGATGGTGCAACCCGACAGGATGATGACCGACAATGCCGCAGGGGCCCAGCGTTCCAGGGAGGGTAATGTCATGCGCGGGCAAATGTAAACGATAGGTGCCCGCCGGGTTCAGTTCAGCAGGCTGCGGTAGAGGTCGGCCGTGTCGTTCACCAAACGGGTGTAATGGTAGCGGTCCCGCACATGGTCCCAGCCGCTGTCGCCCATGCTTTGCCGCAGAGGGGCATTGTCCAGCAATTCCTGCAGGCACGCGGTGAGACCGTCCAGGTCGCCGCTTTCGGCCAGCAGCGCGGTGCGCCCGGGTACCACCACGTTCTCGATGCCGCCCACGCGGGTGGTCACAATAGGCCGGTTGGCGGCCTGCGCCTCGATCAGGCTTACCGGTGTACCCTCGTTCAGCGAGGTCAGCATCACGATGTCCAGGCCGGCGTTCACGATGTCGATCTCCTTGATCCAACTGGTGAAGGTGATCGTGGCAGGAGCGACAGCCGCCCGCCCGTTCACCACACCATGGCCGAAGCCGTGACCGTTGAACACCGGACCACTCACAATGCTCAGGCCAAGGTCGCTGGCCCTGCGTTGCAGGCGCTCGCGTTCCTCCCCATCTCCCACGATGAACGCACGAAGCTTCCGGCCGCTTCTTTGGCTCACGGTGGCGATGGCCTCCAGGAACAGGTCGTGGTTCTTGATCGGCACCAGGCGACCCACGATGCCCACCGCCATCTCATCATCGGCCAGGCCGTACACGCGGCGGAACAGGGCGCGTTTGATCTGCTGGTCCTCCTGGAAGCGGCTCAGATCGAAGCCCAGTGGGATCACGGTCACCTTGTCCGCCGGACAGATCCGGTGCTCCTCCACCAACTCCTCCTTTTGCCGGTCGCTGATGGCCACGATGCGCGAGGAGCGGCTGGCCAGGAAGCGTTCCACATTCTTATAGAGAGCGGTACGCATGGGGCCGAAGTAGCTATGGAACACGTGCCCATGGAAGGTGTGTACGATGGCTTTCACCCCGAGCTTGGAAGCGGCCAGGCGACCCACCGCACCGGCCTTGGCGGCATGGGTATGTACGATGTCCGGCTGGAACTTCTGGATAAGCTCCTTGATGCGACGGTACGCACCGCGGTCCTGCCAGGGTGCCACCTCCCGTTGCATTTCCGGAAGGATCAAGGGCTTCACACCCATGGCATCCAGGATGTGGTGGCTGCCCTCCTCGGTGGCTCCCTGTCCACCTCCCACCAACAAGGTTTCGAAGTCGTCCGGCAGGTACCGGCTGAGGTAGGCCGCGTTGTGCGTAGGCCCTCCCAGATTGAAACGATTGATGATACGTAGGATACGAGGCATTCCGGAGCGATGGCAAAGGTAGCCGATGGGTGGGGAGCACGGGCCGGGATCACCGGCCATGGTGCCTGTTCCACCACGATAGGTAGACGAGCAGCGCATGCGTGGTTGCCTGTGCGGTGCCTGGCGAAGGACCCGCGAGTCGTTGGCGAATCCCACTTATGGCGCGCCATTCCAGGCCGGCGGCTTCGACCCGATCGCGTTGTAAAAGTTCGTTGGCCAATCCGGACAATGGACCAAGGATCAAGTCGCGCAAGGGCACCTCGAAGCCCTGTTTGCGGCGGGCAAGGATACTGGCAGGTAGCAGATCGCCGAAGGCGGCATGCAGCAGTGCTTTACCTTTTCCCCTGGTGAATTTTTCCTCCGCAGGTAGGCTGAAAGCATACTCCACCACACGTCGGTCCAGGAAGGGGGTGCGCACTTCCAGGGCGTGCGCCATGCTCGTGATGTCCACCTTGTGAAGCATGTCGTTGGACAGTACGGTGCGGACATCGGTGAGCAGGTGTCCATTCATGCCAGGCATACGCCGCAAACCTTCGGTCATGGCCTCCTCGCGGCCGGCCAGGGCTCCGGGGTGCGCTGTATGCGGCATCAGCGCAGCGCCATCACCATCGGTGTCGAAGCAGGCGTAACGCAGCCAGCGTTGCGCGGCATCGCCCTGCGCGGCACGGGCGAAACGGTCCAACTGGCGGAAGATGTCCGTCAGGCGGGTGTTGCGCGAACGCGGCAGTGTACGCCACAGCGGTCCAAGTGCCGTCACGACCTTCTCCACCACACCCGGGGCGCGATGGCGCAGTTCAGCCTGATGCTTCCGATAGCCACCGAAGACCTCGTCGGCACCATCACCGCTGAGCGCCACGGTCACATGCCCACGTGTTTCGCGGGCCAGGATGAAAGCGGGCAACGCACTGCTGTCGGCGAAAGGTTCGTCGATGGTATCGAGGAACGCCACGTAGGCACCGGCGATGTCCTCACGGGAGAGCCGGAAGGTGGTATGCGTGGATCCGATGTGCCGCGCCACCTCTTCGGCGTAGCGTGTTTCGTCGAAGTAGGGATCATCGGCGAACCCGATGCTGAAGGTGCGCAGGTCCGGGTGGTGACGGGCCGCCAATGCGCTGACGATACTGCTGTCCAGGCCTCCGCTGAGAAAAGTGCCCACCGGTACATCGGCGATCAGGCGCAGGCGCACGGCATCATCCAACAGTTTGCGCAGGTGGCTGGCGGGGTGCTTCACCGCCGGGACGCGTTTTGCGGCGACCGGAAGATCGTACCATGCTTCCTTGGTCACACCGGCCGCATTCACGCGCAACAGATGGCCCGGCTCCAGTTTGTGAACGCCATCCAGGAGGGAATGAGGGGCAGCGATGTAGTGGTAGGTGAGGAGCTGCAACAGCGATAGGCGGTCCACCTTCTCCGGTGCGCCAAGAGCCTGTAGTCCACGCAGTTCGCTGCAGAACAGGAAACGCCCCTCGTGTTGGCTCCAGAGCAGGGGCTTCACACCGAAGCGGTCTCGCGCCACCAGGAGGGTGTCTTCCTGCGCATCGTGTATCGCGAGCGCGAAAAATCCGTTGAGTTCGTGCAGGAAGGTCTCGCCCTGTACGGCATATAAGCGCAGGATCACCTCGGTGTCCGTGTGGCTGCGTAAGGTGTGGCCCTGTGCTTCGAGTGCAGCACGGAGCTCCTGGAAATTGAAGACCTCCCCGTTGAACACGATGGTATACCTGCCGCCATCATCCGTGAACGGCTGATGTCCTGCGGCGCTGGTATCTATGATGCTTAGACGGCGGTGGCCCAGCGTGGCGCGCCCGCTTCGATACACGCCTTCATCATCCGGACCACGGTGTGCGATACAACGCAGGGCATCGCTGATGCGGTCATCTTTCGGGGCCTCACCGCCACGCAGGTGATATGATCCGGCTATGCCACACATGGTCGAAATGCGAAAGCTGAAACTTGAAAAGAGAAAACTGAAAGTTGAAAATGCGGCCGTTTCAACTTTCAGTTTTCAAGTTTCAGCTTTTCACAAATGGATCACCTCCCCATACGCAGCCGCTGCCGCTTCCATGATGGCCTCGCTCATGGTGGGGTGCGGGTGCACGGTCTTGATGATCTCGTGGCCGGTGGTCTCCAGCTTACGGATGCTCACGCACTCGGCGATCATCTCCGTCACATTCAAGCCGATCATGTGCGCACCCAACAGCTCGCCGTACTTGGCGTCGAAGATCAGCTTCACGAAACCGTCGGTGTTGCCCGCCGCCTTGGCCTTGCCGCTGGCGCTGTAAGGGAACTTGCCCACCTTGATCTCCATGCCCTTCTCCTTGCACTGCTTCTCGGTATAACCCACGCTGGCCACTTCGGGTATGCAGTAGGTGCATCCCGGGATGTTGTTGTAGTCCAACTTCTCGGGGTTCTGACCGGCGATCTTCTCCACGCAGATGATCCCTTCGGCGCTGGCCACATGCGCCAGGGCCTGGCCGGGGGTGCAGTCGCCGATGGCGTAGTAGCCGGGGATGTTGGTGGCGTAGTAGCCATCCACCGTGATCTTGCCCTTGTCGGTCACAATGCCCACCTCTTCCAGTCCGATGCCTTCCAGGTTCGCCACGATGCCCACCGCACTCAGCACGATGTCGCAATCGATGGTCTGCTCGCCTTTGGGCGTCTTCACCGTCACCTTGCAACCCTTGCCCTTGGTATCCACGGCGGTCACCTCGCTGCCGGTCATCACCTCGATACCCTGCTTCTTGAAGCTCTTTTCCAGTTGCTTGCTCACGTCGTCATCTTCCACGGGTACGATGTTCGGCAGGAATTCGATGAGCGTGACCTTGGTACCGATGGCGTTGTAGAAGTAGGCGAACTCGCTGCCAATGGCGCCGCTGCCCACCACCACCATGCTTTTGGGCTGCTCGGGTAGCACCATGGCCTCGCGGTAACCGACGATCTTCTTGCCGTCCTGCTTCAAGGCGGGTAGCTCGCGGCTGCGGGCACCGGTGGCGATGATGATATGCTTACCCTCCACCGTGCTCTTCTTCCCTTTCTCGTCCGTGACCTCGATCTTCTTGCCCGTAAGGATCTTCCCCGTGCCCATGAGCACATCGATCTTGTTCTTCTTCATCAGGAAGCCGATGCCCTTGCTGTTGCTGTCGGCCACCTCGCGACTCCGCTTCACCATGCCACCGAAGTCGGCCTTGGGTTCGCCCACCGTGATGCCATAGTCCTTGGCGTGCTGTATGTACTGGAAGACCTGGCCGCTTTTCAGCAGGGCTTTGGTGGGGATGCAACCCCAGTTGAGGCAGATGCCGCCGAGAGATTCGCGTTCCACGATGGCGGTCTTCAGGCCCAGCTGGCTGGCGCGGATGGCGGCCACGTAGCCGCCGGGGCCACTGCCGAGAACGATCAGGTCATAGCTCATGTTGATGATCCGGGCGTGATGTTGGAATGCCCGGCGGCGAAGGTAGGGATGGCATGTGGATGCGATCAGGCTGGTGCAAAACCCCGTGTACACCGGGCAGGTATGAAGAAGAGCCGCCCCAAGGGCAGCCCTTCTTCCACTTCATCGCCCGCATTGGATCAGACCCCGGCCTCCTCCTTCGGGTTGGGGCCATACTTGTTGGGGCCTGGCTTACTGTCGGTAACGTACAACACGATCAGCCAGATGGCGCCGATGATGGGGATGAGTGCGATCAACAGGAACCAGCCGCTCTTGCCCACATCATGCAACCGCCGGACGGCGACCGCCAAACTCGGAAGCAACAAGGCCAGCGCGTAGAGGGCGTAGATCGGTCCATAGTTGGTGGTGGGGTCGGCCATGCCCGTCACATTGTCCAGCACCATGGCCGCGATGGAGAAGATGATGTGGAAGAGCACGAACATCCAGTATTCCTTGCGGCGCGCGCGGCCTTTGAATCCGACGTAGTTCTTCAGGACTTTGAGGTACCAGTTCATGTTCGCGAGGGTTTGGTTCGCACAAGGATAGGTGCTTCCGGGATCCGCTGTACCGATCATGGAAAGCCTGTGGGAAAGTCACGGATCACACCTGGTTCCGGCATTCGAATGACGGTCTACCTTGTCCCGAAACCAAACCCGTTCGTCATGACCGATATCCATACACCCGTACCCCGCACTCGTCCGACACTATTGACGGTGCTGTGCATTCTGAGTTTCATCGCAGGCGCCTGGGCCATCATCAGTGGCATCATGACGCTGGTGGCCGCGCCCGATACGGCCGCTCTCCAGGAGCAAATGGATCAGGCTCTGGAAGGCGTGGAGGAAATGGGCGATGACAACCCGATGGCCGACTTCGCGAAGGGTATGGCAGACCAGGCGATGTTGGCCGCAGAGGCCGCACGTCCGATGAACATGGCCAACATCGTCATCGCATTGATCAGCATTTTCGGAGTGTGGCAGATGTGGAATCTTAAGGGTAGTTCGAAGAACCTGTGGACAACTTGAGCTGTCCTGATCTTGACAAAGTGGTGCGTTGATCGATCTCTTTGAGGCATGAACAAGAAGCGCCCCTCAGCAGGATTTTTCGATCATCAAGACCGTCAGTCCAAGCTGG